>MEQX01000050.1:85463-97429 GCA_001770415.1 Betaproteobacteria bacterium RIFCSPLOWO2_02_FULL_63_19 | reverse complement strand
CGGCGAGGAATGGCTCGAATACAGCCCCAGGCTGTCGCTGCTCGATCAGGGCATCCTCGATCGGCCCTGCGCGCCGCTGTTGTGCATCAACGGCGTCAACGACACCATTTTTCCGATCGCCGATATGTACCTGCTGCTCGAACACGGCGCGCCGAAAGCGGCCCGCTTCGATTCCGGCGCGCATATGGGCGGCATGGAGGCCCAGGCGGTCATCGTCGGGTGGTTACGGAATAAGTTGGGCTAGGGCTTGTTAACGTCATGGGAGTACGGCGGCGGCATGGGCAACAATTCGTAACAGACAGAGGTGGTTTTGGAGCGTAGTTTTAGGCAGCGATATGGGTTGAGCCAGGAGGCGCCATGACAGATCGAAGGCAGTTTCTTTCGGCAAGCGCAGCCATTGCATTGTCGGCCTGCGCGACGACTCCGCTCGGAAACATAGCCACCACGGAGATACCGGCACCACAATGGCGCGCCGGTCAGAGCTGGACCTATCGCCGCAGCGACGCGTACAACGGGCTCGACCGGGGCGCGATCACACGGGAGGTCGAATCTGTCTCCGAGCGAGGCATACGCGTCGTCACGCGACGCGCCAACGGCGCCACCGTTGAAGACGCGCTGTTTGCGTCGCCGGGAATTCAGCTCTCGGGCACGTTGAGCGAGAACGGCTACGTCGTAGGGACCTTCGATCCGCCGCTGATTCGCTACGCTTTTCCGCTCGTATCGGGCAAGCGCTGGGAACAGCGGATGCATCGGACCGATTCCAACCAGTCACGCTACTACCTTGCGGTCTGGTCAGCGGTCGAAGGATGGCAGGACGTGCAGGTCAACGACCGGACATACCGGGCAATCATCGTGCGCCGCACGATGCTGCTCGGGCCGACGCCTCCGGAGGACCTGGAGCTGCATCGCGAGGAACTGGAATGGTACGTGCCGGAACTCGGGACCTGCGTGCGCTCGCGCATTCACGAATGGACTGTTACGCTGTTAGGCGTCGAGCCGGGATATCGCCTGAACCTGCAGCTGGATTCGTTCAAGAGCGCCTGACCCGTTGCGCGCCGCTCGCGACGGCGTGGAATCCGCCCGGATCAAGTGATCCTTCGCAGATCGAGGCCGCCTCTGCGCACCGACGGGCGCCAGACGGAATCGCCGACGCCGACGACGCAGCCCTTGCCGTCGGCAAGCGCCGCGAGCGCGGCGAGCGATCGCCGCGGGTTTGTCCGCGGTCTGAGCGAAAACGTCAGGTAGCGCGCGACCGGGGGAACCCCCGCGATCACGCCGGGTTGGAGATGATTCATGCTTCGCCTTCCACTGTGATGGCCGTCGAGCTTCGGCGACTGGCTCGCGCGCCGCGGTTACACGACGACCCATGGCCGCACATGGGATTGTGCACGAACCCTAGCATGCATCAGGCCCTGCAGCCACCGGGCAAGTTTTGATAAGCTGAGTCGTGGGACCGCCGGGCACCCCGACGCGGAAAGCGCGCCAGCGCACCGCGCGCACGCTGCCCGATAAGGACCGGAAATAAAGGATGCGACAGTCATGACGACGCCGCTCAGTTCGTTGATTGCCTCTGGTACCCGACTTTGGCTCGACTCGGTGGATCCGGACCTCGTCCGGACCAATCGGGCACTGGGGGCCACGGGAGCCACTTCGAATCCCGTCATCGTGGCCGACCTGATCAAGACGGGTCGTTTTGACGGGGAAATCGAGAAGCTGCTCGCCGCCGGGCTCGACGACGAGTCCATCGCCTGGCAACTGACCGACCAGCTGGTGCGCGAGGCGCAGCAGGTCTTCCACCCGGTCTGGCGGGCCAGCCGCGGCGACGATGGTTACGTGAGTTTCGAGCTGGACCCGCTGCTGGAGGATGTCCAGCGGGGTCCGGCGCATGCGGACCGCGTCGCGCGATACGTGGAGCTCGGCAAGCAATGGTCGGCGGGACACGAGAACCGCATGATCAAGGTTCCGGCCACGCCGGCCGGGCTGGACGCGCTGGAGAATCTGGCGGCGGCCGGCGTGACGCTCAATGTGACGCTGATCTTCAGTCAGCGGCAATTCGATCTCGCCCGCGAGGCGGTGTGGCGAGGCGCGCGGCGGCGCGGCGATCTCGCGCGTTTCAAGAGCGTGTACAGCATCTTCGTGTCGCGCGTGGACGTGTATACGGAAAAACACGTTCCGCAACTGTCGGCGGCGGCGCAGGGGCAGGTGGGCATCGTGAATGCCAAGCGGATCTGGCGGCGGAACCAGGAGGTCTGGGCCGACGAGCATCTGCCGCTGAGGCAGGAAATCATCTTCGCCAGCACCGGGACGAAAAAGCGCGAGGACGCGCCGTGGAAGTACGTGGAGGCCTTTGCCGGCAGTGACATCCAGACGAACCCTCCGGCCACCAATGAACAGGTCCAGTCGAGCGGGCGGACGTTTGCGCGGCAGGTGGACCAGTTGCCCGATGACGCGGTCCTGCGCGAGATCGACGAGAAGGTGGACGCCGCTCGGCTGGAAGAGGTGCTGATGCAGGAAGGGATCGAGAAGTTCGCCGCGCCGCAGAAGGACTTGCTGGCGCTGATCGGCCAGAAGCGAGCGACGTTGGCGATCTCGGGTACGGGGTCGTAAGTCATCACGTTCGCCGCGCAGCTTGCTGTCGCTACCGAGGTTGAATAGCGCGAAGTCTCGCGCCGCCTTGGCCCTGCGCACCACTTCGCGCTCGAAAGGTACGGCGAGCAGCGCGCGCCGGCGCAGGTTATCCTGTGGCTGAGCGGGGTCGCGCGCCCCAACCCGAATGACACTGGAAATTCCCGTCCTCATCGCCGGCGCCGGTCCCGTGGGCCTAACGCTCGCGGCTGATCTCGCCTGGCGAAAGGTCGCGAGTCTCGTGGTGGACCCGATGATCGAGGTGCACCCGCACCCGCGCGCCATTTCCATCGGCGTGCGCAGCATGGAGCACTTCCGGCGTCTGGGCCTGGAAGCGCACGTGATCAACGCCGGCGTGCCGCGCTCGCAAGCGCTGGACGTGGTGTACGTCACACGCATGCTGGCACGCGAAATCCACCGCTTTCGCTTTCCGTCGATCGAAGCTCTGTTCGCCGAGCGCGAGCGCTGGGCGCGCGCGATTCCGGAGGTCGCGCTCTCACCCTACTTCAAGACCTGGACCGCGCAGTCGCCGCTGGAGCGCATGCTGCGCGATCACCTCGCGGGGATGCCGCAGGTCGCGAAGCGCTACGGTTGGCGCGTCGAAGCGTTCACCGAGCGATCGGACCACGTTGATGTGACGCTGCGATGCGAAGCGGACGGTCGCCGCGAAACCGTTCGCACGCGCTACCTCGCGGGCTGCGATGGCGCGCAATCCGCCGTGCGAGCCGGCCTGGGCATCGAGTACGAAGGACGCGGCACGCTGGGACAGGCGCTCGGCATCCACTTTCGCGCGCCCCAACTGATGCAGCGTCTGGGCGCCGAGCGCGCCGTCATGTACTGGATCCTCGTGCCGGGGTGCGCCGGCACCATCTACACGATCGACGGCCGTGTTGACTGGGTGTTCAACCGGTACTACACCGCGGGCGAGACGGCGCAGGAGGACGACCCCGGACGCCTCGTACGCGCCGCGATCGGCGCGGATATCGAGATCGAAATCCGGTCGGTGCAGCCCTGGCTGCCGCGCCAGCTGGTCGCGCAGCGCTACGCGAGCCGCCGCGTATTCCTCGCCGGCGACGCATGCCACCTCTTCGTGCCCACCGGCGGATTCGGCATGAACACCGGCATTGGCGACGCGGTCGACCTCGCCTGGAAGATTGCAGCTGTCGAGCACGGCTGGGGCGGACCGCAGCTCCTCGCCACGTACGACGCGGAGCGCCGTCCGGTCGGCCGCTTCAACACCGTCGAGGCCGCCGACAACTACGCGAAAAGCGGCGACATCTCGCGCGTGCCGCCCGTAATCGAGGATGCGGGACCGGCTGGACAGGCCGCCCGTGCGGCGGTGGCCGCCCTGCTGCCGCCGAAGCTGAAACACTTTGCACCGATCGGTGTTCACCTCGGCTACCACTACGAAGACTCGCCGCTCGTGGTCCCCGACGGCACCGCGGCGCGCCCGTTCGATCCGGTGAGCTATCGTCCCACCGCACGTCCCGGCCATCGCGCGCCGCACGCGTGGATCGACGCAGCGCGCTCCACGCTCGATCTGTTCGGCGCCGGTTTCACGCTGCTCCGCCTGTCGGGCGCCGCGCCGGGCGCCGATGCATTCGTCAACGCAGCGCGCGAGGCGTCGGTGCCGCTTTCGGTCGTCGGGCTCGCCGACCCGGAGATCGCGGCGCTGTATGAGCGCGGACTCGTGCTGGTTCGCCCGGACGGGCATGTCGCCTGGCGCGGCGACGCGATCGAAGACGCAGGCGCAGTGCTAGATCGTGCACGGGGAGCGGCTTGAGGGTGCTCGAATATGCAGGGTCTGGTTTAAACTCCCGTTGCGAGCCGGGCACAATGGGCCGTGCCTTCAATTCTGTGCGCGAGCAGCGGTACACAGCCGATCCCGGGCCATGACAAACGTTCTTGACCGCTTCCGTCTGGACGGGCGTGTCGCCCTCGTCGCCGGCGGCGCGAGCGACTTCGGCATGCCGATTACGCGGGCGCTGGCGCAAGCCGGGGCCGACGTCGCGATCGCTGACCTCGCGCCCGAGCGCGCGTTGCACGCGGTGAGTGCAGCTAATGAAGCGGGCCATCGTTCCTTCGCCGCCGCATGCGACGCCACGCGCCGGGACGATTGCGACGCATTCGTCGCGCGCGTCGAACGCGAACTCGGCGCCCCCAGCGTGCTCGTCAACCTGATCGCCGCGCCGGTGAAGAAGGGGCCGTCGGAGAGCTACGACGACGAAGCGTTTCTGCGCATGCTCGACGTCAACGTGCGCGGCCTGTTCGTTTTCGCGCAGGCCGTGCGCCCGGCGATGCTGCGCGCCGGCGGCGGCAGCATCATCCATTTCGCGTCCACCTCGGGCGTGCTCGGCATGAAGGAGCAGGCTGCCTACACCGCCAGCAAGGGTGCCGTGATCCAGCTGACGCGCACCCTCGCGGTTGAATGGGCGCCGGCCATCCGCGTCAACGCCATCGGTCCCTCCTGGTTCATGACCGAAGGCTTGCGCGTGGCCGTGGAAGGCGATCCGGCGAAAGGCGTGCCGCCGTCCGCCCCCGGCTACCTCGAGCATGCGAAGTCCCTCGTGCCGCTCGGGCGTATGGGTGACGTCGAGGAGATGGCCGCACCGGTGCTCTTTCTGGCATCCGCAGCCTCGTCGATGGTGACCGGGCACCTGTTAATGGTGGACGGCGGATTGACGGTGGGTCGAACCTGATTCGCGCCGTTTCCGGGCAAACGCGCATGTTGGGCTGACGAAACCTCCGCATGGTTTCAACATCCGCATAGTGGCCGATTTGTGCCTCTGGCGCTCTCGATCCAGTGAAATTTCCGGAATGTCTGTGATCTGGAAGCGCTGACCGGCAGCGCGCGACCCCAACCGGCCAGTCGCTCTGCTCCATTGCGGACGCCCGGTTACTGCACCTTGTACACGCCTCGATACCGGCGCTCCAAGAGCATCTCGGTGTCGCTGGTGCCGTAGCCGATGTAGATTTCGCTGCCCACCAGCCCTGTCACGTCCATTTCTTGCAGAATGCTGATTTCCACGAAGTTGGTCGCGTTTTCCGCTATGCCCTCCAAATAAGCGGCGATCGGAGAACCGAGTTCGCCCCACGCACGGGTCGCCGGATACAAAACGAACCAACTTGCATCGCTAAGACCGAGTACCCCGCTGGGCACCAGCGCGGCAACATAGACGTTATAGGTGGCGGCGAACCGACCTTGCGCGGCAGAGAACCCACCAGCGAGCACTTTGGACAAATCCAACGCAACAACCAACGTGGCACTGCCGAAAGTGCCGCTCGGGCTCACCGACACGGCGTCGGCGGGCATCTGCCCGATTGGCAAGGTGAACACGGTCTGCGTCGTTGGGGCTGGTGGCAGCGGCGTGCTCGGGGCGACCGTGGTACCCGCGGGTGTGGCGAAATTGACGTTTAACTCAAAGGTCTTGTTGTCGGCATTTTCATCCAGAGAAAGGGGTGTTCCCTTTTGACCGATGATGTGGATACAGTGGTTTCAGCCTGTCGAATGACACCTGGTATCCCGCTCATTGGTATTACCTGACCCGTGTACTTCGTGTTTGATGCAGATCACGTCCCCCCCCCGGAGCTAGCCATGAATTGGGCGCATCCGTCTTGCCGCAAACGGACTGCCGCCATCCCATCGCTGGCTGTCCGGCAAACCCGCGGGCTGCTCACAAGCAAGAGTTGGCTGTGGTGTTGGTGCCAGTGACGACTCCGGACGCCGTTGATCCGCCGACGAAGTTCACCGTGTAGTTGAAGTTGAGACTCGGACCCTGGACCGTGCCGGAAAAATCGAGACTGTTGATCCCCTGGCTATTCACGCTCAGGCTGCCCTGCAACTTGCCGTCGGCGCCGATGCTGCCGGACAAGTATCCGATCGGTGTCGCCGAGTTCAATACGATGTTGCCTTGCGCATCCGTGCTGGTATTCCCGTTGATCGTAAACTCCCCAGGGGCCGGGCTGCCGAATACATTGCCGGTGAGGTTCGTCTTTATCGAGAACCCGCCACTGGTGTCCTGCGTGACCACAAAGCTTGCCCCGCCACTGCTGCCGTACGTCTGGTTGGTCCACGTCCCGCTGAAGGTACCGACGGCGTTGCCGAGCGGGCTGTCGCCGACGTAGAACTTCTTGCAGTCATAGGCCTGCACGGCGAAGGGTTCACGCGTCGCGATCGCAAAGTAAGCCGTGTAGACACCCTGCTCCAGGCCCGCGGTCGGCACGGTCAGCAGATTGACCAGTCCGGTGTCGAGACCGTGCACGTATTGGAACGAAAGCAGTTTGTGCCAGGTCTGGGAGTCGCCCAGGCTGGAGACATAGGGCGCGAGCACCGGTGGCTCCAGGCTCGACGCGGTAAAGGTGTACAGGACGCCCCCTGGCGTTACGATCCCCAGGTATGCGTCCATGTTCTGCCCGACCGCGGCCGAGTCGCTGCGCGAATCCACGCTGGCGCCGATCTGGATCGAAGCGTCCGCCGGACGCGCGCCACTGGTGTCGACGCTGACCGCGGCGTATGCGGCGGATGCGGCGAACATAAGCGCGGCAATGGGTATCCAGACTGCCCAGTTCATTTTCATGTTGCCTCTCCTAGAAGTAGCACTGCCGCTTTGCTCCTGAAACCTTGGCCGCGACCCGCCGTACCGCCCTCTGTCTCACATCCCCAATATGCGCCCGATCTCGGCGACGTATTGGCTGCCCTTCAGGCCCTCTGCGACCGCCGCATCGAGCGCGTTCTCGAACACGTGCCGGATACTGTGCAATCCGTCCCGGACCCAATGGGGCCTGCGCACCGGTGAGCCGAGCACGTTCTTGAGCGTCTCGACTTCATCCCTCAGGCGCTGGATGTCCTTCGGACTCCCCTGGACATTGGCCAGATCGCGCTCCAGCGCGTTCAGTAGGTTCGCGACCTCGTCGAGGTCGATATCCGGCGTGCGGTTCGCGTCCGTGTTCCCCATCGCATGCACTCCTATTCAACTTCGATTCCGATACATCACATACCGCTTCATTGCACATCCAGCGCGTGCCGCTTCAGTGCCTGCAGCGGAACCATCCTCAGCACGTTCTCGTGGGTTGCCTCGAGTACGACCTTGGGCGCCATTCCCGCCTCCCAGGCTTCAATCCAGCGCAGCACATGCAAGCACCAGCGGTCGCCCTGCACCAGGCCGCGGAAGCGCATCTCCGGGATCGGCGTGCTCAGATCGTTGCCGTGGGCCCGCGAAAATTCGAGAAAGTCGGCCGTCACCTTGACGCAGACCAGGTGCGCGACGCCGTGTTCGCCGCGCGTCGCGCAGCACCCATCGCGGAAGAAGCCGGTGAGCGGGGCAAAACTGCACGCCTGCAGCGGCCCGCCGAGGACATTCCTTTCAGTGGAGACTTCGTTATCCATGACTTCCTCAAGGCGCCGCGAACGTCTAAGTGTACCTGCACCGGGCGCGCCTGGCGCGCGAGCCGCGACGGCGAGGGCAATATTCATGGCTTCGTAAAAGTCGCCCTTGGACGTAGCGCTGGGACCGGCATAATTTCTGAATCGCTTTCGCGTAGAGCCGCATCGGTGCCGCACAGTTCACTGGACGCAGAAACCCTTGTCGGGTAGTGGTTTAAATACCGCGTTTCTCGTCGCCCGGTCCGAGAGACCGTCACCCGAACCTTCATTCAAGGTAGACGTCGAAACTTATATGAGACAAAGAGGCGCATATGGTCCGCGTTTGCACTAGACCTCGGGCCGGCGTGGTTACCGGCGCGGGCGCGATTGCGCCGAGCCAGGTACACCGGGCCAAGACGGCCATGATCATGGCGGGAGTGGCGCTGGCTCTGCTCGCCGCCCCTACTGCGCTCGCGCAGCCGAACATCGAAGGCGAGACCGTTGTGCTCGCGGCCACACCCGAGTTCCAGGACTCGCTTTGGCGACGTACCGTGCTGATCGCGGCACCGATGTCTTTTGGCGGACACGTGGGACTGATCCTCAACCGACCCACACGCTTATCCCTTTCGGCCCTCTTCCCGCTACATGCCCCGTCGAAGATGGTGCTCGATCCGGTCTACTTTGGCGGACCGTTCTTGCTCGAAGCGGTTGTCGCGGTCTTGCCGCTCGCCGAGGCACCTGGCGCGGGCGCCCTGCGCCTCGGCGAGCGGCTGTTCCTAGTCTATGACGCGAAGCTGATCGACCGCGTCATCGAACAATCGCCGAACGATGCGCGCTATTTTGCGGGCATGGTGATCTGGCGTCCCGGTGAGCTTCACGCTGAAATCGCGCGCGGCCTCTGGACGCTGCATCAGGCCGATGCGACCACCGTCCTGCCCAGGAACACCGATCGCCTATGGCGGGAACTCACCGACGCGGCGCATTCGCTCAGTGCACGGGCGCCCGCTATTGGGCCACGCATGCCGGGTTCAAGCTTCCGTTACCGCAACAGCCGGACGTCGTTGAGCGCGCGGCCGATGCGTTCCAGGGCGTCATCGAGCTGTGCGCGCCGGATGACAAGCGGCGGCGCAAAGCGCAGCACCGTATCGTGGGTGTCTTTGGTCAGGATGCCGTACCGTAGCATCGTTTCGCACACGCGGCGCGCGCTCACCACGGAGGTGTCGAGTTCGATTCCGGTGAAAAGTCCTTTGCCGCGCACCGCGCGCACCAGCGGACCGCGCAATTCGCGCAGCCGCTGCAGCAGATAATCGCCAAGTCGGGCGGCCCGTTCGACCAGCTGCTCCTCCTCGAGCAGATTGAGCGCCTCGAGCGCCACCGCGCAGCCGAGCGGGTTGCCGCCGAAAGTCGATCCGTGATCACCGGGCGTAAATACGTTCATCACTTCTTCGCTTGTCAGAAACGCCGAGACGGGTAGAAGACCCCCGCCGAGCGCCTTGCCGAGCAGGATGCCGTCGGGCACAACGTTCTCGTGCTCGCAGGCCAGCAGCCGGCCGGTCCGTCCGAGACCGGTTTGCACTTCATCGCAGATCAGCAGAACATTGTGCCGGCGGCAGACCGCCGCGCACGCGGCAAGATAGCCCTCCGGCGGCACGACCATGCCGCCCTCGCCCTGGATCGGTTCGACCAGAAAAGCTGCTGTGCAATCCGTGATCGCGGCCTCCAGCGCGGCGGCGTTGCCGTAGGGGATCTGCAGGAAGCCCGGCGCGAAGGGCCCGAAGCCGTCTCGGTATTGCGGTTCGGCCGACATGCCGACCACGGCGATCGTGCGGCCGTGAAAGTTACCGTCGCACACCACGATTTCGGCGCGTCCCTCTGGCACGCCTTTTACCTTATACGCCCACTTCCGCGCGGCTTTGAGCGCGGTCTCGACGGCCTCAACGCCCGTATTCATCGGTAGCAGACGTTGCGTGCGCGTGAGCTCGCAAAGCCGCTTCGCGAGCGGGCCGAGCCGATCGGTGTAGTACGCGCGCGACACCATGCTCAGCCGGCGCGCTTGAACCGCCAGCGCGCGCACCAGCCGCGGATGCGCGTGCCCGAAACTCACCGCCGAATACGCCGCCATCATGTCCAGATAGCGGTGCCCGACGTCGTCCCAGACGTACACGCCCTTGCCGCGCGTGAGTACGACGGGCAGTGGTTCGTAGTTGCGCGCCAAGTAGCGCCGTTCGAGTTCCAGCGCGCTTGCTGGGCGCGGAACCTGTGCGGCGGTCTCGACGAGCTTTTCGACAAGCTTCGCCGTGCGCTCATCGCTATCCATCGGCGGATTGAACTCGGCGATTTCCATGCCGAGAAAACGGGGAGCGGCGGCTGCGGCGCGCAGCGAGAGCCGCAGCTCGTCAAAACCGATTCCATCGGTTGCCGGTGTCACCACTGCGGGTGCCTCGCCGGGATCCACGGCATCGAGATCCAGCGTCACCCCGAATCCTCCGGTTCCGGACTGCACTCGACCGACCGCCTCCGCCATGACCGCCGCGAGGCCGCGGCAGTGCACTTCGTCCATCCGGTAGACGCGCACGCCGAGCCGCGCAAGCAGGGCTTCCTCATCCGGCTCGAAACTACGCGCGCCGATCAGGCAGACGTGCTGCGGCAACAGACATGGCCCTTTCCGCTCGCCCAGACGCACGAGCAGCGGATCGCCGAAACCAAGCAGGCACGCGAGCGGCATGCCGTGCACGCGCCCGCTCGGACTCGTGCGCGGCGTGTGAGCATCCATGTGCGCATCGATCCAGATGAGCCCGAGCGGTCCGCGTCGCCCCAACCCCACACGCGCGCCGTTCCAGGTTCCGATGGCACAGGAATGGTCACCGCCCAGTACCAGGAAGCGCGTGCCGCTCGCCACACATTCGCGGACCGGTCTCGCCAGCCGGCGGCAGAAGGGCACGAGTCCATGCGGCGGAAAATCGTCGCCGTTCGGCTTCGCGCGGGCGCTGAGCATATTGCGCCAGACGAACGCGCGGCGCAAACTCGTGGACAGCGCTAGGCGCGCACGCAACCGCGCGGGCGCCTCTGCGCAGTAGGCGCCCGGCGCGCCAAGACCGCAGGCCGCCCCGATAAGACATACGGATGGCTCGGGACGCAATGCGCGCTGGCGCCCGCGACGCGGCAGCGCGCGCTCCGGCGATCGGGCAGAGACCCTGTCATGATCGAGCATTTCATCGTGTTTCGCGGCGGCGTCCATGCTGGATTTGACACGGCCCGCACGCAAAAAATCCATGCCGCTACCTGTCGGCGTGAATTACGTCCCGGTTTCCGTTGTCTTACTCTTGGAAGTCGCGCCGCAGCGGGAGGTATTCATGGAGACCTTGAAATCGCTCAAACTCGAATCCGTCAATCCGGGCGCCTACGCCGGCGCGGCCGGTTGGCGGTTCGCTCCTAGGGCATACCGGATCGCTTCAGTCAACCCGGCTACAGGCGAAGTGATTGCGGAAGTGTACGCGAGCACTGCGGAAGATTACGAGGCGGTTATCGCCGCCGCCCGTGACGCGTTCGATGCGTGGCGATCGGTGCCCGCGCCGCAACGCGGCGAGCTGGTGCGGCGCGTGGCCGAATTGCTGCGTGCCAACAAGGACGCGCTCGGAACGCTGATATCGATCGAGAACGGCAAGATCAAGTCCGAAGGCGACGGCGAGGTGCAGGAGATGATCGACATCGCGGACCTCGCCATCGGCCAGTCGCGCATGCTCTACGGATTGAGCATGCATTCCGAACGCCCCGCACACCGCTTGTACGAGCAGTGGCATCCGCTTGGGATAACGGGCGTGATCACGGCTTTCAATTTCCCGATGGCCGTTTGGGCATGGAACGCGTTCATTGCCGCGGTGTGCGGCGATGTGGTGGTATGGAAGCCCTCGCCGAAAACACCGCTGTGCGCCATTGCGGTACAACACTTGTGTCACCGCGCAATGAAGGAACTCGGCCG
>MEQX01000050.1:15839-85457 GCA_001770415.1 Betaproteobacteria bacterium RIFCSPLOWO2_02_FULL_63_19 | reverse complement strand
CATCTTTTCGCTGTTCGTGACGCACGAAGACACGCTCGCGGAGTGTTTCGTTTCGGATGCGCGGGTGCCGCTCGTGTCGTTCACAGGTTCGACCTCCGTGGGGCGGCGTGTGGCGACGCGCGTCGCCGAGAGGCTCGGGCGCACGATACTGGAGCTGGGCGGCAACAACGCCGTCGTCGTCGACGAGAGCGCCGATCTTGCGCTCTCCGTTCGTGCGATCGTCTTCGGCGCGGTGGGCACCGCCGGCCAACGTTGCACCACCACGCGCCGGTTGATCGTTCACGAGTCGCGCTTTGACGAGCTGCTCGCGCGGCTCGTGACCGCCTATCGCCAAATCCGGATCGGCGATCCGCTCAAACCGGCCACTCTGATGGGGCCCCTCATCGACGGCGACGCGGTCAAACGTCATTCGGCGGCGCTCGACGAATTCAAGGCGTCAGGGGGCGAAATCGTGTGCGGCGGGCGGGTCATCGGGCATTCCGGCTATTTCGTGGAACCTGCGATCGTGCGCGCGCAGCCCCACCTGCCCATCCTGCAGCGCGAGATCTTCAGTCCGATTCTCGTTGTCATCCCCTATCGCGAACTGGACGAGGCCATCGCGATCCAGAACGGCGTGCCGCAGGGGCTCTCCTCCGCGCTGTTCACGCTCGACCTGCGCAACGCCGAGCGTTTTCTGTCCGCAGGAGGCAGCGACTGCGGTATCGCGAACGTAAACGTCGGGACCTCGGGTGCCGAGATCGGCGCCGCCTTCGGCGGCGAAAAGGACACTGGCGGCGGACGCGAGGCGGGCTCCGACGCGTGGAAAGCCTACATGCGGCGCCAGACCGTGACGCTCAACTGGGGAACGGCGCTGCCGCTCGCGCAGGGCGTGCGTTTCGACGTTGAATCGCGTGCAGGGCGCCATGAATGACCGCATGATCTTCGCAACGCCGCCGCGGCCGGTCGATCCGCTGCGCGCGCTGATCCGCAAGACCTATCTCGCCGACGAAACTCTCGCGATCGAAGCGCTGCTCGATGAGTCGCGCTTCGAACCCGCCGCGCGGGCCCGTATCGAGGCGCGGGCGCGCGAACTCGTGTTGGCCATGCGTGTCCGACGGCGCGCCGGCGGTATTGAAGTGTTTCTGCAGGAATACGGCCTTGACACCGAGGAAGGGATCGTGCTGCTGTGCCTGGCGGAAGCGCTGTTGCGCATTCCAGATGCCGCCACGGCTGACCGGCTGATCCAGGATAAGCTCGGCTCGGCGCACTGGGAACGGCATTTCGGACGCAGTGATTCGCTGCTGGTGAACGCGTCGACCTGGGGCCTCATGCTTTCGGGAAAGCTGGTGCAACTCGACGCGCAGGGCGCAAGCGGGCTGCCATCGCTTATCGAACGGCTAGCAGCGCGTCTGGGCGAGCCCGCGGTGCGCGTCGCGCTCAAGCAGGCGATGGCGATCCTCGGGCACCAGTTCGTCGCCGGACGCACGATTGAAGAAGCGCTGCAGCGCGCGCGCGCCCCCGGCCATCGGGCCTACCGGCACTCGTTCGACATGCTCGGCGAGGCGGTGCTCACTCGCGCGGACGCCGAGCGTTATCTCGAGTCCTATCACCGCGCCATCGCAGCGGCAGGCACGGCCGCCGGGGCGGCACGTACGGCCTTCGAAGCACCCGGAATCTCGATTAAGCTGTCCGCGCTGCACCCGCGCTTTGAGTACGCGCAAGGCGAGCGCCTCATGCGCGAGCTCGTGCCCCGCGTGCATTCACTGGCCGAAGCGGCGCGCGCGGCCGGGGTCGGTTTGACGCTCGATGCCGAGGAAAGCGACAGGCTCGAACCATTGCTTGACGTCTTCGAGGCCGTTTATCGCGTCCTGCGCGATTACGAAGGCTTTGGCCTTGCCGTGCAGGCGTATCAGAAGCGTGCCGCGACGACGGTCGAATGGCTGATCGAGCTTGCCCGCGCGGCCAAGCGCCGCGTCCCGCTTCGACTCGTGAAAGGCGCGTACTGGGATAGCGAGATCAAGCGCGCCCAGGAGCGGGGGCTGTCCGACTATCCGGTGTTCACGCGCAAGAGCGCAAGCGACGTTTCATATCTCGCCTGCGCGCGGCGCATGGCGCAAGCGCCGGACGCGGTCTACCCGCAGTTTGCGACGCATAACGCGCAAACGGTTTCGGCGTTGCTCGAACTCATGGGTGGCGTGCGCGAATTCGAATTCCAGCGCCTGCACGGCATGGGCGAGGCGCTCTACGCCGAAATCATCGGACCGGAAAAGCATGGCGTTGCCTGCCGCGTCTACGCACCGGTCGGCTCGCATGAAGATCTGCTGCCCTACCTCGTGCGGCGCTTGCTGGAAAATGGCGCCAACACTTCGTTCCTGCACCATGCGCTCGATCACGCGATACCGGTCGATGCGCTGGTGGCTGATCCGATCGAGAAGCTGCGCCACACGGATCCCAAGCCGAATCCACGCCTCCCCTTGCCCGCCGAAATCTACTCGAATCGAAAGAACTCGGCCGGTTTGAGTCTGTACGACGTCGAGGCACTGGTACCGTGCATGCGCGACATGGTAGCCGCGCTCGCAGTGCCGCCTACCGCAGCCCCTCTGATCGGCGGGCAGGCGCTGAACGGTACGCCGCGCCCCGTCACCGACCCGGCAGACCGCCGCCGTACGGTGGGGCACGTGATCGAAGCCGGGGAAACCGCCGTGACGCACGCGCTCGATGTCGCGGCAAGCGCGCAGCCCGGCTGGGACGACGTGCCGCCGCCGGAACGCGCGGCGACCCTGGAACGCGCGGCGGATCTGTTCGAACACGAGCGAGCATCGTTGCTTGCATTGCTGGTGCGCGAGGGCGGCAAATGTGTGCCCGACGCCGATGCCGAAGTGCGCGAGGCCGCCGACTACTGCCGCTATTACGCGCATCTTGCACGTGCCGAACTGGCGCGCCCGATGGTGCTGCCTGGGCCCACCGGCGAGCACAACGAACTCCGGTGGCACGGCCGCGGCGTGTTCGCCTGCGTGAGCCCTTGGAACTTTCCGCTTGCGATCTTCACCGGGCAGATCGCCGCCGCGCTCGTCGCCGGCAACAGCGTAGTTGCCAAGCCCGCGAACCAGACTCCGCTTGTCGCGCACACCGCCATGCGGCTGCTGCACCAAGCCGGCATTCCAGCAGAGGTTCTGCACTTTCTGCCGGGCCCGAGCGCGCGCATCGGCACCCGCCTGCTCGCGGACCCGCGGCTTGCAGGCGTGGCGATCACCGGTGCTACCGAGACGGCACGGACAATCCACAGGCGGCTCGCCGCGCGCGGCGGCCCGATCGTTCCGCTGATCGCCGAAACGGGGGGACTGAACGCTATGATCGTGGACAGTTCGGCGCTGCCGGAGCAAGCGGCGATCGACGCCCTGCGCTCGGCATTCAACAGCGCCGGACAGCGCTGCTCAGCGTTGCGCGTGCTGTTCCTGCAGGAAGAAATCGCGCCGCGCGTGCTGCGGCTGCTCAATGGGGCGATGGAGGAGCTCTCGGTCGGCGATCCGGCGTTGCTGTCGACCGACGTCGGGCCGGTGATCGACGACGCGGCCCGGGCCGTGCTCGAAGAACACGCCGCGCGCATGAGGGATCAGGGCAAGTTGCTGTGCCGCGCGAGGCTCGCGCCGGAAACCGGTTGCGGCAGTTTCTTTGCACCGCAATTGTTCGAGATCGCGGCCCTGGATCTGCTCGAACGCGAAGTCTTCGGTCCGATCCTGCACGCCGTTCGCTATACCGGGAACCGGCTCGATGCGGTCATCGAAGCGATCAACCGCTCCGGCTACGGCCTCACGCTCGGCATCCACTCACGCATCGACGCGACCGTGCGCTACATCCAGCGCCGCGCGCGCGTGGGCAACACCTATGTCAACCGCAACCAGATCGGCGCGGTCGTCGGCGTTCAGCCTTTCGGCGGTGAAGGACTATCGGGCACCGGCCCCAAGGCCGGCGGGCCTCATTACCTTCACGGTTTCGCGGTGGAACGCACCTTTACGGTCAATACGGCGGCCGTCGGTGGCAACGCCGCATTGCTTGGCCTGGGTGAGGACTGAACGCACCGGTGCCGGTGAACTTACCCGGGACCGGAGCGGCGGGGGTGCTGTCACATCCCGTGTCGACCGATGAACTCCCTGCGCATTTTCCCGAGGAGTCCAGTATCGAGCACGCCCAACTTGAGCTCGGCAACGCTTCATCGTGGCGCGCTTTTCCTCGCGTTGAGCGCTCTGATGACCTCGGCGACCGGAGGAGGCGACGGCGTGTCCTTGTAGCCCTCCAGACGCCGGTAGATCTCGGCAGCGGCCCGGTGAAATCCACCGGGCAGGCCGGCATCCTCAAAACTCGCGGCGATCTCCCCCATCTCCCCGACGAAGCGCCAGGCTTTGCGTGCGTTGGCCCTCGCCGCCTGCTCCGAGCGCGCGGCAACCCCGGACTGCGAGCGTTCCCACTCGCGCAGCAGCGCATCGTCGACTTCCTCGCGGGCCGCGAACGCACGGATCGCGATCAGCAGCGCACTGCCGCCCTTGGTGTACGCGGCATACGCCATTTTGAGCGCTGACGCCGCACCATGATGCTCATTCAGCGCGATCGGCTCCAGATTCCCGGATCCAAACAGTTTCGCGACGCGCGCGGCTTCCCGGCCGGACAGATACAGCCGGGCCAGTCCCGGGCCATGCGGCGGCGACCCGACGATACCGCCGTCCACGAACGTCGCCCCCGCCTGCTCGACGGTCGCGCCGATTTGCCGCGCGGTGGCCGGGGCGACCGCATTGGCGTCGACATAAACGCCCGCGAAACGATGCGCTGCGACGGTGCGGGCGACCTCCAGCGCGCGATCAGGCGGACAGACCGAGAGCACGAATTCGCTGGCCGCCAGCAGCCCGGCAAGCGTCTTCGCATCCTCCAGCCCGGCCTCGTCGGCGCGCCTGCGCGTGCTCGCGCTGCGTCCCTCGGAAACCCACAGTACGCGCGCGCCGCCGGCCCGCGCACAGGCCCCGACGGCGCCTCCCATTTCACCCGGATGCAGCAGCCCCACCGCAGTACGTTCCATTTATCCCCCGATCGATCGAGTGCGCGATCAGTGATGATAATCCACATGTCATTGAATCGAAGACACCGAGCGACCGCCGTTGCCCTGCCCTACGCCGAGACAGATCGTTGCGCAGGCCTGCGACGCGTGGATTTCGGTGAAATTGAAAAAGGTACAATGAGAACGCCCTCAGTACCTGCGATCAGGACAATCCGAAGCAAGGTGCCGGCGCGAACCGGGCGTGCGAGCCAACCAGGGGAAAGACAATGGGACTTTCTGGCAACTATTTCGTCGACCAGTGGCTGATTCCGACGCTGGTCATTTTCCTCTTGATCGGCAGCGTATTTGCCTTCGTGATCGGATTGGGCCTGATCCTGCGTATCGCCGCGATGCTCCAATTCTTCGGCGTCATGAACCGCTGGGTCTCGCTCCGCAGGGTGATGCGACCGATCGATGTACCACGCGATGCCGACGCGGCTCTGCACCGGCAGAGCCGCATTCTCGGCGCGGTGTTCGTTGTCGGAGCCGGGCTGTCGTTCGTCGCGCTCGTCAACGGATTCGACGTCGCCGCAATCGTTGCGGCGTTTCGGCCGGATTCCGGGGCCGTGGTGATCGAAATGGCAGCACGAACCGCGAAATGGACGTTGCTGATCGGCGACGCGTTCGCGATCGTGGTCGGAATCGCGATGATCGCGGCTCCGCAGACTCTGGCCGGGCTCGAAGCCCGCGCCAATCAATGGTATTCAACGCGGAAATTCGACAAGAGTGCGGACACGATGCACATGGGGTTCGAAAACTGGGCAATTGCCCACCCACGCGCCATCGGCTGGACGATGCTTGTTCTTTCGGTCTTCGTGTTCGTCAATCTTGCCGCGCTGCTCCTGAGCCAACGCTGATCCACCGGTGCGCAGGCGCGTCCGCGCGGGCCCGCCGCTACTTGCACCCGAGCGGCAGTTCGGCGGCAGCGGTCGAGTAGTACTCCCAGGCCCGGGATACGACGTTTTCGTTGATCTGCCCGTGAACCACTTCGGCTTCCGCACGGGTATAGGTCCGAATGCGCCCGGCGTCGCCTCCGGCCGCTGCGAGCATGCGAATCTGCAGCGCCGCACTCTCTTCCAGGTAACAGGCCGCCACGGTGGCGCTCCTGACGTCGGCATGCGCCGTTGTAAATCCATGTCCGCGCATCATGACCGCGATTCCGGCTCCGAGGCGCCCGGCCAGCAAATCGCCCAGTTCGCGAGAGCGTATGAGGCCGATGCGATCATATTCCGGAACGCCGTCGATGAACGGGCCGCCACTGTTGTGGACGACGCGGTGCGGTTCTCCGATCTGGGTCAGGCAGATGCTGGCCGGCGGGTGCGCGTGCACGACCCCGCCGACGTCGGGCCGCGCCGCGTAGGTTCGCGCGTGAATCCAGAATTCGCTGTTCGGCGTGCCTTCGCCGGACAGAATCTTCCCGTCGGTATCGAGCACCAGCAGGTTGTCCGCGTCGGCCAGGCCCGGGGAGCGTCGCGTCGGGATGATGAAAGTGTTGGTGCCTGGAATCCTCGCGCTCACGTGGCCGAACGCGTTGGACAACCCGAATCGCTCGATGATGCGATTGGCAGCGGCGACGTCGTTTCGCAATGACTGTTCGGTACCCACGATGCGTTCTCCCCGTGTGATGATCTGAATGGTTGAAATCCTCCGGGGCAGGCACCGTCTGTGCATCCCGTCGGCCCGGTCAGCGGCCTCCGGCGTTCACCGCACCAGCCTCGTATTGGCCAGTTCCAGGCGGTCGACCAGGTTTCTCACCAGCGCGCGCATGAGGTAATACTGAGCGCCGAGGGTCATGGTTGCCAGCGCGTCGGGCTCGAATTCCGCGATCAGTATGTCGTTCACGGACTCCACCGTCGCGTGGCGCGGCAGTTCGCCGCCGCGGATATAGGCCATCTCGCCGAAACATTCCCGTTCGTCGATGGTGTTCAGCAGGCGCCCGTGGCGCGTCACCCTGACCTGCCCGTGCGCCAGGAAGAAAAAGCTCTTCCCGGGATCGCTCTCCTTGATTATTGTTTGTCTGGGCGCGACGCGCGACCAGGTTCCCGCATTGGCCAACTCCCAGATCTCGGCGTCCGACAGCACCGAAAGCATTTCCACGCGCTTGAGCGCGACAAATTTCTCGCTGTCGGAAATCGCGTCGGGCGGCAGCACGAGCTTGACGAGTTTCGAAAGTTCGCTCGCGAAATCCGCCCAGGTCTCATAGCGCTGTTCGGGTTTCTTGGCCATCGCCCGCAGCACGACGCCGTCGACCTCCTTCGGCAGTTCAGGCCGCACGATGCTCGGCAACGGTGGAGCCTCGTTCATGACCCTGTGGACCAGGCCTTGCAGCGTATCGGCCTCGAACGGCTTTTGGCCGGTCAGCAACTCGTACAGCGCTACGCCCAGGCAATACATGTCGCTGTGGTGCGTGAGAGGTCTGTCCTCCATTTGCTCCGGGGACATGTAATACGGCGACCCGATCGATGCGGTCTGCACGGCCTGCGCCTTGCGCAGCAGGGCGGCGCCGAAATCGGCGATTTTGACGTTCGTTCCCTGCGCGATCAT
Organism: Betaproteobacteria bacterium RIFCSPLOWO2_02_FULL_63_19; assembly: GCA_001770415.1. Classification (GTDB taxonomy): domain Bacteria; phylum Pseudomonadota; class Gammaproteobacteria; order Burkholderiales; family SG8-39; genus JACQTO01. Next base: position 77,848 of record MEQX01000050.1, on the reverse strand, counting down.
GATGTTGGCCGGCTTGATATCCCGGTGCACGATGCCTTCCTTGAACGCATATTCGAGCGCGCCGCAGCACTTGAAGATCATTTGCAGGACATCGGCGATCGGCAGCAGCGTATCGGGTGTCGCGTGCTGCGACAGGTCCCCCCCCATCACGCACTCCATCGCGATGTGCCCGGAGTCCTCCTGCACCACCGCGTTTAGAATGGCCACGATGTGCGGGTGACGCAGTTTGCCGGCAAGTGAGGCCTCGTTGAGAAACTGGGTGCGGTAAACGGTGCCGAACTGGGGATCACGGAACACCTCCGGCTCGATGACCTTCAGCGCGACTTCCTCGCCGGTGAAGGTATCGACGGCCAGATAGACCGTTCCGGTCGCACCCCGCCCCAGCTGCTTCCGGATGTCGTACTTGCCGACCTGCAGGCTCAGGTCCAGTTCAAAGGATGCGTCTACCATGAGCGCATTCTACTACGCGGCGCCGACAGCAATGCTCACGTCATAATCAGCGGTCGTGCGCCTCCGCATTCCCGTACCGTCAGGCGTTGTGGACCATTGTTTCCGGCCGGGGCCGCGTCAGTGCAAGTTCGACCGGCTTAAAATGGTCGGATCGCAGATCGGCGACGCCACTGCAGCGCAGGCCAATCCGAGGACCTCTCATGACCAACGAAAACAATCCAGCCGTAGCGCCCCTTTACCCGGAGGCGCTCGTCCAGGCTCCACCGCCTTTTGCCGGTATTCGGGTGCTTGAAAACGTCTATGTGGCCATGCGCGACGGGGTCCGTCTGGCGGTGGATATTTATCTGCCCGAGCAGGAAGGCCGATATCCGGCGCTGCTGTCGCTATCACCCTATCTGAAGGAGATCCAGCGCAAACCGCCGCATTGGAGCCATGCGATCGAATCCGGCGCGACGTCGTTCTACGTGCCCAAAGGTTACGTGCACGTGATCGCACAGGGACGCGGCGCGGGGCGGTCGCAGGGGCAGTGGCGCTGGTTCGACGAGCGCGAACGCACCGACGGCTACGATCTCATCGAGTGGATCGCAGCGCAGCCGTGCTGTACGGGCAACGTGGGCATGATCGGCGATTCCTACTGGAGCTGGAGTCAGTATGCTGCGGCCATTGCACAACCGCCGCACCTGCGGTGCATCTGCCAGCAGGACGCGACCACGGATTTCTATCGCGACGTCTGTTTCCAGGGCGGGATCTACCACCACCAGTTCCTGACCGGATGGATCGCCTACCACACGGCCATGATGGCCTGGCCGGGGCCGGTCAACGGGAAACTCCCGCCGATGAACCTCAGCTACGAGGCGCACCTGCATCCGTACGACGGGCCGTTCTACCGCGAACGTTCGGCATGGACACGGCTGGACCGGATCAAGGTGCCGGTGCTGAGCATCGCGCCGCAGGGCGGGCAGATGCACTTCCGGGGCCAGCTCTGGGGCTACCCGCGCATCGGCGCGCCCAAGAAGCTCATCGTCGTTCCACCGACCGGGTTCTGGTCGCACGTGCGCTACCTTACGGACCGCGCACTCAACCGGCAGATGCTGCGCTGGTTCGACCACTGGCTGAAGGGCATTGACACCGGCATCATGGATGAACCGGAGGTCGCGATTTTCGATTCCGGCACCAGACAATGGCGCCACGAGGACGCCTACCCGATCAAACGCGCGCAATGGACGCGGCTTTACCTTCGCGCCGGGACGAGCGGACCGGCCACACAGGCACCCTACGGAATGCTCAGCCGCGCCGCACCGGCTCGCGAGGCTCCCGACTCATACGCGCTGCCCGCCTCCATCGCCCAACTCAGCGCCGGCAAACCGGTGGCGGCCTATGCGACGCCCGCGCTGGAAACCGATCTGCGCGTCTGGGGACCGTTGAGCCTGACGCTCTACGCGGCGTCCTCGCAGATTGATACCACGTGGTTCGTGAAAGTCATGGACTTGAGGCCGGACGGCACCGCCGCGATGGTAAGCAAGGGAAACTTGCGGGCGTCGTACCGCGCGCTGGACGATTCGCTGTCAGCGCCGGGCCAGCCTTTCCATCCATTCGAACGGCAGGATTTGCTCGAACCAAAGACGATTTACGAATTCCAGATCGAGCTCGTGCCGATGTTCCACACCTTTCGCGCGGGCCATCGGTTGCAAGTGCAGATCGCGAGCGAGGACATTCAGTACAACAACCACATGCGCCAGATCGACGTTCAGCTTCTCCCCTGGCCGGTGGAAAACACGCTGTTCCACGACCGGGACCACCCGTCGCACTTGCTGCTGCCCGTCGTACCCGATGCCGCAGAGATCGCGCCGGTGGCACCGCCGGTGGCGGACATCAACTGGCCGCCGGTACCGGGATTCTGGATGGCCGACACGGAGGGCTGGCCGCTGCGCGACGCGTAGACGCTCATCGGTACTTCATCCAGTACTCGATCGGGAAACCGCGCGTACGGCCGTTCGTCCGTGCAAAATCCCAACTCCGGGACGACGGTGACGCAATTACGTCCAACCGTTCAATGCCCCGGCGTGACAATCTGGATATGGTCGCGGTTCACGTTGATGAACGGCGCGGCGAAAACCTGACGGCCTCCCAGAGTCGACTCGTAGACTTCCGCGCTCGTCACCGCGACGAAATCCTTGGCCTCGATGATGTAGTCTGTCAGACGCGCACCCGGAAGAAGATCGATGTACCCCTTGATGCGGTAGGTTCCGGTGAGGATGGTTACCTTGGTTCTGGTTTCATCTGTCGCCATATGTTTAGCTCCCTATATACCCGTCACCCGTCGGCCGCTTGCCGCCTCTGCGGGATGCCCGAATGCCAGGCGGCGTGCTATTCCTTTTCCTTCGTGACGACCACCCGGCTGACGAAGGAAATATTCGCAAAATCGCGATTCAGCGTCTTGCTGTGAAATTCGCCCATCGGCATGCCGTTGTCAAATCGAATGATGTCGCCCTTTTTCGCGGTTACGCGGGGCGCGGCGATCCAGGAGATCTTCTTGCCCTGCGCGACCTCAAGATACGTATATTGAGGCACGTCTATAACGCTGACCACCTTGCCCTTCTGTGGCAGCTGCCCTCTTGGCGCCTGGGCTTTCGCCCCGATCGGGGGATGCCCCGCCGGCATGCCATCGGCAGCAATCGCCGCGGCGGAAAACACGCAAGAGATCACGAGAAGAATACGGAGACTCATGTGAGGATTTCTCGCTGGATAAGATTTGTATTGCGCAATTATACGTAGGTTGGGCTTGCCGCCCACGATTGGTCGATGATCACGTCGGCCCGCCCGTTTCGCTCCGGAAAATAACCCGTTCACGCCCCGCTGGGTGCCTCGGCGGTCGAGCTTGCCGCGCCTCGCCGTTATAATTGCGTATTTCCGCAGCCAAAAACGCACAGGAACGCGACCATGACCAGCAAGCAATACATCTACACCTTCGAAGAAGGCGACGGCAAGGACAAGTTGCTCCTGGGCGGCAAGGGCGCCAACCTGTGCGAGATGACGCAGATCGGTCTGAACGTACCGCCGGGCTTCACGATCACCACCGAGGCGTGCCTCGCCTACCTGGAAAAGAACCAGTTGCCCGCAGGCCTGATGGACGGCATCAAGAGCCACATGAAGGCGCTGGAGAAGAAGACCGGCAAGGGTTTCGGCAATGCGGAGAATCCGCTGCTCGTTTCGGTGCGTTCCGGGTCGGCAATGTCCATGCCGGGGATGATGGACACCATACTCAACCTGGGACTCAACGAGACGTCGTTGAAGGGCCTGATCAAGCAGACGAAAAACGAGCGTTTTGCGTACGATGCGTACCGCCGGTTCATCCAGCTTTTCGGCAAAATCGCGCTGGATGTCGCCGACAAGCATTTCGACGAACGCATGGCCGCGATCAAGCGCAAGTACGGCGCGCAGCAGGACGTCGATCTCGAGGCGGCACACCTGAAGGAACTGTCGGCCGAGTTTCTTGCGATCGTCCAGCGGCAGACCGGCAAGCTTTTCCCGACCGACCCCTACGAACAGTTGGAAATCTCCGTCGGCGCCGTATTCCGTTCCTGGATGGGCAAGCGCGCGGTCGATTACCGCAAGCAGTTCAAGATCACGAAGGACATGGCCAACGGAACCGCGGTCAATGTCTGCACCATGGTGTTCGGCAACATGGGCGACGATTCGGGCACCGGCGTGGGATTCACGCGCAACCCCGGCACCGGCGAAAACGTCATCTACGGCGAATACCTGGTCAACGCCCAGGGCGAAGACGTGGTGGCCGGCATCCGCACCCCGAGACCGATCGCCGAGATGGAACAGGAAATGCCGGCGATCTACCGCCAGTTGATGGAGCTGCACAACCGCCTGGAGTCGCATTACCACGAGGTGCAGGATTTCGAGTTCACCATTGAGCGGGGCACGCTTTACTGCCTGCAGACGCGCAACGGGAAGATGAATGCCCGCGCGATGGTTCGCACATCGGTCGAAATGTTCGGCGAAGGACTGATCGCCAAAGAACAAGCGTTGCTGCGGGTCGAGCCCGCCATGCTGGAGCAGTTGCTCGTGCCCCAGCTCTCTCCGAATTTCCACGGCAAGTCCCTGGCGCAGGGTCTGCCCGCCTCGCCCGGCGCGGCCTCGGGCAAGATCGTGTTCGACGCCAACGCCGCCGAAGCGCGCGGCCTGGCCGGCGAGAAGATCATTCTCGTGCGTGAGGAAACGAAGCCCGATGACATCCACGGCTTCTTCCATGCCCAGGGCATCCTCACCAGCCGCGGCGGCAAGACCTCGCACGCCGCGGTGGTGGCCCGCGGCATGGGCAAACCCTGCGTTTCCGGATGCGAGCAGATCGTCATCGACGACAAGGCGCGCAACGCGATCATCGGCGAAACCACGCTGCACGAGGGTGACATCATCACGATCGACGGCGGTACCGGGCACGTCTACGCGGGCGAAGTGCCGACCGTGGAAGCGACGTTTTCCGGCGAAATGGTGACGTTGCTCAAGTGGGCGGACGACGTGGCGAGACTGCAGGTGATGGCCAACGCCGACACGCCGGAGGATGCGACCCGCGCCAGGCAGTTCGGCGCTGTCGGGATCGGACTGGTTCGCACCGAGCGCATGTTCAACAGCACCGATCGTCTGCCCATCGTGCAGGAAATGATCCTCGCCGAAACGCTGGAGCAGCGCCAGGCGGCGCTTGACCGCCTGCTGCCCATCCAGCGCGCCGACTTCAAGGCCATCTTCAAGGCGATGAAGGGCCTGCCGGTGACCGTGCGCCTGCTCGATCCGCCGATGCACGAGTTTCTGCCCAGCGCGGCGCAGCTCGAGGTGGAAATTGCGCACCTGCACCAGCTGCACGACTCTATCAAGGCCCTCAAGGACCTTCCGGAAACGCTGAAACTGCTCAGCCCGAAGCTCTACCAGCAGTACGCTGACGGATTGACCAAACTGGTCGGCGGCCTGCACGCGTTCGAGGAGTCGCACCTGGAAGACGACGTGATCCACCGCAAGGAAGCTATCCTGAAGAAGGTGCGCGCGCTGGAAGAGGTCAATCCGATGCTGGGGCACCGCGGCGTGCGGCTGGGCATCAGCTACCCGGAGATCTACTCGATGCAGATACAGGCGATTCTCGAGGCGGCCGCCCTGTGCGCCAAGGAAGGCACGCAGATCTACCCGGAAATCATGGTGCCGCAGGTCGCGACGGTGGAAGAACTCAAGCGCATCCACGGTCTTGTCCAGCGCAGCCACAAGATCGTCGAACTGACGCACGGAATCAATGTGCAACACAAGTTCGGCACGATGCTGGAAGTGGTGCGCGCCTGCGTGCGCGCGGCCCGCATGGCCGAGGATGCGGAGTTCTTCTCCTTCGGCACCAACGACCTCACGCAGGCAACGTTCTCGTTCAGCCGCGAAGATGCTGAAAACAAGTTCCTGCCGGCCTATAACGAGACCGGCATCCTGCAGGACAATCCGTTCGAGGTGCTCGACATCAAGGGCGTCGGTCAGCTGATGCAGATGGCGGTCGAGGACGGTCGGCGGACGCGACCGGACCTGAAGATCGGGATTTGCGGCGAGCACGGCGGCGACCCGGTCTCGATCCACTTCTGCCACCACATCGGCATCGACTACGTTTCGTGCTCAGGACCGCGCGTCCCGGTGGCGCGACTGGCGGCCGCGCAGGCGAAGCTGCGGGAGAAGGACTACAGTATTTCGTTGTGACCGCCGGCCCCAAAGAATCTATTTCAAAATGATCCGCGCGATGCGAAACGGCCCTCCGGAGATATTGTATTCGGCGCGCCGAGTGTCCCGTTCGCGCTCAGGCCGACGCTTCATTCGGATCCGGATCCGATTCCCAGGTTGACGAGGGCCTAGCCGTGCGCGCCAGCCACGCGTCGAGCGCGGCAACGTGCTCCGTTTCCTCGTTGGCAAAGTCCGTGGCCAGCCGCCGTACCTCGGGATCCTTCGACTCGGTCGCGACCGAGCGGTAATACTCCATCGCGCGCGCCTCGTTTCCGCGCGCATATTTCAGGGCGTGGTAGGGCTCGATCATGTAGTCGAAACCCTCTTCGCCGCCCATCTCCGGCGGCGTGCGCCACCGATACTGCCAGGACCTGAGCTTGGGCAGTTCGATCGATCCGACCCGCGCCTTGATCTCGTCGCGGTGCATCTGCGAAAAACGGACCATGTCCCGAAACACCGACGAGACCTCGTCGTTGCGGTAGGACTCCATCATGTCGGCCAGTTCGAGATAGCGTTCGGCGGCCTCGTGCTCCAGGGCCACGGCGTGCGCGAGAAACTCCGGCAGTGTGTAGCTCATGTCGTTCCTTCCCTCATACTGTCGACTATAGCTGCACGGGGATTATAGGAGATTCCGTCACCACGTGGCGCTGGCGGACCCATTACACGGTCTCGCTCCATCAACGGCAATTACAGAGGCGGCGTTCGATCCTCTAGGCGAACTTCAAGACATGGATCGGACGCAAAGACGAAGCGATACTGCGCGCTTCCGAGCAGGAAGGCAGCGCCGGAACGGCGCTGACGGACTTGCCACTATCTCCTTTCGGTGGCTGCGAAATCGCTGACAGCCAGTGCCGAGCGGCTGCTGTTCACGTCTGGCGGCGCGCAGTCCATCGCGTAATGCTGCCACCCGTCGCAACGGTGCCCTTTATCACCGCGCCCTCGACGCGTCCCCGGTACTGCGAGCGCCCGACGAGGAAACTTATCTCGTTTCCGCGCATCCGTCCGGCCGTAATCTTGGCAGCGGTGGATTCAGTCGCGAGAGCGCCTGTGAGCTTCTGGAATTTCTGCTGCAGAACGAGATTGCCGTCATCGAGCCGCCATATGCCCTGCACTTTGGCGGGTACGATCCACAGAAAGCCGGTGCAGTACGTTTCGCATCCGAGGTCCGCTACCTGATCAGCTTCCCAATCTTCCATGTCGAAAGAATTCGACACGATGCGCGTGCCGGGCCTCATGTCCAGCAACTTCGGGCGCAGCTTCATGTTCAGTTCGGGCAGCAGGAACAGCGTGATGACAGTTGCCTGCGAAAGGTCAGTCTCGAAAATGTCCGCCTCGACGAATTTCGCCTTGTCTCCCACTCCTGCGGCGGCGGCGTTGCGTCGGGACAGTCCGACCATGTTCGGGTCGAACTCGATGCCGAGCGCACGCGCGCCACGCTTTGCCGCGGTGATGACGGTGCGGCCATCACCTGAACCCAGATCCATGACGAAATCTGCAGGCGTGACCCTCGCCATATCGAGCATCTTGTCCACGAGCAGTTGTGGCGAGGGCAGCCAGATCACATCCTTGCCGGGTTGGCCGAGGGTGGGCTTCCATTCCTCCGCCGCCTGCGCTTGAGCGCAGACAGCCATCACGCCAATGGCGATCGCCATAAGCCATCTGCGCACGCAATGAATCGTCGTCATCTCATTTTCTCCCGCACTACAAGTTGGCAACTTAAGTGGGTCGCGTAACACCGTATCTCTCAGCAGCAGTTTCCGGACCCTTGCTTGGAACTTCGGTGCGAGTATAAATTAGATGGCTGTTTGGCCAAATCGTCGGGGTGAAGCTGACTGGAACCTTACAGCACGGTCCGCCGGCGCCGCGCAGGCGGCAGCGATCGCCGCGCTCCGGGCGCCGACGAGAACACCCGTGCCGGTTGCGCGAGCCAAAACAATCCGACCTGTCAAAGACCGCATCGATCTGCAGCCGCGCTGCCCGCCCTCCTACGGTGCTGCGCTACCGACCCCGAAGCTGCCGGACACGGTACCGCTGACATTCAATCCGTCGCATGTCACATATTTTCCCTGCGTCTGATCGTAGGTTTGCCCGGAGCCGGTACCCGACACCAGACTCAGGCCGGAACTCGTGGTACCGGTGATATTCAGCGTGGTGCTTCCCTGCGTGCACGTCATGCTCAGACCCGCCGAACCCGTCGTGCCGCTGATCGTCCCCTGGCACGAAATCTGGGTCGTACAGTTCGCATTTGTGCAACTGGCGGTAAAACTGCTGCCGCTGCTGGTGATGTAGCCCCAGTTCGAGCCGCCTTGGCTGGTATTGCTTGTAAAGTAATAGCTACCCTTGGTGGCCGAACTGCTGCCGTAACAGTAGCCGGAGGGTACCAACGGCTTGTCCTGCCGCGTGTAGTTGTAGACCAACGTCATCGATTGCAACTGCCCATTGCCACTTGCGCCATCGCCGGGCGGGATATTGGCGATCTCCGCCAGCCGGTCTTCCGGCGGCAGCATCGCGATGACGTCCTTGACGGGCTGGGGCTGTGCGGTGACTTCCACCGCTTTGCCCTCAATTCGGTATTTACCGGTCATCGTCGAGGGAATGGTGCCTTGCGGGGGCGCCAACTTGTCGGTAACAGCGGACGACACCGGCTTGGCCAGCGGTTTGAGCCTGAACGTATGGGCGCCGAGATTCAGCTCGCCATCCTGCAGAGCATCGTTGGTTTTCAGCGTGATGTTGACCACATTCGGGATCGCTTGCGACAGATCGCCCCACTTTCTCAAATCGGCGAAGGAAATCAATTCCGAGGTGTCCGACAACGTCGTAAGTACCGCGCTGGCAGTGCTACCGTCGGGAAGTTGAATGTCTGCCCCCTTGATCAATTCCATGCCTGCCTTGGTCACCTTGACGACGCCGTCGGTGCCGGTGATTAGCGTTATTGTCGCTTCCCCAAGCGTCAGCGCTCCCCCCGCCGCACCGGCGGTCGCTGCCGTGCCGACCAGAGTCAGAGCCAGGCCCGAGCCTTCCTTCACCAACTGGGCGGTACGTGCGGCTTTGTCGTAGAAATTTGCGCTGTTGTTGTACTCGCTGCTCAGGCCGGCCATGGCGTTGTCAAGGATCGTCTTGGCCTCGCGCGCACCGACGCCATATTTGCTCATCAGCGTCTTGAGCTGCCCTGTCACCGGGCCGGCCGCAACCGTAGCCAGTACATCCTCGGGATTGAGCGCCCGTGCGGCGGTACGTCGTGCGGAACGTGTGTCCGCGGCGAGAACGGCCTCGGCTTCCTGCACGTACTTTTCCAGAATGCTGAGCGCGTTGTCGGCCGCCTCCTTGCGCGCGGTGAAGGTATCGATATGCGAGACGGTCGGGTCGGTGTAAAGCACGCTATTTACCGCGAGGATCGCCTGCAACAGCGCGCCCGTTGTCTTCGCCGTAGCATCGCTCACGGAACTGAAGAACGCATCCTGGCCGAACAGTGCGCCCTGGGCGTAGGCCACATCGCTAAGCGTCGAACTGGGGATGACATAGCCGAGTTTGACTTGCCCACGCGCGAGCATCTCGTCGCCGCTGCGACCGTAGCCCGCAAAGACTTGTGTGCCGGCCAGCCCGGAAACGTCGGTGTTGCTCAACAACTGGATCGTCTTGCTCGCCGGTAGCGATCCGGAAGAGTGTGCGGTAAGTGGCCCGTCATTCCATGGCCCCCAGCCGCTGCCATCGTGCAGAAACCATGCCCCCCCGGGCGCCGCGCCAGGCACCAATGCTCCGAGAAAGATGCTTCCCTGGCTGCCGACATCGGCGGCGTTGACTTGCAAGGTCAAGCTCAAGGTAAGCGCGGACGCATCGCCGCTGGCGGCAGCGGTGACATCGAACGTGCTGCCCGTTTGCGATCCGCCGGTGCCCGGATCGCGAACCATGCGAACATTGATGCTGACCGTCTGCGCGTTCGCGGTGTCATTGCCCACATCGAACATGACGTACCATGCATAGTCCTGGTAAGCGGAGTGGACGGTTGAACTCCAGTATCGGGCCGAATACAACCCTCCTGGAAACGCCGTCGGGTCGATCGCCGGCCGGTGGGAACTGTCAATGAGGGTCTTGAGCTCGTCGATGGTTGGCAGGCGCCAGTCGCTCGCGCCGGCGAAAGTGACGGTGGAACTCAGGGCATTCGCGGCCGCCCAAGTGTAGTAAGTCGCGCTCCCAGAGCAGCCCGATCCGGTCCATTGCTCACCCATCGTGCAGCGCATCCACTGCAATCCCGTTGCAGTGTCCGTGATCGTTCCATTTCCGTTATCGACGAAATCGAACGGCCACGCGGGCGACGCAAGATAGAGGAACAGCAGACTGCAAACCACACGCGCAAGACGGGACACCCGGATCTGTCGCAACCAGAGAAGCCGCATTAAAGTTCTCCCTTGACGTAACCTAATCGAGGCGGCGTCCTGGCCTGGCCACTGCGCATGACTGCGAACGGATCTTTGCTGTACCGCTGTCCGTTGATGTTGGAAAATATTCCACTTGCGGCGATGTTGTTGGACGGCCGATCCGGTCGGTATGACTTGAATCAAGCATTTATTTGTTTCTCAGGATCCGAAATGTGATAGACCTTGAGCTGGCAGGCGCGTGGAAGAGTGGCTTACAATTTGCTGACAATCCGCCCCGCGACTGCGCACAATAACAGCAGCCAAAATTCGCGGACGAAACATCGTGAAGCCAAGGCGCAGCACCCACGTCCACAGGAGAACATCATGAGCAACACCGGTAGCACGGGCACCGGCACCCGCACAGTGCAGCGGATCATCCAAGCGCTGCCCACCTCGGACGGCGCCGGCGTCAAGCTGCGGCGCAGTCTCGGCAGCTCGCAATTCGCGCGACTGGATCCGTTCCTGATGCTGGACGAATTTTCCTCGTTCGACCCGAACGACTATATCGCCGGCTTCCCGTCGCATCCGCACCGCGGCTTCGAGACCGTCACCTACCTCCTCGACGGCCATATGCTGCACGAGGACCATCTTGGCAACAGGGGAGATCTGAAGACGGGCGCGGTGCAGTGGATGACCGCGGGCCGCGGCATCATCCACTCGGAGATGCCGCAGCAGGAGGACGGCCGCATGCGCGGTTTCCAGCTCTGGATCAACCTGCCCGCGCGCGAGAAGATGAAACCCGCCGGCTACCGCGACATCGATCCTTCTGAAATCCCCGTCGTCGATCTCCCCGGAGGCGGCCGCGTGAAGATCATCGCCGGCACAACATACATGGACGGACGGCCGGTGCCCGGGCCGATACAGGGACTGACTACCGATCCGCTTTATATCGATGTCGAATTGCCTGCAGGCGTTGCATTCTCGCAACCCATAGCGGTGGACTATAACGCGTTCATCTACATCTTCGAAGGCAGCGCCGATGTCGGCCCCGCGGAAGCAACGAAGAATCTGGACACTCACGCGGCAGCCGTGCTCGCGGATGGGGACCAGGTCGAAGTCAGAGCCGGAACCGGCGGCGCCCGCTTTCTGCTGCTGGCGGGCCGGCCACTGGGTGAACCCGTCGTGCAGTATGGCCCGTTCGTGATGAACACGCGCGAGGAGATCGAACAGGCGATCAGAGACTATCAGTCCGGCGAACTCACGCGCGCGCCGGCGGCGCCTGCGCGGTGACGAGACCCGGCCGCGTCCGGCACGCAGTAGCATTGAACCCGCACTCTCGCGCAACGATAGCGCAGTAATTCCATCCAACCCGCTACGGTGACATCCACGGTGTCCGGACACGATAGCAGACTCTATGGGCACGAGGACCCGCTCGACGCCCTGAACCGGAGCGCTTCGCTGGACGCGAAGCTCGCCTCGATCCACGAGTCCCTCTACGCGCAGCTCGAATTCGTTGACCGGATCGCCGTGGCCGCGTACGACCAGGCTACCGACCTGCTCAAGACGTTCCTCGCCAGTTCGCCCGGCCACAACCATCTGGTGCGCTACGAGGCGCGCCTTTCCGAATCGCCCTCGCTCGCGGATATCCTGCGCACGGGCCGCCCGCGCGTGGTGGACGACCTCGAACTGTTCCGGCAGGGACGCCACCTGCACACGAAGATCATCACCGAGGACGGCTTCCGGTCGAGCTACACCGTTCCAATGTTTCTCGATGGTGCGTTCTGGGGGTTCATATTCTTCAATTCGCGCACGGCGTGCTCCATTACCGAGGACGCGCTGCGAACGCTGGACGTATACGGCCACCTGATCTCGGCGATCGTCACCGCGGAAATGCTGGCGGTGCGCATCCTCGCAGCCGCCGTGAAGACCGCCCACGACATGGTGCACTTCCGCGATCCGGAAACGGGCGGGCACATCGATCGAATGGCCCGCTACGCGCGCCTGATCGCCCAACACCTCGCCGCGACCGGCACAGCTTCGCTGGAAGATGCCACCATCGAACGCATATTCGAGTTCGCTCCTCTGCACGACATCGGCAAGCTCGCATTGCCCGACCGCATCCTGCTCAAGCCAGGCCGGCTCTCGGACGCGGAGCGCGAAGAAATGAAACTGCACACCGTACGGGGCCCCGAGATGATCGACGCGATCGCCCACAACTTTGGCCTAGGACAGCTCGACGGCCTGGACCTGCTGCGCCACATCGCCGAATCGCATCACGAAACAATGGACGGGGGCGGATATCCGCACGGACTGCGCGAACGTGACATTCCGCTGGAGGCGCGTATCGTCGCCGTCGCGGACGTCTTCGATGCGCTCACCAGCCCGCGGCCCTACAAGCCTTCATGGAGCAACGACGAGGCCTACGCATGGCTGCGCCGGCTCGCGCGGTCCAAGTTCGACGAGGATTGCGTCGATGCGCTACTGTTGAACACCGACAGGGTGAAGGAGATCCAGGCGCAGTTCCGCGAGCCGGACCCATCCGCTGCGGCTAATGGAGCCCGCTGACGGCATCCCCGTCCGGCCTGCAGCGTCCGCAACCGTGCGCTACTGCACGCCGCGCCGAAAGCGATATCCCTTGTAGCTGAACACCATGCCCTCAGGCGTGATTCTCTCCAGCTTGAGTCCTGGCGCCACGTCCGCTCCTTCCTGCAGCATCCGGTTGTCGATGCTGACAAACCTGTTCCCGGGGCGAGTCGAATACAGGTGCAGCGAGACATGCATGTCCGGAAGCTCGTGCCGAATCGATTCCGGGAGCTCTCCCATCCGCATGACCCTCGGCTCCTGCGCGGGAGAGGTCGCTTCCGCGTCGGTGGCTTTGAGCGGCTGTCCATAAGGCGCGGCAGGCGTTCCCTTGGGCATGTCGCGCACGGCCGCCCGTCCGCGGCTTTCTTCCGGCCTGACGGACCCCGCTGATGCGGGCGCTGAAGCACTTTGCACCGTTCGGATCTGTTCCTGCGGCGCCTCATTCGACTGCGCTGAATCGGCCATACGTACGGGGGGCACCGCCGGCGCAGCAACGGTCGCGGTGTGCCGAGGCCTACCCGCTATGTTCGGCTCGGCAACGCTGATCCGCGCGTTGACGGTGGCTCCCGACACCGGGTTCGCTGCGCCGGGCCCGGGCTCCGGCTGCCCTCCGTGCAGCCAGCCAATTGCGATACCGGCAGCGACCAGGAGTACAGCGATCAAAGCATAAATCCAGTTTGCATATGATCGAGGCTCGGCCGCCGAAAATTGTGCGGTCTGCAGCGTCGGAGCAGCGCCGCGCCGGCGCTGCTGGTCCGATTTCCTGAGGGCATCCAGGATGTATGACACGCCTGTTACCCACCCTGCGCGCGCACCAGCTTCGGTGCCGACTTGTCCGCCACGATGCTCAGCCGCGTCAGTGTCTGCGGCCCGAGCGTGCCGTCGGGCACCAATCCGTGGTCGAGCTGAAACTGTTTCAATTGGCGTGCCATCGACTCGTCGAATGTCGGATCGGCGTCGGGCGCCCCGCCCTGCAACTGCGCCAGATGGGTGCTCAACCACTTAACAGCCGGTCCTCGTTCGCCGGGACGAACCGTCCTGGGTGCATCCGGCAGCATCCGCCAGAGCAGCGTGTAATGCCCGGACCATTGCCCCGCCAAGACGCTGAGCGGCATTGGTATGGTCTTCGCACCCACGGCGAATGTGGCGCGTTTGTCGTCGAGGCCGATCAAGGTGCCGTAATAGCCCCGCCCCTGGGCATCGCGCATCTGCAGTACCGCGGGACGGTCGAACTGGCGCAGTTCGTCCAGCCCCCCGCGCGCCGTCCGACACCGCAAGCCAAGAGATTCGGCCTGCCTGCAGGCGTCACCTCCCTGATAATCCGCGCCCCAGGCTTTGAACAGAGCCGCGTACGCGAATTCCTTGCTTTGCGATTGCGGCACGTCCGAGGGCCACTGCGGCGCGTCGGTGAACGCCGCGGCGGCCATCGCGTTAGTGCCGGCAACAGGCGTTTTCGGTCGAACAGCGGTGGCGGTGGTAGCCACCGGTGCTGTTTCTGCGGAGCGCCGCTCGCTTTGGTAGACCGTCACCGCCGCTGCACCGCCGATTGCGAGAACCAGCGCCGCCAGAAGCGGACGCGTCAGGTCGCGGCGTGCTCGCGGCTGGTCAAACACCTCCCTCGCCGCCTGCACAAGAGTCGCACGATCGACCCGTTCCTTGCCCTGCACGTAAGCCCCGAGCAACGCCCGGTCGCAAAGCACATTGATCACCCGGGGAATACCGCCGCTCAATGCGTACACGCGGCCCATCAGCGCGAAAGGAAACAGCTGTCGTTGCGTGCCCGCCGTCTCCAGGCGATGGCGCACGTAAGCGGAAACTTCCGCCTTCGTCAATGCTCCCAGGTGGTAGCGCGCGACGACCCGCTGCGCGAGTTGGCGCAGTTCCGGCCGCTCCAGCATGGTCGCCAGCTCCGGTTGGCCGAGCAGGATGATCTGCAGCAGTTTGCGTTGGTTGGTTTCCAGATTGGTGAGCAGCCGCATTTCCTCGAGCACATCGGCCGAAAGATTCTGCGCCTCGTCGATGATAAGCACCGTGTGCCGGCCCCTGGCATTGGCCTCCAGCAGGTAGTTGTTGATGCAGTCGACGTACACCTTGATGCTCGTGGTGCCGCTCGGATACGCGATGCCGAATTCCACACATATAGTCGAGAGCAGCTCGGCCACCGTCAGCTTGGGATTGAAGATGTAGGCTACGTCGCATGACTCGGGAATCTGCTCGAGCAGGCAGCGGCAGACCGTCGTTTTGCCCGCCCCCACCTCGCCGGTAAGCAGCACGAATCCGCCACCGGCATTCACCCCGTAGAGCAAGTGCGCGAACGCCTCCTGGTGGCGCCGGCTCATATAGAGGTAGCGCGGGTCCGGCGCAATGGAGAACGGCGCTTCAGAAAGGCCGAAATAGCTCTGGTACATGCGAATCACGGTTTAGCGTGCACGCGCAATTATGCGCAAGTCCGGTCCGACGTGCTCACTCTAGCAAGGCAAGCCGCGGCACAGTCAAGGTGCCCACGCGGTTCGGCAAGCGAACGCCGAAGCGTTGCACCCGCCTCGCAAGCCGCAGGCCGGATACCCACATTGCGCGGCGCGTGAACTCAGGACCGATCGCGAGCGCCTGCTGTGCGTCGCGGTCGGAGGATCTTACCGGCCCGCATCGAACGAGGCCTAGCCGGACTTCGTGGTCCCGGCACCGGATGCCTTTGCTTGCTGTTTTCTCAGCTTCTTTTCCCGCTTGGCCGCCACGGCGAGTTCCCTCCTTACCCGCAGCTTCTTGCGCCTGGTATGCAACATCTTTGAGTGACTCATCGTGCCTCCGGTCGATCAGATGTTTGTCCTGCTGCTAGTTTGACCGTTTTTGGGCGCTTGGCCAACCCGGCTTGCCATCGGACCGTTGTGCCCGGACGC
Source organism: Betaproteobacteria bacterium RIFCSPLOWO2_02_FULL_63_19 (assembly GCA_001770415.1). Lineage (GTDB taxonomy): Bacteria > Pseudomonadota > Gammaproteobacteria > Burkholderiales > SG8-39 > JACQTO01. The sequence goes on along the minus strand of MEQX01000050.1, from coordinate 61,809 downwards.
CCCTAGGACCGCAACGCCCGGTACAGAAACGGCAGGCTCGTATCCATCCGATAATCGATGTCCGAGTGGTTGTCGTCGAATTCCTCGTAGCGGTGTCTGATGCCGGCTGCGGCGAGACGTCTGGAAAGAATGCGCGCACCGTAATGGATGTGGTACTGGTCGCGCCAGCCGCAATCGATGTAGATGCCGCGCAGCGACTTCAGAGCGCTCCGGTATTTCGCGACCAGGTTGATCGGGTCGTGCGCGCGCCACCGGCTCCAGCGCCGCTCGATGACTTCGCCCGTTTCGAGGTTGAATGGAACGCGGAATCCCAGCGGCGCCTTCGAATCCGGGTCGTAGGTCGCCGCCATGCAGAGATTCATGATGCAATAGCCCTCGGCGCCCGAGAGCTTTTCCTTCTTCCAAACCTGCGCCAGGAAACGCCGTATGCGCCCGTCGTCGAGCCCCTCGGCGAGGCCCTTGCGGTTCGATTCACGCAGCGCGTCATAGGTTCCCGGCTTGCGCTTCGGCGAACGATACCGGGCGAGCTCGTTGAGCGTGTTCGGCCAGTCGTGCCAATAGACAAAATCGAAATACGCGTCACCGGAATGATTCGCGATCGCGCCCCAATACTTCGCGTATTTCATGCCGTGCACGATCGCGCCGTAACCGCCGGATGATTTTCCGAAACAGCCGCGATGCTCGCGTCCGTCCAACGTGCGGAATTCGCAGTCGATGAACGGAATAATCTCTCGCGTCAGATAGTCTGCATAATCGCCGATCGCCGGCGAGTTCACGTACTGGTTCCCGCCGAGTGCGGTGAAACAGTCCGGGAACACGAAGATCGCCGGGCCCATTTTCTTCTCGTTGATGAGCCGCGCCGCACGCTCCGGGACGTTGTCGCCGAACGGCTTCCAGTTGGCATGCGCAGGCCCAGAGCCGGTGAACCCGACCAGGTCGTAGAGCACGGGGAAGCGGCGCCTGCGCGCGCCGTCGTCGTACTGTGGCGGCAGCCAGACCACGAGCTTGCGCACGTGAGGATCACCGAGTGGATTGTGCCTGAGTATCTTCGACGTATGCTCGAGTACGACGAGGGTGCCGCTCGAGCCCTTGGGGCGTTTGAGTGCCATGGGTTTTCTCGCTTGGTTCCGACCTGACGCAATTGTGACACGCGCGGGATGCGCGAGCAGGTCGGCGACCACTTGCACGCGACTCAGCGGGCCGCCTTGGCCTTCCATCGGCGCCCTGGGAACGGCCTCGACCCGTTTCTACGGTCGCCGCTGCGCCCTGCGGTCCTGCGGCGCTCTTGGCAGCGAGAGATTGCGCGCCGTGTTGATCAGCGCGACATGCGTCATTGCCTGGGGGAAGTTGCCGACCAGGCGCCGCCTCTCGGTGTCATATCCTTCCGAGATCAGGCCAACGTCGTTGCACAACGAAAGCAGCCGTTCGAACAGCGCGGTGGCTTCGCCGTGGCGGCCGGCGAGCGCGAGATTGTCGGCGAGCCAGAACGAACAGGGCAGAAACGCGCCTTCGCCGGGCGGCAGCCCATCGATGCCTTCGGTGGTGGAGTACCGCCGGATCAGCCCGTCAACTGCAAGTTCGGAGCGTATGGCCTCCACGGTTCCGCGCATGCGCGGGTCTTCGGCAGACAGAAATCCGACCATGGGGATCATCAGCAGGCTCGCGTCCAGATTCTTCGAGCCGTAGTGCTGTACGAAGGTATTGCGATCAGCGTCGAACCCGTCGCGACACACTTGCGCGTGCACTTCTGCACGCAAGGCCCGCCAGCGCTCGAGTTCACCGCTCAGACTGAAGCGCTCTACCGCTTTCACCGCCCGATCGAACGCCACCCAAACCATCACCTTCGAATGGGTGAAGTGGCGCCGCGGTCCGCGCACTTCCCAGATACCTTCATCCGGGCGCTCCCAATTGGATTCCAGGAAGTCCAGCAGCACTTTGTGGACTTCCCATGCGCGCGACTGCGTGGCAACGCCGGCTGCGCGCGTCAGGTGAAACGTGTCCAGCACCTCGCCGTAAACGTCTAGCTGGTACTGGCTGCTGGCCGCGTTGCCGATGCGCACCGGCGCCGCGCCTTCATAGCCGGTGAGCCAGGGAATCTCGGATTCCGGCAGCCGCCGCTCGCCGGATATGCCGTAGAGGATCTGCAGATCCTGCGGCCGTCCCGCCACCGCGCGCAGAAGCCACTCGCGCCAGGCTTTCGCTTCGTCGCGATAGCCGGCGTACAAGAGCGCATACAAAGTGAAGGCAACGTCCCGCAGCCAGCAGTAGCGATAGTCCCAGTTGCGCACGCCCCCGAGCTGCTCGGGCAGCGATGTAGTGGGCGCGGCGACAATGCCGCCCGTCGGCTCATAGGTGAGCGCTTTCAGCGTGATCAAAGAACGCAGCACCGGCTCGCGCCATGAGCCAACGTGTGTGCATTGCGCCGACCAGCGGGTCCACCATTTCTGCGTCGCTTCGAGCATCGCCTGGGCGGCGAATCCCCTCGGGGCACTCTGGTGCGAGGGATAATAGGTGAGCACGAAAGGCAGGGACTCGCCCTGCCGCACGTCGAAGTTGGCGCGCGTTGTCATGTCTTCGCCGCGGGTATGCACGGGCGTGCGCAGTTCCAGCGCGTCCGGACCCGCGGTCGCACTGAGCTTCTTTCCGGATCGCTGCACCCAGGGAATCACCGATCCGTATTCAAACCGGATGACCAGCTCCATGCGCATCGCCACTTCTCCCGAGAGGCCCTGTACGATGCGCAACACGCTGCCGCAGTGATCCCTGCCGATCGGCATGCAGTCGATGACACGCACCGAGCCGGTATCGGTCTCAAAGTCTGTTTCGAGAATCAGGGTCGCTTCGCGGTATCGGCGCCGGGTCCGCTGCACCGCACCCCGGGGCGCGATCAGCCAGCGCCCGTTGCCTGATTCGCCCAACAGCGCGGCGAAACATGCCTGCGAATCGAAGCGCGGCAGGCAAAGCCAGTCAATTGAACCATCGTTTCCCACCAGCGCCGCGGTGCGGGTATTTCCGATCAGTGCGTAGGCTTCGATGGGCAGTGGCATGAGCGGGATTCCGGGTTCGGTGAGTCAGGGTCGAGCACGTCGCGCCGCCGTGTCGCTCACCAATTCGCGCTGGCGACCGCGCGTGCCTGACTCCCTGTCCCGCGAATGTGCCAGTCATCGGCGGTAACCGTCAATATGCGCGTTGGACAAGCTGCAGCGGACCGATCAGGAAAGTCCAGGCCGCATGAACCCGGGCAAGCGATCAGGATGCGTCGAGCGCTACGACCGGCATCTCCAGCCGATGAGCAACGGGAAAAGCTGTGCTCTCACGCCAGTCTGCCGTCTTTCGACGCTCCGCGTTAGGTTGTACCATTTGTCCTCCTCAGTCACGGCGCCAGCGCGCACCTTCATTCCCGGAGATCCGCCATGCAAGCCACGACCCCGTTCGAGGCCCCCGTTGTCGACGAATTGTCGGTGCGCGTCGTGGTCGATTCGCACTACGAGCGTTTCCTGCCCAAAGCCTCGCATCCGCATGTTCGCATCGAGCATGTCGGACGAATCCCCGGGCGACAGATGACGACACTTGCAGCCGAGTGGGGGTTGTCACTGCACTTGTCCTCGGTGCGGGCCGGTGCCAGGGCGCAATACCTGCTCGATTTCGGCTACACACCGGAGGTGCTCAACCGCAACATCGATCTGCTCAACATCGATCCGGCCGCGATCAACGGACTGATCCTGAGCCACGGCCACCGCGATCATTTCGGTGGCATGGAGGGTTTCATCCTGCAGCATCGCAGCCGCATGCGCAGCGACCTGGCACTGTACATCGGCGGCGAGACCGCGTTGCGGGAAAAGTGGGTCAAGGATCCGGATGGCGAACCCGAGCCCTGGGGTGCGGTCAACAGCAGCGCGCTGCGGGCGCATAAAGTCGCCATGGTCTGCTGCCCGACGCCGCGTGTGCTTGAGGGTGCCTTCAGCTCAGGCTACATCGAGCGCCAGTCCTTCGAGCAAGTCACCGGCGGTACGCTGGTGCAGGACGACGGCGGTCACTACAGCGAGGCCGAGCGCAGGGGCGAACTGGTGCGCGACATGCATCCGGACGAGCACGCCACCTGCTACATCGTCAAGAGCCGCGGCCTGGTGGTCATCTCGTCCTGCGGCCACACCGGCATCGTCAATACCGTCAAGACCGCGATGGCCGCGGCCAACGTCGACCGCGTCCACGCCGTGGTCGGCGGCTTCCACCTCGGAATGGCGAAGCCGGAATACCTGCAGCACTCTCTGCGCGAACTCGAGGCGCTGAGTCCCGACGTGATCATCCCGATGCACTGCACCGGCGTGCCGTTCATCCAGATGCTGCGCGAGCGCATGCCGGAAAAGGTCGTCTATTCCAATGTCGCTACCCGCTTCACGTTCGGCGTCTGATGCTCCTCCCGCGACACCCCGGACCGCGTGCCGTCGAACCTTTGCGCCCGAGCCCCGCGCGCCGACGCCGTTTCGCGGCCAAGAACTGCCCGCCGGACGCCACAAGGGATCACACTTCGCATCTTCTCTCAGGATAGGAACGACATGAATCTGCAACTCAGCATCGGCATGGCATCGAATCCGCGCACCTGGCCAATCTTCGACGGCAGGGTGAATCCCGACGGCATCGATCTCATACCAAGTCCGGTGTTCGCCTCCGAACTGTTCTGGCGCCAACTCAAGTTCGCCGACTTTGACGTCTCCGAAATGTCGATGTCCTCGCTGATGATGGCGGTGTCACAAGGCGATGATCGATGGATCGGGCTGCCCGTCTTCACGACACGCCGGTTCTTTCACGCGGAGATCCTGGTGCGGCGCGATTCGGGAATTGAGAAGCCCTCTGATCTGAAAGGTCGCCGCGTCGGGGTACCGGAGTACCAGCAAACCGCGGCGCTTTGGACCCGGGGCGCGCTGCAGCACGAATTCGGCGTCGAGCCCCGCGACATGGAGTTCTGGATGGAACGCGTCCCCTCGCACAGCCATCGGGGTGCCGTCGGATTCGAAACGCCGCCGGGCGTAACGATCCACCAGATTCCTGCGGACAAGAGCATTGGCAGCATGATGGTCTCCGGCGAACTCGAAGCCGTCATCCATTACATCGTCAATGCCAACCTCATCGATCGAAGCACCGAGAATCTGTGGCAGCATCCGCTGATCAAACCGATATTTCCGGATCCAGCCGCGGAAACCGTCCGCTACTACCGCAAGACCGGTCTGTTTCCGATCAATCACGGCATGGTGATCCGCGCGGAAATCGCGCGCCGCCACCCGTGGGTGATCCTGAACCTGCTCAAGGCATTCGTGCGCGCGAATGAAATCGCCGACCGCGAACGGGTGGAACACGCCCAGTACTATCTAGACACGGGCTTGCTGCCCACCGAGGCCAGGCAGTCGCTGCGCTCGCCGCTGGCACAGCACGGTGTCAAGGCGAACCGGCTGGTCCTGGAGACCGCCGCGCAGTATTCGCACGAACAGGGTCTGACGCCGCGGCAGGTGAAGCTGGAGCAGTTGTTTGCCGCCAGCACGCTGGATCAGTAATTGTTTCGAAACGCCGCAGGAGCCGAAGATATGTCCTGTGCCGCGGCACCGACGGATGGTGCTGCCGTGCGCCGCGTCAATCGATCCACAAGGGTACGATCGGCAGCTGTACGCCCAGTACCTTGATGAATATGCCCCAGGTCACGAGCAGCGCGACGACCGCCGTGCCCACCGAAAGTCGCCACGAGAAACCATTTCCTCTCAGGGCAACGAGCAGGTACAGCGCTGCGCCGAATACGAACCCGAATGCATACAGGAAGACGGCAAGCGCGAAAAGCCAGGCCACTCCGGTAAGCGAAACAGGCGGCAGTTCGGACGCGCGCGGCGCCCGATTGCCCCGCCCGCGGACCGAATTGGCGATTTCAACGGCGCACAGAATACAGACCGCGAGGCCGGCGCCGAAGGGAAAAGCGAACGCGGTCCACGAATACTGGTAATGGAAATAGCCAAGCGACAGCATTACCGCGGTAAACGCGAGGATCAGTGACGGAAAGACGATCTGGCCGCGTTTCACCGGTATCCCCAATACCCCAGAATGCGCTTGCGGTTCGGCCAGAGTATGCACAACAGCGCCGCCACGATGATTCCGATCGATATCGGGCGCATGAAGAAATAGCTGCCGTAGGCATTCATCGAAACCTGGTAATAGCGCTCGATGGTTTCACCCAACACGAAACCGAGCAGCAGCGCCGGCCGGTTATAGCCGAAACGTTCCATGACCACGCCGAGCCCGCCGAAGACAAAAACGAACAGCACGTCGATCGCACTGTTCTCGGCCGAGTAGCTGCCGATCATCACCAGCACAAGAAGGATGGGCGCCAGCGCATGCCCGGGCACGCGGGTAATGAAAATGAGCAGCTTGGACAGCAGGAACATCAGGAAACTCGACGCAACGTTGCCGAACGCCAGAATCATCGCCGCGCCGAAAGCCAGGTCCATGTGCTTGACCAGGAATTCGGGTCCCGGCTGCAGCCCGAGGATGATAAAGGCGCCGAGCAGCAGCGCCATCGATGCACTTCCGGGAATACCCAGTGCCAGCGTCGGCACCAACGCCCCGCCTTCCTTGGCGTTGCTGCTCGCCTCCGGTGCGATGACGCCTTCGATCCGGCCGCTGCCGAAGCTGTCCGGATCACGCGCCGTCTGCTTGGCCGCGGCATACGCGACGAACGGGGCTGTTGATCCTCCGACACCGGGCATCATGCCGATTACCGAACCGATCGCGCTCGAACGGAAGAAGATCCCAGGGTGCTTGAACACGGCAGCAGCGCCTTTCACCACCTGCCGCAGCGAAATCGGTTCCAGCGCCTGCGGTTGCGCAATCGACTTGCCGCTCGTCATCAGATCGAGGATCTCGGGCATGGCGAACAGGCCCATCGCCAGCGGCACCAGGCGGAATCCGTCGAGCATGTACTCAAAGCCCATCCAGAATCGCGGAACGCCGTCGGTCGGCGAGTAGCCGAACATCGACAGGAAGATGCCGAACGTGCCGGCGATCAAGCCCTTGTTCGGCGCCTCCGAACTGAGCACGGCGATGAACGCAATACCGGCCAGCGCAAGGAAGAAGTTTTCCGGCGACGCGAAGGACAGTACGATCGGTTGGATGACCGGCAGCAGCACCGCGAGCAACACGCAGCCGAACAGCCCGCCGAGGGCCGAGGCCATCAGCGCGGCGCCGATAGCCTCCCCAGCGCGGCCGGCTTTGGTCATCGGGTACCCGTCGATGACGGTCGCCGCGTTCGGCACCTCCCCGGGGATCCCCAGCAGGATCGCTGTCATCGACCCCCCCTGCGACACTGCGGCATATGCGGAGAGCAGAAACGCAAGGCCCACCAGCGGCGACATGCCGAACGTAAACGGAATCAGGAAGGCAAAGGCGGTAATGCCGCTCAGACCGGGCAATAATCCGATGACCAGACCGAGCGGCAGCCCCAGCAACATCGCAGACAGAACGACTGGCGTGAGCAACTGCCCCGCCGCCGAAAGAAATGCGTCGAACATCCTATTGTTCCGCGGGGTCGATTACCTACTGTTCGGCTGTCCCGGTGCGACGACGCGTTGGGCGCAACCTGCGCCGCGCCCGGCGGTGGCAGCGACCCGCCAGGCGCGTATTGCGCGGTGCATACTCCTAGGAGGAATACTTCTTCAGAATGACTTCCTGCACTTCCTTGAGCTTCTGCGGCGGCAGCCGATCGAGCAGTGCCTTCACGTCGAGTTTGTCCGGCGCTTCATATTCGACGTCATGGCTGGTTTTGGCACCTTCGGCGATCACCGCCGGATCGGTCAGGATCTCTCTCCATACCTTCTGCAGATATTGAAGGCGGTCACGCGGAATTCCAGGCGTCCCGACCACGACTCGTCCGATGGCCTTGATCCCGAGCCGGAAATCGAACCACCATTTGCCCTCGGGCGAAAGCTGGAACATCTCGTACACGGTGGGAATGTTCGGCCGCTTCGGCGAACGCGTATGCCCGACGGTGACCACCATCTTGGTCCGGCCGCCTTTGGAGTAGTTGATCGCCGAGGATTCCGAAATGGTGAGCGCGTCGGCTTCTCCGTTCATCACCGCGAGACTGGCCCCCTTGCTGCCCTTGTAGCCGGTGATGATCTGGCAGTTCATCTTCAGCGCCTCGCAGGTCACGGCTGCCCAGTCGCCGAGGTTATCGGTGCGGCTGCCGGCCGAAAACTTTATCTTCTTGCCGGTGGCGACAATTTCCTTCATGGTGTCCGGCCATTTCGGGTTGACGATCACGAACGACGGTTCCTCGAGCACCCGTCCGTAGACGCTGACCTTCGCCATGTCGTAGGCGACGCCGGGCTGCTTGGTGAGTTGGGCAATAATCGCCGATTCGCCGTTGAGCATCTGCATGGTCAAACCGTCAGGCTTCGAACGGAACAAATGGTTCAGCGAAGTCGTGCCACCGCCGCCGGGCTTGTTTTCGACGACCACGGTAGCACCTGTTCGTTTCGCGAAATGGGGCGCCAGCATCCGCGCATAAAAATCGTAGCCGCCGCCGGGTCCATAGCCAACGAAAAAGTGGACCGTCGCGCCCTTGAGAAAATCGCCCTCCGCCGCGTTTGCCGTTGCCGCCGGCACCAACGCGGTCAAACCGGCCAGCAGTCCCGCGGCCAATGCCAATCGTCTTGGATGCGCCGCAGAAGAAGAGATGCGAGTCATGGCTTTCCTCCAGTTCCTGTTCCGTTGCCGTAAGCGACGCCGCCTGCGGCTGTTAACCGACTGTATGCTATACCTTCGCACATTTCACCGGCAAGGTGCGTTATCGGCAGCCGATCGCGTTCCCAGCGAGCAGGAACCCCAAGCCACTCTTCGAACGCCGGCTACGCTCAGGGTACGCGGCGTCTCAAGGCGACGCGGCTGCCCAGCCCCAATGCCAGTGCCGTAGCCCAGAAGGCGGCGGCCACACTGAGCACGGAGCCGACCGCACCGAACAGCAGCGGCATCAATGTCTGCCCGGTGGTGACGATCGTGGCGCGCATGCCCACCGCCTCGCCCGTACGGCCCTCCGGCGCCGTATCGTGCAAAAGCGTCATCACCATCGGTTGCGAGCAGCCCAGGGACATGCCCAGCACGAAGGCGAGCGTCATCAACAGAGCAAGCTGCGTCATGACCGGGAACAGCGCGTATGCCAAAGCCGCCAGCAACATCGTGTCCCTGAGCAGGCGCCATGGCGTGATTCGCCGGCTGATGTAGGGCAGCGCGAGCCGTATCGTGAATGAAGCTATCGCAAACGATGCCATCACGACGCCAATGGCCGATGCCGAGAGCCCGACCTGCGACCCGTAGACCGGGGTCATGAAACTGAACAGTTCCCAGGCGATGGCATGCAGCCCGGTCACGACAAAAACGCTGCGCAACTCGCGGTGCCTCAACAGGTCCGCGACACGCGGCTTACCCGGTTGATCGCCACGCGCGCGGGGCGCCGGTAGCTTCAGCCGATTGGTCACTAACGCGGCCGCGCTCACCAGCGGCAACAGGGAAAGTATCGTGAAAGCAGAACTGTAACCAAGCCAGTCGATCGACAACCCGGCAAACATCGGTCCTAGGAATGCCGATACCGAGAAGGCCATTGACAGATGGCTGAAATTTGCCGGGCGGTCCTCCGCCTTTCCCATCAATCCGACCATGCTTTGCACTGAAAGATGGCAAGTCACATACGCCAGACCGATCAGCGGGCAGACCAGATAGAGCGTTGCGATGCCCGGAACCAGTGGCGGGAGGAGCATCCCCGCGGCGACGAACACGGAACCAACGAGCATGGGAATGCGCCCCCCCAAACGATCGATGAGCCGCCCGACGGCCAGGGACAGGAGCATGGGCAACAACCCGAACAACGCAATCAGCGTTCCGACGGTAAACGGCGTGCCCTGAAGATGGATCGCGTACAGCGATACGATTACCCGGCAGCCAATGAATGCCGAATGGCTAAGGGTAGAAAAAAAGATCAGGAGATATAGAGGCACCGAGCCCCGCTCGTCTTGGAATGAAGCACCGCAGCGGCGCTTCCGAACTGCCGTAGCGTGATTATCCGGGATATTTGCGATCGGGGTGGACGAGGCGGCAAACGGTACCGGTTGAACGCTACATCTTGCGCCTGGCGAGCACCTGATTGGATACAATCAAGCCGCTCGTGAAATCCGAATCAAGGAACGAAACTGATGATCCGATTTGTGGCGACCTGCTGCTGCCTGATCCTGGCCTTCGCCGCCCGCGCCGAGGTGACCGATGTCGACAACGCGGAGCTGGCGAAATTGGCCGCGTCGGGCGTGCCGCTGATCGACGTACGCACTGCCCCGGAATGGGAGCAAACCGGTATTGTGCCGGGCAGCCACCTGCTGACCTTCTTCGACACGCGCGGCAACGCCGATCCGGCCGCATGGCTGCAAAAGGCAAAAGCCGTCGCGAAGCCAGGCGATCCGCTGATCGTTATATGTCGAAGCGGCAATCGCAGCAGGGCCGTGAGCAAGTTCCTTTCTGAAAATGCTGGTTATACGAAGGTCTACAACGTAAAGAACGGAATCCTCGGCTGGTCCAAGGAAGGCCGGCCGATCGCTTCGGCAGCGCCGGTGCTGGCCGCTTGCCGCAGAGCAAGAACCTGCTGAACCGCCCGAAGGGCGTGCAGGGCACATCTTCCGGACCGCGATCGTCGGGACCGGCCCCCTCGAATCCGCGTTCACGTTGAGCCTTCGAAGTCCGCCTCACGAAGCGATGGCTGAGGCCTACTTTCCACGCCGGCCCTGACCTGCACGCTGATGGGAATGGGCATCGATCGGGTGCTGTTTTCGGTCGATTACCCGTTCGTGGAGAACCCGCCCGGCACGAAGTGGATGAAGGGGTTGCCGTTGTCAGGCGAAGACAAGGAAAAGATCTATAACGGCAATGCGCGGCGCCTACTCAAGAGGTAGCGAAGTCTCGGCAGACTTGCCGGTGTTCGGTCGTCACCACGTCTGCTCCGAAAAAGGCGGCCGGCAACTCAACGCGGCGACGTATCGGCACTGGCATTCGTTCGTCCGAGAACGGCTAGGAATCGAACGATCCACCTTTCGCGGGCATGTGGTTGTATTCACGCGCGTGTGCAGCCGCAATATTGACCATATACCTGAACCGGCGATATAGTTCCGGACCGCCTGAGAGAGGGCTTGAAATTTCTCATCCTTCGTCCTCGACCTGTGGCACCGCGATGCAAGCAGCCGCGGACACGACGGCGAACTGCGTCGTCTGGACATTCGGATGTTGGCGGAGAACCAACGGGCAGCGCCGGGATCATACCTGTCGGCCGTATCGTTGCCTGGAGCGCCGGTGAGGTGCGCGAGCGAGTCGCCCAGGCAACTCCCGGTCGTGGTCGCGACGGCGCTCCCAATTCTTCGGGATAGGGAAAGTAGCGGGCGTTTGCGGCGAACAGCGGCCTGGTCACGCGGATATCGCAATACATGAACGAGCAAGACGTTTCCCCAAAGCCGAGCGGGCCCGTGCAGCCCTTCGCGCACGGCGTCATCCAGGCCCTTGCCGGCCTCATGACCATACTCTCTGTGCTCTGGAACGTCGATGTCCCCGAGTGGCTCGGCTATGCATGGCTGCCCGAGCAGTTCTACGCGGTGGTGCTGGGCCTGGGGCTTGCTGTCTTGTTTCTCCACTACCGACATGACCGACTGGAGGGCGGGCGCGTCCCATGGTTCGACGCGCCGATCGCGGGCATCTCGCTCGTCGTGCTGCTCTACGTGGGCTTGAATTTCCATGATCTTCAGGAAAACGGTTTTTCCAACAGCACCGACGAGGTCATCGCGCTCGGCTTCGTCATCACCGTACTGATCGTCGAAGGCCTCCGGCGTTCATCGGGGTACGTCATGTTGGCGGTCGTGGGCCTGTTCCTTCTGTACGCTCCGATCGGATATCTGGTGCCCGGCCAGTTCCAATCCCCCAAGGTTGAGGTTTGGAAACTGTTCAGCAACCTCGGATTCAATCCCAACGCGATATTCGGTATTCCGCTTCAGGTGGGAACCAGCATCGTGATCATGTTCATCCTGTTTGGCCAAGTCCTGATGCGGGCTGGCGGCGGCCATTTTTTCACCGACCTCGCAATGGCGGGGATGGGTCGGCGGCGCGGCGGAGCGGCGAAAATCGCCGTTGTGGGGTCCGCCCTCATGGGCACGATTTCCGGCTCGGCGGTATCCAACGTCGTCACAACCGGCATCATCACCATTCCGCTGATGAGAAAGGCCGGCTACTCGGCGCTCCACGCAGGCGCCATCGAGGCCGTCGCCTCCACCGGGGGGCAGCTTATGCCACCAGTCATGGGCGCCGCCGCATTCCTGATGGCCGAGTTCCTGGAAATTCCTTATGCGCAAATCGTCGTCGCGGCCATCCTGCCATCGCTGCTCTATTATTTTGCGGTGTTTGTCCAGGTGGACCTCATTGCGGGCCGCGACGGCATCGCAAACGTGACCGAAATCCTGCCCCGTTTCTGGAACGTGCTTCGGCAGGGTGCTCACTTTGTGGTTCCGTTCGTGGTGCTGGTCTACGGTCTGTTCGAACTCAACATGCCGGCCGAGAAAGCAGCGATCTATGCATCGGGCGCCATGCTCGTTCTGGCCATGTTCATTCCCTACAACGGCCAACGCATCCGGATTGGCGATCTTTTCCCGATTCTCGCCGAGAGCGGAATGATCGTGGTATCGCTGCTGATGGTCGTGGCCTCGGCCGGAATCGTCATAGGCATTCTCAACTTGACCGGGTTTGCTTTCGCACTCACCAATTGGCTGGGAGAACTCGCCTCCGGCAACGTCTGGATTGTCCTTTTGATCGGAGCGGCAACCTGCATTATTCTCGGCATGGGCATGCCCACCGCGGCCGCCTACATCTTGCTCGCCGCGCTCATCGCGCCGGTCATCATGGATCACATCGGCAGCCGGATCGACGACCCGGTCATCGCCGGAATCTGCGCCCACATGTTCGTCCTCTATTTCGGCATGATGTCGATGATCACACCACCCATCGCACTTTCTGCGTTCGCGGCGGCGACTCTGACCAAGGCCGATCCGATGACGACCGGCTTCGTTTCCATGCGCCTGGGATGGGTGGCCTTTGTGATCCCGTTCCTGTTCGTGCTGTCCCCGACCCTGATGATGTTCGGTGCGCCGCTGGCGGTCGCGGTGAATTTCGCGACCGCCACTATCGGCGTCTACCTTGTTTCGGTCGCGATGGTGGGCTACCTCACCCGCCGGCTGGGCTGGATGATACGAGTGCTGCTGATGATTGCTGGCGTTGCCGCGCTGCTGCCCGATCCCGCCCTCGGTTTCCGAGGCATCGTGGACGCAGCAGGCGTCGTGCTCGGGCTGATCATCCTCGGGCACGAGTGGCTGCGCGCACGCACCGCGACCTGACGGGGGCGCGATATTCAGGCGGAGCTGTCTGTGCTAGAGTGGTGACGCCGGGCGCGAGGAGGACGTTGTGGCACTGTTCGAAACGCGCCCGGTCCGTTTTAAACACCGTGGGGGAACCAATTATGATGAAACGACACATCATGGCCGTCGGGGCTGCGTTCGCTATCATTGCGGCCGGCCCAACCAACGCGCAGGTCCTGACTTTCGCCACCAATGCTCAGGGTAGCCTCGCCTACCTCGCTGGCGTTGCGATAAGCAAGCTCCTGGAGAGCAAAACGGATCTGAAGGCCCGGGCGCAGCCCATGGGGGGATCCACAACCTATATTCCGATGATTGCCCGGGGCGAAGCGAACTTCGGCTTCACCAATGCCCAGGAACTGCTTTATGCCTACGACGGGACCGGGACATTCGAGGGCAAGCCCAACAAGGATCTCCGCTACGTGGGGATGGTATTTCCGCTGCGGGCCGGTATCGCTGTCGTCAGCGACCTTGGAATAAAGTCGGTGCCTGAACTTCGCCAGCATAAAGGGCTGCGCGTCACGTCCGGGTACACCGACCTCACCATCATCGAAACCTACCTCAAATCGGGTCTCAGCGCGGCAGGCCTTTCCTTCGAGGACTTCAAGCACGTTCCGGTATCCGGGTTCGTCAAGGGAATGCTGGCCATCGGCGAGGGCAAGACCGACATTACATGGATCAGCATGGGGTCCGGGGCGGGACGCAAGGCGATGGCCCAACTCAAGAGCCGGGGCGGCTGGCGCTATATCAACTTCGATACCTCGCCCGAGGCGAAGGCAAAGTTCAGGAAGATGGTCCCTGCCGGTGAGATCGTCCTAGAAAAAAACACCAAGATGCCGGGCATCGTGGAACCGACCTACATCATGCAACTGCGCTACATGCTGGTGACAAGCGCAAAGGCCGATGCCGATGTCGTCTACAAGATCGTCAAGACCATCGCGGCGAACAAGCCTGAGCTCGTAAAGAGTTTCGCCGCGTTTCGCGGCCTCAAGGTCGAGGATATGGGGGTGCAGGGCGGGATGCCCTACCATCCGGGCGCTCTGAAGGCCTACAAGGAACTCGGTTTCACGGTGGGCTCGGAAATGATCTCGGGTACGTGACCCGGGTCGACCCGACGATCGTTTTTTCGAACTCCGCCTGCGGCTGGTGCACCTTCCGCAGGCGGTGGTCGCGGTGCCGGTCGGCGCAGTGGTCGAACTCCGTGGCCGTGCGGATGACGGGGCGGCCAGGTCTAGCGGCGACCCTCGATGAAATTCTTCCAGTCGCGCCAGCCGCAGAGAAGCGGAAAATAAAGGCCAAGCGCGACGTGACCTTCGCCGCCTAGCGCGCGCGCATAGCGCTCCAGTTGGTGCGCATAACGCGCACGCTCTCGGTCGAGAAACGCGTCGATATCCGTGCCCTCGTGAGCGCTGGTCTTGTAATCGACGATCCAACGGCTGCCTTCGGAATCCGCGAACGTCCGGTCGACGACGAATTCCTGCGGCTCGCCTTCGACGATGGCGGTGAGCCGATATTCGTTGCGCGCCTGCCTTTGCGGCCCGAGCAGCCACTTGCCGCGCGGATCGTCGAGCGAATTGGAGAGCGCCCTGGCGACGCGCTCGGTCGCCGCGGCCAAATCCTGCTCCTGCACGCCGCGCGCCGCCAGTTCATCACGAAACGTATTGTTCATTTTCTCGATACGCGCCGAGTTCCACCCTTTCATTTCGTCGTCGGCGATGTGCTGCAGCCAGCGGTGGACCACGCTGCCCACGTGGCGCGCGGTTTCGCCGGCCCAGGAAAATTCGATGGCGTCCTGCGAAGGCGCCGCATGATGGGGAGCGTGCCATCGCACAGCGGGCGGGGCCTCGGGCAGGGGCCACCCTGACGGGAGGCGCCGCAGGTCCTGGTTGATTTCACTTGCCTCGTGGACGGGTGCGTGCTCGCCGGTACGGCGAGCAGCAGCGCGCGCAGACGCGGTGAATTCCGGTTCGACAGCGGGCCAGAGTTTCGCGAGCAGGGAAGCGGCGCTCGGTAATCTCACGCCAAAGTTGCCATCGTCCGTTGAGACGAGGCGTGTATCGCCAAGCAAATGCAAGTGTTTGCGCGCGCGAGTGGCAGCAACATAGAGCAGACGCCCGTCTTCGTGGCTTTCCTTTTCAGCCTCCAGACGGACCAGGTAGTCGTAGATCCTGTCCGCATCGGTGCCTGCTTCTTTGATCGGCGCAAGCAGCAGCTGCGCAATAGCCCCGTCTGCCGGATCCGCCGGTGCTGCGACATGGCTGCTCACGGGGCGCTCGGTCCACAGGAAAAGGCTCGGATCGCGCCTGCGCGGGACGCGGCCCAGGCCGGGAATGATAACGGTGTCGAACTCCAGTCCCTTGGCTTTGTGTATGGTCATGATCTGCACGGCGGTTTGCGGATCGGCTTGCAGATCGGGTAGCGCGTAGAGCTTGGCGAGGCCTTCCTCGAAGGCTGCGAGATCGGTGATCTCGCCAGCCGCCTCGGACTTCTCCAGAAAGTCAAGGTATGTTTCAGCGTCTTCGAGATCGTTGTCATTCTCGACGCATGCGGGACCGCCCAACGCGAGCCACGTCGACTCGACGCCTTCGCGCAGCGACCCGCGCTGCCGATTCAACATGACGTAGCCGAGGATGTCACGCACGCGGCCCGTGCGCGCGCGCGCGTCAGCGCTGAGACGCTCGACCCGCGCGTTGTCGCGCAGCAATTCCCAGACCGTCCGGCCATCGGGTTCGACAACCGGATCCGGCGTCCGAGCTGTCGGTGCCTCGAGCGCGGAAAACAAGTCGTGCTGGACACTGGCGCGTCCCCCCCCCGCGTTGACCTCGCTGGCAAATCGGGGCGCGCCAACCAGCGCGTGCAGATCAGCGAGCGTGAGGCCGCACCACGGAGCGCGCAGGACGGCCAGCCACGCGACGCGGTCACCCGGATGCAAGAGCGCCCGCGTCAGGGCGAGCAGGTCCTGCACCACCTGGCGATGGCCGAGTCGCTCGATCTCTATGGCGCGAAAGCGCAAGCCCCGCGCTTTGAGCGACGGCACGATCGTCTCCAGGTGTCCCCGGCTGCGCACCAATACGGCGACGGTGCCCGCAGGATCGGTGGTACGGGCCGCCTCGACCAGCGCCGCTACCCGTGCGGCTTCGCCTTGCGCATCACCGTTGAAAAAGACATGCACGTGAACGGCGTCGCCTTCGGCATCGTGCACGGGCTCCGAAGGCGAGTACGGCACCGCGCCCGTGCCGGCGTCCTCGGCGTGCGGCATGACCTCGACGAACGCATGGTTCAACCAGTCGACAATATCCGCTTGCGAACGGAAATTCGCCGAAAGCCGGAGCGGTTCCAGTGCCACCTGGCCGATGCCTTGGGTCTGCGCCTTGAGGAACAGCCCGACTTGCGCCTCACGGAAGCGATAGATCGACTGCATCGGGTCGCCGACCAGAAACAGTGTACGGTCATCATCGTGCCGCCCCGGCGTTCCCCAGCCCGCTGTGAGCTTCTCCAGCAATTCGAACTGCGTAAACGACGTGTCCTGGAATTCGTCCACGAGTATGTGGCGGATGCGGCAGTCCAGCGCCAGCATCAGATCGGTCGGCCCGTCGGCCTGACCGAGCGCCGCCAGCGCGCCCTGTGCAATCTCCACGAAATCCGCCTCGCCGCGCGCTGCGAACACGAGCTTCAGTTCGGCCACCGCACGCGGCAGCAGCCGCGTGATGGCCCCGAGCGCCTCCCACTGGGCGTCCATGTAGCGCGCAGGCGGCAGGCAGCGCAGCGCGTCCAACGCCGCGCGCAGTCCTTCGGCGCCGGCCAAACGACCGACCATCGCCGCATGGCGCCGCTTCCACTCCCTGGCCGCCGTCCTTGCCTTGCCCGCCCCGTCGGTGGCAGCGGGAAATCCCTGTTTTACGTTCACCGTCTTGCGCCATTCGCCGGCCGAGTTGAGCAGCACGTCGGCGACGCCCAGCCACGCGTATAGGTCCGCATCGCCCGTGCCTGGCAACGCCGCGAGGTCGGCGCATTCCCGGATCGGAGATTCCACGCCGTCGACAGCCAGGTTTTCGGCAGCGTAACCGGCCAGCGCCAGTAACTCGACCGCCTCCTGCGCGGGCACGAGCAGGCGTGCGCGCGCCATCGACTCGCGGCGCACGCCCGCGAGCGCACGCTCCAGCGTTGCGCGATCGTCCGCGCTGCGCAGATTTCTCAGCCAGTGATCCCGCTTCTCCAGCATGCCCGCGATGAGCCTGCGGGCGGTGTCGGCATCGTTGTCCAGGTGTGCGAGCAACCGTTCCACATCGGCTGCATGACCTTGTCTCTCTGCCTTGTCCTCCAGCAGCGCAAGCGTGGCACTCGCGGCCTCAAGGTAATGAGCGTGCGCGTCCTCGATACTTTGCGGCTGCGCGCCGAATGTAGCGAGCACCGGCATCTGGCGGGTCAGTGAGGCGCAGAGAGCGTCGATGGTCTGGATACGCAGCCGCGCCGCATTGTCCTGCAGTTTCCAGCCGAGCGCGCGGTCGCGCTCGATCGCCGCGCGCGCGTGTTCCCAGGTCAATGCCCGATGCGGCTCGCGCGGCGCATCGTGACTGCGTGCCCAGGCGAGCGCGTCGAGCACGCGTTTGCGCATCTCCGCGGCCGCACGACGGGTAAACGTGATCGCGGCGATTTCCTCGGGGCTGTCTACCCTCGAAAGCAGCACGAGATAGCGCTGGATAAGTAGTTCGGTCTTTCCCGAACCTGCCGGCGCCTGGACGATGAACGAGCGCTGCGGATCCAGAGCCCGGCGGCGTTGCTCGAGGTCTGCGACGCCGGAAAATTCGTTCATAGGGTCGCCTCGTCACCGCCGGCGGGCGCCCGCTCGCTGATGCGGCACAGCGGCTTGAGTTCGCAGTAGCGGCAGGTATCGTCGCCGCGTTTGGGCGCGACGTGCGCCTCGCCCGATGCGAACTCCTTCCCCAGCGTATCGAGCTCGATTCGCCAACCCTCGATCAGATCCTCCCAAGATTCGTAGCCCTTCGCCGCCTGCAGGCGCTGTCCGGCCAGGGGCATCGCGCCCGGGATCAGGCCCTCTTCCCGAGCGATCCCCTTGAACGCCATGTCGCCGGCCTTCAGGCGCGCGAACGCCACGGCGCACACCGGTTCACGCTCACCCATGCTCACTGCATACAGCGGCAACTGCGGATCGTCCGGTCGCGGGCCAAGCCAATCGCCGACGTTCGCGCTGCCCGTCTTGTAGTCGATGACTGCGTTACAGGCCTGCCCTGACCCACCAGCCTCCGCAATGCGGTCGAGGCGATCGAGCCTGGCGTTCACGCTGATACCGCCGAAGCTGAGCACGCGCACGTGTTCGATCGCGGCAACCTCGAAGGACGTGCGTGCGCGTTCGACGTCGAGCCACGCCCGACCGAGTTTCACCAGCCGCGAGCGCTCCAGTTCCGCAAAACGGTTTTCCATCGCGTCGGGGCGGCGAGCCCGCAAGCGCGCAAGCGCGTGCCCGGCAGCCGCTGCAAGCAAGCTGTCCAGGTCGGCATCCGACGCGGCTTCGAGCCGCGCCTTGGATTTCAACTCCTGCCAGAGTTTGGCCAGCATCGCGTGCAGCAACGTTCCGCGGTCGGCGGCATCGAGCCCCGAGGCCGGCGCTGCAAGCCCTTCAGCCCGCAGGCGGTGTACTGCAAAGGCCCGAAAGGGACATGCGGCCTGATCCCGGAACACGCCGGTGCCACCAGAGGTGCTCGCAGGCACCACGAGGGCCGGCGCCCGGGCATCCGGCACGCGCTCTTCGCCGCGCCCGCGCCGCATCATTTCGTGCAGCGTTGCATACTCGGGCAGCACGAGGTCCTCCACGCTGCATTCGGGCAAACCGCCGATGAACGAGCTGGGCACCAGTTCACGGTCCTGTTCCCGCAGCGGATGCGAAAACACCACTTCGAACGCGGCGGCCCGCCAGCCTCGGGTGATACGCGCGTCGACTTCGAACGACGCTGCTGACGAGGCCTCGGGTACTGCGGCAGCCCGCTGCAGCGCAACCGGAATGAAGGGGTTGGGCCGCGCCGGCATCGGCCAGACCTCGTCGGTGAGCCCGGTCACCCATAAATGATCGAATTCGAGCCCGGCCGATTCGAGCACGCCGAGCACCTGGATCGGAACCTCCGGCGCCTGGGGCTGGAACGGCATGTCGCTGACGAGCCGTGCAAGGCGCGAGCACGCCTCGCGAAAGCGCATGCGCCCGGTCACACGCTCCAGGGCAGCGAAGCCGGCGACCGCGGCGTGAAATTTCTTCAACGCCTGGTACTCGATCGAATCGAGCGTTCGTTCACCCGGAAAGCCAACCGCAGCGAGCAGCGCCGAAATCAACTTCGCCCACTCGTCGGGTCGCTTCGCCCCATGCAGGTTTTCCCTGGCGAACCTCGACAGATCGGCAAGGCGTTGCGAGAGTATCGGGCAGACCACCTCGTGCCCACCGGCATCGGCCGTGAGCCTGGAGACCACGCGCCGCAACCGCTCCAGACTCGTTCGCGCGGCGGAGACCTTGCGCAGCGCGACGTCCAGCCTGGCGCGCTGCGCCAGTTCAGATTCAGCCCCGGCGATGAAAGGCGAGAGCAGCAGCCGGCTGGCCTGCTCAAACGCGATCTCCCCTTGGACAAACTTCAGCAGCCCCATCGCCGCGGCGACCGGCGCGTACGACGTGAGCGGTTGACCGAGCGACAGGTTGAACGGCAAGGTGCCCGCCAACCCTTGAGCGGGCTCCATCACCCGCGCAAATATGCGCATCACCAAAGCGCGAGACAGCTCCAGCTCCGGTACGACGACACCGATTCGCGCCCGAGGTTCGGCTTCGAGTCGAGCGCGCGCCCATTTCGCCACCGCGCGTATTTCTTCCTTCGCGGAAGCAAAGACAACGCGGCGCACGTCGGAATTGCGCGTTTCCGGACCGGCCGCGAGAATCTCCACGCCCGCCTTCGCGAGCGAGCCGAGAAATTCGTGCTGCTGCAGGTTGAGCATGTCGAAGCCATAGACAACCAACGTGGCGGGCTTCCTCAGCGCCGGATGTGCCAGATTTGCCACAACGACATCGGCCAGTCGCGCGCGGTCGCAATACCGGTTGCGCTGCGTAACCCCTTCGTAACGCCATGCCCAATCCAAGAACGCCCTCGCGTCGTCATTGGCCGGATAGTCCTTGAGCCGCGGCATCAGGCGCCAGGCATGCGCCAGCTGCCATGCCTCGCGCGCCAGCGCCGCGGCGTCTTGCGCCCACAGCAAAGCACCTCCCGCCTGCGAAGAACGCACGATGTCTTCCCAGAGCGCGTGCTCCTGCGCCGGTGCGAGCAGGATCGGCGGCCTGATCGCCAGGTCGCAGTACCGCGTGTGTTCGTAGAGCCGTTCGGTGAATGCCGCGAGCGGCAGAATGTCGGCAGTCTCCCAGACTGTGAAACCGGCGGCCACTTGGCGCTCATTGAAATCGCGCCTCACCGCTGCGGCCAGACGCTGGTTGGGGGTGACCACGGTCGTGCGCGCGCAGTCGCGCTCTGCCAGACGCTCCAACAGTGCGCGTTTCTCAATTTGTGGAAAATCGGCGCTCTGGGTCATGAGCGGCTACTTTAGCGCGGATCGGCCGCTGGGGCCGTGCGGAGGCAGATCGGTTCGCCCCCACGCGAAGCATCGCCCGACGCAAGCAACGGCAGCACAACCCGCGCGGCGACGCGCTCACGGTTCAATATTCGTCGGACCCCATTTTGCTGACGTAACCGGGCTGGGTATGCACATCGACAAGGAAGCAGCGTCCCGCTTCGACGGCGCGCATTCCCTCGCTCAGCGCCGCTCGAAGATCCGCGACGTCGCCGACCGGTTCGCCTGCATCCCAACCCTGCGACCGCGCCAGGCCCGCCAGATCGACGGCAGGGTCATCCAGGCGCTGCCCGATCCACTTGTTCTCCGGCGGCCGCCGTCGCGTTCGCGCTACCGCCTCCTGGTGCGCCTCGTCATTATGAAACGTCCGGTTGTTGGCGACGATTACAAGCAGTGGAATCCGGTGCCGCGCCGCAGTCCAAAGCGCCATCCCACCCATGAGCAGATCACCGTCGCCAAGCACAGCCACCGGTACGCGATCAGTCCTCCGCAACGCGAGCGCCGCGCCGACCACCATGCCGGGCCCGGACCCGATTCCAGCGCCGCCATCGTAGCCCAGGTAATCCAGCGGATCGGAGAACTCGCACAACGCGCCGGGCCAGCCCAAAGGCAACCGCAGCAGCGACACTTTGCGCCCGCGCATGCTCAGGTTTAGGCATGCTGCAAGGGCGGTAAGATCCACGGCTCCGCGAGTCGGGATCTCAGGTAAGGCCCTCGGTTTCATCGCGAAGCGCGGCCCACCATTCCTTTCCCCGAGGACTTCGAGCAGTTGCCTGACCGCCTGTTCTGGCGTCGAGCTGATGGCGTGATCCGCAATGGGCAGTTGCTGGTGGTCCATGCTCCAGCCGTTGGTGCGGTAGCCATCGAGCGTGACGTTCACGATGCGCGCGCGCATCTTCTGGCCGCGGAAACCCTGACGCAACGCTCCCGCCAAATCTATCCAGTCCAGACTCAGGATCACGTCCGCTTCGCTCAGGAGCGCCTTGTCTTCGGCGGCCAGCCTGAATCCCGGACCGCCGCCGTGCAGTGCATGCAGGGTCGGAAACGATGCCGCCGTCTTTAAGTCAGTAATCACGCGCGCATTGAGTCGCTCGGCGAGACGGATGCGCTCTTCCCACGCCTTCGAATCGCGCGACACCCGGCCCGACAGCACCACCGGGCTGCGCGCCGAGTCGAGCAGTTTCGCCACCTTATCGATCTCGAGAGCATCCGGCGCGGGCTCCGATGCTAGCGCATAACGCGCCAGCTCAGGCATTACCGGCGGTTGCGACAGCCTGTCCTCCTGAAGCGAAACGTCAAGACACAGATAGACGGGTCCGCTGGGCGCTGCGCGGGCAAGGTTGTTCGCGCGCACCAGTGATTCCAGCCCGGCCGCAACCGACGCCGGCTGGTCGTCCCATTTCACGTAGTTACGGATTAGCGCACCCTGATCGCGCGCGGTGTGAATCCACTCGATCCACGGCCGGCGCCGCGTGGCGTCCACCGGGCCGGTCGCACCGATCACGATCACCGGCACACGGTCGCACCAGGCGTTGTAGATCGCCATGCTCGCATGCATCAGGCCTACATTGCTGTGCACAGCGGCAGCCATCGGCCGCCCGGTCACTTTTGCATACCCGTGCGCGAGCGCCACCGCGTGCTCTTCGTGCAAGCAGGTCAGCATCTGCGGCCGCTCGTTGCCCAGATAATTTACGATACTGTCGTGCAGTCCCCGATAGCTCGCGCCGGGGTTGACCGCAATGTACTCGCAACCGATTTCGCGCAGCAGTTGCGCGATCGCATCGCTACCCCATTGCATGGCCGCGGCCCCGCAGCGCAAAGGGCGATCTCGGCCGGGCATATCGTTATGCGCTTCCCGATCGTCGTTCATGGCCGCCCGAATGTCGCGCCTGATCCGATGGACGACGCCAAAAGCTCACCGCTCAAGCAGATTTTTCTTGTCCTTCTGCTTCGCCCATTCGTCCGCATCTGCCGGCCCTTCCTTGCGCTCGGTGATCTGCGGCCATTTCCCGGAAAGTTCCGCGTTGATAGCGATGAATTCACGCTGTTCGATCGGTACGTCGTCCTCGGCGAAAATCGCCTCGACCGGGCACTCGGCGACGCAAAGCGTGCAGTCGATGCACTCGTCCGGGTCGATGACGAGCATGTTCGGTCCTTCGTGAAAACAATCGACCGGGCAAACATCGACGCAATCAGTGTACTTGCACTTGATGCAGGTTTCGGTGACAACATAAGCCATGACAGTGCGGCCTCGAACGTGGTGGTCGACAAACAAATTCCGTAGAACCGCGCGTTAGTGCGGAGAAATTCTAGCACGCGCGACAGCTAACATCGGCAGCAGCGAGCCGCCGCCTATGTCCCGGGGCCTGGCGGGCGATAGAGCGGTTTTTTTGCTAGTATTAGAGGGTAACTGCAATGACCGCCCTGGTTGTCGAAACCTGCGACGCCCGCCGCGCATTCCCAGCCGCCTGATATCGAGGAATTCATGAGTGATTTTATCCAACACGTGACCGACGACACTTTCGAACCCAGCGTCCTTAAATCGGACGTTCCGGTGCTGGTCGACTACTGGGCTGAATGGTGCGGCCCATGCAAGGCGATCGCGCCCCTGCTCGAAGACCTGGCCAAGGATTACGGCGGTAAGCTGAAGGTTGCCAAGGTCAATGTGGACGAAAACCAGCAACTCGCCAGAAAATACAACATCAAAGCGATTCCGACCCTGATGATATTCAAGGACGGCAACGTCCAGGCAAGCAAGCTTGGCATGATGTCCAAACCGCAGCTCACCGCCTTTCTTGACAGCAACATCTGAACCCTTTACCCTTCGATCCAAAATGGGCGGCGCAGTGGTTTTCTGCCGCGGCCGCCGATAGCCCAGCGTTTCCGGGCAGTCGCTTCGAAGCGCATTTTCCTTCCAGCTTTGTTTCCTCCTTGGTCGTCTGAGGACCGGGTTCATCCTGCAAAAGCCCATATGCAACTATCCGAGCTGAAAACCCTCCACGTCAGCCAGCTTTTGGAAATGGCGGTGGCCAACGAAATCGACAACGCCAACAGGCTGCGCAAGCAGGAACTGATATTCGCCCTGCTCAAGAACCGTGCCAAGAAAGGTGAATCGATATTCGGGGATGGAACGCTGGAAGTGCTTCCCGACGGGTTCGGCTTCCTTCGTTCCCCCGACACCTCCTACCTCGCCTCAACCGACGACATCTACGTCAGCCCCTCCCAGATCCGTCGCTTCAACCTTCACACCGGAGATTCCATCGAGGGAGAAATCCGAACGCCCAAGGACGGTGAGCGGTATTTCGCGCTGGTCAAGGTGGACAAGGTCAATAGCGAGGCACCGGAAGCCTCAAAGCACAAGATCCTGTTCGAAAACCTGACGCCCCTGCATCCGGATGAACACCTTAAGCTGGAACGCGACATGAAGGGCGAGGAGAACATCACCAGCCGCATCATCGATATTATTGCACCGATAGGAAAGGGTCAGCGCGGCCTGATCGTGTCGCCGCCGAAGGCCGGAAAGACGGTGCTGATGCAGCAGTTGGCGCATGCCATTATCGCCAATTACCCCGAATGTGTATTGATCGTACTGCTGATCGACGAGCGGCCCGAGGAAGTGACCGAGATGACCCGAACCGTGCGCGGCGAGGTCGTCGCCTCTACATTCGACGAGCCCGCGTCACGCCATGTGCAGGTGGCCGAAATGGTGATCGAAAAGGCCAAACGCCTGGTCGAGCACAAGATGGATGTGGTAATCCTGCTTGATTCGATTACGCGGTTGGCGCGCGCTTACAACACGGTGGTCCCGGCCTCAGGCAAGGTGCTCACCGGAGGCGTGGATGCCAATGCATTGCAACGCCCGAAACGCTTCTTCGGCGCGGCGAGGAACATCGAGGAAGGCGGCTCGCTCACAATTCTTGCCACCGCGCTGATCGACACTGGTTCGCGCATGGACGACGTGATCTACGAAGAGTTCAAGGGAACGGGCAACATGGAAATCCATCTCGACCGTCGCATGTACGAAAAGCGGATATTCCCAGCCATCAACGTCAACCGGTCCGGTACACGCCGGGAGGAACTTCTCATCAAACCGGAAATTCTGCAAAAGGTCTGGGTACTGAGAAAACTCCTCTACCCGATGGATGATTTGGAGGCCGCCGAATTTCTGGTCGATAAGATCAGGGCCACCAAGTCGAACGGGGATTTCTTCGATTCGATGCGCAGGCAGTAAGTCCCGCAGCAACCCCGTCATAACCCGTTGTTTTATATCATTCGAATTGCGCTCAGCGGTTCAAATCGGCATAATTATGCGTTTCCCGGGCTGCATTGACAGTCCATCGAGAGGATCTGAGCCATGAAGACCAATATTCACCCCGAATACAACGAAGTGGAAGTCACCTGCAGCTGCGGCACCAAGTTCACGACGCGTTCGACGCTTGGGAAGCCGCTCAAGGTTGAGGTCTGCTCGTCGTGCCACCCGTTCTACACCGGCAAGCAGAAGATCGTCGACACTGCTGGCCGTGTCGAGAAGTTCCGCCAGAAATACGCAGGCAAGTCTGCCAAGGCCGCCAAGTCGGCTGTGGCGTGAGTCTTGCGGCGAACGCAAGAAGGGCAGCTTCGGCTGCCCTTTTGTTTTGCACGGTGACCGAAAACCGCTGGCGGGAACCGCGATGGCCAGATCGACTGTTTGCCCAACCCTCGCTCAAGATCGGGTCAATGCACATACGCTATGTCCGTGGGACCCTGCGGATTCGATACGATCGGTGATCGACCTGGAATGAACAGCTTCATACACCGCCTCCTGGCGTTCCGCCTGGCGTTGCATCCCACGCCCGCCCTTCTACTAGCATTATCACTGGCGTTTATCCTGCCGGGACTCTTTGGCCACGATCCCTGGAAGACGGAGGATGCGGTAGGGACCGGCATCGTTCACCAGATGCTCAACCACGGCGAATGGCTGGTGCCCCACCTCGCCGGCGAGCCATTCCTGGAAGACGGTCCGCTCTATTACTGGGTCGCCGCCGGTTTTGCATGGATAGGATCACCGCTGTTCGAACCGCACAGCAGCGCCCGCCTGGCGAGCGGCGCCATGATGCTGCTAGCTCTGGCATTCATACGTCTCGCCGCGCGCGAGTTCTACGGAAGACCCGAAGGCGACGCGACAGCGCTGGTTCTACTCGGTTCGCTGGGACTGCTCGTGCACGCGCACGAAAATCTGGCCGAAATCGGCGTGCTCGCGTCTTTTGCGCTGGCACTGTTTGCGATGGGCTTGGCGCGGCGCAGGCACGTGCTGGCCGGCGTGCTCCTGGCCATCGGTTGGGGAACTGCGTTTCTGTGCAAGGGCTTGAGCGCCGCGCTGATCCCCGGGCTGACGGCGGTTCTGCTGCCGCTCACCTGCCGTGACTGGCGCGTGCGACGATATGGCGCGACTCTCGCGATTGGCGTCAGCGCAGGTGCGGCAATATGCGGCGCTTGGCTGATTGTGGCGCACCTGTATGCCCCCGACGCGTTGAACGAATGGGTCGGCTACCAATCGCAAGCGCTAACCGCCCTTACCGGGCCCGTTCTCATCGAATATGGCGTCACGCTCTCCTGGGCAGGGTGGCCCGCGTGGCCGATCGCCATGTGGGCCCTGTGGGATCGGCGCAGGCGTTTCGCGGGTCCCGGCACGACCTGCCCTCTTGCGGCGCTGGTGGTCGGCGCCGCAGTCGTGGCGATGATCCCGGGGAATCGCGAAATCAATTCGCTGCCGCTGCTTCTGCCGCTTGCGCTGCTGGCGGGTGCTGGCGTGCCCACGCTGCGCCGCGGCGCTGCCAATGCGCTCACGTGGTTCGGCGCCATGACCTTCAGCTTTTTCGGCGGACTGGTCTGGCTCGGGTGGATCGCGATGATGACCGGGATCCCGGAACAGATCCAGCGCAACTTTGCCAAGCTGGAGCCCGGACATGTACCGCAGTTCCAGTGGTTCGAGTTCGCTGTCGCGGCCGCATTGACTATTACATGGCTATTCGTCGCGTTTCGCAGCGAGCGTTCTCCCTTCCGCAGCGTGACCGTCTGGGCATCCGGTGTGGCGTTGCTCTGGGGCCTGATCATGACGCTGTGGATAGACTGGATCGATTACGGCAGAACGTACAGACCGGTCGTACTCGCTGCAAGAGCGGCATTACCCCCGGGTGCGCAATGCATCGAATCCCGTAACCTGGGCGAAGCTCAGCGGGCGGCATTCGACTACCATGCCGAAATTGTGACCCGCCGAGCCGAAGCACGTCCGGCCGGATTGAACGACCAAGCCCGCTGTCCGGTTCTTCTGGTACAGGCCCATGCAGACGACATGGCTCGCCTGCGCGACGCCGGATGGACGCGGATATGGGAAGGAAACCGTCCCCGGGACAAAGAGCGTTATCGGCTTTACGCCCGCAGACAATGACAGCCCTCACGCAAAGCGCGCCAGCGCGACAGTGATCGTATTCCCCGGACCGCACGTCCGAGCGAAGGACCGTTCGATCGCCCCGTTACATTGCACGCGGACCGACGATCCGCCAATGCGGTATCAGGGCATAATTTCAGCTTTCCCGCCGATGTTTTCGGAGAAACAGATGAACCAAGCTCGCGAACTGAATACGACGCTTTTTGGGTCGCTGCGTGCGCTGCTTGGAGAGCGAGTTACCACCTCGCGTGGCGTACGTGAACACCACGGCAAGGATGAATCGTACTACCCCTATGCTCCCCCCGATGCCGTCGCGTTCCCGCGCTCCACCGAGGAAGTGCGCGACATCACCAACCTTTGCCGCATGCACAGCACCCCGATCATCCCGTTCGGCGTCGGCACATCCCTTGAGGGTCACGTGCTCGCCATCCACGGCGGCGTATGCATGGACCTGTCGCAGATGAACGAAATCCTGGCCGTTCACGAGGCCGACCTTGACTGTACCGTTCAGGCCGGCGTCACGCGCAAGCAACTCAACGAGCACATCCGCCATTCCGGATTAATGTTCCCTATCGACCCCGGGGCGGACGCGACTCTGGGCGGCATGGTCGCAACGCGCGCCTCGGGTACCAATGCTGTGCGTTACGGGACCATGCGCGAGAACGTTATCGCCCTCACGGTCGTGCTCGCCGACGGTCGCATCATCAAGACCGCCCGCCGCTCGCGCAAGTCGTCCGCGGGCTACGACTTGACGCGTCTGTTCGTTGGCTCGGAGGGAACGCTGGGAATCATCACCGAGGTCACCGTACGCCTGTATGCGATTCCGGAGGCGATGTCAGCAGCCGTGTGTTCGTTCAGGAATATCGCAGGAGCAGTCGACACCGTAATCGAGACGCTGCAGTCAGGCATACCGATTGCACGCTGCGAGGCGCTCTGCGCCACCACCATGCGCGCGATCAACGCCTATTCCAAGACAAATTACCCTGAGCAGCCCATGCTGTTCCTCGAATTCCACGGCACGCATGGCAGCGTCGAAGAGCAGGCTCGGCTGGTACAGGAATTCGCGCGCGCAAACGGCGGCATGGAATTCCAGTGGGCGACCAGGGCCGAGGAAAGAAGCAGGCTCTGGCAGGCGCGCCACGACGCCTATTTCGCCTGTCTGCAGTTGCGCCCGGGAACACGCTGTGTCTCCACCGACGTGTGCGTGCCCATCTCGCGTCTCACCGAGTGCATCGTCGAGACCACGAGGGACATCGACCGCGCCTCGATGCCCATACCCCTTTTCGGGCACGTCGGCGACGGCAACTTTCATTGCGTGATCCTGGTTCGGCCGGACAACGAGGCGGACCTCGCCGAAGCAAGAGCCCTGAACGCGAGACTCGTGAATCGCGCCCTGGACATGGAAGGCACCTGCACCGGTGAGCATGGCGTCGGCTTCGGCAAGATGAAATGGTTGGCCGCGGAGCACGGCGAAGCTCTAAGCCTGATGGCCGCGATCAAACGCGCGTTCGACCCGGAGGGTCTGCTGAATCCCGGAAAAATGGTCGCGCCATAAGATGCTGCAGCCCTGCGCCAAACGCCGCGTTCAGATCCGGATGCAAGGCGCCACTCCGCTGAGCCCGACACGGTAATCGGAGGTAGCGCGAAGCTCGGGCCGGCATGCCATTTCGCGAAAGGACCGCTTTGCGGATTTTCCGCCGCCTGTCAGAGCTTGATGAAATTTTCCCGGTAATACTTCATTTCTTCGATCGATTCATAGATATCCGCCAACGCTTCGTGCTTGCCGTTCTTGACCACCCCCCGTGAAAGCGTGGGTTTCCAACGACGGACCAATTCCTTTAAAGTGCTGACATCCAAGTTGCGATAGTGGAAGTAAGCCTCGAGCTCGGGCATCCAACGCGCCAGGAAACGTCGATCCTGACAAATCGAATTCCCGCACATCGGCGAGGTTCTGGCGGGCACGTACTGCGCGATGAAATCCCGCATCAGTCGCTCCGCATCGGCCTCCGCAAGCGCAGAAGTTCTGACTTTTTCGATCAGGCCTGACCGGCCGTGCGTACCCGTGTTCCAGGCATCCATCGAATCGAGCACCATGTCCTCCTGATGAATCACAAGAACTGGCGCTTCGGCCAAGATGACCAGCTGCGAATCGGTGATTACAACCGCAACCTCGATAATGCGGTCCGCATCCGGACTTAGGCCCGTCATTTCCATGTCGATCCAGATGAGATTGTTCTGATCCTGGGCCATTTCGCTACAGTCCAACGTACCAAGCGCGTGTAAAATGCCAGCCTACGACGACGCGGATAAACCGCAAGAGGCTGTACTCGTCCTTTCTAATCGCCAACCCCTCAATCCAGGCCGCATGCCAAATCGAATTCGCAGCCGGAATCGCCTGCCGCCCACTTACAGGCATGCAATTGTCTCATAAGCACAGCCCGGGACCCCAGGAAGACCGATGCATCCATTCACTCTGGCCTTTCTGATTGCCCTGAGCTGTACGACGCTTGCGCAACTTTGGCTCGCCGCGCGCCACCTGCGCCACGTCGCCGCACATCGAGACGCGGTGCCACCAGAGTTCGTCGGCCAGATAACGTTCGCGGCACACCAGAAGGCGGCCGATTACACCTGCGCGCGCACCCGCATCGGGATGTTGGAAACGGTAGTGGGTGCACTAGTGCTCCTTGCCTTTACGCTTGGTGGCGGGTTGCAGGCGATTTCTTCAGTCTTCGATCGGTTCCTCCAGACCGGGGGTTACGCGCACGGCATCGCGCTGATTTTCGCCGTCGTGGCGATAGGTGGCATTTTCGATCTTCCATTCGGACTCTATCGCACGTTCGTCATTGAGTCTCGCTACGGATTCAACCGCATGACACTGCGGTTGTATTTCGTGGACCTGGCAAAGCAGGCTCTCATAGGACTGCTGCTCGGCACGCCACTGATATTCTGCGTGCTGTGGTTGATGGCGGCAATGGGTTCGGCTTGGTGGCTGTATGCCTGGCTTACCTGGGTCGGATTCAACCTGATCGTGGTCATGCTCTATCCGACAATGATCGCGCCGCTGTTCAATCGCTTCAGCCCTCTGGAGGACGAAAGCCTCAGGAGTCGGATCGAGCACCTGATAGCGCGCTGCGGATTCCGTACGCGAGGCCTGTACGTGATGGACAGTTCACGTCGTTCAAGCCATGGCAACGCCTATTTCACCGGCTTCGGTGCGGCAAAGCGTATCGTCCTGTTCGACACGTTGATTACCCGACTTGCACCGCCTGAAATCGAGGCGGTGCTCGCACACGAGCTCGGGCATTATAGCTATCACCACGTCTGGAAGCGCATGGCGGTGCTATTCGGCGCGAGTCTGGGATTATTGTGGCTGCTCGGATATCTGATCGACGAAGGATGGTTCTACCATGCTCTGAATGTCCAGTCGCAGACAAATGCCATGGCGCTTGTGCTGTTCTTCTTGGTGGTTCCGACATTCGCTTTTCTGCTGCAGCCGATCATGAGTCTTTACTCGCGACACCATGAATTTCAAGCCGACGCATACGCGGCGCGCCATGCCGGGGCCTCGGATCTGGTGCGGGCACTGGTCAAGCTATATGGCGACAACGCGACGACGCTCACTCCAGACCCGCTGCACTCTGCCGTTTACGATTCCCACCCACCGGCCTCTCTTCGAATCGCGCGGCTCCAGATTGCCAGTGGCTAACTGGGTAACGCTCCAGCCAACGTCGTCGGCCGTATTGTTTCGAGACCGGTTTGAAAAGCGCTGATTATGTTTACGGAGAACTAGTCGCCGCTTACGGCAGACAGTATCTCGTCGACTGCGCGTCCAGGGGTCTGTTGCTGTGTGTGCCCCGCGGCAAGAAGAGTACTCTCGCCTGCGGCGACCGCGTGAGCGTTACATTGACCTCGCGTGGGCACGGCGTCATAGATGCTGTGGCGGCGAGGGCCACCGAACTGTTCCGGTCCACCGCGCACCGCACCAAACTCATCGCTGCCAATGTCACGCAACTCGCAGTGATCTGCGCTACGGATCCAAGCTTCAGCGATGAACTGGTGGCACGCGCGCTCGTGGCTGGCGAAAACCAGGGACTGAAAGCCCTGATTGTCCTGAACAAGGCCGATCTGAAGGCCCGCCTGGAGGCCGCGCACAAGCGCCTCGTTCCCTTCGATCAGGCTGGCTATCGGGTAATCGTGATGAGTGCGAAAGGCGATACCACGGCATTGGAAAACGAATTGACGGGCGAGATCACGGTCTTGATTGGCCAGTCGGGCATGGGCAAGTCGACACTACTGAACGCCCTCGTTCCGGAAGCGAACCGGGCCACCCGTGAAATTTCGACCTTTCTCGCCTCAGGGCGCCACACCACCAGCCACGCGCGGCTGTACCGCACGGCGGGGGCCACAATTATCGATTGCCCCGGGCTGCAGGAATTTGGACTGGCGCATCTTGCACGGAACGATATCGAAGCCGCTTTTCCGGAGTTTCGGCCTCTCCTCGGTCGGTGTCGCTTTCACGATTGCTCGCATCGCAGCGAGCCCGGATGCGCACTTCACTCGGCCTGCGCAGCTGGCCAGATTCACCCGAGACGCATGGAACTGTTCCACAGGATCGTCACCGCAGAAAGCGGACGAGCCGTGTTCAGCTAAGGGAACGGCAACCCATGAAGGCATTCTATGTGTCGCTCAACGCGCACGAGATCCACCATCTCAAGAACCTACTCGAATCGGCCGGAATCCGCTGCAGACTCCGAAACGAACGTCTCTCGACGCTTGCGGGTGAGGTGCCGTTTACCGAGTGTTCGATACAGCTGGTTCTGGAGAACGACGCTGACCGTCGCCTCGCGAGTTCGATTCTGCGCGAAATGACCGCACACCGCCCGGCTGCCTCGGGAACCTGGATTTGCGCCAACTGTGGCGAACGCCTCGAAGTGCAGTTCACCGCATGTTGGAACTGCGGGGTCGAAAAAAGATGAGGAGCGGTGCCCGCCGACAGAACGAGCCCGGCGTGCGACGGAGGATGCAGGCGAATCCGCCTCCATTTCGAACCCTTCCCAAGCCGCAAGAGTTTGAACAGGCGATCTCCAATGCCTGGATGCGCCTGCCTCATCATTTCGGCGACGATGCAAAACGGAACAGCTCGATATCCGGGTCCCGATGCGTCACGCAATCCTTGTTTCGAATCCTCAAGCGCAAACGACAACTAACTGAGGGCCCGAGCGATACCAAGCAGCATGAGCATGAGCAACCACAGTACAAGCGCCCGCCAAACTAGGCCGATGGTGCTATCCAGGAATCCGGCGTCGGCCTCGTCTCCGGTCCCCAACTGCGGGCGTTCAACAGCCGTGCCGTGTATGACGTAGGGACCGCCTAAGCGAACACCGATCGCGCCGGCGCCGGCAGCCAATAAGATGCCCAGCAAGGGATCAGGCCATTGGGCTGCCTGAGTGCGCCAGCAGTAGATCGCGTCCTCGAAGTCCCCCACGACGGCGAAGGCTGCCGCGGTGAAACGCATCGGAAGCCAATCGAGCGCCCGGAATGCCTGCTTTGCAAAGCGACCGAACTGCACCAGGTCCGGCGTATCGGATTCGCCCCACCGCCGATACAGAAAATAGGCGAGCCGATAGAGAATCGCGCCCGATGGACCGGGAAGCAGCACGAACCAGAACGCTACCGCAAACACATGGCGATGTGAGGCAGTGAGTGCCTCTTCGATGGTCAGGCGTGACACTTCCTCACGGGACAGACCGCTGCAGTCGTGACCGCGCCATACTGCCAGCAACTCGCGTGCACCCGTCAGGTCATCCCGCTTGAGGGCAAGATGGATATCGGTAAAATAGTGACTGAATTGCCTAAACCCCATCGTGCAATAAAGCGCGGCCACGTTAAATGCCAGCGCAACCAGTGGGCTCCAGCTGAACAACTGTGCGTGCACCAGCCCGACAATGATGACCGGCAGGAGTACGGCAACCAGCCACGCCACGACGCCCTGCTGGACTTCACCGGCATTGAACTGCCGTTCGAGGAAATTGGCGTACTGCGCAACCTGCGAGTACAAATAGCGATGATTCGCCAGCGGACGCCACTGCTCAAGAAGCAACGCTGCAATTAGAGAGATCAGACCCATTCGATCGGAGATTCAGGCGCGTGCGCAAACGGCACGACCGCAGCTGAAGATAGCACATATCGGAGACACAACCGACGCGGAACAATGATGCAGGAACTAAACATTACGCCGCCCTACGGCTACGACGAGATCACCCCACTGCAAAAGTCGCATAGAGTGCTGTTGCAGCCAGGCAAGACGCCAGGTTTTTGTCGAACAATCAACGCGCTGGCAGTAAGCTACTCTGAGTTCGCCGCCGCAAGTCGCCACTATCCGATTGTGTTTATTTCGGGTGACGGCGGCTCTACATTTGTTCCAGCCGTCGTGCTGGGGCTCGCTTCGCGGCAGAATCTGTTCGTCACGTTTCAGGGCGAGTGGGATCCGTCCTGCTATGTGCCTGCTTACGTTCGGCGTTACCCATTTTGCATTTCTAAGCTATACGTGAAAGGTCTGCCACGAGGTGAGCGCATGGTATGCGTGGCGAAGGCGAACGTGAACGAGGATGGTGCGGCACTGTTCGACGCTTCGGGCTCGCCCACGCGGGAATGGGCGCCGATCGAACAATTGCTCAACGAGTATGAGGCCGACCTCGACCTGACGGCTCGAATGTGCGCGACCTTCGCTAGGCTCGGACTGTTTTCCCCGTTCCAGTTTCAGGTCATTGAGCCTGCCTCGCCCCAGCCAAAGCTGGATGGAATGTATCGTATCGATCAGGCAAAGCTGCTCGCCCTAAAACCTCTAAGCATGAAAGTTCTCGTGACACAGGGATTCATGGGTCATATATATGCCCACATTCATTCCCTCGACAATTTCGCCCAGCTCTACCGGCGCGCCGTGGATAAAACGACGTAGAGCTAAGCCATTAGGTACGAATAGAAGTTCATTAGCATGCCAGCGGTCGCTCCCCAGATGTAATACTGGCCGTAGGGCAATGCGTAGTAGTGCCTCTGTCGACCAAGATGAACGACACTGTTTCGCTGGTGATTGGAAGGATCGAGGACGAACCCCAGGGGCACCTCGAATATCTCTGCAACCTCGAAATCATCGGGCTTCAACTCAAGCGGCGTTCGTGCCAAGCCTACCACCGGTGTCACGCGATAACCGGTAACGGTCACATATTCGCTTAAACTGCCCAAGACCTCGACGCGGTCGGCCGCGAGTCCAATTTCTTCCTCCGTTTCCCTCAATGCGGTCTGCGCGGCGCTCTCTTCGTGAGGCTCCGCGCGCCCTCCGGGAAAGCTGATTTGCCCCGCGTGATCGTAAAGGTGATCAGTGCGGCGCGTAAAAAGCACCGACAAGTCGCCATCGCGACTGATCACCGGAACGAGAACGGCCGCCGGCCTGAGCGCCCGTCCGTCGCGAAGCAGACTGCCATCCCCGGTAAGTAAGGGGGCGACGGTCCGCGGCTGCGCAAATCGGTTACGCAGCCAATCTTCTCCAATTTCGTTCCGAGTATCTTCCATGATCATATTGATCCGACACATCTCACGACATTTCGTTCCGCCGCCGGCCGCGCGGATCGCTAGGGCAGCAGTATCGTCGAGCCGGTGGTCCTGCGCGCTTCAAGGTCACGGTGCGCCGCGGCTGCCT
This sequence comes from Betaproteobacteria bacterium RIFCSPLOWO2_02_FULL_63_19, assembly GCA_001770415.1. Classification (GTDB taxonomy): domain Bacteria; phylum Pseudomonadota; class Gammaproteobacteria; order Burkholderiales; family SG8-39; genus JACQTO01. Next base: position 26,609 of record MEQX01000050.1, on the reverse strand, counting down.
CGTGAAGCGGGTAGCGCTGGTTGACTTCGGCTTTGACCTTACCCGCGAGAACGATATCGAACAGATCCTGCGACGAGGCAACGAGGTCCTCGCGCTTGGCCGTGTACGGGATCACAGAAGGACGGGTAATGAAAAGCGATCCCCTGAGCGCAGTCAGCTCAAAAGGTGGCACCGGCCCCGAAGCATTGCCAAAACTTACCATCATGCCAAACGGCCGCAGGCAGTCCAGTGATTCCTTGAACGTGACCTTTCCGACCGAATCGTACACGACGGGAACACCAGTTCCGTTGGTAATCTCCCTGACCCGATCCAGGAAGTTCTCCCGGTTGTAATTCACCGCGTGGTGACAACCGTGCGCCTTGGCAAGCGCCATCTTGTCATCCGATCCAACGGTTCCGATGACCGTGACGCCGAGCGCGGCAAGCCACTGGCAGGCGATCAGTCCAACGCCGCCAGCAGCCGCATGCCATAGAACAGTGTCGCCAGCCTTGACCTTGTATGTTCGCTTGATAAGGTACTGCGCCGTCATGCCCTTCAGCATAATCGCCGCCCCCTGCTCGAAGGAGATTCCTTCGGGCAGGTTTACAAGGCGATCCGCAGACATGTTGCGTGCCTCGGAGTACGCGCCGACGGGCGGCGTCGCGTAGGCGACCCGGTCGCCTGGTTTGACATTCGTGACCCCTTTTCCGACAGCCTCGACCACACCGGCCGCCTCCATACCGATTCCGGAGGGATAGGTCATCGGATACAGAGCGATGCGATGATAGACGTCGATGTAATTGAGGCCAATGGCGTGGTGGCGTACGCTTGCTTCCCCGGGACCCGGCGCGCCGACACTGACGTCCTCCCATTGCAACACCTCCGGCCCGCCAGCCTTGTGGACTCGTATGGCTTTAGGCATCAAGACTCCTTCGAATTCTCGTTGCAAGAATACAGCGTGAAGACGGTGCGGTCGCCGCGGCCGCGACGCGAATATTACTTCTTCGCGGGTTCGTTCGGGTCAGGTGGCTGGAAGTTTTGCGCCTGATGCAGGACATTCCACCAGGCATCGGCAAAGGGGTTTCCCGTTGAACCGGGCGCGGGCGCGCCCGGTTTTGAAGCTGCTTCGGCGGCGGCCTGCCCCTGCATTCCCTTCATCGCGGTCAGGGTCGCACGCTGCATTTCCATGCCCTGCAGGGTCAATTTGAGCAGGTTGAGATTCATGGTCAGCCAGGACTCGACCGACTTCAGTTCGGCGATACGCTTGTCGATCTCGGACACATCGAGAGTCGGAGTCACGATGCCGGGTAACGGCAGTCCCATTGGTCCCCACATCATCTTGAGAAATTCGAATGGATCGGGGCCGACGGACTTTGTCATGACGGGTTGGCCTTGCGAAGCAAATTGATGAGTTTAGTGCCCTTCATCGAGGAATTCCAGCACATCGGTGCGCCGCGCTGTCCAGCGGCTGGACCGCGCGGCGACTCCGGAAAGGGCCGATCGGAAAGTAGCCAAGTGCCCACGACGTTCCAGCCAATCACGCCGACGTTTTGATGGCCACGCCGCTAGCGTGTGGCATTTGCATCCACAGCGGTCAATGCCGTCATGTTGACAAGTCGTCGCACGGTCGCCGAAGGTGTCAGAATGTGAGCGGGTCGCGCCGCTCCCAGAAGGATCGGTCCTACCGTTACGCCGTCACCCGACGCGGTCTTGAGCAAGTTGAATGCTATGTTCGCCGCATCGAGCGTGGGCATGATCAGTAGATTGGCCTCGCCCTTTAGCCGTGAATTCGGAAAGGCGCTAAGCCGTACGTCCGGCGATAATGCGGCGTCGCCGTGCATCTCGCCCTCAATTTCAAGCTCAGGGGCACGCTCCTGAACCAGTGCAAGCGCGCGGCGCATCTTCTGCGCAGAGAGCGCATCACTGGTGCCGAACGATGAGTGCGACAACAGAGCCACCTTCGGTACGATCCCAAAGCGCCGGATCTCCTCGGCCGCGAGCAGCGTCATTTCGGCCACCTGCTCCGCGTTCGGATCAATATTGACATAGGTGTCGCACAGAAACACCGTGCGCTTGGGCAGCAACAGCAGGTTCATGGCGTAGTAGTTGTCGACCCCGGGCCGTCGGCCAATCACCTGATCGATGTATTTCAGATGCACTCCGTGCGTTCCGAATGTGCCGCAGAGCATGCCGTCCGCCTCCCCACGGTGCAGCATCATCGCGCCGATAAGCGTTAGTCGCCGGCGCATCTCGATCTTGGCATACTGTTGTGAAACGCCGCGCCGCTCGGTGAGGCGGTGGTACTCCTGCCAGTACTCACGGTAACGCGGATCGTGCTCAGGATTGACGAGTTCGAAGTCGATGCCCGGCTTAATGCGCAAACCGAACTGCTCGATCCTTTTTTCGACGACTGCCGGGCGTCCGATCAGGATGGGTGCGGCGAGACCCTCGTCAACGACTACCTGCGCCGCCCGCAGCACGCGCTCGTCCTCCGCTTCGGCGTAAACGATACGTTGCCGCGGCCCGGCCTTCGCGGCCGCGAAGACCGGCTTCATGATCAGGCCGGAGTGGTAGACGAACTGCTGCAACGAATCCGCATAGGCGGCCAAATCGGTGATGGGGCGTGTGGCCACACCCGATTCCATCGCGGCACGGGCTACCGCCGGCGCCACCGTTGCGATCAAGCGCGGATCAAAGGGCTTGGGGATGAGATATTCCGGACCAAAGCGCAGATTCTGCTCGCCGTAAGCGGCGGAAACGATTTCGGATTGCTCGGCCATGGCCAAATCGGCGATCGCCCGCACTGCGGCGAGCTTCATGGCCTCGTTGATCTGGGTAGCACCCACATCGAGCGCCCCCCTGAAAATGAACGGGAAGCACAGCACGTTGTTTACCTGGTTGGGATAGTCCGAGCGCCCGGTAGCCATTACCGCGTCGGACCTCACGGCATTGACCTCGCTCGGTAGGATTTCAGGTTCGGGATTCGCCAGCGCTAGGATAAGTGGATTCGCCGCCATTGCCTGAACCATCTCGGCCTTAAGGACGCCGCCCGCCGACAGCCCCAGAAAGACATCGGCACCGGAAATGACGTCGGCCAGCTTCCGCGCATCGGTCCTCTGGGCGTAGCGTGCCTTGTTCTGGTCCATCTCCTCGATTCGTCCCTCGTAGACGACGCCGTGTATATCCGTGACCCAGATGTTTCTGGTAGACAACCCGAGTCCAACCAGGAGGTCCAGGCAGGACAGTGCCGCCGCCCCCGCCCCCGAGGTGACAAGCTTGACGTTCGTTATTTGTTTACCCACGACGCGCAGTCCGTTAAGGATCGCCGCACCAACGATAATCGCGGTACCGTGCTGGTCGTCGTGGAAGACTGGGATCTTCAACCGCTCGCGCAGCTTTCTCTCGATGTAGAAGCATTCCGGTGCCTTGATGTCCTCGAGGTTTATGCCCCCGAAGCTCGGCTCGAGCGACGCGATTATTTCCACCAGCCTGTCGGGGTCGCGCTCGTCGATTTCTATGTCGAAGCAGTCAATGCCGGAAAACTTCTTGAACAGAACCGCCTTGCCTTCCATTACAGGCTTTGCCGCGAGCGCGCCAATCGCGCCCAGGCCGAGCACGGCGGTGCCATTGGTCACCACGCCGATCAAGTTGCCGCGCGAGGTGAGATTGCGCGCCTCGGACGGATCACGCACGATTTCTTCGCAGGCGGCCGCGACCCCCGGCGAATACGCGAGCGAGAGGTCGCGCTGGTTGACCAGGCCCTTGGTTGGTGCGACAGAAATCTTGCCCGGCTTCGGCAGGCGGTGGTAGTCGAGCGCAGCATTGCGCAATATCTCATCCATTTGATTCCACTCCGATTCGAGTACCTGCTCACAGATCGCGATGAGTATAGTTGAATTGACGCCGTGAACGCGTAAGTCGGCGAAAGCGCGCTGGAATTCGGCGCAGGCGACAACGACGGCATGCGCGTCGGTCGCCGGACGTAGAATGACGTCTTCCAGCCACCATACGAAATCGCGAAATCCAATGAAAAGCGCTCAACAGATACACCGGGCAGCCAGACTCGCCGGGATCGAGCCGTTTCGCGTTATGGACGTGCAAAACAGAGCTCACGAACTCGAATCGCAGGGGCGCGAGATAATTCACATGGAAATCGGCCAGCCTGATTTCTCCGCCCCGCCCCAGGTTATCGAGGCCGCTACCCGGGCCATTCGCGAGCGACCGCTCGGCTACACGCAGTCGCTTGGGCTTCCCGAATTGCGGGAGGCAATATCGCATTATTATCAAACGCGCTATGCCGTTGACGTTCCTTCCGAGCGTATTGTCATTACGGCGGGCGCTTCGGGAGCGTTTCTGCTGGCGCTTGGCGCGCTGGTCGATCCGTCCGACGAGGTGCTCATGCCCGACCCCTGCTACCCGTGCAACCGCCACTTCGTGAGGCTTTTCGAAGGGCGCGCGCGCATGATCGCTTCGGACGAGTACCGGGCCTATCAGCTCAGCGCATCGGATGTACGCCGCGAGTGGAATGGTCGCGTGCGCGGTGTCATGCTGGCTTCACCCTCCAACCCCACTGGAACCACGATACCGACGGAGGAACTGCGGGGCATCCTCGAGATCGCCGCTTCACGGGGTGGATTCGCGCTGGTCGACGAGATCTACCATGCTCTTAGCTATGGCGATCGCCTCGCGACGGCGCTCCAGTTCAGTGAAGACGTATTCGTGGTCAACAGCTTCTCTAAGTATTTCTGCATGACCGGCTGGCGTCTCGGCTGGCTGGTAGTACCGCGCGCGTACTTGCGAGCAATCGAAAAACTTGCGCAGAATGCGTACATTTGCGCCTCCGCTCCGGCTCAGTACGCCGCATTGGCAGCCTTCCGTCCCGACACCATCGCGGTGCTGGAAGAACGACGCGCCGAGTTCCAGCGTCGGCGCGATTTTCTTGTTCCTGCTTTGCGCGATCTCGGGTTCAGGATCCCCATAGTGCCGACCGGTGCGTTCTATATTTATGCAGGATGCGAGTCCTTCAGCCCGGACAGTTCGGCTTTCGCTCTTCGCCTCCTCGACGAAGCCGGCGTGGCAATTACACCCGGGCTCGACTTCGGCGCGAACCAGCCCGAGAAACACGTGCGCATCGCCTATACGCAATCGTTGGACGCGCTTAAGGAAGGAGTCAAACGGATCGACAAACTCCTTGGCCGGTAGTCGCACGCGAGGTTGCTTCCGGTTAACCCAGAGAGAGCTTGATATTGCGCGCCTCTCGCCGCTCCGGATCCAATCGCGGGCACGGCGATTCGGCAGGGATGAACTCGGGCCTCAAAGCAAGACGACCCTTCCTCTCCCGGCTTATCCGGGCTGAGGAAGGGCCCAATGAGTGCTACGCCTGACCAGCTGCTTTCTGACCCGTCCCGATCCTTTGCCGCCTCAGGCGTGCGTGGGCAGCCGCGCCGTGCTACCGGGTTGTCCACCGACTCGGCCGACCGGCGCGCGTGCACCACCGGGAGCCATGACTCAAGCCGTCGAGTCCTTCCTCGCGGTGGCCTCATGCAGTTGGACCGTCCGGCGCAACCTGCCGAATTCGGCCATGACCTTCCGCGCATATTGGCCGGTGCCGTCCAGCAGACCGCCGCTGTAGAGTTGAAGGCCGGCCTCGACACTTCCGGCGCGGCGCATGTATTCCTTCAGGATCCTCGCCCCGACGAGGATATTGGTCATCGGGTCGAGTACGGAAGCTGCACCGCCGTGTTCGCGAAATTTCTCGCGGTGATACTTCGGAATGACCTGCATAAGGCCTTTGGCGCCCATACCGCTTTCAGCAATCGGGTTGAATCCCGACTCGACACCCATCACAGCCAAAATTAGTAACGGGTCAATTCCAAACTGTTGGCCAGCGTCGTAGGCTCCTCTCACCAGCCGTTCGGTGGCGTTCAGCGCCACGTTGTACCTGCGTGACAGGTAATTCGCGATCGCCCGATGCTTAGGATTCTTCGGCACGGCGGGATCAAACAACGGAATGCCCTCGTAGCGAATGATCACTGCAGCGGTGGTCGCCTTTTCGGGAGCCGGATCTGGGAACGGGGAACGCACGCCCAGAACCAAAAGCGCCAATAAGGCCGCCACGCCGACGAGCGCAAAACTGTTGTGCAATAGTCGAAACATTGTTCCGATCCGCAGATCAAGATGCTGTCTTAATGTGGTCGTAGTCATCACACACCCCCGTGTTTCCGACAGGCCAATTCCGATTACGTTCAACGCGCCGTGGCAAACTTGAGAGACACAGCATAACACATTGATTATTAATAATTTTTAAATAAATACGGCTCGCGTCCAAACCGGTCGGTCTGACGACCGGGAACAATGGCACGGGAGCGCGCCAGTTTCTCTCGGATTGTCGCGCGTGATCACCAATGGAATGTGATTTTGTCGCAACGCACAAAACCAATTGTAATTAAGAACTTACTTTAAGTCAAGCGATGAAACATAAATAATATCATATACTTATGCGTTCGCTAAATAACCGTAAAATTCTCAATTTTCACCTGTCACAGAAAAAAACCCCGGCACCACCGCCCGTGCACCTGATAAAATTAAGGTAGACGGTAGCGACACCGGGATGCTTTCGTCAGCCGAATGTCTGCGGATCAGCCGGGGATGAGCCCCCGGCCGTCCGCAGTTCAATCGCAAACCCGCTAAGGCCTCGAGCCTGTAGGAAACGGCCAGGCTGCTGCGGGATTCAGGGCAGTTCTTGCCCCAGGCGTTGCCGCGATGGACGAGGCCGGAGCCGCCGGAGCCATCGCAGGCGCAGCCGATTTCGCAGCAGGCTTCGCCTTTTTCTTCTTGGCGGCCTTCTTCTTGGCCGCTTTCTTTTTTGCGGGCTTCTTCTTCGCCGCTTTCTTCTTGGCGGGTTTCTTTACCGCCTTCTTTTTCGCAGCTTTCTTCTTCGCAGCCTTCTTCTTCGCAGCCTTCTTCTTCGCAGCCTTCTTCTTCTTTGCCGGCTTCTTCGCTGCCTTCTTCGCTTTCTTCTTCGTTGCCATAACTACCTCCATCAAGAGTTAAAGGAACCACAAACCAAACCCGCCCGGATTAGGGCAGGCTATTCGGCTCACCGGGCAAGACCCGATGAACCGAACCCTTTACCAAGGATGTCCAAGAACAACCCCTGGCGCGGATTCCGGAATTTGCTGAATTCCGTCATCCCATATCACTGTAGGCTTGGCCGCATTTGCAGTTGCCGCACGACAACGCAAGGAGTGACGTCGTCCACCCCTTGGTCCGCCCAACACGCGCGTCTGCCCCGCCCGCACTACCGGCCGAGTACTCCAAACGGCCTGATCGGAGGATCCGGCGATCAGCGCCTCGCTCTAGCCGACCCATTACAGAAGCGTTTGCTCCGCCCGGGACTTCCACCCGCGCACTGATCGCCGCCGGGCGCAACCCGGACGAGGCCGTTTGCAGAACCAGCTTGTTGAGGTGAGCCGACTTAGGTCCGATAACCACGGATCGTCTGAAGAGACCAGAATCGACAGAACGCGCAGAGCCGAGCAGAGATTCAAGTATCGTGGCTTCTGCGGCTATCTGCATTTACGGTCTCCCAAGCTCCTCTGTTCTGCTGTTGCCACCGAACACTCTGCTGCCTGCGATTAAAGACCACCGTCGACCACAATATATAGTATCTTGACAAAGATATGCAACTAATTCTAGTGCGCGTGTCCGCAATATGCAAGCACCGCGCTAAGCCGCCTCGTTTATTGCGGAGCGAACACGGTGGCTACCTGACGCCGGCTCGCCCATATGCAGGTCGTAAAGCCGATTCGAAGATCGGTGGGTCGATTACAAGTTCCGTGCAGGCCCGATCTTGAAGGAAGCCCTTTGCCTAACGGCGGGGCAATGCACCGCGCAGGCGCGCCCAGTCGAACGAGGGTCCGGGGTCCGTCTTTCGCCCCGGCGCTATGTCGCTATGCGCTACGACGTCAGTGATTGGATAGTGAGCACAGAGCGTACCGACCAACGTTCCAAGCGTTTCGTACTGCGGGTTCGTATAGGCAACGGTTTCGGTTCCTTCCAGCTCTATTCCAATAGAGAAATCGTTGCAGCGCCCTCGCCCGGCGTACTGCGATTCGCCGGCGTGCCAGGCACGTTTGCCGCAGGGCACAAATTGCACAATTTCCCCGGTCCGCCTGATAAGAAAATGCGTCGATACTCGAAGCCCCCGCAGACTCTCGAAATCCGGGTGGGCCGCGCAATCCAGCGTGTCGGTAAACAGCCTGAGGATCGCATCCCCGCCAAATTCACCAGGTGGAAGACTGATGGCATGGATGACTAACAGCGATATGCGCTCACCCGCGGGTCGCTCATCGAAATTGGCGGACGCAACCTGGATTGCCCCTTCCAGGATTCCTTCGGCGTCAAGCTGCACCGGCAGCCGCACGTAGAATTCGCAAGACAGGCAACGTGGCCCCTTCGAATCCACGGCGATGGATCAAGGGGTCCCCGAAATCGCCCATTTGCTTTGGCCTCGCCTAACGAATGCCCAGACGTTCCATTCGATACCGCAGGGCTCGGAAGGTTATACCGAGAAGCTTTGCCGCCGCAGTTCGATTGAAACGGGTCCGGTCGAGCGCTTCCACGATGGCTTCGCGCTCGATTCGAGCCAGGTACTCCTCCAAGGGCCACTTGGCATTTGAGGTTTCCGGTGTGGCGCGTGAATTCTGTGCATTCTGCGATCCGACCGCGCGCGCCTCTCCGACCACATAGGCGGGAGGAGCAAGCTGAAGGTCGTCTATACGGATGTCCTCCGAGGGAGCCAGCGCTACGGCGCGCTCGAGTATATTCTCGAGTTCTCTGGCGTTTCCGGGGAAGTCGTACCTTTTCAACGCTTCAAGTGCGGACTCCGAGAGAGAGGGTGCCCCGTATCCCCCGCTCCGCGCCAGTCTCTCCAGGATCGCCCGTGCGAGCACCGGGATGTCTTCGCGACATTCGCGCAGCGGTGGCATTCTTAGTTCGATCACGGCCAGCCTGTAATAAAGGTCCTGCCGGAATCTTTCCGCCTCAACCAGAGACGCCAGGGTTTGGTGCGTAGCGCAGATGATGCGCACGTCGACCGGGTCTTCAGTTGCGGCCCCGACCTTTCGCACTAGCTTCTCCTGTATCGCCCGGAGCAGCTTAACCTGCATCGCGAGCGGCAGGTCGGCAACCTCGTCCAAGAACAGTGTGCCGCCATTGGCCGCGTGGAAGAATCCTTCCCGGTCCGATTCGGCGCCGGTGAATGCCCCTTTGCGGTACCCGAAAAATTCGCTTTCCATTAGATTTTCGGGTATTGCGCCACAATTTACAGGCACAAATGGCTTGTCCCGCCTCGCACCCTTCTCGTGGATCAAGCGCGCAGCCAGTTCCTTGCCGCTCCCGGACTCCCCCGTTATGTATACCGGCGCTTGGCTGCGAGCCAGCCGGTCGACGATACTTCGCACCTGCTCAATCGCCGGGCTGGCCCCGAGTAGCATGCGCTTTACCCCGGGTTCGTCCCTCCGCGGCAGGGACAGTGCCGAGTTTACAAGCGTGCGCAGTTGATCGAGGGAAAGCGGTTTGGTCAGATAATCGAACGCCCCGGCCTTTAGCGCGGAAACCGCATTGTCCATACTGCCGTATGCCGTGATTACTGCCACCGGAAGATCCCTGCAGCGCTCGCCGATGTGGCGCACCAGATCCAGCCCGTCGCCATCCGGAAGCCGCATATCGGTTAAACAAAGGTCAAATGTGCGTTTCTGGAGCCATTCCTTTGCTTCTGTCACCGACCCGGCGCTCTCGACTGTGAGTCCCATTCGCACCAGCGACAGCTCGAGGAGTTCGCGGATGTCGGCCTCGTCGTCCACCACCAACACCGTGGTGTCCGCACCACCGGTCGATTGTCGCGCAGAGCGCTTGGTTACCGTGCTGCCTGCCATAGGATTCTGAAGTCCGCTCCGGTTCCGCGATCGATATAGCCCAGATTAGCGGCATTGGCCGTGCACAGTTCACGTGCGATGTACAGACCGAGCCCGGTACCACGACTGAACGTCGTGAAGAACGGCTCGAACAGTTGCGACTGAAAATCCTTTGCCACGCCTTCGCCGTCGTCTGTCACATGCAATTCTACCCGACCAGGTTGCCTCAAGACGCGCAGCATCACGCTACCCGTCTGGTGCCGGCAGTGCCGCCAAGCGTTATGCAGCAAATTCCAAAGCACCTGGTTAAGGTGTACCCGGTCAAATTCGACGATGACGTCCTCGGGTATATCGATCACGAATACGTCACGCGCAATGCCCTCATTCTGCGCAAATTCGTCCAGGAAGTCCGATACGAAACTGGCGAGCCCGATCTTTTCTGATTGCACGCGGTCCCGGAGTGAAAGTTCGAGAACCTCGCGGACCATCCGGTCGAGTCGTCTCGCATTGTCCCGGATGATGTTGAGCAGCCGGTCCCGCCCCGATCCCTGCGTCTCGTCGCGCAGCAGGTCGCTGGCGTGCGTGATGGCGGAAAGCGGATTGCGAATCTCGTGCGCGATGCTGGCCGTAAGCCGCCCCAGTGCAGCCAGTTTTAGCTGTTGGGCCTGCTCCTGGAATTTTGACAAATCCTCCAGCAGCACCAGCGTGAAACTTCCGCCTGCTACGCCGGCCGCAACGAAGCGCGCGCGAACCAGGCGTCCCCCTTCGGAAAGGCTCAGGACCGCACCCGAAGGCCCGGTTCCAGCTCGCCACGCCTTCAGCTCGGTAGCGAGTTCGGCCGAATACTGTTCGATCTGGTCCAGTTCAGGCGCCG
>MEQX01000050.1:0-15833 GCA_001770415.1 Betaproteobacteria bacterium RIFCSPLOWO2_02_FULL_63_19 | reverse complement strand
CGAGAAGCGCGCCCACCTGGCGATTCTGCTGTCGCACCAGGCCGTTGCTATCCACTACCAGTACGCCATCCTGAACGCCCTGGATGACAAGTTGGTTGATCCGCAGCTGGTTCGCCAGATCTTCGCCGCGTTGGCGGGCCACGCGCTCATTCATGATCAGGCGCTGCGCCAGACGATTGGTTATAAGCGCGGTCGCAAAATATCCGATCGAAAGGAGCCCCGGCTGCAGGAACGTCGCGGTACCGGCATCGAGGAACAGCACCCAGTAAGCCTGCTCCAAGAGCGCCGCGATCGATGCCAGCGCGGCATAGAACAGCATCAGGGTGCCGCGGCTCACCAGCGCCGCCCCGGCCAACGACACCAGCGGCATCACGCCGAGGCCACTGGGAATTCCGCCCGAGGCATGCGTTAGTAGCGTCAGGGCAACGATATCGGCGATCACGTGCAGGGTCAGCTGCGCGTTGAAGTACGTCCGGGACCTGCGCAACGCCAAATGGAAGACCACCGCGAGCCCCAAATAGGCGGCGCTCGTAAGCGTGAACAGCCGCGGATCGCCGCTTCCCAGATTGAGCATCTCGGGGTCAACGCGGTCGCCGGCCAGGAACAGCATCGCAACCGCGGCACGGTAGACGTTGAAGTAGCGCAGCGATTGCCAGAATGACTCGGTCGCAGCTCCGTAGGACGGCGGAAACGGAAACCGAAGGTCCGGTAGCCGGAGCACGGCGATCGGACTAGCCTGCCCCGAGCCGGCGGTGCTCTTCGCTACAGTAATAGTGCCCACCCGCAAGAAGCGCCTCGCTCGTCGGCACGTTCACCTGGCAATGCCGGCATGCCACCATGTGTTCGGCTTGATCGGCGTCTGCTGCCGGCCGCTGGTCACGCCGCAAGAAACTCTTGACGAAGACATAGGCGATAAAGACCAAGACTAGAATCAGAATAATTCTGCCCATTCGGGGCTCCCCCGGAACAACTGACGGCCGCTTGGAGGGTTATTATAGCGACCGTGGCGGGAGTCGCCTAAGCGGAAACCGCAGTCGGGAACAAAGTACTCAATCGCGCGATTCCTGCATCGGACTGCCGGCGCGCGCAAGAATACCGGGCCGCTGGTTTCCGCGTACCCAACTGGTGCTGCCTTATTTTGGACGCTTTCGGCGATGGACGCCGACGCTGTCGCTTCCCGACCCCGTTCAGTCGGGATCGGCCTCATCCCTGACCTGCCGATCTTCTAGCGGCCTGGTGCTGATCAGCCGCGTAACGACCGTAGATACTCCCGGCTGCTGAAATCGCGCGACGCGATCAAGCGCCTGACGGTCGCTCATCGTAATGCGTGCTCTCAGGCGAACGTATTCGGCCCAGGATGCAACAATGAAGCGCTCGACGAAACGCCCTTCTGCGCCGACGTCCCGGAATACCCGCCAGTCGCTTGCACCGTTGCGCCGGCGCGCCGGTTCGGTCGCGTGAATTGCCTGCAGGAAGGAAGCGCGATTCTTAGGATCGATCTGGTACTGCACCTGGATCAAGACCGGACCGTCATCTGGCAACGGTTCGACCGCAATCGCCAGCTCGGGCAATTGCATCCCGGGTGTAACGTCGGCTTCATCGCCCATTTTGACCCTGACTTTGTATCCGAGCACGAGCAGCAGGAGCATGGTGCCGGCCGATGTCGCGAGCGCTGTGCGGGTATCGGAGTGCGAAGCCACCCAGCCCCAGATCACGCTACCGAGCGCGAGGCTCGCCTGCATCGCCACCAGCGCCATTGCCACCGCGCGCGCGCGAACCCAGGCCGGTGCCGTGCTCTGTGTTCCGGCAGTAAGGCTTGGAAATACGGCAACCCAGGCCACCCCGGCGGCACAGGTACCCACAACAGCGATTTCGGCCGTGACGGTCGAAGCGATGATCAGCGTGGCAACCATCCACAGCAGAAAACCCGCGGTGACCACGGTGTTCAAGGACATCCGCTTCAGTTGGCGGGGTATGGTCAGCGCCCCGAGAACGGCGCCGACGCCAAAGCTGCCCGATAGCATACCGAACCCCCCGGCCCCGAGGCCGAGTTGGTCGCGTGCAATTACCGGCAACAGGGCCCAGAATCCGCTGGCGCAAATGCTGAAGCTCGCGCTGCGACCGATCAGCGCCCGCATCGGTGGTGAATGGCGTGCATAGCGCAGGCCGCTGCGGATTCCCGACAACAATGTATCCGGAACACCCGGGATGGCAGTAACTTTGCGCTTCAGTACGCGCACGGCAAAGATCATCACCACGAAGAACAGCGCGCCTGCCAGCAATGCGCTCCCTGAGCCCAACCAAGCCGCGATCGCCCCGGCGAGCGCCGGCCCTAGCGCTCGGGCGACGTTGAATGCAACCGCGCCCAGCCCCACGGCACGTGGCAGGTCGATCCGCCCGACCAGATCGTTGATGCTCGCCTGCTGCGCGGGCACATAGAACGTGAATCCCACACCGATCAGGAAGGTGCCCATCAGCAAGGTTATGGGCCCGAGAATGCCGGTCAGTTCAGCCGCGCCTATCACAGCCGTTATTGCGGCAAGCGCAATCTGCGTCGCCAATATGATCCTGCGCCGGTCGACAATGTCCGCCAGCGCGCCTGCGGCGAGTCCGAATAGCAGCGACGGCAGGGCGCTGGCGGTCTGCACCAGGGCGACCATCAGCGCCGAAGGTGTAAGTGTCGCCATAAGCCATGCGGCGATGGTCGCCTGCACCGTATAGCCCAGCGTCACCGCGACCGACCCCGCGTAGAAACGCCGAAATCGGGCGTGTCTAAGTGGAGACGCTCGGAAAAACCGTTTGAGTGATTGGGTAACGTAATTGGACAAGCCGTGATTCTAGCGTGTCGACTTCGCCCCCGGTTCGCTTTGGCTGGCGACGTGTGTAGATGAGGGATTTGCAGACAACCAAGTTACGCGTTCCGTGGAGTCGACCGGCGTCGCGAACCCAGCGCCGAGAAAGTGCTTCCCCGGAGGCGCACGCGGCAAGTTCCCGCGGCACGTCTGTCGACGTTTCCCCGGTGTGGCTGTCGCGTTACGCGATAGCTGCTACCTGTCTCGCGACAAACGACTTGATGAGATCAAGCGCGCGCGTCGAGGCTGCGGACGCAGGGTCCTTCGTAATAAAGGCGTGCGGCTGCCCCTCGAATTCCTCCAGCTGCGCAAGCCCGCCCGCCTGCCGCCAGGCCGCGGCAAATCGGGCGGCCATGTCCGGCGGGAGGTTGTCGTCTCTGGTGCCCTGAAGAACAAGAAGTGGCGGCAGCCTGCGTGTTTCGCCCCGTTCGACGATTCGCTGCGGGTTGCCGTCTTCCATCGCTTGCTCGTCGGGCCAGTAAGCCCCGTGGTTGCGCAGCAAGATCTCCGCGCCTCGCCGCTGCGCCATACGGTAGCGCTGCAAGGGGTCGGCCACGGGCCAGCACGCGACTATGAAGTCAAGCGTCGCTTCGGCGCTCGATTCGCCGGGGTCCGCAAATGCGCGATATCGTTCATCGTGCGGACGCAACGCCGCCAACAGCAATTGATGCGCTCCGCTCGAACTGCCTATGCCGCCCACCAAATCCGATCGCCCGCGAAACCGCGACGCGTTGGCCTTGAGCCATCGAATGCCCCAATTTACGTCCGCCACGGACGCCGGATATCTCGCCTCAGGCGGCATGCGGAAATCAAGCGCCGCGACGACGATTCCGGCTGCCGCAAGGGCCTCGCAAATAACCGCGTTCTGCAGTCGCGTTCCTGAAGTCCAGCCGCCACCATGCACATCGACCATGGCTGGGAAAGGTCCGGGGCCCAGCGGCCGATAGACGCGGGCCAGCAAGGGTGCGCCACCGTGCCGGTGGTACTCCAGGTCGATCACCTCAGTCGCGTAGTGTGGCGGGTCGCCGGAAACACCGACTGGTTCGTTTGGATTACTTATCATCGCCGCGAGGTCGCGGAAATTCGGTCACGTTCGCTTCATTCGCCGATGGGTGCGCTGCCGGGCCAGCAACGATCGGAGATATCGAACACCACGCCGTCGGGACCGCGAAATTTCAGCTCGAAATGCGCGCCCGGCGGAATATCGTCCCGCCCCGTAATGTTTGGCGCTCCCAAGGATTCAAGCCGTTGCGTCCACTCATCGATATCCCCGTCGACGACCACTCCGAAATGATGAAATCCCTGGAAGTCAAGCCCCGCTCCGGTCTGGTCGACGCCGAATTTCAGGATCGTGATGTTCAGCGTTCCGTCGGTCAGCGTCACGCCGGACGGACGTTGCACTTCGTCCGGCCGTTCGGGGTCCATGCCAAATCGACTTAGTTCCCTGAATCCGAAGGCTGACTTGTAGAACTCGGCGGCCTTCCCCGGATGCTCGCTTGCAAACGCAATATGCCGAATCTTGATCATCGCCGTCTCCCTGCTGTTCTTCCCACGCCGGCGCAGCCTGGGCCAAACGGCCGGCTTCGCTCAATCTTCTTTGTAACCAATATCGCGATTATGCACCGCTACTGCCACGCGAGAGCGCGAATTCACAAAGCGTACACACGAAAATTCGAACGCTTCGCAAACGGACCTTAACGCCAGGAATTCGCAGAACCGATGGAATTGGCTTCGTGCCGCTTCGCTCGTCGAGCAGCCTTATGAATTCATCCCGCCGTCGGCCATAAATACCCCGCCGGTCGAAAAACTGCTCGCTTCCGAGGCGAGAAACAGCACCGACTTGGCAATTTCCTCCGGTTTCCCGTGCCGCGCCAGCGGAATGTGGCGGTTAATCATTTCGGTCGCGTCGAAACCGCCAAGGGCGGAAAGCCTCTGCTCGATATCCGACTGAAACGCGTTTTCCACCGGTCCCGGCGCGAGCACATTCACGCGGATCCCGCGCGGTGCAACTTCCTTGGCGACGCAGCGCACCAGTCCGATCAAGGCGTGTTTGGAGGTGGCGTAGCCGGCAATGTTTCCGTTGGCCTTCACCCCCATGATGGACGAGGTGATGATCACGCTGCCACCGTCGTTCATCTGCGGCAAGGCGTATTTGCACGCGAGAAACGATCCACGCACGTTGGCTGCCACTACGGCACGATCACGATCGGACTTCCTTGTCGCTGCGCCACCCAGGTGTAACAATCGACACTTCTTTACGGGAGCAATCCGGATCGACACCACTTCACCGACTGGAGCCACGCTGGGCAGCTCAGATTGCATTCTCGTCGGCGGCGGATCGGCCGCGCGCGTTGCGCACATCTGATGCGGATCCTGTCCCTCGCGCCGCTCACCGTTCTGGAGCTTTCGCCGCCGGACATGGTGAGTTGCGCTGCTCGAGCGGGGTACAGCCACCTCGGACTTCGCCTGCACCCGGTGATGCCGAACCTGGACGCGAGCTATCCGATCATCGGCGATACCCCGATGTTGCGCGAGGTGCGTAGCCGACTAGCCGACACCGGCCTAAAGATATTGGACGTGGAATTCATACCTATTACGCCCGGTACACGCGTGGCCGACTTTGTGCCAATGCTGGAAACCGCGGCGCAGCTCGGTGCGGCGCATGTCCTCGCGGGTGGAATCGATCCCGATCAACAACGCCTCGCTGCGCGTTTCGGTGAGCTTTGCGACACCGCCGCGCCATTCGGCCTTACCGCGAATCTGGAGCCGATTTCGCTGTTCGAGGTGCGCACGCTGGCGCAGGCGGTAAGCGTTCTCGCTGCGGTCGATCGGCCCAACAGCGGCATTGTGATCGACCCGATACATTGGAACCGGTCGGGCGATACCGTCGAGGATATCGCACGCGTTCCGACGAAATGGCTGCATTACATGCAACTCTGCGACGCACCGGCGCTTCGACCGGCCGATGTGGCCGGGCTTCAGTTCCAGGCGCGCTTCGAGCGTCGAATTCCGGACACTGGGGATCTGGATCTTTCGGGCCTGCTGCGCGCGCTGCCGCGTGAACTCCCGATTGCGCTGGAAGTGCCGATGGCGAGTCTCGCGCGCACAGTCGGGGCGGAGGAGCGCGCGCGGCGCCTGCTCGAAGCGACGCGCGATTTGCTGCGCCGACTTCCGGACGCGGACGGCGCGCCGCAGGCCGGCTTGGGAAGCCAGCCTTAGGTTGGGTATTCCGGCGGCAGCGGCGTTCGCCCTCGCACGAGATCGGCAGCACGCTCCGCAATCATCAATACGCAGGCGTTTATATTGCCGCTGACCAAATCGGGCATCACCGACGCGTCCACCACGCGCAGATGCTCGATCCCACGAACCTTGAGCTCCGGATCGACCACCGCCATCTCATCCCGCCCCATCCTGCAGGTCGCAGCGGCGTGATGCAGTGTCGAGGCCGCTGACCGGATGTGAGCGTAAATGTCAGCATCCCCGACGACCTTCGCTCCGGGAACGATTTCGTCACCCCGAAATGGATCGAACGCGCTTTGACGAATGACATCGCGCGCCACGCGCATGCCCGCCGCGAGCGTGCTCACATCGCGTTCTTCCGACAAGTAGTTCGCGCGGATGAGGGCAGGTTGTCTTGGGTCGACGGAAGCAAGTTCGACGGTTCCGCGGCTTTCGGGATGAAGCAGCACGACCAGCAGATAAAAAGCGTCGTCCCAGTCGGGGCCGAGCAGAGGCCACCACGGGCGCACGTCTCTGGAAATTCCCCGTACTCCCAGTTGTATATCCGGCACGTCGATATCGGCGCGGGTCCTCAGCAGCGCCATCGCTCCTCCCGGCGGGTTGGTTGCCGGACCGCTGCCTGTGAAATAGGCGCGCAGCATGGCAACCGCGATCCGGTCGACGCGCAACGCGTGCCGCAAAGGACTCGTTCCCTTGCGCAAGTTGCCGACCGCGACGAAGACATGGTCCCGGAAACCCGCGCCGACACCGGGCGAGTGTACTGCCGGCTCTATGCCGTGGACGCGAAGCCGTGCGGCATCGCCAACCCCTGAGAGCATCAGCAACTGCGGCGTATTGATCGCGCCCGCTGCGAGCAGCACTTCGCGTTCGGCATGATCGCGCTCCATCCGGCCCCGGTGCATATATTCGACGCCAACCGCCTTGTTTCCGTCGAAAAGAACGCGCGTCGCCAGAACACCGGTGCGCACGGTGAGGTTCGCGCGACCCATCGCGGGCCGCAGGTAGGCGCGCGCGGCACTGCAACGCCGTCCCCGGACGATGGTCGATTGGGCCATCGCGAATCCTTCCTGAACCGCGCCATTCATGTCATCTGAAACCGCAAAGCCCGCTTCCCGGCCAGCCGCGAGAGTTGCCGCGTACAGCGGATCGGACAGGTCCGTAAAACGTGTTGCAACCGGGCCGCCGCCCCCCCGGTAGGCGGTCTGTCCACCACACCAGGACTCCGTACGCTTGAAATAAGGCAGCACCTCCGCGTAGGACCAGCCGTCGAGCCCCATGCCCGCCCAGCGATCGTAATCCCCGCGATGGCCGCGCACGTACAGCATGGCATTGATCGACGAAGACCCTCCAAGGACCTTGCCGCGGGGCAGCGGAATCGCGCGCTGGTTCAGATGCGCCTGCGGCTCGGTGTGGAAACCCCAGTCATGCCGCCGGTCCTTCCAGAGCCTGCCGAGGCCTATCGGAATGTGAATCAGCGGGTCGCGGTCTGCGCCACCCGCCTCGAGCAGCAAAACGCGAGTCTGCGGGTCTTCCGTCAACCGGCCTGCGAGCACACAACCGGCAGACCCCGCCCCGACGACGATGTAATCGTACTGACTGCCTTTCATCGTTTCCGCGACCCGATCCAAATGGGTGGGATAGTGTCACCGCCGCTCGGGAATCGCAATGTTGAACCCACGTCTCCCGTCGACGGATATCACGCTGGAAACGCCCCGCACAGTCGGACCAGAACTCAACATGGAAGCGAAACATCGCTTCCGATGGCAACGGTGCGTTCCCGGACTCCAGAGGATACTCCGTGAATCGTGAAAGAACCGGAAGAGGATTGCCCGTCTTACCCTCCAGGCGCACCTTAATGTCACCGGCGGCTACGCTATTTTCTTGGTCGGCGGCAATTCGATAAGAGCCCGCACCGGGCAAACCGGCGTAGTAGTTGTTCGACACCCTCGCGAAAGCCTCACAGATCGGGGGCAGGACGATTCCATATTCGGCCAACAGCGGCACCCGCATATTAATGAGGAACTGTCTGGCATCACTTGGGGGATTTCCTTCGGGATCGCGTACACCACGACGTCCGTGAGAGCGATCGCTCTAGACAGGTAGGGCGAAACGTCGGTCGCCTCCTCCCCGAATCGGGTCGACTCGATGGCGATTCGCTTGCTTGTCGGGCTGACCAGTTCCACACTGCCCTGATCGAGCAAACACAGAAAATTCGCGTCATCGTCTCCCGTGTAGATGACCTCGCCCGCCGAAAACTGCTGTTCGTGCACGTTGCGAAGCATCCGCGCCACGCTCTCGTTTAGGCTACGAGAGATGATCGGATCGTTGACAAGGCTGGAAGCAGCCCCGCATGCGGCCGTTACTGTCGCCTGGCAAACGCGCGATGGACTCTCGATCCGGTTCGTGCGGCAGCGCACCAATCGACAGCGCCGATTTTTCGTTGGCCGCAGATTGTCCTATGTCGAAACGAAAAGCGCAAATTGCCTCGGACCGATCCCTGGCGCCGTGTTGACCCTTCGTGTTGACCCGTCGATGAGCCTCTGTTATATGTTGGCCGGCAACCCTGACCAATAGGAGGAAACTACATGAGAAAGGCTATTGTGAATCGAAGTGTTCTTACGGCTATGCTTGTCCTTTTGCCGATCGGCAGCTACCTTCCGACAAGTGCCGTCGCACAATCAGGTTTGCCCAAATCGGTGCGAATCGCGTCACACCCGCAAGGGGCGGCTTACTATGTTCTGGCTTCCGCATTCGCCAAGGTGCTCAGCGATACGCTCCCTGTATCGGCTACCGTACGACCGTTCTCGGGTTTCCAGGCATGGTTTCCTGAGCTCAACCGCAATAACGTCGCCATGGGCATCGCAACCGGCTATGACCTTGGACTCGCTTGGAAGGGAAAGGATCCGTACCAGAAGATCCCCAATGCACGCACCCTCAGCGTCGGGACCGACCTGATCCTCGGCTTGGCGGTCAAGGACGACTCCCCGATCAAAACACTGGCCGACCTCAAGGGCAAGCGCGTGACCATCAACAACGTACTGCGAGGCTCGCGCGACGGGGCGTGGGCGCAGTTGGAAGCGGCCGGTGTAGATCCCCACAAGGACATTGTCGAGGTACCGGTCACCAACGTCGTCCAACCGCCGCAGATGTTGATGGAGGGCCGCGTCGACGCAGCCTGGGGAGCGCCCGCGATGCCGCAAATGAAAGAGGCGGACGTCAAGCTGGGCGGGGTACGTTTCCTGCCGGCCGCAGTCTCCGAAGCGCAGGCACGCCATATCTCGGAAAATTTTACCGGGTATCGGGTCACTAAGATAAAGGGTGGAATCATGACGGGTGTGAGAACAGACACCCTGCTGATGGCCTCACCGATCAACATGGTCACGAACACCAAGATGAGTGACGAAGGCGCCTACCAGATCCTCAAGGCGGTGTGGAACAACTACGACAAGTACAAAGGCGTGCACCCCTGGGCGAGGCTGTGGACCCACAAGAAGATGACAGAGAATCTGGTGAACTCGGTCGCACCGTTCCACGCTGGCGCCATCCGGTTCTACAAGGAGCTCGGCATCTGGAGCGACGCGGCGGAAGCGCACCAGAAGAAACTTCTTTCCGCCGGCTAAGAACCAGCCATCTGAGACCTCGCGGGAAGTTGCAGGAAGCGAGCTATTTTTCTTCTGAAACTCCGCAATGGCGTCATGAGGCCCTCCGAATTCGGAGGGCCTCGCACGTACTGGCGCTACGCTGTCTGTCGAAAGCAGTCCGTCCATTTCACTCTTATTAGAAGCTAAGCCACCATGGCAGATGATGACGCTCCCGCCACCAGACTGCGCGAAGTAACCGGCGTTACGGGATGGTTCCTGCGCGTAATGCGGCTCGGCGTGCCAGTGGCGGGCACATTTTTCGTGCTCGATGTCCAGTCCTATTTGGGGCTTTCGTTTTACCGGGAACAGTATATGGGACTGTTCCTCGCGCTCACGCTCGGCAGCATATTCCTGTCGATCCCTGCAACCAAGACAAGTGCTTGCAAGGGTGTGCCATGGTATGACATGCTGCTATGTGGGGCGGCGCTGTGCGTGGGACTGTACATAACGATACTTTACCCGCGACTCATCATGCAGATCGCGTATCCGTCGCCCGACAAACTCGTCCTCGGATTTCTGGCCATCATCATCGCCCTGGAAGCGACCCGCCGCACGGTCGGCTGGTCGCTCGTAATAGTCGCCGTTACGTTCATCCTGTACGCCCGATTCAACCATTACATGCCCGCGCCGTTTCACGCCAGCGGCGCGCCATGGGGGAAACTCGCCGTCTCCCTGTATCTCGATTCCGAAGGGGTCCTGGGCCTGCCCACCATGGTCAT
Organism: Betaproteobacteria bacterium RIFCSPLOWO2_02_FULL_63_19; assembly: GCA_001770415.1. Classification (GTDB taxonomy): domain Bacteria; phylum Pseudomonadota; class Gammaproteobacteria; order Burkholderiales; family SG8-39; genus JACQTO01. The sequence continues at coordinate 5,381 of MEQX01000050.1, read as the reverse complement.
TTCGACCATGGTGTTCGCCTTTATCGCCTTCGGTCAGGTGCTTTTCCTCACTGGCGGCGGACAGTTCCTGACCGATTTCGCAATGGCCACGATGGGACGTTTCCGGGGCGGACCGGCGAAAATGGCCATCGTAGGAAGCAGCCTGTTTGGCATGATCTCCGGCAGCGCGGTGGCCAATGTCGCGACGATAGGCGTTGTGACCATACCGATGATGAAGAAATCCGGCTACCGTCCGGAGGTAGCCGCCGGCGTCGAGGCAGTAGCCTCGACCGGAGGACAGATCGCGCCTCCGGTTATGGGGATCGCGGCGTTCCTGATGGCCGAAATGCTCTCGATTTCCTATGCGGAAGTCGCACTCGCAGCCATCGTACCTGCGCTGCTGTACTACATCGCATTGTTTACGCAGGTCGACCTCGAAGCGGCAAGGCACGGGCTGCGCGGCCTGCCGAAGGAACAACTGCCGTCGGCGGCTAAGGTAGCCAGCATTGGATGGATCTTCCTGGTTCCGCTGGTGGTCCTGGTCTACACGCTGTTCATCCTCAATTACGAGCCCGGGAAGTGCGGCATCGCCGGCGCGGCATCTGCGCTCGTCATGAGCCTGTTTCGCCGCGATACGCGACCTAATTTTCGGCGGCTGGTTCAAATACTGGAATCGACCGGCGCCGCCATGGTGGACCTTGGCGCAATCGGCGCCACCGTCGGACTGGTGATCGGCTCGATCGCCATCAGCGGGGTGGGATTCACGTTTTCGAACATGATCGTCGGCATCGGGCAGGACAGCCTCGTTCTGCTGCTGTTGTTGACAGCTGTGACCGGCATTATTCTTGGAATGGGTTTACCGACAGGGGCCGTCTACATTCTAATGGCAGTCCTGGTCGGATCGGCGCTGCAAGAACTGGGCGTGCAGCCTCTTGCCGCGCACATGTTCATCTTTTACTTCGGAATGCTGTCGATGATCACGCCGCCGGTCTGCCTTGCAACGTTTACGGCCGCGTCGATCGCCGGCGCTGACCATGTCAAGACTGCCTTGCACGGAATGCGACTGGGTGCCATCGCTTACATCGTGCCATTCATCTTCGTCTATTCGCCGGCGTTGCTGATGAAAGGAACGCCCTTGGTTATCATGTTGTCCGTTGTCACAGCAATTGTGGGGGCTGTGATTTTTGGCGCCGCCTTCACCGGGTTCCTGTTCCGGAAGCTCGGCTGGGGCGTACGCCTGCTGCTGACGGCAGGCGCGGTTGCACTGCTCATCCCGCCGGGCGGAGCGATCGCGATGAGTTGGGAGATCAACCTCGCCGGAGCGGTCGTCGTCGCGGCTTTGGTTGCCTGGGAGTGGGGACACCGGAAATCAGCGCGGTAGCAGGCATCAAACGCGGCCTGACGCGGTCGCAGCACGACCCGTCAGTCGACATCTTCGATCTGTGACGAGTTCCAGCCGCTTCAGTCTTAGAACCGATTGCGCCGGATGGACGCTCGACAGAATCGAGAATTCGTCGGATCGAGTCAGCGGCCTTCAGCACGCGATCCGCAAGGTCGGAACATGCAGATATCCTGAAACCTTCGCAATCAACAATTAGCCGCGGTCGGCGTTGCCGGTCTAGTTATCTCTTCGGCGCCGCGTCGACCAGCACGAAAAGTATCCGGCAGATTCCTTTTGAGCGATTGGCCCAAGCGTGGTTCGTTCCACGGTGGATAAGCACATCACCGGCTTTCATGACAACCTCGCCTTCATCGACCAGAGCAACGATTTCGCCGGAAAGCACGATTGCGTAGTCGATCGTGTCAGTCTCATGCATGCCGGGATGGCGGGCTTTCGAGTCGTGCCTCAGGCCAGGCTCGTTCACCACCTGCGGCTTGTTTGGATCGAGAGCTTCGTCGTCGGGCGGTAAATCGATGACCTTGAAGAACGTGCCCCCGGGAAATGGCAATACACCGGGCATTTCGGCGCTGCGGTCGGATTCGCCGAGCGGCGCCGGATTGCTGCCTGTCGCCCACAGGTTGCGCACGACGAAGCCGGGGCGCGTCGGATTTCGCCGCACGTGCTTGGGAGGCCCGTCTTCGGCAATGTAGGATTTTCCGGATGCGTTGATCGCGGTAACAATCCGCCTGATCGGCGGCAGTTCGGTAGCCATCAAGATCTCCTATTTTTCGGGATAAACATGACACCCAATCACATGTGGCACGACAGTCTCGGTCAATGGTTATGATATCGGAATCACTCAAGCCACGACAGTTCTGGACACGCCGGCCCGGTCAGGCTCGGCGGGAACTGCGGTACGGCGATATGGGTATTCACGAATCGCCATCATCCCGCTTGCCGTCCGTTGGCGCACGTGACGCCGGACGTTCGCGTAGAATCGTTGCCGGTACGCGGGTCTGGAGCAGAAGTTGTCGACCGCAGGAGGATCCGCAATCAGTGCGCGGCGCCCTGTCGCCGAGAACGTTCTCGTGGAGGAGGATTCGAATATGTTCAGCATAATGCGCAGTAGCATCCTGTCGATTGTCACCGCGGCAGCTTTGCTAGCGCCGCTTGGAATCGGGACTGCAGCGGCCCAGACAGTTGCGATCTCGACGCTTCCGCCGGGGGCGATCAACAATGTCCAGGCAGCCGCGATTGCAAAGGCGGTTCAGGAACATTCCAACCTGCAGATGCGCCTGCTTACTTTCAGTTCGCCAGCCGCGATTATCGGTGCGGTACAGTACAAGCAGGCCGAGTTTGCCTATACCAGCAACGAGGAGGCCGGTGACGCGTTTGCCGGAATAAACCAGCACCAGGGCAAGCCCATGAAGGATCTGCGGGTCGCCTTCACGGTGTTCCCGTTTCGCGTCGGCATCATCGTCCGCAACAATTCCGACATCAAGACGGTCGCGGACATGAAAGGCAAGCGCGTCGGCAGCGGGTGGACTTCGTTCAAGCAAGGCATCGCGCTCTGGAACGGGCTGCTGGCGAACGCGGGACTCAGCCTCGAGGACACGACGCCGGTACCGACGACCGATTTGCTGCGGGCGGCTGATGACTTCAAGGCCGGAAAATCCGACGCGTTCATGTTTGCTATCGGCGGACCTAAGGTCGCCGAAATTCACGCCTCGATCGACGGCGGCGTGCGCTTCCTCAACATGGAAAACTCGCCCCAGGCGAACGCGAGAATGCAAGCCGTGCGACGGGAATATCACGTCGCGGCGGTTAAACCCGCACCAAACTTTCCGGGAGTTATCGGCCCGACCAATCTGATGGAGTATTACATCGTCCTGCTAACCCACAAGGACACCCCCGAGGCACTCGTGTACACGGTGGTAAAGACAGCGTATGGGAACAAGCCTGCGCTGGTGGCGGGGCATCCGTCTTTCCGCGCATTCACGCAGGCCGGGATGGCGGCACGTCAAGATCGGTTGCAGTACCACCCCGCCGCACTCAAATTCTTCAAGGAAGTCGGTATCGCGACGGGGAAATAAGCCGCGGCCGCAATTCGGGATATCTGTAGCACAGGATTGGTCCTGAGCGATACATCGTCGGGCGGCAGCACAGTACCCGTTTCGCCGGCTGTGCGCGTGCTGCGCCCGTTACTGGCCGGAGCCATTGCGCTGGGCTCGCTGCTCTGGGCCGTCGACTTCTATCGTTTCGTCGGCCTGCTGTTCCTACCTGAACAATATCTCGCGGCAACGTTCGCCGCGGCTCTCGCGCTCGTATTCCTTCATTACCCGGCAAAGCACGGAAGCGATCGCGGTCTGCTTCCATGGTACGACGCGTTGCTCGCGATAACAGGCTTCGCCACCGGGGCGTTCGTCGCCTATGATTTTGCCGACCTGTCGACCCGGATGTTCGAGGCGCCGGTCGAAGGCCTGATTACCGCGTCAATCTTGATGTTGTTGACCGCCGAGGCGCTGCGCCGTACCGTGGGTGCGCCATTGGTGTTGATCCTCGCTTTTTTTGTCTGCTACTCCCTGGTCGGCCATCTGGTCCCCGGCGCACTACAGACCCGTGAAGTCCAGTTCGACCGTATGATGGTCTATCTCGGAATCGACACCAGCGCATTGTTCGGGTTGATCATGATGGTGGGCGTGACCGTGGTGATACCCTTCCTGTTCTTCGGCCAACTTCTATCGGCCTCAGGCGGAGCGGGCTTCTTCAACGACTTGTCCCTCGCTCTCATGGGACGTTTTCGCGGTGGAGCGGCCAAAATCTCAATTCTGGCCTCCAGCCTGTTCGGCACCATCTCTGGCGTCGTCGTGTCCAACATCCTCGCGACCGGCGTGATCACCATCCCGATGATGAAGAAGTCGGGCTTCGACCCGCAGCAGGCGGCGGCGATCGAAGCCACCGCATCGAACGGCGGCCAACTCATGCCGCCGGTGATGGGCGCGGTCGCGTTTGTAATGGCCGACTTCCTGCAGCGGCCTTACAGGGACATAGTCGTCGCCGCACTCGTCCCTTCGGTTCTTTATTACGTCTCGCTGTTCATCCAGGTTGATCTCGAAGCGGCAAAGAAGGGAATCCAACGAGTGCCGGAACAAGACATTCCTCGGCTGGCGCCGGTCCTGAAGTCGGGGTGCGTTTTCATCATCCCATTTGCAGTGCTGATCTACCTGCTTTTTTGGGCGAACCGCGAAGCGGAGTTCGCCGCGTTGATCGCCGCGCTTACAGTGGCAGGTATCGGCCTAGCGCTGGGCTACAAGGGTCAGCGCATGAAATTCGGCGTGTTGATCCGAGCCCTGGCTGCCACTGGCTTGGCCAGTTTGGACATTCTGATCATCGCTGCGGCGGCTGGATTCATCGGCGGCATGCTGCAAGCAACCGGGTTCGGATTTGCACTGACGCTGCTGCTGGTTAAGATCGGAGCCGGAAACCTGGTCGCGCTGCTCGGCATAGCGGCGATCCTGTGCATCGTTCTCGGAATGGGCATGCCCACGATAGGAGTCTATGTCCTGCTCTCGGTACTCGTGGCGCCCTCGCTGGTGGAAGTCGGATTCCCGCCGCTCGCCTCCCATATGTTCATTCTGTATCTGGGCATGATGTCGATGATTACCCCCCCGGTCGCGATCGGCGCCTTCTTTGCAGCCAGCCTCGCGGGTGCACCGCCCATGCGAACCGGACTGACGGCAATGCGACTGGGGTGGACCGCCTACATTGTCCCGTTCCTGTTCATGTTCTCGCCGGCATTGCTGCTGCAAAGCGGTTCGACGACAGCAACCCTGCTCGCGGTCGCCACCGCGATCGTCGGCGTATGGCTGATATCGGCTGGGATGGTCGGATACCTGGCCGGGCCGATGATCCTGTGGCTGCGAGTCGGTTTCGTGCTATCCGGAATCTGCCTTCTGATTCCCGATCGGATCGCCAACTGGGCCCACTGGACCGACATGACCGGGGCGGTCGCGGGATTCTT
>MEQX01000049.1 GCA_001770415.1 Betaproteobacteria bacterium RIFCSPLOWO2_02_FULL_63_19 | reverse complement strand
TGGTGAACCCATCCGCGCGCAAGCGACGATCTTTGATAAACCCGCATTGCTCATCTTGAATTAGTCTCCAAGAAATTCCTCAGCAACGCATGTCCGTGCGCCGTGAGCACGGACTCCGGATGAAACTGCACGCCCTCGACATGCAACGCGCGGTGGCGCAGGCCCATGACCTCTCCATCGGCCGTCTGGGCGCTGATCTCCAGGCAGGCCGGAAATCCATCGCGAGAGATCGCGAGCGAATGGTAACGGCCGGCCTGGAATGGCGCCGGCAGGCCGCGAAACGCGCCCCTGCCGTCATGGTTCAGCGGCGAGGTCTTGCCGTGCATCAGCGTCTTCGCGCGCACCACCGCGCCGCCGAACGCCTGGCCGATCGCCTGGTGGCCCAGGCACACGCCGAGCAGCGGAATCTTGCCGGCGAACTCGCGGATCGCGGCCAGCGATACGCCTGCGGTATCAGGCGTTCCCGGCCCCGGCGAGATCACGATGCGCTCGGGCGCAAGCGCGGCGATCCCGGCGATGTCGATGGCGTCGTTGCGAACCACCCGCACCTCGGCGCCGAGTTCGCCCAGGTACTGCGCCAGGTTGTAGGTGAACGAGTCGTAGTTGTCGATCAAGAGCAGCATGATCAGACCTCCACCGCGGCGAGCGAGGCCTGCTCCAGGCCCTGCGCGGCGATCTCCGCCGCGCGCAGAATGGCGCGCGCCTTGTTCTGGGTTTCGTTCCACTCGGACTGCGGATCGGAATCGGCGACGATTCCCGCGCCTGCCTGCACGTGCAGCGTACCGTGCATCACCACCGCGGTGCGGATCGCGATCGCCAGATCCATGTTGCCGTCGAAACCCAGATAGCCGACCGCGCCCGCGTAGATGCCTCGCCGGTCCGGTTCGAGTTCGTCGATGATTTCCATCGCTCGCACCTTGGGCGCGCCGCTCACGGTGCCGGCGGGAAACGATGCGCGCAGCACTTCGACCGCATCCAGTCCTTCGCGCAAGGCGCCCTCCACGTTGGAGACGATGTGCATCACGTGCGAATAGCGTTCGATGGCGCGCAGTTCAGTGAGCCGCACCGAACCGATTTTCGCCACCCGGCCGACGTCGTTGCGTCCCAGGTCGACCAGCATCACGTGTTCGGCCGCCTCCTTGGGATCGGCGAGCAAATCGCGCTCCATCGCCAGATCCTCGTCGCGCGACTTGCCGCGCCGGCGCGTTCCGGCGATCGGGCGCACGGTCACCGTGCCGTTTTCCAGCCGCACCAGTATCTCCGGCGAGGAACCCACAACCTGAAACTCGGCGAAGTCGAAATAGAACATGTAGGGTGACGGGTTGACCGACCGCAGTGCCCGGTACAGCGACATCGGCGAGCCGTCGTAGCGCTGCGACATCCGCTGGGACACGACGATCTGCATCGCATCGCCGGCTTCGATGTAACGCTTGGCGCGCTCGACGGCCGCCTTGAACGCGATCTCGCCAAAATTCGATTCGACCTCGCCGAGCGTGCACTTGCGCTCCGGCCCGAGTTCCAGAGGCAGGCGTAGCGCGCCGGTCAATTCGCGCAGCCGCTGTCTCGCGTCCTGGTACGCGCCCGCCCGGGCGGGATCGGCGAACACCACCAGGAACAGCCGTCCGGTCAGATTGTCGACCACGGCCAGTTCCTCCGACAGCAGCAGCAGCATGTCGGGACAGCCGAGCGGGTCGGGTTTGAGCCAGCCGCCGGCAAGCCGTGGCTCGATCCAGCGCACCGCGTCGTAGCCGAAATAGCCCACCAGACCGCCGCACAAGCGCGGCAGGCCCGGAAGCTCCGCGATCCGGTAGCGCGCCAGGAAATCGCGCGCAAATGCAAGCGGGTCGGTCCCTTCGGACCTCTCCACCACGGTGCCTCCCTGCAACACGCTGACATGTCGGCCCACGCCGCGCAGCGCCGTACGCGTGGCCAGGCCGATGAACGAATAGCGCCCGAAACGCTCGCCGCCGATCACCGATTCCAGCAGATAGGTATACGGCCGGTTGGCGAGCTTGAGATAGACCGACAGCGGGGTGTCGAGGTCTGCGTAGGTCTCCAGGGCGACCGGAATGCGGTTGTAACCCTGTGCGGCAAGCCGCTTGAATTCTGTTTCAGTCATTGACTGCTCCACGAAAAACTGCCTGAGATCGGTGTTGGGGCGCGCCGTGTTCGTGGCGGCGCGGGCAATACAACAGTGCTAGCTGCGCCACCAGCGCCAGCTACGCCACTGCGTCCCTATCTCTGCAGCTTCGTGGAACACGTTCAAGGTCGACTGCCTATCGCTTGAGAGCTCTGAAACGAGCCCGTACTCTAAATCAGCGCGGTTTCGATTGCAAATCGCGCCGCGAACCGCGTTCATTCCATTACGGCGTTCTCGCGCGGGTCGGGCTGGCTCACGTAGTGCTTGTAGCTGCCCTTCAGATCGAACACGACCCAGGCGAGCATGCCCTGGGATCCGTCCGCAAAGTAATAATCCCAGACCTGCTCGCGCAGGTTGTCGAAGACGACCATCCCGTCCGGCGTCCCGAACTGCTTCAGGACGTCGGCCTGAGTGGTGACCCCGGGCCGAAGGCGCTGGAAATCCGCCTCGGTACGACCCCACCATGACTGCAGGTCCGGCACCGTTGCGCACCCTGCCCCTAGCAGCACCCCCACGCACATCGTCACCAGCTTGTGCATCACTGCCTCCTGTCGAGACCGCGGATGGCGCGAACTCGCGCCATCACCAAAGGGGTAAACATCTACGGAGCGTACGCTATTCCGCGGGCCGCGATTCGGACTCGCTACAGGACCTTGCCCGGATTCATGATACCGAGGGGATCAAGCGCCGCCTTCAACTTGCGCATCAGATCGAGCTCCAGTGCCGACTTGTAGCGACGGATCTCCTCGCGCCTGAGCTGGCCCAGGCCGTGCTCGGCGGAAATCGAGCCGTTGAAACGCGCGACGCTGTCGTGCACGATGCGCGTCACGCCCGCCTCCTCGCGCAGGAAGACTTCCGGCGCGACTCCCTGTGGTCCGCAGACGTTGTAATGCAGGTTGCCGTCGCCGAGGTGCCCGAACACCACCAGGCGCACATCAGGATAGGCGCGGCGCAACGCGGCCTCCGTGGCGTCCATGAACTCGGCGATGCGCGATATCGGAACGGACACGTCGTGCTTGACGTTCAGTCCCTCCAGCCGCTGCGCCTCGGTGATGTCCTCGCGCATGGCCCACATCGCGTTGACCTGCGACAGGCTTTGTGCCACCACCGCATCGCGCGCGATGCCGGCTTCCATCCCCTCGGCAAGAATCGATTCGATCGCGGCGCGGGCGGAGGCTTCCGAGCGGGCGTCGGATATCTCCATCAGGACGTACTGCGGATGCCGCGCGTCGAACGGCGTGCGCGTCGCCGGAAAATGCTTCACCAGCAGCGTGATGCAGAAATCGGAGATCATCTCAAAGCCGGTGAGCGCGTCGCCGCTCTGGCGCTGCGCGATCGACAGCAGCCTGAGGGCGTCATGCGGACTACCGACCGCCGCGATCGCCGTCAGCCGCGCCGCAGGCAGCGGATAGAGCTTCATGACGGCCGCCGTGATGACACCAAGCGTTCCCTCGGCGCCGATGAACAGGTGCTTCAGATCGTAACCCGTGTTGTCCTTGCGCAGTCCGCGCAGCCCGTCCCAGACCTCGCCGCTCGCCAGCACCACCTCCAACCCGAGCGCCAAATCGCGCGTGTTGCCGTAGCGCAGCACTCCTGTCCCGCCCGCGTTGGTGGAAAGGTTGCCCCCCAGCGTCGCGCTCCCTTCGGCCCCGAGGCTGAGCGGAAACAGGCGGCCCGCATCCTCTGCGGCACGCTGGACGTGTTCAAGCACGCACCCTGCTTCCACCGTGATCGTGTTGTTGAGCGCATCGACGGCGCGCACGCGGTTCATGCGTCCCGTGGACAGCAGGATCTGGGTGCCGCTGGCATCGGTGATGCCGCCACCCTGCAAGCCCGTGTTACCTCCCTGCGGAACGATCGCGGTGCGAGTCTCGGCACAGATCTTGACCACTTCGGCGACAGCGCGCGTCGACGCGGGACGCACCACCGCCAGCGGCCTTCCGGAGTATCGTCCGCGCCAGTCTTTCATGTGCGGCGCCATCCCGGTCTCGTCGGTCACGAGCCCGGCAGAACCGACTACTGCGGCGATGCGCTCCAACACGTCTTTCATGTCGGGGTCTCCACGCCGAGCTTCTCGCGCGAGGCGATCACGATCCGAGCCGCGTCAAGGATAGTCGCCACGATCGCGTCGCTATCCAGTGACTCCACCGGCCGGCCCTCGTTGTAGCCGTAGGGCACGCAGAGACCCGGGGCCGAATGCACGAGCGTTCCGTCCAGGTCGAAAATCACGGCCCGCAGCGGCGGGTACGTTCGCGTCATCGCGCCTTGCCTCAGCCAGCCGAGGCGAGCGCGTCGCGCATCGCCGCAATGGTGGATGCGTAATCATGCGAAGCGAATATGGCCGAGCCGGCGACGAAGGTGTCGGCGCCGGCACGTGCGATCGCGGCGATGTTGTCAACTTTTACGCCGCCATCGACCTCGAGCATCACCGCGCGGCCGCTTTGCGCGGCGATGGCGTCGATGCGCTCGCGCAGCATGCGGATCTTCTCCAGAGCGTGCAGAATAAACTGCTGCCCGCCGAAGCCGGGGTTGACCGACATCACGAGCACCAGGTCGAGCTTGTGCAGCACGTGGTCGAGAACCGAAAGCGGCGTTGCCGGGTTGAGCACCAGTCCTGCCTTGCAGCCGCTTTCGTGGATGAGCCCGATGGTGCGATCCACGTGCTCGCTGGCCTCCGGATGGAAGCTGACGATGCTGGCGCCCGCATTCGCGAAATCCGGAACGATGCGGTCCACCGGCCTCACCATCAGGTGCACGTCGATCGGGATATCCGTGACCGGGCGCAGCGTCTTGCACACCGCCTCGCAGACCAGCGGGCCGACCGTGAGGTTGGGGACGTAATGGTTATCCATGACGTCGAAGTGGATCATGTCCGCGCCGGCGGCGACGACCGCGTTTACTTCGTCCCCCAGACGCGCGAAGTCGGCCGACAGGATGCTCGGAGCAATGCGATAGGTGCGCATCGGGTGCCTCACGGAAAACGCTGCATTCTACCCGCAAACCCGCGCGCGCCTTTTCCCGACCGTATCGGTCGACGCGCCAGGGCCGATTGCGCCGCACTGCGGCACTTGTGCGTTGTGGTGAATTCGTGTGCAATGCGGCCGATGGCATCCGACAAGAAATACGAGGTGAGCGTATCGGCGGCGACGCAATACCTTGCGGACCAATCCGACGATGCGGCCGAGCGCTACGTATTTGCCTACACGATCACGATCCGCAACACCGGCAGCGTTGCCGCGCAGCTGATCTCTCGTCACTGGATCATTACCGACGCCCGCAATCAGGTCCAGGAAGTGCGCGGTCTGGGTGTGGTTGGCGCGCAACCACTGCTCAAGCCCGGTGAGAGCTTCGAATACACCAGCGGCACCGCAATCCCGACCTCGGTCGGCACCATGCGCGGCAGCTACCAGATGGTGGCGGAGGACGGGACACAATTCGATGCGCCTATCCCGGAATTCACGCTCGCGGTGCCGCGCGTGCTTCATTGACGCACGCCCGGGTTTTAGAGCTCCCGCGCGGTCGCATTGACCCGGTGCTACAGATGATCAGAGAACTCTGGCCGGGCGCTCTGCTGGTGCTGCTTGCCGCGTGTGCGGTCGTGCCGCCCGCACCGCAGCCGACGACGACGGAACCGGCCTGCCCCGCACCACCGCCTTGCCCCGTGTGCCCCGTCTGCCCCGCTCCGCCCGTGCCGCCACCGACCGTCAGCGTTCTTGAACCGGTGCGCTTCGACGACCTTCCAGGCTGGCGCGCCGACGAACTCGACGGCGTGCTCGCCGCGTTGCGCGCGTCGTGCCAGGCGCTGCGATCAAAGACCGAATGGCGCGAGGCCTGCGCGGCCGCCGACTCGGTCGACGGCGACGACGCGCAATCGATGCGCCGCTACCTGGAGAGGCTTTTCGTCCCGTACCGCGTCGCCAACCCGGACGGCGTCACGCAGGGATTGATCACCGGCTACTATGAGCCACTGCTGCGCGGCAGCCGCACAAGACATGGTCCATACCGCTTCCCGCTCTACGCGCCGCCCGACGATCTGCTCATCATCGACCTGGCTGCCGTCAACCCGGCACTGAAGAACATGCGCCTGCGCGGCCGCCTTGACGGCCGACGCGTCGTTCCGTACTTCTCGCGGGCGGAAATCGAAAGCGGCGCTGCGCAGCTTACAGGCAAGGAAGTCGCCTGGGTCGATGACCCGATCGAGGCGTTCTTTCTGCAGGTACAGGGTTCGGGCCGGATACGGCTCGACGATGGCGATCTCATGCGCATCGGATACGCAGATCAGAACGGCCACCCTTACCACTCGATCGGCCGCTATCTCGTCGAGCGGGGCGAACTCACCGTGAGCGAAGCGTCCATGGACGGAATCAAGGCGTGGGCACGCGCCAACCCGTCTCAGCTTGACCAGATGCTCAACGCCAATCCGAGCTATGTATTCTTCCGTGAAATGCCGACTCGCACGAGCCCGCGTGCTGCTGCAACCAATGGTCGCGGCACGCGCCCAAGCGGCCCGACGGCCGGCCCGATCGGCTCGCTTGGCGTCGCGCTCACGCCGCGGCGCTCGATCGCGGTCGATCGGCGCACCATTCCGCTCGGCGCGCCCGTATTCCTCGCCACAACCTGGCCTGGTTCGGACAAGCCGCTGGAACGCCTGATGCTCGCGCAGGACACCGGCGGGGCCGTGCGCGGGCCGGTGCGCGCCGATTTCTTCTGGGGATTCGGCGCCGAAGCGGGATCGCTGGCCGGAAAAATGCGCCAGCAGGGCATGATGTGGGTGCTGCTGCCGCGAGGCTATCCGCTGCCCGATCGGTAGGGCGGTTCCAAATTAACAGCGAGGATGACAAAGGGTTTTCATCCAAGATCATCGATGCGAACGGATGGCCTTTTCATCTGTTCGCATCGATGATCCGCGCGGACGAATTTTCGTCCGCGCCACGTCACACCGTTCCGGAATGCCGAGCTTAGGGGATAACAGCCAGAGTATCGCTTACGGCCTGCCCGTTTCGTCCAACAGCTTCTTCAGTTCGTCGAAGCGCGCGCCGACGACGCGCTGGCCGTTCGGCACGAAGCTCACCGGCGTCGCGCGTACCGACAATTTCTGTCCCAACGCGATCCAGCGGTCCAACGGCGCCTTGCACGCAACGGAAACCGCGGGCTCCTTGTTGTGTAGCATCAGGTCGTAATACGCCTTGGCCCGGTCGGGCGCGCACCAGATCCGGGACGCCATCTGCGGCGACTGTTCAGGGCGCAGGATCGGGTACAGGAACGTATAGATCGTCACGTCGCTTACCCGCGAAAGGCTCTTGTCGAGCCGCTTGCAATACGGACAGTACGGATCGGAAAAAATCGCAACTGCGCGTTTGCCGTTTCCCCGCACCTGCTTGATGGCGATATCCAGCGGCAGTTCGTCGAATTTGATGACCGATAGCTTCTGCAGCCGTTCCTCGGTCAGGTTGCGGCGCGTCCGCGCATCGATGATGCTGCCGTTGAAAACATAGGAAACCCTCTCGTCGGTGTAGATCATCTCGTCGCCGACCTTGACTTCATAAAGTCCCAGATAGGGCGTCTTGGCGACATGCTCGACCCTGATGCCGCTGAAGCGTGCCTCCACGAGCCGTTTCACCGACGCCTCGTCGGCGCGGGCGGAGGAGACCGCAAACAGCACGAACAACAGCAATACGGCGAGCTTGCGCATGACGGGGACCTTTGAACTCAGGGTTGATTGAATGCCGGTCACATGTCGTCCGGACGCTGTTTCCGCCAACATCCCATCAAGCCATGGCGCGCCGGGCCAGCAACGTCTTTATGACCGGAATGGCATCGGTTAAGTTCAAACCGAGATTGCGCAATCGCGCCACCCAGGGCTGGCGCGCATGAAACAGGCGCTGCAGCCCATCGGTGACCAGGCGCATGGCCAGCACATCCTCGGCCCGCGCGCGCTCGTAACGGCGCAACAGCGAGAAATCCCCCGGATCGCCGTGCGGCGCGCGATCGCGCAGCACGCCCGCGAGGGCGCGCGCGTCGCCGAAACCCAGATTGACGCCCTGGCCCGCGAGCGGATGCACGACATGCGCGGCGTCCCCGATCAGCGCAACGCGCGGCTTGACGACATTGCTGACGGCGATATGCGCCAATGGGAAAGCCGCCGGGGGCGTCAGCAGTTCGAGCCTGCCGAGCGTCCCGGCGCCGGCCGCGGTGACTTGCTCGCAGAATTCGGACGGCGGCATCGCCATCAATTCCGTCGCGTGGGCGTCGTCAGTGGACCAGACGATCGAAATGCGCTCGCCGGGCAGCGGCAAGTAGGCGAGCACGCCGTCGGCGCGAAACCACTGCAGCGCGACGCCCCGATGCGGGAGTTCGCAGGCAAAGTTCGCGACCACCCCCTTCTGTCCGTAGGGTCTCGCCTGCGAGTCGAAACCTCCTTCGCGCCTCACCCACGAGTTCGCGCCGTCGGCTCCGACCAGCAACCGCGCGCATATCGACAGCCCGTTGTCGGTGCGCAGCGTCGCAGCGTCGGCACCCACGTCCAGCGAGACCGGCCGCGCGGGATACACAAGATTGGACCGGCTCTGCAGCAGCGACCACAAAGCACGCTGCAGTTCGCCGGACTCGACGTTCCACGCCAACTCGGCGACACCCGCATCGTAGGCCGAAAATTCCATCTGCGAACGCCCGTCGTCACCGAAGATGCGCATCGCGCGCACCGGGCAGATCCGCGCCGGATCCATCGCGCCCCAGGCGCCCAGGGAATCCAGAAACGCGACATTGCCCGGGGAAAGCGCGTAGATGCGTGCGTCCCAACCCGGTGCGCGTTCGGGAGGGGCGGCACCCTCCACGACCGCAAGCGAAAGGCCGGTCCCGGCGAGTGAACACGCAAGGCTTGCTCCGACCAGACCCGCACCGACGATGGCGACATCGACATTCATGCGCGCATTGTACCGTCGCCCCGCAGCGCGGACCGCGCGGCATCCTTCGCTGTAAAGTTGCGCGTTCCTTGCCGGTAAAGCTTGACAACTATCGGACCGGAAAAGATAATTTCGCCCCTCACAGGCGAATTAGCTCAGCTGGTTAGAGCAGAGGAATCATAATCCTTGTGTCCGGGGTTCGAGTCCCTGATTCGCCACCACTTTCTTGTCCAAAGCAATCCAGGTCCACCCGGAGGCCCGTGTCGCTGAGGGCTTTTCTGTAACGTGCCACTTTGCTTTGAGATTTTTCGCCACCTGATTTGAGACTGCATGTTTGGGCCGTATCAGCAGGACTCGGCCCGCGTTGACCTGACGGAACTGTTCGAGGCGCGCCCGCCCAAACAACGGGGCGGCCTCGGCTCATGCAGAGGATGCGGATTCGTCGCCGCTGGCCGGCAGACGTACAACTTCGCGGGGACAAGACGATGCATTTCGAAGACTTCACCGTGGGAAGCGAGTTCGCCACGGGGCTGCGGCAGGTCTCCGAGGGGGACGTGGTGACCTTCCTGGATCTTTCGCTGCTCAAGAACCCGATATTCCTCGACGACCGCACCGCGCAGGCGATGGGGCATCCTCGGCGCATCCTTCCGGCGCCGCTGCTGATCAGCATCGCGATGGGGCTGTGCCAGGAACGCGGTCTGTTCGATCAGATGATCGCCGTGGTGGAGTTCGAGTACGTCAGGTTCCAGAAGCCGAGTTACCTGGGCGATTCGGTCCAGGTGAAGAGCCGCGTGGCCCTGGTCCGCCCGACGAAGAACCCCCAGCGGGGCGTGGTGAAGCTGAACTTCGAGCTTCACAATCAGCGTGGTGAATCGGTGCTCGAGATGGCGGCGGTGTATCTCATGCGGCGCCGGCCGGAGGCAGTCGGCGGCTCCTAGTCGGGCGTGAGCCGCTCTTTCTTGTGGTGACTAATCCCCGCGCCGTGGGGCCAAAGCGCTTCCAATGGAGCTGGCGGGCGCGACGACATTGATAGGATGCCTCCCTTCGCCGGTCACCCTGCCCAGCTCGCGGATGTGCGTCCAGGGTGGCGAATCTTTTTTACGGTCCGAAGTTGGCCGAACCCTTCAAGCACTAGTACTTCGAGGGGTCACCAATGTCCGCAGTGTAACGATTAGGTCACATCGACCATATTGTGAATCTTTCTTCCGCGGACGGAGGCACCGTGAAAACAATCCTTCACCTAATTCTGGCTGGCTTGCTGTCCGTCGGCTTAATGGCACATGGGGCGGATCAACATGCCCGCTGGCCCATTAAGACGAGCGTACCGTTACCGATGGACGGGGCTGTGGTGGTGTCCTTCGATGAGCTGGTTAATTTTCCTCTGCCACCAAATCCTCATAGAACAAGTGCGAAGGGAGATTCAACATACCAATCGAAGCGGTATCCGCCTTTCCCCAATCCGCTTGGGCTTAGGGAGGGGTCAATGGTGAGCGTGACTGGCTATCTTCACTTGGTCGCGTCCGAAGAGAATGATGGCGACTATCACATTCAGATTTCTGGATCGCCTGCCGATGGCAACAACTGCGTCATCGTTGAAGTACCGCCCGAAAACGAGGGGCCTGCCGAATTACACCCCTACTATGCCAAGGTGCGAAAGTTCATTAGAGATCGCCTGCTTAGGGGCAATGAACCCGGGACGAGCGGAAATGTCATGAATCACCCGCCTTATGTCGAGGTGGCAGGCCAACTGTTCCTTAATGATTGGCATCTCAAGGGTCCTCCGCGAGGGAAGCGAGGCATGAAAGCTGCAACGGTGTGGGAAATCCACCCAGTCGTAGGAATTCGATTTGCCCCGCGGGGGTAGCCGGGTACTTCATTGAGGCCGCGCAGCAACGGTCCTTCCGGGTTATTTCAAACTTCGGGACGCCCGTTTTACGTTTCCGCGCTCAAGCTCAGTAACTGGTGCTGTGGCTGGTAAAGGACGTAAAGCGAACTAGCGGAGCAGCGCGGCGAATCCGGCGGGACACGACCCACTGCGGACATCCCGCTCCTGACGACACTGGCTGTCGCGTCCAATCAACCTAATGTCCATTGCGGACCTCTGCGACGCGCTGTTCGGGGTGGTGAGCAATACCGCAGAAGGATGTGACGGTGCCGGTCTTCCCGGCCCGGCGTCGGCTGTCGTGCGGAGCGAACCTTGTCTTGCTGATCGCCGCCGCCATTCCCGCCAAATCGAGCGACCACAGGGCCGCCTCGCAGCCATCTGCGCTCGGCGAACCGCGGCGGTGCATTGCTCTGCACGGCATGCCTGTGTCAATTCTCTCGCCGATGGCAACCACGGTGCTGCCGCGATACACTTGCCGCCTGTCCCGCCGATGTCCTGGAGCCGATCAATGACTGCCACGCCGGTTCAGATGCCGCTGCCCCGGGCGCGTAACGTGCTCGACCCGGACGTGCGGCAGAACCCGTATCCATTCTATGCGGCGCTGCGTCGCGAGGCGCCCGTGTGCTATTCGGATCCGCCGGGCATGTGGCTGATCTGCGGCTACGACGATGTCGTCAGCGTGGCGCACCGGCACGGCGAATTCTCGTCGGTGGCGATGAAGCGCCAGCAGGGCTCGGGGGAACGCGGCGTGCAGAGCGTGATTACCACCGATCCGCCCGTGCACACGAGGCTGCGCGGCATCCTGCAGCGCGAGTTTACCGCGCGGCGGCTCGCACGGTTGCGCCCGCGCATCGAGGTGCTTGCGGACGAACTCGTCTCGCGCATGCTCGCGCGGGGACGTTTCGATTTCGTTGAACAGTTCGCGATACCGTTCCCGGTCACGGTGATCGCCGAGATGCTCGGCATCGCCCCAGAGCGGCGCGAGGCGTTCAAGTGGTGGTCGGACTGCATGGTTCGTGTCGTCAGCGAGACGAGCGGATCAGCCTGGGCGCGTGCGCGCGAGGGGGTTTTCGAGCTGGTCGAGTTCTTCCGCGAGACGATCGAGGCGCGGCGCAGCCGGCCGACCGCGGCTGGCGATCTGCTCGATCGGCTCGTGGAGGCAGGCCGCGAGGGACGGCTGAGCGACAAGGAAATTCTGAGCTATTGTACGCTGCTCCTCGCGGCGGGAAACGAAACGACAACCAACCTGATCGCCGGGACCGTGGTCGCGCTGCTCGATCACCCCGGGGAACTCGAACGGTTGCTCGGCGACCCGTCGCTCATTCCGGCCGCCGTCGAAGAGGGGCTGCGCTACTGCTCGCCGGTGCAGGTTATCTTTCGCCGCGCGTTGCGCGACCTCGAACTGCGCGGCGCGCGCATCGCCGCGGGGCAGGACCTGGCGCTCTGCCTCGCATCGGCGAACCGCGACGAGGCGAAATTCGCCGACCCGGACCGATTCGATCTTTCGCGCACTACGGCTGGCCATGTCGGCTTTGGATACGGGGTCCATCATTGCCTCGGTGCTCACCTCGGCAGGCTCGAGGCGGCGATCGCACTCGAGCGGCTGCTGCCGCACCTCGCGCGGTTGCGCGGGCGGCTTGACGAAATTCACTGGAGCGAACTGTGGTTCATTCGCGGCCCGGAGCATCTGCCGCTCGAGCTCGCCTCCTGAGGCGCATGCGACAACGCCGGGCGCGACCCGCGCCGATCGGGAGCTCGAAATGAAAGCCGCGGTACTTCGGGAATTTGGCCGGCCGCTTCGTATTGAAGAGGTACCGAAGCCCTTGCCAGAGCCCGACGAGGTTTTGGTCAAAGTGGAGGCTTGCGGCGTATGCCATTCGGACCTGCACGTCATCGATGGCGATCAGGCCGGTTTCAAGGCGATGACGAAGCAGGCGCTAATTCCCGGACACGAGGTCGTAGGGCGCGTCGTTCAAACGGGCTCGTCTGTGCGCGGGCTCCACGTCGGCGACCGCGTTGGCGTGGCGTGGATGCATGCGAGCTGTGGCGCCTGCGACCAGTGTCGCGAGGGTCGCGAGAATCTGTGCCGAAGATTCGTCATCACCGGCGTCATGGTCGACGGCGGCTACGCGCAATTCATGCGCGCCAAGGCAAGCCATGCGATCCCTGTTCCCGACGCGCTAGGACCGATCGAGGCCGCGCCGTTGTTCTGTGCCGGCGTCACCGTGTACCGAGCGTTGAGAAACGCCGGTGTCAAGTCGGAACAGCGTGTTGCAGTCGTGGGAATCGGCGGATTGGGGCACCTCGCCGTTCAGGTTGCACGGGCGTTGGGCGCCGAAGTCCTGGCGCTGGACGTCGCCGAGGATAAACTGGAGTTGGCACGCGAGCTTGGTGCATCAACGGTTCTGAACGTTGCGGACCCGCAGGCTGTAAAGGCAGTCCGCCAATCGGGCGGCGCGCACGTCGCGATAATGACCTCCGCCGCGAACGCCGCTTTTGACACGGCGTTGAAATGCCTGCGCCCCGCAGGCACCCTGTCGGTCGTGGGTGTGCCGCCCGATGCACTGGCGTTTTCCGCTCTCGCACTGGTGACCGGAGAGTTCCGTGTCACGGGATCCGCGGTTGGCACCCGGGACGACCTGCGCGCCACGCTGGCGCTCGGTGCCGCGGGCAAAGTGCGCAGCCACACCGAAACCGCGCCGGTGGATCGAGTCAATGAAGTCCTCGAGCGAATGCGGCGCGGCGCGATAACCGGGCGGGTCGTCTTGACGTTCGAATGAGCCCGACTCACTGCGCAATCGACCGCCAACCGTACCGCCTCAAGCTTGAATTCCCGCGTGTGGTGCCTGCGTTCCTTGCGTTCCATGACATACCCCTTTCAGAGCTAGTATGCCCTCTCCAAGGTGTCCACCAAACGTGGGTAGGATCAAGCTGGGTCATTGGCCGGCGCGGGCCGACGCTTGTCGAAACGGCCCAAACAGCCGGTCTCAAGGCAAGTGGCGCGTTACATCTACCTCGCGGTCGGCCCGCGCACCTCGAACGGCACGGTCACGTTCTGTCGGTCGGAGAACAAAAGCGTCACGGGGATCTTTGACCCAAGCGCGACATCGTGCCCGGCGTGCATGAGCATCAGGTGATAGCCGCCCGGTTGAAAGACCACCGTTCCGCCTGCCGACAGATCGATGCGGCTTACCGGGATCATCTTCGCGATGCCGCCCTGCTCGACGGTCCTGTGCATCGTGACCATGCCGTAGTCGGGCGTTCGTGCGCCAACCAGCGCGGTTGCCTTCTTGCTGTGCACGGTGAAGTATCCGCCCGCCGGGGCCCCGCCAGGCGTGCGGCGGATCCACGCGCCGGACACGGTGATGTCCGCTGCCGAAGCACTCGCGGCAACCAGTATAGTCAGGAAGAAGACGATTAGTCGCACCATTTGACCAATCCGATGAGCTGCCGTGGTCCCGCAGCTTCTGCGGTCGATGTTACACCGGCTGCGTTCCTGAACCGGACGCGGCCCGCAGGACCGATCGAGAGGTGAATGGGCCTACGGACTCGTCCGGCCTTCTGTGACCCCGCTCCACGCGGTGCGGCGATATCATCAACGGCGCCGCGCGCGATTCGATCGTCTACCGGAGAAGAAAAGTAGCCCCCTATCACCACAACGTGTACGTCGTCGAACTGTCCAAGGACGTATTGAACGAGCCGCGTTTCATGAAGGCCAACCCGAGCTATCGCCTGGGCAAGCCCTGCGTTTACGTCGGCATGACCGGTCTGTCGCCGGACGAACGGTTCGACAAGCACAAGGCGGGGATCAAGTCCAACCGGTACGTGCGGGTGTACGGACTGCGGCTGTTGCCGGCGCTGTACGAAGTCTACAACCCGATGCCCTACGACGCCGCGCGGGAGATGGAGGTCGAACTGGCCATCGCGCTGCGCGAAAAAGGCTACGGAGTGTGGCAGGCCTGATTGTTCATCAACCCTGATCTGGTGGAACGGTTTGTCCGTGCATTGCCATGATCCGTGCGCCTCGCGCGTGCCGCCGGCGCGAGCCGTCGTTCAAATGCCGCGCGCATCCACTGTGACGCGCTCGCCATCGCCCGCCGCCGAGCGCATTGCCGCATCCATCACCGCGATGCCGTGGATTGCATCGTTCACCGGTACCGCGTAGGTCGCCACCCCGGCGACCGCGTCGGCAAACGCCTCGAGTTCGGCGCGTTCGATGTCGAACGGCGGATACCCGACATGCCTCACGTTACCGTCCGCGTCGCATATGTCCATGTTGCGGTGGTCGAGCAGATGCAGCCAGCCGCGCGTGCCGAACACCTGCAGGCGGAACATGCGCGGTGTGGCCATAAGCGTGTTCAGACAACCGGTGGCTCCGTTGGCGAAGCGCATGAACACCGAAGTCGTGTCGTCCAGGTCCACACGGATCACCCTACGCTGGCTCTCGCAGCGTACCGAGGCGATCGGTCCCACGAGGTGAATGAAGGCATCGATGATGTGTATTCCCATCCCTGCCATTCCCCCGAGGGGACTTTCGGCCTCGCTGGCACGCCACATGCCCGGCGTGTAGCGCAGCCCAGAGTTCCCGGAGAAATCGCCTTCCAGATGCAGGATCTCGCCGAGATCCCCGGCGGCCGCCATGCGCTTCATCTCGACGAGCGCAGGCAGAAAACGCCGGTTGTGGCCCAACGCCAGCACGACGTTCGCGTCGCGGCAGGCGCGCGCCGCTTGCCGCGCGCTCGCCGCGTCCAGCGTAAAGGGCTTCTCGACGAACACGTGCTTGCCGGCCGCGGCCGCCGCGGCGACCTGCTCCGCATGCTGCGAATGCGGCGTGGCCAGGGCCACCGCCCCCACCTCCGGTTCCGCGAGCACCTGCGCCAGGTCGCCCGCCACGCGTATCCCCCGCTCGCTGCAGTAGACGCGCACGCGTTCCGGCGTTCTCACCACGGCGTGGGTAAAACGCAGCTTCGCGCTCGGCGGCGCATGCACCGCGTCAACCAGCCGCTCGCCCCAGCGACCCAATCCGACAATGGCCGTATTCAACATGAAGTATCCCTGCGGGTTTGATCGACTGCGGCGCGTCAGCGTCTGTCGGCATTATGATGGCACCGCGCGTTACAACCGGCCAGATTCACGCCGGCAACGGCACCTTGAGGGGCCGGAAGATGAACAGCGCGGCGATGACAAGCGCGGCGCCGACGAGCTGTATCGGCGCCAGGTTCTGGCCGAGGATCGCCGCGGAGAGCAATACGGATGCGACCGGTTCGACGTTCATGTAGAAACCGGTGCGCGACGGCCCGAGAGAGCCGGTAGCGGCAAGCAGCCCGATCATCGCGTAGGCGAAGAAGAACGGTACTGCTGCAACGGCGACAAGTCCCGCGGTGGTGCTCGGCAGGACGATTTCCCGGCTCGCCACGCACAACAGAACGAACACGGTACCGACGACCGCCATCATGTGAAACGTCAACGGCCGCGTGTCGCGTCCGTGAAAAAAATGCCCGCTCAACATGAATATCAACGACCAGGTAAACGCGCTGGCAAACGCAAAGGCGACTCCTTGGGTCTGAGCGCTGGTGAACTCCACGTTCAGCGCGAGACCCACGCCGAGGAACGCGGCCGCGAGCCCGAACAGCATGCGCCATCGAAATGGCTCCTTGCCGAGCAGCCAGCTCGCGACGCTCGTTATCGCCGGCCACAGATAGAAGATCAGCACCGCCAGCGGCACGGGGATTTCGGCCATCGCCGCGGCGATCAGGTAGGCATTGAGGCACTGGACGAGGCCGATTCCCACTGCGATGCCGCGATCACGGGCGGGCAGCGCGATCGCCACACCGGCAACGCGCAGATAGATCGCGAGGACAGCGACCACGCCGAGCGTCCTGATGGCCAGAAAAGTGATCACGTTTCCGCCGCCGCCCAACACGAGCCCCGTGCACACGCCCACCATCGCAAATGAGGTGGCGTAGGCGATGACGTGAATCGGCGTCGGTCGTTGCATGTCTTGGGCGATCGTTCTTCCCGTTGCGCGCGCAACGAGCCTCGAACAGCGGCGCGATTTCCTTTCGAACCCGGGTTCAGGCGGCGACAGCGGCCCGTCTGCCGCGCAACTCCGCAAGGATGATCAGCACCGAAACCACGGCTCCGAGCACGTTCGCCAGCCAGCTGTAGGCGATCACCCCGCCGGGAGGAATCAGCAACCCGATGCCGCTCGCCGCGAGCAGGGAACGGCCGGCCCAGCCCAGAGGCCGCACAAAATATCCCGCCATCGCGATACCGATTGCCACGGTGCCGGCAACCGCGGTCGCGGCGGCAAGCAAGACCAGATGCGCCGGGCCCTGAAACAGAAGCAGCGGGTCGAACACGAAAATGAACGGCACCAGGTAGGCGATGATCCCCAGACGCATGCTCGTATACCCGGTGCGCATCGGACTGGCGCCGGCGATCGCCGCGCCGGCGAACGAGGCAATGCAGACCGGAGGCGTAATCATCGAGAGCATCGCGTAATAGAAAACGAACAGATGCGCCGCGAGCGGCGCGATGCCGAGCTTCGCCAGCGCGGGCGCAAGGGTCAGGGCGACCACGACGTAGACGGCCGTGGTAGGCATTCCCATGCCCAGAATCAGCGCGACGAGGCCAGTGAGCGCGAGAATCAGAAAGATGTTCGCGCTTCCCATCATGTCGACGAACAGCGTGAAAATGAATGCAAGTCCGGTAAGGGTAAGAACACCGATGACGATTCCCGCCACCGCGCAGACCACCGCCACCTCCAGCATCGCCTGGCCCGTGCCCTCGAGGATGGTCAGGATCTTCCCGAACGTGATCCGGCTTTCGCGGCGCAGAAAGCTGGCCGGAAGCGTCAGCGCGGCCGCGTAGTAGGCCGCTTTCGCGGCGTCAAGATTGAGGAAGAACAGCAGGTAGACGATGACCCCGATCGGGATGAAGAAGATCCACCCATTCCTGAGCACCGCCGCGAGCGGCGGAATCTGATCCTCCGGAACCCGGGAAATCCCGGTGCTGCCCGCTTCGAGATCCACCTGCACGAACAATGCCAGGTAATAGAGCAGGGCCGGGAGCAGCGCGGCCAGCGCCACGGTGGCGTATGGAACGCCGAGGAACTCCGCCATCACGAATGCGGCGGCACCCATCACCGGAGGCATGAGCTGCCCTCCGGTGGACGCGACCGACTCCACCGCGCCGGCCACTTGAGGCCGGTACCCGGTGTGCTTCATCAACGGAATCGAAATGGTTCCGGTCATGACGACATTGGCCACCGGACTTCCCGAAATGGTGCCGAAAAGCATGCTGGACACGAGTGACATTTTCGCGGCGCCGCCCCTGAACCTGCCCAGCAGAGACGTCGCGATGTCGGTGAAGAATTCGCCGCCGCCGGCTGCGAACAGGACCTGCCCGAACAGGATGAACGCGACGACAATCGTGGCCACGATGGTCAGCGGAATGCCCAGCAGCGAGTTGGGATCGATGAACAGGTGAACGACGATCTTCGACCAGGAGATTCCGCGCGCATTCAGCATGCCGGGAAACAGGTAGGAAAAGTGCGCGTACAGTATGAACACCGCGGCGATGATCAGCAGCACCCAGCCGGTCATGCGCCGGCAGGCCTCCATGGTCACCACGATCGCGAGGCAACCGAGGATCACCTTGTCCTGGGTCAGCTCTCCGATTTCGTTGACGATCCGCGGGTAGTAGACGACCAGATAGCCGCCCACGATCAGACTGAGCAGCGACAGGACCAGGTCGTACCAGGGGAACGTCCGTCGCGAAGCCCTGGCACTCGCCGGCAAGGACATGAACGTGGAGCACAGCACCAGGATGAGCACGACGCCGAGAAACTGCTCCTGGAGCATCGCGGCCCCGAGCCGTGAGGGGACATCGAAGCTGGCCAGCAGCGCTACCACGGGTATCGCCATCAGCAGCAGGCGTTGAAGCCAGCGGAGCCACGGCGACTCAAGCCTCCGAAAGCGCGCCCCCGCCTCGGATTTCAGGGTCATGAACTGTCCATGTTCAACGGAGCATTACGGCCCCGCGGGGTCGCTTTTACTGAGCGAGGAGCTTGGCCTGCAGATCATCCATTTGCTGGTTCCATACCTCTTGTTCCTTGTAGAACTTGATGGCGCCGGGGTGATAGGGGATGAATGCCTTGCCGCTGACCATGCCTTGTTGCCGCCAGGATCTCAGCGCCGGATAGGCTGCCCACAGTTCCTTGGTGTTGCCCCACAGGGCCTTGACGATGGCAAAAGCCGTGTCGTCGTTCAGGTCCTTGGTTCCGACAAGGTAGATATCGTTGGTCAGCATCGTCGTATCGTTCAGCAAGCCGGTCGCGGACCCGGCTTTTACCGTGGCCGCATAGCTGCCGGGATAGGCGGCGGCCATCTTCGCTTCCCCTTCCGGAGAACCGTTCACGGAAATCCACTTGACTCCGCCGAGACGCGCATTTCCCATCTCGACCATCGGACTTCTCAAGCCGAGCCAGTTTGCATCGGTCCTTCCCTCCAGGAACGCCTGGTTGGCCGCCTGGAGATCTGACACGGGCACCGGAACGATGTCCTTGTACGACATTCCGAACGAGGCCAGGCCCGCGGAGCTGCTCAGCTTGACGATGGGAATTCCGGGAAATTCGGTCGGAACGCGTTTGCCCTTCAGGTCGGCGATGGTATTGATACCCGAATCCTTGCGCACGTAGAAAGACAGTTGTATCGGTCCGCCGACGATCAGAATCCGGGTGCCCTTGAACTGCCTCTTGTAGGGCCTCATTCCCTTGTAGGAAAGGACCGAATCCGCACTGGTGAGGACCCCCATCTCGGTCTCACCCCCGTCCATCGCAGGAAGCCAGGCCGGCGGACCGGCAAAGGGCTGCACGCGTACCGTTATCGGCGAGTGCCGGCTCACCACCGTTGCAATCCCCGTTCCGATCGCGTTGTACAGGCTTCCGGTGGCGTGCGTGGCGACCGAAGCGCTGCGCGCCACCTGAGCCGTTGCCCAAGCCGGAATCAGCGCCGCCGCGACCAGCGCGACACCGGCGCAACCCGTGCGTAACGTCCGCTGCATCGACGCGGCCTTGACCGTGCCACGCGGACAATCATTGCGTTTCATAGGCTTTTTCTCCTCCAATTTTGATGGGGCGCCCAGCGATGCGCCTGCTTTGCGTCCGGCGATGGTACGTAACCAAGGGCTCTTGGCAAGCCGAATTGTCACGTTGAACGCGCGCGCTCCGTCGCCCGCTACTGCTATTAACGCCTGCGCACCAGTTCGGCAACCGCCTTGGCGAGACGCGGCGCGTCGGGCACCACCAGCGGTTCGAGGGACCGGCTGAACGGGATCGGCACGTTCTCCGCGCCGATGCGCGTGACCGGCGCGTCCAGCCAGTCGAACGCCTCTTCGGCAAGGGTGGCGGCGATCTCCCCGGTGACGCCGTACTGTCGGTAGCCGCCGTCGACCACGACCGCGCGCGATGTCTTCCTGACCGACGCGACCAGCGTCGCGACATCGAGCGGCACCAGGCTGCGCGGATCGACCACCTCGGCCGATATGCCGTCGGCCGCCAGCAGGTCCGCTGCCGCCAGCGCCACGTGCACCATGCGCGACGTCGCGACGATGCTGACATCCTCCCCCTCGCGCCTCACCTCGGCGACACCGATGGGCACATGGTAATCGCCCTCAGGGACGTCCCCGCGCAGCGTGTAGAGCGTGCGGTCCTCGAAATAGACGACCGGGTTGTCGTCTCGAATGGCTGCGGCCATCAGTCCCTTGGCATCGGCAGCAGTCGAGGGCATGACCACCTTCAACCCGGGTATGTGCGCGGTCCACGCATGCAGACTCTGCGAATGCTGCGGCCCGAGGTTCGCCCCTATGCCGACCGCCGTGCGCAGCACCAGCGGCACGCTTATCTGGCCAGCCGACATGTATTGCACCTTGGCCGCCTGATTCGCAAGTTGGTCCATCACCAGCGTGATGAAGTCGCCGAACATCACTTCGAAAACCGGCCGCGAACCGCTCATGGCCGCGCCGACCGCGATGCCGAAGGCGCCGGACTCGGAAATCGGCGTGTCGATCACGCGATCGGCGCCGAACTCCTCGAACAGCCCGGCGGCCTGCTTGAACACGCCGCCTGCGGCACCGACGTCTTCCCCCATGACGATGACCGAAGGATCGCGGCGCATTTCCGCGAACAGCGCCTCGAGTATCGCGGCGCGGTAGTTGATGACGCGCGGTTCAGGCATACAGAAAACGTCCCAGGTCATCCGCGGTGGGCAGCGCCTCGGCATTGGCCGCTTCGACCGCGGCAAGCACTTCAGCCTGAACCTCTGCTTCAAGTGCGGCGATGCGCTCGGCGCTCGCAACCCCTTCGGCTTCCAGCCGCCGCGACAGTTTCAGAATCGGGTCCTTCTCCTTCCACTCGCGCACCTCCTCGGCGTCCTTGTAGCTCTGGCTGTCGCCGACATGATGGCCGCCGTATCGATAGGTGGTGCATACCAGGAAACTCGGTCCCTCCCCCGCTCGCCCGCGGGCGACGGCGCGCGCCGCCGCCTCGCGCACCGCAAGCACGTCCATGCCGTCGACCGCTTCGGATGGAATATCGAACACCGTGCCCCGGGCCACGGGATTCAGACCCGCCGTGACGTCTTCGATCGCGGTGAATTCGCCGTAACCATTGTTCTCGCAGATGAAGATCGCGGGCAGCTTCCAGATCGCGGCCATGTTAAGCACCTCGAACATCAATCCCTGATTGAGAGCGCCATCACCAAAAAAACAGGCGGCGACCTCACCGCGGCCGCGCCGCTTGGCCGACAGTGCGGCGCCGGCGGCCAGCGGGATGCCGCCGCCGACGATGCCGTTGGTGCCCAGGTTGCCGTTGACCGAGTCGAATAGGTGCAGCGTCCCGCTGCGGCCCAGCCCATAACCGCTGCGCCGGCCCAGCACTTCAGCCATGGTCCGGTTGACGCTCGCGCCCTTCGCCAGACAGTGGCCGTGCCCGCGATGGTTGCTGGCGATGACATCGGCCGCGCCCAGCTCCGAGCAGACTCCGACCGCGACGGCTTCCTGGCCCGCGCACAGGTGCAGCAGTCCCGGCACCAGTCCCGCCGAGAAAAGGCTGCGCAACTTCTCCTCGAACGCGCGTATCAGCTGCATCTGCCGCAGCAATGCGAGCGACTGCTCGGCCGCGGGCAGCGGTGGCGCCGCGGCTGCAGCTTTCTTGCGCTTTTGTTTGGCGGAATCGCTCATCGGGTCGGATTTCAGTTCTGGGTCGCGCGCAGCACCAGATTACCGTACTCGTCCACCTCGCCGGTGAAATTCGGCAGCACCAGCACCGTGGTGGTCTTGTCATCGACGAGCGCCGGGCCCGCCACCTTGTGGCCTGTTTCCATCCTATCCCAATCGTAGACGGGCGTATCGACCGCGTTGGCGTCGAACAGGCAACGACGCGAGCCGCGGCGCGCAGACTCGACGCTGCTGGCTGCCTGCGCGCTGGAGGCCAGATTCACCGGTCGCCTGGCCGCGGTAACCTTCAAGCGGAAAGTCAGGAACTCCGCGTCGCGCCACGGCATCGAATAGGTGTACATCTTCTCGTACTTGGCGTGGAAATTCTTCAGCAGCACCTTCAGGCTTTCGGCGTCCAACGTCTCGGCGGGCAAATCCATTTCCACGTCGTGAAACTGGCCGGCATAACGCATTTCCACCGTCGGCTGGTAGGACATCTGCGAGTCCGGAATGCCGATGCGCGCGAAATCCTCGTGCGCATCGCGGCGCATGTCGGCGTACAAGCCGCCGATCTCGGCGAAATCCAGTTGTTTCTGTCCGCGGAAGCAAGAGCGCGCATACTCGAGCCCGAGGTCCTTGGCGAACATGCCGAAAGCGCTCATCAGCGCCGCCACCCGCGGCACGATCACCATCGGGATCGACAACTGCCGCGCGATCGCCGCCGCATGTATCCCGCCC
>MEQX01000048.1 GCA_001770415.1 Betaproteobacteria bacterium RIFCSPLOWO2_02_FULL_63_19 | reverse complement strand
TTTATGCAGAACACAAAGACCCGAATCCTCGTCGTCGACGACGACCTAAGGCTGCGCGACCTGCTGCAGCGCTACCTTAGCGAGCAGGGGTACGCGGTCTCAACGGTACCGGACGCCCCGCAAATGGATCGGGCATTGCTACGGGCGCGCTTCGACCTCATGGTGCTCGATCTGATGCTCCCGGGCGAGGATGGTCTGTCGATCTGCCGCCGGTTGCGGGGCACCAAGAACGCAATTCCGATCATCATGCTCACTGCCAAGGGCGAGGACGTCGATCGCATCGTCGGACTGGAAATGGGCGCAGACGACTACCTTCCGAAGCCGTTCAACCCGCGCGAGTTGGTGGCGCGGATCAATGCAGTTCTCAGGCGTCGCGAAGCACCACTTCCCCCGGGAGCGCCCTCGGCAACTGGTGAACCCGTGTCTTTCGGCGACATGACCGTGGATCTGGCGACGCGAACCCTGGTAAAGAACGGCAAGCCGATTCCTCTGACAACCGGCGAATTCGCGCTGCTTAAGGTCCTGGTGACCCATCCGCGCACGCCGCTGTCGCGAGATAAATTGATGGAACTCGCTCGCGGCCGCGAATACGAGGTTTTCGACCGCTCTATCGACGTGCAGGTGTCACGCGTGCGAAAGATGATCGAAAACGATCCCGCGCATCCCACGTATATCCAGACGGTGTGGGGATTCGGATACGTATTCGTTCCAGACGGGGGAAAGCGCGAAGAATGACCCTTTGGCCCCGCTCGTTACTGTGGCGCACCTTTGTGCTGCTCGCGTCGCTCGTGCTCGCCTCGACGGCCGGGTGGTATCTGATCTTTCGGGCTTACGAGGTGGAGCCGCGCGCCCGCCAACTAGCGCAGAACCTGGCTAGCATCGTCAATCTTACCCGCGCCGCGCTCGTCACGGCAGACGCAGCCAAGCGACGCGCACTGTTGGTCGAACTCTCCGACAGCGAAGGAATTCAGGTGTTCCCTGCCGAGCCCGGTGAAAGGATGGCCCCGCATTCGAATCGGCGACTGCTGGCGCTGGTCGAAGAAGCGCTTCAGGCCCGACTGGGCGCGCATACCCGACTCGCCTCGGCGCGATACGGCCAGCCCGGGCTGTGGGTCAGTTTCCGCATCGAAGGGGACGATTACTGGCTGCGCGTGCCGCGCGAGCGCCTGGAACGGCGCATCGCGCTGCGCTGGATTGGCTGGGCGGCGCTTGCCCTCGCGTTGTCGCTGATGGCGGCGTATTTGATCGTGCGCAGCATCGGGCGACCGCTGAACGCACTCACCGCAGCGGCCGCAGAGCTCGGCAACGGCAAGTTCCCGGCCGAGCTGCCTGAGTCCGGCCCGACGGAAATCGCCATGCTCGCGCATGCGTTCAACCAGATGGCGAAGGATCTGTCGCGGCTGGAGGAGGACCGCGCGCTGATTCTTGCCGGGGTCTCGCACGATTTGCGCACCCCACTCTCGCGACTGCGCCTGGGTATCGAAATGAGCGGGAGTGACGCTCAGACGAAGGAAAGCATGATCGCCGAAGTCGAAGAAATGGACAGCATCATCGGTCAGTTTCTCGATTTTGCGCGAACCGACGGTGGCGAAACGCTTGAGCCGGTCGAGCTTGACAAGCTCGCCTCCGAAGTCGTCGATCGATTCCGCAAGCTGGGGCATCCGATCGAGGAGGAACTGCAGCCGGCGGGCGTGGCCTATCTTCGCCCGATGGCGCTGCGTCGCGCGATCACCAACTTGATAGACAATGCGCTGCGCCACGGCAAATCGGGAGTTGCGGTGCGTACCCGTGTGGAGGGTACTGCACTGGTCCTGGAAGTACTCGACAACGGTCCAGGCATCCCTGCTGCGAGCGCCGAGCGATTGAAGCAGCCTTTCACGCGCTTGGAATCCGCGCGTTCCGACGGCGGAGGATCGGGGTTAGGCTTGGCGATCGTGGAACGCGTTGCCCGCGGCCTGGATGGACGCCTGGACCTTCTGCCCCGCGAAGGTGGCGGACTGGCCGCGCGCATTTCGCTGCCTGCGCGACCGGTTGCCACGTGACCGGGGCCGGTCGCGGTTTCTCCGCGCGCCGATTCTGTCGCATAATGATTCGTCGCGCATTACGACATGCGCAGTCATCAGTCGATTGGAAAGACGCCGATGAACGATCTGACCGCACCCAGGCTGTACAACGAATACGATCGGCCCCACGCCGATGTGCGCGAATTTCTTGCGCGCATCGAGCGCGCGGGGGAACTCCTGCACGTGCCGCACGCCGATTGCAACCTCGAAATGGGAACCCTGGCGGAAGCGGTGAACCAGGGTGGGAAGAGCCCCCCGGCCCTGTTGTTTGACGAAATTCCAGGTTACCCAAAAGGCTATCGGGTGTTCTCCGGCGCAACCAACTCGATGCGACGGCTTGCAATCACCATGGGCTTCCCGGTTCCCAATCACCCGTTGGACGTCGTGCGCGCCTATCGAGACAGGATGAAGAACCACGAACCGATCCCGCCGCGCGTGGTCAAATCTGGCCCCGTGCTGGAAAATGTATTGCGTGGGGATCAGTTGAACGTGCTCAAGTTCCCGGTTCCGTTCCTGCATGAGCTAGACGGCGGTCGCTATCTGGGCACCGACGACCTTGTGATCATGCGCGACCCGGTCGATCATTGGATCAATTGCGGCACCTACCGCGTCATGGTGCACGATGCGAGGCGCCTCGGCCTGTGGATTTCCCCGGGTAAGCAGGGACGCCAGATCCGCGAAAAATATTTTAGCCAGGGCAAATCCTGCCCGGTTCTGGTTTCCTGCGGACACGATCCGCTGCTGTTCCTCGCCGGAGGCAACGAGCTTCGATTCGGGCTTTCGGAATTCGACTATGCCGGTGGCCACCGCGGCAAACCCGTCGAGGTGGTCCATAGCGAGGTCCATGGCCTGCCGATGCCGGCGCATGCGGAAATCGTGGTCGAGGGTGAAATGTTGCCGGGGGAGTTCGCGCCGGAAGGCCCGTTCGGAGAATTCACCGGCTACTACGCCGGGGGCAAGAGCGATCAGCCGGTGATTCGCGTCCAGCGTATCTATCACCGCAACGATCCAATCCTCGGCATGGCGACGCCGATGCGCCCGCCGTCGGATTTCTCCTACAGCAAGTGCGTGATGAAAGCCGGCATGATATGGGACGAGGTCGAGCGCTCGGGGCTGGGTGGCGTCACGGGTGTTTGGTGCCATGAAGCAGGCGGCGCACGCATGCTCAACGTCATCGCCATCAAGCAGGCATACGCAGGCCATTCGAAACAGGCTGGAATGGCCGCGGCGAGCTGCCAATCGGGGGCCTATCTGGGCCGGTTCGTGGTCGTGGTGGACGATGACATCGATCCCACTGATCTCTTCGACGTGATGTGGGCAATATGCACGCGCTGTGATCCGGCCGAAGACATCGACATTGTCCGAAAGATGTGGAGCGGACCACTCGACCCGCGTATCCCGCGCGGAGCAACGTCGAATTCGCGTGCCGTAATCGATGCCTGCCGCCCGTTCGAGATGCTCAAGAGCTTTCCACCGGTCGCGCGTGCGACACCCGAGCTGCGCAAGAAGATCGAAGAAAAATTCAAGGACGTTCTGTCCCGCTGCTAGCTGCGCCGCAGTCCTAAGCGGGACCGACTATGCGCTCGTCGACTCTGCGGCCGCATTTCTACCGGCAATGCGACCCTGCGCAATGCATCGGGCAAGTCCATGCAGACTGAATCCGCCTGCCGATTCGCCGCCGCAGTAGAGCGCCGGAATCACTTCGCCGTCGAAGTCCATCACCTGGCAGCGCGCGTTGATCCGCAGCCCGGCACGCGTATCGTGGATAATCGGTGTCGACCAAGCGGCATAAAACGGCGGCGACTGGATCTTGTACTTTGGCGCCGGTTTGCCGAAGTCGGGGTCCCTTCCTGCGTCGACAAAGCGGTTGTACCCTGCCACGGTGTCCTGCAGCACACCCGCCGGCATCGGCCTGCGCTGATGCTTGTTGATGATCGACGCGGCCAGGTTCGCGAGGGTGTCGGCGGAAAAGAAGAAACCCGCATCGATATCGACGTACGGCGGCGTAACCGTCCAGCCTTCGCGCCTCACCGCCTGCGAATCGAAAATCGCCCAGATCGGCCCGCCGCCATTGGTCCCATCACCTGTTCCAGCCATGGCCGCATTGAGATAGTTTGAAGGGTCAAATTTGATGTTGGCCGCGTTCCGGTAACTTCGCGGGATGTAGTTCTCGAGGGAACCGCACTTGTTGGCAGTGAACTGTCCCTTCGTCTCATCGTAGAACCTCCTGCCTGCCTGGTTGACGAGGATGAGGTCCTGATAGTCCCGCACGGCGAGACCCGTGGCGCGAGCGAGATGAAATACCGGGCTGCCAGGCCGCCAGGTCAGATTGGTATGCCCGTACTGGCATCCGATCTTGCTGGGTTTGACGATGGCGGCACCGAACTCTCCGGTCTGGTTGAAAAGCCCCCAGAGCGAGGCGCCGACTGCCATGGCCGCAAGTTCACCGCTGGCGTCCTGAAACGAATACGGCTCGCCCGCCACGCCACAATACTCTTCGGTCAGTCTCGGATCGAACATTCTGCGGAAGTTGACATTGCCGGTGGAACCACCCGTTGCGATGATGACGCCTTTCTTCGCTCTTATGTGTAGGGCCCTGCCCTGACTGGTTGCGATAATACCCAAGACCCTTCCCGACTTGTCGCCTTCACGGACTAAGTTTGTCATCCGGTGCCGTAGGAGGATTTGCACACCCAGCCTCCTCGCGGCTGCTTCGAGCGGTCTGACAACGCCGACGCCCGATGACGTCGTGGTCGCCTGATCCGCCGGCACGGGTCTGCCGGTTTCCATCTGCGTCCAACCCATCGCCGCGACATGGTTCTCCCGGTGCGCGGAATTGCCGGTGGCGTGCGCACCGCGGCTATCCGGGCTTTCATCGATGAAGACGACCCCGTGGTCGACCAGCCATTCGTAGGTCGGCGCGCTGTTGTCGGCGAACGCACGGACGATTTCCCTGTCGTTGTACCGGTAGTCCGGAAATCCGTTGGGCTCCACGACTGACCAGTCCGTCAGATCCGAATAGAGGAGATCCGGCGAATCCTCTATCCCATATTTTTTCTGCGCGCTCGTCCCGCCGCCGAGCGCGACATTGCCTCCGCTCACAATCGCGTGGCCCCCGACGTCCCAGTTCGCCTCGACCACGATCACCGACGCTCCGTCCTCGACTGCCTGGATGGCTGCGGGGAGCCCCGTCGCTCCCGAACCAACCACCACCACATCCGCTTCCAGTTCCCAATTCACTTCGATTCCACGATTCTTTGCGTCCATCCGGACGTGCTGCGGCTGGAACCGCTAACGCTTGCGCCCAGCCTTGTGCTTGGCATTCACCCCGGCCTTTGGCTTGGGCCCGGCTTCCACGTTCGATTCATCGACATCACGCACTTCGGTGTTCATCTTTACATCCTTGCGCCGGCGTTTGGCGATGAGTTTTCCGGTTTCAAAATAATCGCCTCGCACGGCGAGGTCGGCCGCGCGCTCGAACTCCTCTGACCACTCACCGAGCGAGTAGCCGAACCAGGGTGACTCGGGTTTCAGCTTGGGCAGCCCGAGTTCCTCCCATATCGTCTTGGCGCGCTCCATGTACTGCTGTTTGGGAAGAGAGACGGGTGGAAATTTCTCCTTGAGCGTCGCATCGATCAGCACTGACGCGTCCCGTCCTGCGTTGCGCTTGCTGCGCGGACCGTGCCCCTGATCGCGATGCCGCAGTATCTGCAGGTCAAGGTCCGGATTGGCGCGATAGCACATGGCCCAGAAAAGTGCGTCGGCGTTGTCCGGATCGATATCCTCGTTCACCGCGAGCACATACTTGCCCGCGGCACGATTCCATGCCGCAGCACCATACAGCGCGCGCCATATTTCGGTCGTCGGCGTCTTCGGATCCATGACCAGCACGATCAGCTTGCGCAGATTGGTCAGGGGCTCGTGCATTGATACACGCCTGACGCCCTGTATTCCGAGGGCGCTGCGCAGGTGATGCAGGAATACCGGCTCAAGTGCCACGCGCTTGATCAGGCTGGACTCGCTCGGCGTTACCTGGGAAATAATCGAGGTGAGAATCGCGTCGCGCCGTCGCGTGATGCAGCTAACGTCCATGAAGGCGTTGAATTCCTGCAGGTTCACGTGCCCGTGCGACTCACCGAACGGCCCCTCCGGTTCCAGATACTCGGTGTCGATGTATCCCTCGATCACAATTTCCGCCTCGGCGGGAACCAGCAAGTCGACGGTTTTGGCACGAACCACGTTGATCGGCTTTCCGACAAGCCCTCCGGCGACATGCAGCTCGTCCATCATCTCCGGCAGCTTCTGCACCGACGTGAAGGCAACGCAAGGCGGCGCGCCCAGTATCACCGCGGCAGGAAGTTTCCGACCGCGGGATTTCATCTTTTCCCAATGCGTGTAGATACCGGGCCGCAGTTCGAGTGACGGGTTCATACCGAGCCGGCGCGGAGCCTTCACCTGGCCCCTGTAGATGCCCATGTTCTGGATTCCGGTGTCGGGATCCTTGCTGATGTATTGCGACAGGGTCACGTACGGTGCGTTGTCCCACCCTGGGGTCGAAATCGGCACGGGCAGTCCGTCCAGGCCCATGCCCGGCCGGTCGAGATCGCGCCCCTGAATGACGATTTCGTGGCAAGGAGCCTTGGTGACCACCCGAGGCGGAATCGGATTGGAGATCGCGCGCGTCCAGGTCTCGTTGATCTGGTCCAGCGCGCATCCCATTCCGATGCGGTAAATTTCGCGGCTCGCCGCGAGGACACCGACCGCCACGGGAATGTCGTAGTCTCTTCCCTTGCTGTCGGTTACGTTCGTGAACAGGAACGCCCGGCGGTCGCGCTCGGCGATCCCACCCCTGAATTGCCAGCGCACCAGAGGATGCATCTCGGTATCCTTGTTGATGCGCCGCTCGACCTTTACCAGGAGCCCTGCTCTCTCCAACGCGTTGAGATGGTCGCGCAGATCGGGGTAGGAGCGGCGTCGCGCAATCCCCCTGGCGCCGCGCTTCCTTCCGATCGCCCTGCGCCGTCGCGCGCCCGCCTTCGTCGTGCGCTCTGTTCCCATGATCATCTTCCCGTCCTGGTTATTGGCCGACCGTTTTCGATTCCGGCGAATGGCTCGCCTTGCTCTAGGTCAACTGGTCCGATCCGGCGAGACCGTACCTAACTCGAGCCGCGGCGTCGCGATCAATTCGTCATTCGGGAACTCTGCCATTGCTCAGCGGCACGAAATTTCAGTACTCGCGCAACCTGGAATCGCCACCACAATCCGTAGTTATCGAAATCAAAACGGCCGCCGTGTAAGCGACCGAATCCCAAATACACGAGACATCTGCGTTTCGTTTCCGAAAAACACGCCTTCTGGATTCCCGGCGCGGTGTTTATAATAACCGTTCCTGGGTCGTCTCCTCCTGCAAGAATTCCAAGGGCCACTCGTTTGACCGACGCAACCGAGAAACTACGGGGCTGCGATGAAGCATTCCGCGAAACCCCACTGACACCTGTCCAGGCAACGGCGTGAAGTCCGCCACGTTCGAGTATATCCGCGCCGGATCGACAGCCGAAGCGTGCGAAGCCCTGAAACAGGAAGGCGATTCCATCAAATTGATCGCCGGCGGCCAGAGCCTCATTCCAATGATGGCCATGCGCCTTGTGCGTCCCGCCTGGCTGCTGGACATCAATGAGGTCTCGGCACTGAAATTCATCACCACGAGCGACGACGGTCATCGGAACGCGGTGCGCATTGGTGCCTGCACGCGCCAGTCCGTTGTCGAGCGCGACAAGGCGCTCGCCGAGCGAGTGCCCCTGCTACGACAGGCTCTCGGCTACGTGGGGCATGTCCAGACGCGCAACCGCGGCACGATCGGGGGAAGCATCGCTCACGCGGATCCCTGCGCCGAACTGCCTCTGGCCGCGCAGATTCTGGGCGCCAGCATGATATTGCGAAGTTCGAGCGCCACACGGACGGTGCCAGCCGAAACGTTCTTCGCTGGCCCCATGACGACGGCGACCGGTGCAGACGAATGCCTCGAGGAAGTGCGCTGGCCTGTTTGGGATGAGCGGCGCACGGGCTCGGCTTTCACGGAAATAAGCACCCGACACGGCGATTTCGCGATGGTCTCCGCCGGCGCGCAGATCGCACTGGGCGATGACGGGCGCTGCGTGCGAGCGAGCTTCGGTCTGGGCGGAGTTGGACAGACGCCGCTTGCGTTCCCGAGGCTCGCGCAACGGCTCGTCGGAACGCAGCTGGAGGACGAGGCCGTCCGGAGCGCGGCTGAGGACGCGGCAGCCGAATCCGACCCCGGCAGCGATCTCTTCGCCACCGCCGCCTATCGTCGGCACCTGGCGCGGGTGCTCACGGCGCGCGTGATTCGCGCTGCCTGCGAACAGGCGAGGAGCAAGGCATGACCGACAAGCTCTATCCTATCGAGGTGGAGGTCAACGGCGTTGCGCGCTCGGCGATGGTTCCGGCCCGCGTCTCGCTCGTGGACTGGCTCCGGGAGGAATTGCTCCTGACTGGCACCCACGTCGGCTGCGAACACGGGATCTGCGGCGCCTGTTCCGTGATGCTTGACGGCGAACCCGTGCGTTCGTGTCTCATGTTCGCGTGGCAGGCGGACGGTCACCGCGTGACGACGGTGGAAGGCCTGGCGCGGCCGGATGGTTCTCTGAGCATTCTGCAGGACAGTTTCTGCGATTCGCACGCGCTGCAATGCGGTTACTGCACGCCCGGAATGCTGATCGCAGCGCAAGGACTCCTCTACACGAACCCGCGTCCGACCGATCTGCAGATTCGCGAGGCGATAGCCGGCAATCTTTGCCGCTGCACCGGGTATCAGCAGATCGTCGATGCGGTGCGCAGCGCCGCCGCGCGGCTAGCCAAAGAAAAAGGCCAGCGATGATACGGCCCGTAAGCGACAGGGAAACGGATAAGACCTCCGGTTTTCGTTACATCGGGAAGAAACGCCGCACCAAGGAAGATCCGCGTTTCGTCGCCGGCCGTGGGCGATTCGTGGCGGACGTGGTCCTGCCTGGAACAAAGCACGTCGCACTGGTCGCCTCGCCGCACGCCAGCGCAAGGATCCTGTCGATCAACACCGACGCCGCGCTCGCGCTTCCGGGTGTGCGATACGTCCTCACCGGGGAAGAATTCTGCAGTCAGACCGACTCGCTCCACATCGGGGTCGATGCGCCGAAGGTCACGCGCTATGCGCTGGCAAAGGACGTCGTGCGATACGCGGGAGAATGGGTCGCCGCGGTGGTGGCCGATACACGCGCGATCGCCGAAGATGCCGCCGAACTGGTGGAAGTCGAATACGAAACGCTTGCGCACGTCATCGATCCGGAAGCGTCGCTGGCATCGGGTGCGCATCTCGTCCATTCCGGTCACGGAACGAACGTGCTGTTCCAGCGCAAGTTCGTCTGGGGTCCTGTCGATGAAGCATTCGCCAAGGCAGACCAGCGGCTTGCGTTTCGCGCGACCTGGGGACGCAGTTCGACCGTGCCGATCGAGACTTTCGGCGTCATGGCGAAATGGGATTCCGCCGCCGGCTTGTTGGACATCTGGGCCTCCATCCAGATGCCGAAATATCCCGACCAGGCCGCCCGCGCGCTGCGCCTGCCGGGCAACGCGGTGCGCGTGCACTTCGACGTCGACGTCGGCGGCAGTTACGGATTGAAACGCGGCATCAAGCATACGGTACTGGTTGGCTACCTCGCGCTGAAGCTGGGAGTACCGGTACGCCTCATCGAGGACCGTCTGGAAAACATGCGCGGCGGCGATATGCACGGGCCGGACCGATTCTTCGACATGCAGCTTGCATTCGACAGGGACGGCACCATCCGGGGAATGAAAATACGCGCGGTGGACGATGTCGGCGCCTATGCGGGGCGCTCGCCGCTACAGCTCGGCAAACCGGTTGGGGCAATCTGCGGACCATACCAAATTGCCGCGATCGAGTACGAGCCCATCTCGGTGATGACCAACAAGACGCCTCAGGAAGCGGTGCGCGGCTTCGGCCAGTCGCCCACCAATTTCGCCATCGAGCGCGCCATCGACCGCATCGCCCGCCACCTGGGCATGGACCGCATCGAACTGCGACGGAAGAATCTGATTCGCAAGGATCAGTTCCCCTACCTGATTCCAAGCGGGTCCAGCTACGATTCGGGCGACTACCATGCAGTACTCGACAAGGCTCTCAAGGCCGGCGATTATTCCGCCTTGGTACGCGCGCGCGATCAGGCGCGCAGCGCCGGACGACTTGCCGGTATCGGCCTTTCCACCTGCCTGGAGCCGAGCGGCGGCAACGCCGCGTTCGAGCTGCTGTTCAATCCGAAGAACGAGACCACGACCTGGATGGATTCCTGTCTGGTGCGGGTCGATCTTTCCGGCTCGGTCACTGGCGTCATGGGCACATCAAGCTCAGGGCAAGGACACGAGACGCTGATTTCGACCGTCATCGGGGAAGTCCTCGAACGCGATCCGGAGACGATACGTGTAGTGCATGCAGACTCACTGAATGCGCTGCCCTCGAACAGCCCGGTCGGCAGCCGCATGGCGATCATGCTGGGAGGGGCGGCGGCCGGCGCGGCGAGGACGATCAGGAACACACTGCTCGCCATCGCCGCGCACAACTTCGAGTGCTCGCCGGAAGATCTCGAGTATCGTGACGGCAACGT
Organism: Betaproteobacteria bacterium RIFCSPLOWO2_02_FULL_63_19; assembly: GCA_001770415.1. Classification (GTDB taxonomy): domain Bacteria; phylum Pseudomonadota; class Gammaproteobacteria; order Burkholderiales; family SG8-39; genus JACQTO01. The sequence goes on along the minus strand of MEQX01000048.1, from coordinate 49,227 downwards.
GAGCATCGAGGGCGCGCCGTCGAAGATGCTCACCTGGGACCAGCTTGTCGAAATTGCGCATCGCAAGATCCACAAGATGCCGCCGGGTCTCGAACCGGGGCTGCAATCGCAGTTCGTCTGGGGAGTTCCGACCGGTGGCGGTCTGCCGACAGCGGACGGGCGCGTGCAGATGTATCCCTGTTACGCGTTCGAGGCTCATCTGGTCTACGTCGAAATCGACCCCGAAACAGGCAAGCCGATGGTAAAGAAGTACGTTTGCGGTCACGACTGCGGCGTCATGATCACCCCCGATATCGTTCACGGAATGACCTACGGCGGCATCGCACACGGCATCGGCGCGGCGCTGTACGAGAAGTTCGCCTACACCGAGGGCGGGCAGCTCGCCAGCGGCACGTTTATGGACTACCTCATTCCGAGCGCGATGGAGGTACCCGACATCCGCATTGTCGACCACTGCACTCCTTCCCCGCTCACCACGTTTGGGCAGAAGGGTTCGGGCGAAGCGGGTTATCTGGGGGCGCCGGCGGCCGTGGCCAACGCCATCAACGACGCGCTCGATCCTATCGGGGCTTCGATCGACACATTGCCAATTTCCCATCTGGCGCTGTGGGAAGCGATTGCCGCCGCGCCGAACAGGCAGGACTGACCGGATCTATGTCTGCTGCGTACCGGCCAATAGACATGGGTTTTGAACCATCTCATGATTCTGTGCAGTTGCGTAGTGTGCAACTGCACAGAATCATGAGAAAAGCGTCGTCTGAGCCGCACCCAACGGGCTACGTCGCGCCGACGCCTCTGTTCTCTCGATTCCGGACCGTTGCAAATGCGCAACGGTCCGGAATCGAGAGACGTAAACAAGACCAAATCCTCACCTAAGTCGCTAACATCACACGCTTCACCGACTAAACCAAGCAACCTGCCTGACTTCGATAGGCCCGTTCGCAAACGCACTTCGCAAGGATCGACCCCCCCATGAAGAACATCGTCATCGACATTCACGCCCATTTCACGCCCGAACTCATATTCGAGCGCTTTGATGCCAACGCCGCCCGTTTTCGTGGCGTCAAGCTGTTGCGTGATGACAAAGGCATCCGGATGCAATTTCCCGGTGGCGAGCCCACCCGCCCGATCTCGCCCAAGCTCTGGAACTTCGACGAGCGCCGCGCCTGGATGGATAAGAACGGCATCGACCACCAGATGCTGGGGGGCTGGCTGGACACGTTCGGCTACGAATTGCCGCCGCAGGAAGGACTCGAATGGAGCCGCTTTCTCAATGACTGCCTATGGGACGCGCTGCGCGATGAACAGCGCTTCACGCCGCTGGCGACCGTTCCGCTGCAGGACGGCAAGCTCGCGGCGCAGGTTCTCGGCGAAACACTCGAACGCGGCTTTGGCGGCGCGATGATAGGAACATTGCCGAGCGGTATGGGAGGCAACCTCGACGATCCGTCGCTCGACCCGTTCTGGGGGGAAGCCTCCCGACTGCAGGCAGCGATTTACCTGCATCCGATGTTTCTCTGTGGCGAGCCGCGGCTCGCGGATTACGATCTCGTCAATGCGATCGGGCGTCTTGCGGATACGTCCATTGCCGTTTCGCGCCTGCTCTTTTCAGGGCACTTGCTCAAATTTCCGGGCATGAAGTTCATCGCGTCCCACGGCGGCGGCGCGCTTCCCTATGCGCTCGGGCGTCTGGCTCGCAATCACGCGATATCGCAGGGCAAATATGCCGATCCCCGCAAGGGCTTCGAGGCCTTGTATTTCGATTCCTGCGTGTTCGACAGCGATTCCCTTGAATATCTCGCCAAGAAATCGAGCGCCGAACGCATCATGCTGGGTTCGGATACGCCCTTCCCGATCGGTGATCCGGCGCCGACGCGCGCGGTCGAAGGTACTTACTTTACCGAGGCGCAGAAGAAGGGCATTCTTGGCAGCACCGCACAAAGCGTATTCCGGGTGCGCCCCGATTGCTGGTGCCCGCAATGAACCAAATCGGAAATATTGTCTCAAAGGCTGTTTTTGGAAAGCGTCAGGTGAACCCCGACAATCGGCAAGTCGAAGAGGCACGTCGAGCACACCTGCGGCCGTCCGCGGCAGGGGTCGGCGAAATCCGGGCGAGCGCTTGACCATGGCCAAGCGGTCATACCCGGACCTGCACGAACATCTCGACGCCCTGAAAAGGCTGGGGTTGTTGCAGGTCATCGACCGCGCGATCGACAAGGATTCCGAGCTGCATCCACTCGTTCGCTGGCAATTCGTCGGCGGCATGGCCGAAGCCGACCGCAAGGCGTTCCTGTTTACCAACATCACCGACGGCCGCGGACGCCGGTATGACATCCCGGTCGTGGTAGGAGCGCTCGCGGCCAACCGTGCCATCTACAGCGCCGGTATGGGCGTGCCGCTAGACGAGATCCAGACGCGGTGGGACAGTGCCATCGCGGATCCCATACGCCCGCGCGTGGTCGCCAATGCTGTGTGTCAGGAGGTCGTTGTCAAGGGGGCCGCGTTACACGGCGACGGCAAGGGCCTGGACGCCCTGCCCATCCCGATCTCCACACCCGGATTCGACAGTGCGCCGACGCTCACCGCAACGAACGTCATCACGCGCGATCCGGAAACCGGCGTGCAGAACATGGGCACCTATCGCGCCGCACTCAAGGCGCCGGACCGGCTGGTCGTACGCATGGCGACCCGTGTCGGAGGCGCTGGCGGCTACCTGCATTACCAGAAGTATCAAGAACGCGGGGACAAGAACATGCCTTGTGCGATCGTGCTCGGCTGCCCACCCTGCGTCGCGTTCATGGGTCCGCAAAAGCTGCCCATCGGCGTAGACGAAATCGGCGTCGCCGGCGGGCTCGCGGGCGGCCCGATCAACCTGGTACGAGGGAAGACCGTCGATCTGAAGGTGCCGGCCGAGGCCGAAATCGTGATCGAAGGGCTGATCGACACCGAGCACGTTGAACCAGAAGCACCGTTCGGTGAATCACACGGTCATGTCGCGCTCGAGGAATTCAACATGCCGATGCGGGTTACCGCCATTACGCGTCGGCGCAACCCCATTATTCCTTCCTATATCAGTCAGGTCGCGCCCAGCGAATCCTCGGTCATCAAGCGAGTGGCCTACGAACCGTTGTTCCTCTCCCACCTGCGCAGCACACTTGGCATAAGGGGCGTGAAGCGTGTGGCATTGCACGAGCCTCTCACCGGGCTGCTGCGCGTGACGACGATCATTGTAGAAAAGGGCACGCCGCGCACCGAGATCTGGCGCGCACTCTATGGGGTGGCATACTTCAAGGGCGACTGCGGCAAGATCTGCGTCGCCGTGAACGACGATATCGACCCCGAAAACGCCGATGCCCTGCTGTGGGCGATGGCCTATCGGATGAATCCCGTGGAAGACGTCCAGTCGCTTGCGCACCGCGGCCAGGGCCACGGGCCGAAACGCGAACATGGCCAGGAAGAGGATTCCACGCTGCTCATGGACGCCACCATGAAGAGCGACATGCCGCCTCTGGCCCTGCCTAAGAAGGAATACATGGACCGTGCGAAAGCGATCTGGCAGGAACTCGGGCTGCCGGCCCTGCGCCCGCAACCGCCCTGGTTCGGCTATTCGCTCGGCGACTGGCTGCCGCAGTGGGACGAAGCGGCGAAACGCGCCGTGGAGGGAAGATATCTGGAAAACGGGCGGCGCAGCCAGAAGCAGCAACGCAAGGGCCTCAAGCCCGAAACCAAGTTCCGGCCCGAGTAGGTCCGAATTCGATGTTCGTCCGCGGTCAGAGGATTGGAAGATTCCAGGTTCTGACCGCTGGCGCCGCAGTACGGTGCCCGGCACTGTTAGCGCTCCTAAGCACATAAACCACGATGAAGGCGACTGAGCAAGAAATCGACTCGGCATGGGCGCTCCTATTCGCCTGTTGGCTGGTAGCCGGCGCGTCGACGCTCGGTGCGCTTTTCCTCAGCGAGGTCATGGCCGTAACGCCCTGCGTGTTGTGCTGGTACCAGCGCATTTTCATGTTTCCGCTGGTCCTGGTACTGCCGGCCGGACTGATTCCGTTCGACCGTAAGGTGGTGCGCTATGCGCTGCCTCTGGCATTGGTGGGCTGGTTCATAGCGGTATTTCACGTGCTTCTGGTGGCAGGCTACATTCCGGAGGGAATCAAACCCTGCACGCAGGGCGTTTCCTGCACCGAGGATCAGATCGTGTGGTTTGGTTTTCTGAAGATTCCGCATCTTTCGCTGCTGGCCTTTTCGGTCGTCGTCGCATTGCTGGTCTTCTCTAGTGTGAAATACTCCCGACGCAAGGATTCAAGATGAAACAAAAGACACTGCTCATCGTCTCGGCCACGCTGCTGATTCTGGCATTCATCGGCGGCGCGCTCGTCTACGACGCCAAGCGAAGCGAGGAAGCGGCGCGCGCCGCGCAGCACAACCTTTCCTTCCTCGTTCGGATGCACTCGCCCACGCAGGGCAAGGCAAGCGCCAAGGTCCACATCGTTGAATTTTTCGATCCCGCGTGCGGGACCTGCAAGGCCTTCTACCCGTTCGTCAAGAAACTGATGGCCGCGAATCCCGACAAGATCAAGTTGTCGGTCCGCTATGCCCCGTTCCATGACGGGTCCGACATCGTTGTGAAGATGCTTGAAGCGGCAAGAAAGCAGGGCAAATTCTGGGAAGCGATGGAAGCGGTATTGGCTACACAGGAAATATGGACCCGCAACCACCGGGCGCAGCCGCAGCTGGTGTTGAATTCCCTGGGAGGCATCGGGCTGAACCTGGAAAGACTGCAGCGGGAGATGGATGCACCCGAAATCGGGGCGCTCGTCGCTCAGGATATAGCCGACGGCCGCGCGCTCAATGTCAAGGCGACGCCGGAATTCTTCGTCAACGGCCGGCCCATGCCGAGCTTCGGCTACGAACAGTTGAAGGATCTGGTCGAGACTGCGCTGGCGGACGCCTACCGCTAGAGCGTCGCGCGAATGCCCGGCATTTCAGAATGTGACTAAGGCAGATGAACCGAAATATTGCGCTTCGGCGGCGACCTCGGATGAAACCGATATACGGCGACGCGGTTGCGCACGGCTTGTTGCAAACGGCATCGTTGATGCTGTTGCTGATCGCATTCCTTGGCGCGTGTGCCCATGTGTCAGGCGACGACGGCGCCGCCCGTGTCGTCGACGCGCGGACGGCGCACCGGTTGAGCCAGCGCAACTGGGATCTGAAGGGCCTGACGGTCGACGGACGCCAGATCGTCATCGATGTTGACACGGTGATAACGATCCGCTTTTCTCCTGACGGGCAGGTCGCGGGATTCGCCGCGGTGAATCGCTACAGCGGAACCTATAGCCTGAGCGGCAGTGGCAAGTTGAATTGGGGCAGAATCCCGACCGTGGTCACCGGCAACATCGGGCTGCCCGAGCTGATGGAAAAGCAGCGCGCCTACCTGCGCGCGCTGGTCCAGACAGATGCTGCAGTTCTCGCCGGCCGTGTCCTCGTTCTGCAAAGCGTCGATGCCACCACGGTATTGACTTTCAACGAAGCCGGATTCTGAGTTCGCGGCCGACAAGCGGTCCGCCGGGACAAGAAAAGCCCCATTGGCCGACGAATCCGCGGCATCTGGGACCGGGCTCTGGTCCGGGCGCCCCCTGGCAGGCCTAGCGGACCGCGCGCGCAGCGGATCGCGGCAGGACCAACTGCGCGATCAGTCCCCTGCCCTCCGACTGAGGGGCGTTGCGCAGGTGAATATCGCCACCGTGCCATCGCGCGATATTTCGCGCGATGGAAAGCCCCAGGCCGGTTCCTCCACTGTCCCGGTTGCGCGATTCCTCGAGCCTGAAGAAGGGTTCGAATACCCGCTCCAGTTCCTGCTCCGGGATCCCGGGCCCGTCGTCGCGAACAGAAATGCGAAGTGATGCATCGTCGTCCTCGATGCCAATCTGTGCCCGATTGCCATAGCGCAGCGCGTTTTCGACCAAGTTGTCCAAACACCGTCTCAGCGCTCTGGGATGCGAGTTATACGGGCTGCGGGGAACGCCCTGCAAGATTACCTCACGGCCCGTCTCGCTCCAGTCCTCGCACAGACTTCCGACCAGCGCCCCAACATCGAGCGGGCGGCGCTGGGTATCGTTGCCAAGGCTCTTGAAGAATTCGAGTGTCGAACCGGTCATCGCTTCCATCTCGTCGAGATCGCGCAGGAACTTCGCACGCACGTGCGCGTCCTGGATCATCTCCGCCCTCAGGCGAAGTCGGGTGATCGGAGTCTGAAGGTCGTGCGAAATCGCGCCGAGCATCCTGGCGCGTTCCAGCACGTAGCTGCGCAAATCCAGACGCATTCGGTTGAAGGCATTGATGACGCTGCGCACCTCGCTCGGTCCATGCTCGGGCAATGGCGAGCCCTCCGGATCCACGGCCACTTGATCCGCGGCGCGCGCCAGCCGCTCCAGCGACCGCGTAATCGCGCGTACCGCCACCGCACCGATCAGCATGAAGATTGCAAGTGCCAGCAGCAGCCTGGGCAGCAGCGACTCGAGGCGGCTGAGCGGCTCTTGCGGGATGCGCGCATAGAACACGGCCATGGTGCCGTCTTCAAGCCCGATCTGCGACACGATCGAGTACGTGCCCGGGAGGATGAAGTAGAAATGGCGGGCAATCCACTGCTCCAAAGGACTGCTATCGATCGCCTCGTAGTTCCCCGGACGGCTTTCGCGGCCAAGGCTGGTGATCTGCACTGACGTGCTCCACTCGGAACGCAGATAAAGCTTGATCAATTCGGCCAACGGCCGTTCATAGCGGTCGTGCTCGACAAATCCCTTTCCCACGTGGACCGGCCCGCTGCTCAGGACAACGCTGAAAGTCGGGCCGTTCATCTCCTCGATAACCTGGGGGCGTTGTTCAGCGGAAAGGCGGTTGAGAATTCTCGCCGCCTGCGCGATTCGCAGCGCGGTCTGTTGGGCGGCCAACCGGTACACGCCGCTGCCGCGGTCGAAAAAATTGACCGCCTGGGTGGCCACTTCCGTGAGCAGCAGTCCGGCGGCCAGCACCAGCAGGGTGCGCCCGAACAGCGACCTTGGCAGCAGTGTCACGCGTCGAGCCGTTCGACCGTTGTGGCGAGCACGTATCCGCCATTGCGCACAGTCTTGATGATGCGTGGTTCGCGCCCGTTGTCGTGCAGCAATTGTCGCAGCCGACTCACCTGGACATCGATGCTGCGATCGAAAGGTGTCGCTTCGCGCCCGAGCGTCAGGTCCACGAGCCGGTCGCGATCGAGCACGCGATCGGGGTGACTGAGAAACACGGAAAGCAGGCGAAATTGCACGCCGCTCAGAGGCACCACCACGCCCTGAGGGTCGACCAGGTGTCTCGCGGTGCAATCCAGGGTCCAGCCTGCGAAACGCAGGCGCTTAGCGTTGCCGCGCGATGCGGGAAGCGCACGCGCTCGCCGCAGCACGCTCTTGATTCGAGCGAGCAGTTCACGAGGATTGAACGGTTTGCCGAGGTAATCGTCCGCGCCCATCTCGATCCCGATGATGCGATCGATTTCTTCGCGGCGCGCGGTGAGCATGATCACCGGAAGCGTCGATCGTGCGCGAAGATCACGGCACAGCGACAGCCCGTCTTCGCCGGGCAGCATCAAGTCCAGCACGACCAGATCCGGCTGTGCAGCCTCGAGCGCCTGGCGCATTTCGACTCCGTCGCGCGCCGTAGTCACCTTGTATCCATGCTGCGTCAGATACTCGGCGAGCAGACTGCGAATCTCGGCGTCGTCATCGACGATCAGTATTTGGCCTTGGCCGTCCATAAGGGAATCAATTTAACACTCGCGAGATGAGGCGATACAAGACTATATGTATCGTTGTGTAACGACCAGACCCGGGCGCAACAGTACGCAATATATCTGCGTGGCGGTGATACCAAGTCGCGGCATTCCGACATCTCCCGATTACAGGTCTGGGTTGTAATTGCGCTCGAGACGCCGCCTCGCGCCGCGAGCCCAAGCCCTCATTACTTGATAGGAGTGTAGCTATGAAACTGACTCTGATTGCCGCCGCTATTGCAACCCTGGGACTGGCAGCCTGCAGCCCCGACGTCACGCCTCCGGCCAGCACCGCCCCAGCGGCCAGCAGCGCGCCGGCGCAACCGCCCGCGGAAATAGCCAAAGCGGATACGCCCGCCGCCGCACCCGCGGCGCAGGAAGAACAGAAGGAAGGGGCCGCCCCCGCTACGGAACCCAAGAAGGAAGAAGGCGAGAAAAAGGCGGAGTAGCTCCCTTGAATTGAAGTTACCGGCGTCCCGGCGCGCCGGTAACCTCGAAGCACCGCCCGTTAGTGCCTGGAGCACCACCTGTTGGATCCGGGTGGCCCCGGGGCCGGATTCGTTCTTGGCCTTGCCGCCGAGCATCCTACGGCCGGCCCACATCGATGGTCCGCCATAGCGCCGGACCAATAACAACAAAAGGATAGACATGCCCCCTGACGCGCAAGCCGTACTTCCGCAAACGGCGTATTCCACGAGCGTTGGCCTGGCGCCGGGACGAGGCTATCGGATCCTGGTAGGCACAGTGATCGTTCTGGGCCTTACGGCGATGCTGTTTGCGATGCTGAACGGGGATTTGTTCCGACCGATCAGGCACGCGATCGAACAGGGGAACCTGGGCGCGTCGCTGCTGAAGCCGAGCCTTATCTGGATCGCCATGGCCCTGCTGATGCTTGCGCTGCGCACCGTACTCTGGTTCAGTTATCGACCGTTCGACGCGGCCACGCACGAATCGGCGCCGACCATGACGGTGGTGATCCCGGCCTACAACGAAGGCGCCATGGTCGAACAATCCATCGAGTCGGTTGCAGCCGCGCGCTACCCAAGCGGCCGGCTCGAGATTCTGGTCGTGGACGACGGCAGTACGGACGACACCTGGACCTACATCCAGCGCGCCGCGTCGCGCCATCTAGGTCTGGTCACCGCGGTCAAACTCGAACGCAACCAAGGCAAGCGCGCGGCGCTCGCAACCGGTTTCCGGGCCGCCCGCGGCGATGTCTTGGTCACGATCGATTCGGACAGCGTCATCGACGCCGGCGCGCTGCTCGCAATGGCCGGGCCCTTCCGCGACCCGCGCGTTGGCGCCGTTGCCGGAAAGGTCGCCGCATTTAATCGGGACAAGGGATTCATTCCCCGGATGCTGCACGTGCGCTACATTCTTTCGTTCGACTTCCTGCGCAGTGTGCAATCTACTTACCGCACCGTCTACTGCTGCCCCGGAGCGCTTGCCGGATATCGCGCAAGCGTCGTGCGTGCGGTTCTGGAGTCCTGGCTGGGCCAGCGTTTCCTCGGCGCGCGTTGCACCTACGGCGAGGACCGGGCATTGACCAATTTCATTTTGGACCGTGGATTCGACACCGTCTACCAAGGCAGCGCCGTTGTTCATACCTTGGTTCCGGATACCTATACGAAGCTGTGCAAAATGTATTTGCGCTGGGAGCGCAGTTATGTCCGCGAAGAGATACGGTTCTTACGCATCGTATGGAAGCGACCTCTGGTGCCCATGGTGCTCGCAATCTTCGAAAAGCTGATCACCAATTTGCGCTTCCCCGTCGCCTGGACTGCGACCGCCACGCTCGCCGTGATAGCGATATCAGAACCTTTGGCCCTGGTACGCGTACTGATTGCCATCGGTGTTGGCGCCGGCTTCTACATGCTCTACTACGTCTATTCAGAAAGGTCCATGCGCTTCGTACACGGAATCCTGTACGCGTATTTCGCGTTCTTTACGCTATGGTGGATTTTTCCCTATGCGGTCCTGACCGTTCGGTCACGTTCCTGGATGACCCGCTGAAACGCCGGATTGCCCGACCTGGTTCACTCGCCATGCCGCAGCGCAAGTAAGGAACACGACTCGTCATCTCCGAGACGGGCATAGAATAGGCGGGAATGGGGCTGTTGCAGAGGCCCTATTGCGGAGAAGCCCGGCATGTCGGAAATCCAGGTCGTTGAGGTTTGCGCCGGAGTGTCGTGGGTCGGTATCGCCGCAGCGCGGCTGCATCTGCTGTGCGGGTGTCCCGCCGATGTGGTGAAGTTCCTGATCCAGCGCGGATTGATCCACACGGAGCTCATGGACGGCATGCGCTTCGAGTCCGGTCCCAACGCGATACTGCTGTCCGACGTGATGGTCCAGAGCGGCGGTTTCGCCAATCTTTCGGAGTTCCCCGTGCTGCAGATGCTGTACCGGCAGGGCATGCTGCTGCCCGGACACCCGAATAACACGGGCCAAAAGCCGCTGCTGATGGGAACGGCGGAGCAGATCAGCGCCCAAAAAGCGTACATCTATCGCGGCAACTACGGACTTGTGACCGCTGCTGAACTGCAGGCTTGCGGAGTCGCGCCCGAAGATGCTGAACGCCTGATGCGACTGAAACTGAAATTTGCATTTGGCGAGATCCGCGACAGTGACGCATTTGTCGATACACTCGAGGTCCGCGATACACCGGTAGAGATCCGCAATGGCGTTGTCATCACTCGTGAAGAGCTCAACGTGTTCGAAATCCGCTATCGGAGCGAGGCGGTCCATATCAACTTGAACCTCGACCCTGGCGTGAGCTATCCGGCGCCGTACCACCTTGGCCATTACGACACGCGCCGCGAATACTTCGGTGTGCTGCACTCGGGCCAAGGTGACGGCTGGGATGTCAACCGGCCCGCAATGTCCAGCGTGGTTATGCACCAGGGCCGCGTCTACATGATCGATGCCGGTCCCAATCTAAAGAGCATACTGACAGCGCTGGGAATCGGCATCAGCGAGATCGAGGGCATATTCCTGACGCACGCCCACGACGACCACTTCGCCGGTATCACCACGCTGATGCTCGCAAACCATCGAATCAAACTGTACGCCGTGCCGATGGTGCGTGCGTCGGCAATAAAGAAGCTGGCCGCACTTCTCGATGTGGACGAGAATGAGTTCGAGCACTACTTCGATATGCAAAACCTGCCGCTGGGTCGTTGGACCGACATCCAGGGCATGGAAGTGCGTCCGTTCCTGTCACCACACCCGATCGAAACCACGCCCTTCGTCTTCCGGACCATGGCGCGCGATGGCTATGTCAGCTACGGTCACTACGCCGATATCGTTTCCCTGAAGCTGCTTGACGGCATGGTGGATCCGGAAGGAACCCCGAACGGAATTTCCCGCCGATTTTTCGATCAGATCGAAAAGGACTACCTGCAGCGACTCGACCTGAAGAAGATCGACGCCGGCGGAGGCATGATCCATGGTGACGCGGAAGACTTCCGCGGCGATCGATCCGGCAAGCTGATACTTGCGCACAATGCCGGCGATTTTACCGAACGCGAGAGGGAAATCGGTTCGAGCGCGCCATTCGGCGTTACCGACGTACTGATCCCCGCGACCCAGAATTACGACCGGCGCCACGCGGCCCGTTTCCTTCAACAGCTCTATCCCGGCGTCCCCGCGCACCGCCTCGACATGCTGATGAACGGTGCCATCGAACGCTTTAACCCCGAGACCATTCTGATGCGAGAAGGAAGCCGCTCCGATGAGCTGTACCTGATCCTGCGGGGTTCCGTCGACGCAATCTACAGCGATGAACGCGCGATGAGCCTTTCTGTCGGCTCCCTGCTCGGCGAGACCTCCGCGTTGTTGCGCGAGCCGTCGAACGCAACCTACCGCGCAGCAAACTTCGTGCATGCACTTACGATACCGGCCAATCTTTATGCCCAGTTCGTCCGTCGCAACAAGCTACGCAAGCAGCTGCTCGCGAACGCTTCACGCAGGCAGTTTCTGCAGCGCACGTTCCTATTCGGCGAGAGAGTCTCTCACGTGCAGCTCAACCGGCTCGCCAGTGTAATCGGCGAGGAAGTCCTCCCGGCCGGACTCGTCATCGATCAACAGGCCACCAATACGCTGTTCTTGATCGCCGAAGGCCAGGTAAAACGCTATCGGAGCAACAGATTGGTCGCTGAACATGGCCCTCGCGATTACTTTCGCGAAATCGCGTCGGTCTTCCGGCTGCCCACTCCCTATCGCTATGAAGTCGTCAAACCCTGCCGGGTATACACCATTCCGGGCAAGGAGATCGCCAACATGCCGATCGTGCGATGGAAGCTGCTCGAACAGAGTAAGCGCATGGATCGCATGGTGCAAAACTGACCCCGCCCCGCTAAGATGTTTGGGGACGCGGTTCGCTCCCCATTCAGTTGCCCGTCGGACCGTTCGCCTGAGGAGATGCAAACGGCCCTGCGGCAGTACGGTAGTATGGGCCGCTTTCGTCACGCTCGGACGATATCAGCGAAAACCCGTTCACAGCCCATTCGACGGGATTCAACGTCGGCCAGTCTTCCCTGGGCGGACGCGCGTTGCGCACCATGGTCACGTGCGCCACAAACGGCTTGGGATCGAAACCTATGCCTGATTGGCCGAGCGTTGCGCGTAACTCCGCAACCATGGCCGCCAGCTCGCCCGGAGGGTCGCTCGCACGCAGCCAGGCGATATGGTTGTGGCTCCAATATCCGGGCTCATCCAGTCGCAGCACGAAAGGCCTTACCCGAACGCCGCGCGCGGCGTCGACGATGGAGCCACACCGCCGGGCGTCGACCTGCCCGAGAAACGCGAGCGTGACATGGAGGTTCGCCGAGATCATCCTTCTCCCCGTGCACAAGCGATGCATCGCGCCCGACCAGCGGCCGAGTTCCCGCCGCACCGGTTCCTCCGGCCACAGCGCGAAGAACAATCTTAGTGGCTTCGTATTTATGGGACGTCCGGCGTCGCCGCCTCGGCCGGTGCAAAATTGAGCAGAACGATGGCTTCGGCGGCGATTCCTTCGCCGCGACCCGCGAATCCTAGTCCCTCGGTGGTCTTCGCTTTGACGTTCACGTGCGTGGCCGCGAGCCCGAGGTCTGCAGCGATGTTATCCACCATCGCCGCGATGTGAGGCATCATTCTCGGCGCCTGCGCGATCACGGTCGCATCAACATTGACCACCACCCACCCTGCATCACGCACCATTCGCGCAGTCGCTCGAAGCAACAAACGGCTGTCCGCATCGCGATAGCGCGAATCCATATCCGGAAAGTGCCGGCCGATGTCCCCGAGCCCTGCAGCCCCAAGAACCGCGTCGGTGACCGCATGCAACAACACGTCGGCGTCGGAATGGCCTTCGAGTCCCCGATCGAACGGGATCGCAACGCCACCGATGACGAGCTTGCGACCGGCTACCAGCGCATGCACGTCAAATCCCTGACCGACCCTCACCGACGTTCCATTCCTAGCATCCGTACGCACTTGCGCCAAACCAACCCGCAGAGCATTTCCGGCCTACTGGGTCCCTCTGCCGCGAAGTATCAGCTCCGCCAGATCGAGATCTTCGGCATAAGTGACCTTAAGATTGGTAATTCGGCCCTCAACCAGTCTCGGCCGCAGTCCCAATCCCTCGACCGCGGATGCCTCATCGGTCATATTAGAACTCTGCTCGAGTGCCTGCAACAGCACCCCATGCCGGAACATCTGCGGCGTCTGCGCCTGCCACAGCCCGTCGCGGTCCTCGGTAGCGAGAATACGTTGCTCGCGGTCGGCCCGCTTGATCGTGTCGGATACACGAACTGCGAGTATCCCGCCCGTCTCATCCTGCGCCAATGCATCGATAAGTTGCCGCAGTTCCTCGCGGCCCAGGCACGGGCGTGCCGCGTCGTGCACCAATATCCAGTCTTCCGGGTCGACCGCGCTCGATGCCGCGATCAGTCCGTTGCGCACGCTGTCGTGACGGTTCGGCCCGCCGCAGTACAGCGGCGCGATCCGATCTCCAAATTCGGTCCAGTCGTAAGTCCGAAACCCGGTGTCGTCGGGGGCGAGCACCACAAAGACGACCTCGATCCGACGATCGGCAAGCAGACTGCACGCCGCGTGATAAAGCATCGGCCTGCCGGCAAGCGACTGATACTGTTTGGGCTGCCGGAACGGGCCCGGCCCGGTGGCGCCGAAACGCGTCCCCGCACCGCCGGCAGCGATGAGGCCAAAGTAGCGCGATGTCACTGAATTTTCACCGGAATCCGAAGGCTCTAGACGATATAATTATACGGTTTCCCGCGCTCGGTCCGGGGGCTGAATTCTGTGACGAAATCAGCCGAAGGCCCCGAAAGCGGGTTTTTGCTATTTGCGAGTCGATAACGCAGGCGTTCCGGCGGTGAGCGAAGCGAACATTTCCGATTCAGGCACCAAAGCGCGTGTGTCGCAGCTTTGCGGCTCGAGCGACGCGCTGGCACTCGCCCGCCTCGCCGCGGCCGACCGAGAAACGAGACCCGTCGCGGTGATCTGCGCGCAGGCCACCGATGCCCAGAGACTTTGCGAGGAGGTAGCCTGGTTCGCGCCGTCCCTCAAAGTGATGCAGTTTCCGGATTGGGAAACGCTTCCATACGACGGATTTTCGCCGCACCATGACCTGATCTCCGAACGTCTCGCAACACTGTATCAGTTGCAGCGGCGCGAATTCGATGTGGTAATCGTCCCCGCAGCCACCGCACTGTACCGCCTGCCTCCACCGCACTACCTTGCCGCCCATACGTTCTTTCTCGCACAGGGTGGACGGCTGAAGCTCGCCGCGCTGCGCGAACAGCTTACGCTGGCCAGCTATCAACACGTGACCCAAGTCGTTGCGCCCGGCGAATATTGCGTGCGTGGCGGGTTGATTGACTTGTTTCCAATGGGCAGCGCGCTGCCCTACAGGATCGATCTCGAAGACGAGATCATCGAATCGATCCGCGCCTTTGACGTGGACACCCAACGGACGATCTATAAGGTCAGCGACGTGCGCCTGTTGCCGGCGCGCGAGTTCCCAATGGACGATGCGGGACGAAACGGCTTTCGCGCGCGCTTCCGCGAAACCTTCGAAGGCGATCCATCCAAGTGTGCCATTTACAAGGATGTGAGCAATGGTGTAGCACCAGCCGGAATCGAGTACTACCTGCCGCTGTTCTTCGATGAAACCGCAACACTGTTCGACTATCTGGACGCCGATACGAGGCTGTGCATGCACGGCGGCATCCATGCCGCCCTCACGGATTTCTGGCGCGAAACGCAAGCGCGCTACCAACTGCTGCGCGGAGACCGAACGCGTCCCCTGCTGCGGCCCGGGGCATTATTTCTCACCACCGAAGAGCTGTTCATCGCGGCGCGTGCATTCGCTAGAGCCGACATCGAAGCTGGAACCGGTACCGGCAACGCTGATATCAGGCATGACCGTCTTTCTGCCGCTTCCCTGCCCGACGTGGCAGTCGAGCGTCGCGCGCCCGACCCACTGCACCGGCTGAAGATATTTCTTTCCGGCCGAACCGAGCGTACGTTGCTGGTCGCCGAAACCCCTGGACGTCGCGAAACGCTCACCCAGTATCTGGGTGAGTACGACTTGAAGGCGCAGCTCTGCGGGAGTTACGCGGAGTTTCTTGCTACGACCGCACGGCTGTGTCTTGCCGTCGGCCCGCTGCGCAATGGTTTCGTACTGGATCAGGAGAGCGTGGCGTTCGTCACCGAATCCGAACTCTATGCCGGTACAGCGACGGTCCGCGAAGGACGCGATCGATCGCGCCAGACGTCCGTCGAAGGCATGCTGCGCGACCTGTCCGAACTGCGGGCTGGCGATCCGGTCGTGCACGCACAGCATGGAATAGGCCGCTACCGGGGCCTTGTCAGTCTGGACTCCAGCGAAGGGGAAGCCGAGTTCTTGCTAATTGAGTACGCGGACGCCGACAAGCTGTATGTTCCCGTGGCACAGCTGCATCTGATCAGCCGCTACGCGGGCGGACCGCCGGAGGCCGCACCGCTGCACAAGCTCGGCGGAGACGCATGGGACAAGGCCAAGACGCGCGCAGCGCGAGCGGTGCGCGACACCGCCGCAGAACTCCTGCACCTCTATGCCCGGCGCGCTTCCCGGCAAGGACGCTCTTTCACCGTGAGCCAACACGATGTAGAGGCGTTTGCCGAAGGTTTCGGATTCGCTGAAACGGCCGACCAGGCCGCAGCGATAGACGCCGTGATCGAGGATATGCGTACCGGTAAGCCCATGGATCGGCTTATCTGCGGCGACGTCGGCTTCGGGAAAACCGAAGTGGCCCTGCGCGCCGCCTTCGTCGCGGCGGCGGACGGCATGCAGGTGGCGGTGCTCACCCCCACGACGCTGCTGGCCGAGCAGCATTTCCAGACCTTCTCGGACCGGTTCGCCGACTGGCCGCTCAAGATCACGGAACTGTCGCGCTTCCGTACTTCCAGGGAAACCGACGCGGCATTAAGAGGTCTCTCGATCGGCAGCATCGACATTGCCATCGGAACGCACAAACTGCTTTCCCGAGACGTTAAGTTCGCGAGGCTCGGGCTGGTCATCGTCGACGAGGAGCACCGGTTCGGTGTGCGTCAAAAAGAAGCGTTGAAGGCGCTGCGCGCGGAAGTCGATGTCCTTACGCTCACTGCGACACCGATTCCGCGCACGCTTGCGATGTCGCTGGAGGGGCTGAGGGACATATCGGTGATCGCCACCGCGCCGGAGCGGCGCCTGGCGATCAAGACTTTCGTCGCGACCTACTCGTCGGGGATTATCCGCGAGGCGTGCCTGCGGGAGTTGAAACGCGGGGGGCAGATCTATTTTCTGCACAACGACGTTAGTTCGATACAGATGCAGCGCGATCGGCTGGAAAAGCTTCTGCCGGAAGCTCGTGTGGCCGTCGCGCACGGACAGATGGGCGAGCGCGATCTGGAACGCGTCATGCGCGAGTTCGTCCAGCAGCGCTCGAACCTGCTTCTTTGCTCAACCATCATCGAGTCCGGCATCGATATTCCGACCGCGAACACCATCATCATCAATCGTGCCGACAAGTTCGGTCTTGCGCAATTGCACCAGCTTCGAGGCCGGGTCGGACGCTCGCATCATCAGGCCTACGCCTATCTGCTCACACCAGGCGAGGAAGCGCTTTCGCCCGCGGCAAAGAAGCGCCTGCAGGCGATCCAGATGATGGAGGAACTCGGTTCCGGGTTCTACCTCGCCATGCATGACCTTGAAATCCGCGGAGCCGGCGAAGTGCTCGGCGAATCTCAGAGCGGCGACATGCAGGAGGTCGGTTTCAATTTGTACGCCGACATGCTCAATCACGCAGTCCGGTCGTTGAAATCCGGCCGTGAACCGGATCTTTCGCAACCTTTCGAGGTTGCGACGGAAATCAACTTGCACCTGCCCGCGCTACTGCCCGCACCGTATTGTGCCGACGTGCACGAGCGGCTGGTTATTTACAAGCGCATGGCGAACTGCGAGACGCTCGCGCAACTGGAGGCGATGCAGGAGGAACTAGTGGACCGATTCGGCGATATTCCGCGCGAAACTCGGGCGCTCATCGAGTCGCACCGGTTGCGCGCGATTGGCAAGCCGCTCGGCGTGGCACGCCTGGATGTGACCTCCGAAACAATCCAACTGCAGTTCGTGTCCGACCCGCCGCTCGATGCCGGCAAAGTCATACGACTGGTCCAGGCCCAGCCCGGCTGGCGCCTGACGGGGCAAAACCGGCTCCACGTCGCGCGAGTAACCTCAGATCTCACCGAGCGTGTACGAGCGGTGCGGGAGGTGATCAACATGCTCAGGCAGGCATCAACCTGCGCATTTCGGGATTGCGCGTAACAAACTGACCTATGCAGTTCGATCTCGTCATCCAAGGGCTGCATGTCGACGATGCCCAGATCGAGGCTCTGGCGCGACTGTGCGGAGCTTCCAGGCGCCTCAGGTTGGGGCCGGACGCGGCTCGTTTGTCCGATGTAGAACGCGGCGCAGATATAGCCGCTGCGTGCGCCGCACTGAATCTCGATTACGCGTTCGTTCCATCGCGGGCGCGCCTTGCCGACTTCGGTCTGATTGCGATGGACATGGACTCGACGCTCATCACCATCGAGTGCATCGACGAACTTGCCGACATGGCGGGGATCAAGACCGCCGTCGCCGAAATCACGCGCAGCGCCATGCGCGGGGACATCAACTTCGCCGAAAGCCTGACGCGGCGGGTGGCGCTGCTCGCCGGTCTGGATGCGTCGTCGCTGCGCCACGTCTACGAGCAACGCCTGCAGCTGGCGGCCGGTGCGCAACGCATGATCGGCAGAGTGAAAACCCTGGGTCTGAAGACGGCGCTGATCTCGGGTGGATTCACCTATTTCACCGGCCGGCTGCGCCTGCGGCTCGGATTGGATTATGCTTTCGCAAATGAGCCGGAGATCAAAGACGGGAGACTCACCGGGAGGATGGTTGGCGACTTGCTCGATGCGCCGGGCAAGGCGCAAAAACTCCTGGCGCTGCGCGCCGAATTGGGACTGGCGCCGCAGCAGGTGATCGCGCTCGGTGATGGCGCAAATGACATCGAGATGTTGGCGGCGGCCGGCGTTTCGATCGCCTACCGGGCCAAACAGATCGTCCAGGCGCATGCGACCTACAGCTTCAACCACGCCGGCCTTGACGGGCTGCTGAATCTCTACCTATGAGAACCGAAACATGACCCGAGCGCGTGGCGCCGAGTGGCGCGATTTGCGATTCGAATCGCGCTTTTTGCGCTTTGTCGATTCTTCGTTCACACTGACGCCCTGAATTTTCCTTCTCACCCTACTCGGAGACCTGACATCATGGCCGAAACCGTCAAGTACCTTCTCGATGAATCCCGCTTACCCAAGACCTGGTACAACCTCGCGGCCGACCTGCCCAAGCCGTTGCCGCCGGTATTGCATCCGGGCACGGGGCAGCCCATCGGACCCGGCGATCTCGCGCCGCTGTTCCCGATGGCGCTGATCATGCAGGAGGTATCGACGGAGCGGGAGATTGAAATCCCGGAGCCAGTACGCGAAGTCTACCGGCAGTGGCGTCCCTCGCCGTTGTTCCGCGCGCGGCGCCTCGAGAAGGCCCTGCAGACTCCGGCCAAGATCTATTACAAGTACGAAGGCGTCTCGCCCGCCGGCAGCCACAAACCGAACACGGCGGTGGCGCAGGCGTTCTACAACAAACAGGAGGGCGTCAAGAAACTTTCCACCGAAACCGGCGCCGGTCAGTGGGGTTCGGCCCTTGCCTTCGCGGGTGCCCTCTTCGGGCTCGACGTGCAGGTGTTCATGGTAAAGGTGTCGTATGACCAGAAGCCCTATCGACGCGCGCTGATGGAAACCTACGGCGCGCGCTGCATCGCCTCGCCATCGAACCAAACTCAGTCCGGCAAAGCGATCCTCGCGCAGCGCGCGGACCATCCGGGCAGCCTCGGAATCGCCATCTCCGAAGCGGTGGAGGTGGCCGCGCAGAGCGACGACACCAAGTATTCGCTCGGCTCGGTGCTCAACCACGTTCTGCTGCACCAAACCGTTGTCGGTCAGGAGGCGATGGCGCAGCTTGAAATGGCAGGCGATTATCCGGATATGATCGTCGGCTGCACCGGAGGCGGTTCCAATTTTGCCGGCATCGCCTTCCCGTTCCTCGGTGCGCAATTGCGCGGCGGGAAGAAGGTGCGCATCGTCGCGGTCGAGCCGGCCGCCTGCCCCAGTCTCACGCGCGGCAAATACGCTTACGACTTCGGCGACACCGGCCATCTCACTCCGCTCGTGAAGATGCACACGCTGGGTTCGACATTCACGCCGCCCGGATTCCATGCCGGTGGCCTTCGCTACCATGGCATGGCGCCCATGGTGTCCCACATCAAGGAACTGGGACTGATCGACGCGGTCTCCTACCACCAGATCCAGTGCTTCGAAGCGGGCGTGCGGTTCGCGCGCGCAGAAGGCATCGTTCCGGCGCCGGAAGCGAACCACGCGGTCAAAGGCGCCATCGACGAGGCATTGAAGTGCAAGGCAGAAGGCAAGACGCGCACCATACTGTTTAACCTGTGCGGTCATGGCCACTTCGATATGCAGGCCTACACGGACTACTTTGCAGGGAAACTGACCGACCAGAGCTATGACGAGTCAGAACTGGCGATGGCGCTCGCCGGCCTACCCTCTGTGGCGGAACCGGCGTGAGTCGCGCGCCCGACCTTCTGTCGACGAACATGGCAGGCGCCGCCTTCTGATGACATTGAAAGGCACCGCCGACTCCGCAATCGGCGGTGCCCCTGCGCCAGAAGTTGCGCGGGAAAGTTGGCCTGCGCTGATGTTGATTGGGACCGGGCCGCGGGCAACGGACGTACAAGACCAGACCTGTCCCAGACACCCGATATCCCGATAAATTGCAAGCCGTCAGATCATATTTCGCGGCGTGCGATGCGCTGAGCTACTAGATGCCGCACGCGACGTCTTGAACGATAATACGAGCATGACGAAATCCCTGTGGCGCGATCCCGCTCCGATGCTGAAAGCGAAGTCGGTTGCGATACTGGGTGCGTCTCCATCCTCACCGTGGCTGCCTATCTTCATCGAGCAGTTCACGCAGGCGAAGTATCGCGGCCCGCTTTGGCTCGTCAACCCGGGATACGAAAAGATCGGCGACATGCGCTGCTCTCCAAGCATCGGGGACTTGCCCCAGATCCCCGAGCATCTGCTCGTATTGCTTGGCGCGGAACGCGTACTCCCGGCGTTGGAAGAAGCGACAGCCGCAGGCGTCAAGAGCGCGACGCTCTATTCGATCGGCTGGGGCGAATCCGACCACGCGGGCAAGGAGCGTGAACGTGCGCTGCGCGCATTGATCGGGCGCACCGGGCTGCTCGTGTGCGGGCCGAACGGACTCGGCAGCGCCTCCGTGCGCGAGGGCCTGATCGCCTATCCGCTGCGGGTCATGCAATGGCTGCACCCTGGAAACATCGGCGTGGTGTTCCAGTCGGGCGCGATGCTGCAGCCGTTCCTGCGCTGTGCCGGCGAGCGCGGCGCCGGATTCACCTACATCATCTCCTGCGGCAACGAATGCGGGCCCGATTTGCCCGATTACGTCCGCTTCCTGGTCGATGACCCGGAAACCCGCGCCATCGCGCTATTAATCGAAGGCGTCAGATACCCGGACAAGTTTCGTGCCGCCCTCGACATGGCACGCTCGGCCGGCAAACCAGTCGCAGTACTCAAGGTGAGCCGCAGCGACCGATCACAAGCCTCGACGCTGACCCATACCGGGGCGCTTGCCGGTTCGCAGCGCGTGCTGGAAGTGCTCTGCAGACAATATGGCGTCGCGCTTGTCGACGGACTTGACCAGTTGATCGAGTCGGTACGCGTGCTGGCCGGTGCGCGCCGCCCGGCGGGCCGGCGCGCCGCGATGCTCGTCTACTCGGGCTCGCTGCGCAGCCAGTTGCTTGATCAATGCGCAGAGCGCGGCGTCGAACTCGCCGTTCTCTCGCCGAAGACGATCGAAAAGCTGGCAGCGATTGCCCCGCTCGATCTGCGCATCCAGAATCCGCTCGACTGTGGCCATCACTGGACGCGCCAGCAAACGTACCTTGATTTTGCGCAGACGATGATCGAGGATCCGGGCGTCGATCTGCTTTATATCGAGAAGGAAGCGCCCAACCCCGTACGACGGCGCAGCGCTGCCGCCGTCGCGGCGCTCGCCGCCGGCACCGACAAGCCGGTGATAGGAGCGTTCGATCTTCCGTTTTCGATGACACCCTACGCGCAGACGTTCATCAGCGAATCGAACATTCCGTTCGCTTTCGGTATCGACCGCGCAACCGCGGCAATCGGACACCTGATGGACTTCAGCGAATGTCAGCGCGCCGCACAAATTCCTCGTCCGGCGCCCGTGGCACGGGCGTTGCCAGCACTGTCCCTTCCAGCTGGAGTCCACGGCGCCGGAGCGATAGGCGACGCACTCGCCGGCTACGGCATTCGACTCGCCCCTCAGCAGCTGGCAAGAAGCGAAGACGAAGCCGTTTCGGCCGCGGCAGCCCTCGGCTATCCCGTGGCGCTAAAGATTGAATCACCGGACATTTCGCACAAATCAGAGGCAGGCGGCGTACGGCTGGATCTGGCGGACGCAAACGCGTTACGACAAGCATGGCGCGATGTGCAGAGGCAGATTACTGATCGAGCTCCTGCAGCGCGCGTCGCCGGCATGCTGGTCGCGCGCATGGCCGCTCCCGGACTCGAAATGAGCATCGGCGTGCAGCGCGACGCTCAGTTCGGACTGACGCTGATGGCAGGTTTGGGGGGGATTTGGATCGAGGTATTCGCCGACGTGAGCTTGAGATTGCTGCCGATCGACGACGCCCAGGCACAGTCGATGCTTGCGGAATTGAAGGCAGCGCCGTTGCTCGGTAGCTTCCGGGGCACGCCGGCGCGTGATGTCAAAGCGATAGTGGGAGCGATGCGCGCGCTGGCGCGGTTCGCGGCGGACCAGGGAGATCGCTTCGCCTCGGTGGAAATCAATCCGTTGATCGTCTATGCGGAGGGCGATGGCGCAACCGCCGTCGATGCCCGGCTCGTCCTAACGTGAGCATCGATTAGGAACCAGACCATGAATTTCGAGCTGAACGACGAACAACGCATGCTGACTGATTCGGCACGGCGATTCTTCGAACGCGAATTTCCACTGAAACGCCTGCGCGAGTTCGAGGTGCGCGGTTGGGACGCCTTTCTGCCTGTCTATCAGCAGATGGGCGAACTCGGCTGGTTAGGCATCGGCGTCCCCGAGGACGCGGGCGGTGCCGGAGGAAGCTGGCTCGACCTCGAGCTGTTCGCCGAGGAGGCCGGGCGCGCGCTCGTTCCGACCCTTCAGATAACGAGCATCGCGCTTGCCGGACAGGCACTTGTCGCGATGGGAACGTCGGCGCAGAGGCAACACCGCCTGGCTGAGCTGCTCGCCGGACGCCGCGTGATCGCGCCCGCATTGCTAAACGATTCGCATGCGAGCCGTGAACCGACTTCCGGACTGCGGGCGACTGCCAGCGACGGTCGCGTCGTGCTCGACGGCAAGCTGCGGCACGTTGACGCATTTGCGATCGCTGCGGAACTGCTGGTTGCAGCACGTGCCGACGATGGATCCGTGACGCTCCATCTGCTCGACCGAAGTGCGGATGGAATCAGCGCGAGCGAAACGACGCTCACGAGCCTCGAACGTAGGCATGATGTCGAACTTCGCGGCGTCGCTTGCTCCGCGGACGCCACGCTGCCGGGGGACTGGGGAGCGTGGCTGCGCATAGCCGACGGCGCGAAAATCATCGCTGCTGGCTGGGCGGTGGGTGCGACGCGCGCGGCGCTCGAGCGGGCGGTTGCTTATGCGAAGGAGCGCTACCAGTTTGACCGGCCGATAGGCAGCTTCCAGGCCGTGCAGCATCGGCTCGCCGACGCCGCCATCCTGACCGAGCAGGCTACGGCGATCACTCGCTTCGCCGCATGGCAACACGGCGAGCACGGGCACCACGATCGCGAGGCAGCGATGGCGAAACTCGTCGCCGGTCGAGCAATGCGCTTGGTCTCGAACGCCGCGGTACTGACGCACGGAGGCTATGGTTTCATGGAAGAGTTCGACATCCAGCTTTATGTCAGGCGGGCCAAACAGTACGAATACCTGATCGAGGATCCGACGCTGCAACGTGAATTGATCGCCGCACAGGATTGCGAAGATGGAATTCGAATTTAGCGAGCGCCACCGGCAGTTCCGCGCGGAAGTACGCGATTTCGCGCGGGCGGAGGTCACGCCGGAACTATTCGCCGATATGGAACGACGGGGCAGCGAATTCCACGCCGGCTTCCATGCCAAGCTCGCCGCGCGCGGCTGGGTGGGCATGCAGTGGCCGCGCGAATACGGGGGCCAGGGGCTCGATAACCTGCACGTGTCGATTTTCAACGAGGAGATGGAATACCGCTTCGCACCGCTCACGCGCAGCCGCACTTCCGTCGTGTTCGTAGGCCAGTCCATCATCGCGTTCGGAAGCGAGGAGCAAAAGCGCTATTTTCTGCCCCGCATTGCTCGCGGGGAACTGACCGGCGTCTGGGCGCTCACTGAACCGGGCGCGGGATCCGACGCCGCTGCCATCCGCCTGCGCGCCACCGAGTCCGGCGGCGACTGGATACTGGATGGAGAGAAGATTTTTACCAGCGGCGCCCAGGAGGCCGACTACGTAATGGTCGCCGCGCGCTCGGATGCTAATGCGCGGAGCAAATACCACGGTATCAGCCTGTTCCTGGTGCCCATGTCGAGCCCCGGGCTGACCGTACGTCCGATCCGGACCACCGGCGGATGGAGCGTCAATCAGGAAATCTTCGAGGGGGTAAGGGTCCCGGGCTGGCTGTTGTTGGGCGAGAAGAACAAAGGCTGGCAAAACATCACCCGGTACACACTCAATTTCGAGCGTGCCGGAATTGCCCGCACAGGGCTGCTGCTTCGCCTTGGCGACGAATTGGGTCGCCTGCTGCACGGCAGCAGCAGCGCAAGCGCGCTGCAGTGGCGGCACGCACTGGCGGAACTGCGTGCCGAGATCGTCGCCGCCCGCTGGCTGGGCTACCGCGTCGCCTGGCTTTACGACCAGGGTCAGGTGCCGACCGCGGAGTCTTCGATGATCAAGGTGCTCACCGCGGATCTGCTGGAGCGTACAGTCAATCTGGGCACCGACATCCTGGGCTGGGCGGGAATGCTTCGCGGCCGCCAGGCTCCGGTCGAAGGACGCATCGAGTTCTTCCTGCGCAGCATCTGGTTTCATTTAGTCGGCGGCGGAACACCCGACATACAAAGGAATATCATCGCCCAGTGGGGCCTCGGACTTCCGCGCGAGAATTGAACGTCCGCCCAGCGCTCTTCACGGGACGACCGCTGGCCGATGGCATGGGCAAGGGTTCGCGTACGGCGTAGGATACTGGCGGCCATTTTCGACAGTCTAGAAGGAAGCCTCCGATGGACCGTTCCACACAAGAAGTCGCGACCGCACCGGACGACGCCTGGATACCGTCCGCGTGCGCCTTGTGCTACGGATCTTGTTCGATACTTGCGCACCGCATGGACGGTGTCGTGGTCAAGATCGAAGGCAATCCGGACAGCGCCGTCGGCAAGGGAAGACTTTGCGGCAAGGGTGTCGCTGGAATCGTATCGCACTACGATCCCAATCGCCTGCGGGTGCCTCTGCGGCGGACCAACCCCAAGAAGGGACTCGACCAGGATCCGGGTTGGAAGGAAATCAGCTGGGACGAGGCGCTGGATGAAATAGCCGCGGAACTGAAGCGCGTGCGCGCTGAGGACCCGCGCAAACTCGTTATGCAGCGCACCACTACTGTTACCGCCAGCCGCATTCCGTTCCAGACTTTCGGGGTCGCGTTCGGAACACCTCATATCTCGACATCGGGTGGAGGCCTGCACTGCGGCAACGGCGCGCATCTCATCAGTGGCATCATGCACGCCTCCTGGGGCATCGTGCCCGATTTCCGCTATTGCAACTATTCCATCTATTTCGGTGCTTCCAAAGGCCATTCCGCCGGTCACGTTTCGAACACCAACATGGGACTTGCCGCTGACGCCCGTGCACGCGGTATGAAGATGGTGGTGGTCGACCCGATGTGCAACTTCGCCTCGGCGAAGGCCACCGAGTGGGTACCGCTGCGCGTCGGCACCGATGCGGTGCTTGCACTGGCGATGTGCAACGTCATCGTCAACGAACTCGGCACCATCGACGTACCGTATCTGCAGGCCAAAACCAACGCGCCCTACCTGGTCGGGGCCGACAAGCTGTATCTGCGGGATCCGGTCTCGTCGAAGCCGCTCGTCTGGGACAGCGTTGCGAACGAGGCGCGTCCTTTCAGCGAGATCGAAGCGGTATCGATGAGCGTCGAAGGTGACTACGTCGTGCGCGGGGTGCAATGCCAACCGGCGTTTCAGAAGCTCAAAGACCATCTGAAGAAATTCACGCCGGAGTGGGCCGAAGAAATATGCACGGTACCCGCGGCAACCATACGAAGACTCTCCAAGGAATTCGCGACCGAGGCGCGCATCGGAAGCACCATCATGGTTGACGGCATAACGCTGCCCTACCGGCCGGCCGCAGCGATCGCGTTCCGTGGCGCACAGGGACACATGAACTCGGCGTACAACTTCCTTGCCGTCGACCTGCTCAATCAGCTGGTCGGCGCGGCCGACGTAGTCGGTTCCTGCCTGGGATTCAATCCGACATGCAAGGGGCACCCGGATACCGGCCAGCCGCGTTATGTCCCTACGCCGGACCCGGATGGTCTCATGACCGTGGGCATGTGGATGGGATACCACTACCCCTATCCGGTGGACGAGCCGCGGATGCCGAAAAAGATGGGCCTGCAGGATCTGTTCGTCATGGGTATGACCTCTCCATTCCTGGATTCCGTCGATCAGGAAGAATTCTGGGAAAGATTCGATCTTCCGTTCCGGCCCGAGGTGATGATCAACTTCGGTTCCAACCTGCTGCTCTCGATCGCAAACAGCGAGACCGTCGCCCGCTCGCTCGCCAGATACAAGTTCATGGTTTCATTCGACCTCTACCTGACCGAGACATCGAACTTCGCCGATATCGTGCTTCCGGACTGCAGCTATCTTCAGTCGCTGGATTCGCGCGCCAATTTTCCCTATATCCTCGCGCATCCCGCAGGGGTAGATGAATGGTGCTGGCCGATCCGCCAGCCGGTGCTCGCGCCCGAAGGCGAGCAGCGCCGCTTTGCAGACGTACTGCTCGAACTTGCCGACCGCATAGGCATACGCGCCGACCTAAACGCCGCGATGAACGCGTCGATGGATCTGCAGCCTCCGTTTCGGCTGTCAGGCGCGCGAAGCTACACCTACGAAGAAATCTGCGACGTCGATCTCAAGAGCCATTTCGGTCGCGACCGCGGCCTGGAGTGGTTCAAAGAGCACGGACTCATCAGCTGGCCGAAGATGCCGCAGGAAACCTACTGGAGGCCATTCGTGGACGTGCGGGTGCCGATCTACTGGGAGTTTCTGCCGCAGGTCGGCGAAAAGATCGCGGCGATAGCCGAGCCGCGCGGGCTGAAGATTCCCCGCGAGTATTACGCGCCGCTGCCTGATTTTCTGCCCTGCAAGTCGCACAGCTGCAGTACCCCAGGTTTCGACTTTTACGCTTTTTACTACCGCGATGTGCTGCATACCAACAGCTACACGCTGGAAAATCCCTGGTTGGACGAAGCTGCACGGCTCGACCCCTACAGTTACACCGCGGCGATCAACGCCGACGCTGGAAGGCGCCATGGTTTCGCCGACGGCCAGATGGTATGGATCGAGACCGAGACCGGTCGCAGAGTAAAGGGCCGCCTGAAGCTGTCGCAGGCGATTCATCCAGAAGGCCTGGGTATCGCCGCTTGCGCGGGCCACTGGAGCGAGGGAATGCCCATTGCCAAAGGCAAGGGCATCATGTTCAACGACCTGCTGGAACTCGATTGGGAGCACTCCAGTCCGGTCAACCTCAATCTCGACCTTTGCGTGCGGGTCAAGTTGACGCCGGCCTAGGCCGGAGATTCCAGATCACAGCTGACGGAATGCAGGGCGGCGTCGGCTCGCGGCGCAGCTGAATTCCGGCAGCATCGCAAATACGCATTCATGACCAGAACGACCTACGATACCTCGTCGATCCAGGACATTTGGATCGCCTCGAGGATTTTTTCGCCGCAATGCCTCGGATCGTCGTCGAAACCTTCCAGCGCCAGTACACGGTTCATCAAATCCGTGAACCTGATGGTCTTCGGATCCACGTCCGGGTGTTTCTCCGCAAGCGCGACGGCAATATCCAGCGTATCGGTCCACTTCATGGGTGCTTCACTTCTGAGACCATATTGATGGTGTATTTCGGGATTTCGATCACGAGATCGGCATCGGTGACCTTCGCCTGGCACGATAATCTGGAGGTTGGCTCCAAGCCCCATGCCTTGTCCAGCATGTCCTCTTCTCTTTCTTCCGCCGGAGCCAGCCCTTCGAATCCGTCGCGCACGACGACATGGCAGGTCGTGCAGGCGCAGGATTTCTCGCAAGCGTGCTCGACCTCAATTCCTTTTTCCAGAAGGTTGTCCAGGATGGACTTGCCGCTTGTCGCCTCGAGTCGCGCGCCTTCCGGGCAAATCGTTTCATTCGGAAGAATGGTAATCGTCGGCATTTCGTATGATCACGAGCCAATGCTCGCGACACTGCGTCCAGCCAAGGCGCGCCTGACACTGCGGTCCATGCGGCGCGTCGCAAAGGGTTCGGTAACCCTATTGACAGCGTCGATCTGCAGCTTGATGGCCCGGTGATCGGTGCCTGCCGCCAGCCTCTTGAGCGTCTCCAGCTCGGCCATGATGGTCTCGGCCTCTTCCAAACCAAGCAGGTCGGCGTCCTCGCGCAGTGCCGCCTGCGTGGCCTCGCTCATGCGCTCCGCCTCCACCTGCTGCTCGCGCAGCGCCCGGGCATGCACGTCGTCTCGAGCATGCTCGTAGGAATCCTTGAGCATTTGCGTGATCTGATCGTCTGTGAGTCCGTAGGACGGCTTGACCGTCACGGACGCCTCCACGCCGCTTGTCGCTTCGCGGGCCGAGACCGAAAGAAGACCATCGGCGTCCACCTGGAAAGTAACCCGGATACGCGCGGCACCGGCTGTCATAGGCGGAATGCCGCGCAATTCGAAGCGGGCAAGCGACCGGCAATCAGAGACGAGGTCGCGATCCCCCTGGACCACGTGGACGCTCATCGCCGTCTGGCCGTCCCGAAACGTGGTGAATTCCTGCGCCCGGGCAACTGGAATCGTGGAGTTGCGCGGTATGATCCTCTCGACCAAACCGCCCATGGTTTCGATGCCGAGCGACAGAGGAATCACGTCGAGCAGCAGCCATTCGTCCTCGCGCGACCTGTTACCGGCGAGCACGTTGGCCTGCATAGCGGCGCCTAGAGCAACCACTTTGTCCGGATCGAGGTTGTTCAGTGGCGCCTGACGGAACAGTTCCGCGACCGCCTGCTGCACGTGCGGCATGCGGGTGGCCCCGCCCACCATCACCACACCCTTGACATCCTGCGCAGTGAGCCCCGCATCCCTCATGGCCTTGCGCGTGGGCGCCAGCGTCTTCGCCACTAGATTGCGGGTCATCTCCCAGAATTCCAGTTGCGTGACCGCTAGATCGATCGTCTGCCCGCCTGACAGAGCGGCCGTGATCCGCGCTTCGGTATGAGCCGAAAGGAATTCCTTTGTCTCACGCACCTTTACCAGCAGCGCCGATGTATCCCCGGGAGACAGTAACGAAAGGCCCGCTTTCTCGACGACCCAGCAATACAGCCTATGATCAAAATCGTCGCCGCCAAGCGCCGCATCACCGTTGGTCGCAAGCACCTCGAACACACCCCGCGAAAGCCTCAGGACGGAAATGTCGAATGTCCCGCCGCCCAGATCGTAGATCGCATAGACTCCCTCGGCCGCGTTGTCCAGGCCGTAAGCAATGGCCGCTGCCGTCGGCTCATTCAACAACCTCAGCACGTTGAGGCCCGCAAGCCGCGCCGCATCCTTGGTCGCCTGGCGCTGCGCATCGTCGAAATAAGCCGGCACGGTTACGACCGCTCCAACCAACTTTCCGCCGGAATTTCCGATCAGTGCCTCCTCGGCAAGCGACCGCAGCGCCTTCAAAATCTCGGCGGACACCTCCACCGGACTCTTCATGCCGGCTGCTGTCCGAATCTTGAGCATCCCCGGCGCATCGACGAAATCGTAGGGGCAGTTTTCGATGTGGGCGACGTCCTTGATTCCGCGTCCCATGAAGCGTTTCACCGATACGATAGTGTTTTTCGGATCGCGGGACTGCACAGCCTGCGCGCCAAAACCCACCTTCACGTCGCCCGTCTTCGTATAAGCGACGACCGAAGGCAACAGCGAATGTCCGTCGTGATCGTTCAGCACCACGGCAATGCCATTGCGCACGGTGGCCACCAACGAATTGGTAGTACCCAGGTCGATACCTATCGCCAGCCTGTGCTCATGCGGCGCAGTCGACTCTCCGGGCTCCGCGATCTGTAGCAGTGCCATTCAGTCTCCCGTTCCTTCCTCCAGCGACTCCATCGCATCGCCGATTTGGTCGCTAACCTTCTCCAAAAACATAAGTTTCCGTACAGTTTCGGCCGCGCCCGCGAAATCTCCTCGCTCGTCGATCTGTTGCCCGACCTGAGCATACATGCGCCTCAGTTCGCCGCCGAGCCGACAAGATAGTTGGTCCAGTTCCCGCGAGTCGGCAGACCCTGAAGCCGCCTCGATCGCCTCGCGCCATTCCATCTGTTCCATCAGGAACGCAGTCGGCATCGACGTATTGGTGTCCAGCTCGGGATCGATCCCCTGTCGCCTGAGCAGATAGGCCGCGCGGCGGACCGGATCTTTCAGGGTCCGGTAGGCTTCGTTCAGTTGCGTCGCCTGCTGCATCGAGACCCGGCGCTCGGCGTCGGACGCGTTCACAAAGCGATCCGGGTGCACCACCGCCTGCAGATCTCGATAAGCCCGCCCGAGTTCCTCGTCGTCCAGTGAAAAACGGGCCGGCAAACCAAACATGTCGAAATAGTCCAGCTGCAGTTCAAGCGCCATATTGATTTTACCGCTGCACCTCAGAAGAAAGGGGGCGCGCGCCCCCTCAAGTAGATGTCAAAAGCGTCTGATTACCTGATGCTCCGCGCTTCCCCCGTGAGGCGTGTAACTGCCGGGGGTGATCACGGCCTGCGCGCAAGACCGAAAACTTCCTTATTCAGACGGTAAAGCTTTCCCCGCAACCGCACTGGTCCTTGGTGTTCGGATTCCGGAACTGGAATCCTTCATTCAGCCCTTCGCGCGTAAAGTCGAGCTCCGTACCATCGATATAAGGCAAGCTTTTCGGATCAACCAGGACCTTGACGCCATTGCTCTCGAACGTCGCATCCTCCGGGTTCACTACATCGGCGAATTCGAGCTTATAAGCAAGTCCCGAGCAGCCCGACGTCCGGACGCCAAGGCGCAGTCCGACCCCTTTACCACGCTTGGCGAGAAAATTGCTGACGCGCCGGGCCGCGCGTTCTGTCAACGTAACTGCCATAACTAATCCCCTAAAGCTGCATTCAACTCAAGCCGTCACGCCGCCTTGCACGCCGGCTGCTCGGCCGGCTGCTCCAGTCCGTGTTTCTTGCGGTAATCCGTGATTGCCGCCTTGATGGCGTCCTCGGCAAGAATTGAACAATGGATCTTCACTGGCGGCAGCGCCAGTTCCTCGGCGATCTGCGTGTTCCTAATATTCCCGGCATCCTCGAGGGACTTGCCCTTGACCCATTCGGTGACCAGCGATGAACTTGCGATCGCCGAACCGCATCCGTAAGTCTTGAAGCGCGCATCTTCGATGATGCCCGAATCGTTGACTCTTATCTGCAGTTTCATCACATCGCCGCAGGCCGGCGCCCCAACCATGCCGGTGCCAACCGATTCGTCACCTTTGTCGAATGACCCCACGTTCCTCGGGTTCTCGTAGTGTTCGATGACTTTGTCGCTGTACGCCATTGCCTTCTCCTTGCCTAAACGCCTTTTGCTTGCCCGATCCCTAGTGGGCAGCCCACTGCACTGAGTTCAAATCCACGCCTTCCTTGTACATTTCCCACAGCGGCGAGAGCTCGCGCAGCTTGTTAACCTTGCGTTTGATTAGATCTATTGCAAATTCGATTTCTTCCGCCGTGGTGTATTTCCCGAGGGTAAACCTGATCGAACTGTGCGCGAGTTCATCGGAGCGACCCAGCGCCCTAAGCACATACGACGGCTCCAGGGAGGCCGACGTGCACGCGGAACCGGATGAAACCGCTATGTCTTTGATCGCCATGATCAGCGACTCGCCCTCGACGAAATTGAAACTTACATTCAAGTTTCCCGGAATTCGGTGCTCCAAGTCACCATTGACGTATACCTCCTCCAAATCCCTGATCCCGTTAAGAAGCCGGTCGCGAAGCCCACGTATCCGCTCGTTGTCGGTGGCCATTTCCAGTTTGGCCAGGCGCGCGGCCTCTCCAAAGCCGACGATCTGGTGCGTGGGAAGCGTACCCGACCGCATACCGCGTTCATGGCCGCCGCCATGAATCTGCGCCTCTATGCGCACCCGCGGCTTGCGCCGAATGTAAAGTGCGCCGATACCCTTGGGCCCGTACATCTTGTGTGCCGTGATCGTTAGCAGGTCCGCCTTGAACTTCTGCAAGTCGATCTCCAGTTTGCCGGCCGCCTGCACCGCGTCGCAGTGAAATATGATCCCCTTGGACCTGCAGATCTCTGCGATCTGCTCTACCGGCTGGATTACGCCGATTTCGTTATTCACGAACATGATCGTCGCGACAATCGTGTCGGGCCGGATCGCAGCTTTGAACTTTTCCAGATCGACAATTCCATTCTGCTCAGGATCTAGATAGGTCACCTCGAATTCCTGGCGCTCGAGTTCTCGGCATGTATCCAGCACCGCTTTGTGTTCAGTCTTTTGCGTAATGATGTGGCGGCCTTTGCCCTTGTAGAAATGCGCGGCACCCTTAATCGCAAGGTTGTTGCCCTCGGTCGCGCCGGACGTCCAGACAATTTCCTTCGGGTCTGCGTTGATCAGAGCCGCAACATGACCTCGCGCATCCTCCACCGCCTTCTCGGCCTCCCAACCATAAGCGTGGGAACGGCTGGCCGGATTGCCGAAATGCTCCGTCAGGTATGGAATCATCTTCTCTGCAACCCGCGGGTCGACCGGAGTAGTGGCCGAATAGTCCAAATAAATCGGTAGCTTCATTAAATCATTCTCCGCAATTCCTGTGCTTTTCGGCGTCGCAACGCGCAGCCGCTGATCGGATCTCGTCAAGCGGAAATTGCGACTTCACTGCGCTTGTCCTGCAGGACCGTCTTCTCGCGCTCTTCCATACGCGCGTAGTGCTTGGCAACCAGGTCCGAAAGGCTCACCGAATGCAAATATTCGTACATCTTTTCATTAAGCGTGGCCCACAGGTCATGAGTCATGCAACGCTGTTCGTCCTGACAATTTTCCCTGCCAGCACATTGCGTCGCATCGAGCGGCTCATCGACCGCGACGATGATATCTGCGACCGATACCGAATCGGTATCTCGAGCGAGCGTATATCCGCCACCCGGCCCACGCACGCTATCGACCAGCATGTGCCGACGTAGCTTCCCGAATAGTTGCTCCAGGTAGGAAAGCGAGATCCCTTGGCGGCGGCTAATGGCCGCGAGCGTCACCGGCCCTTCTCCGCTTTGCATAGCAAGGTCGAGCATTGCGGTCACCGCGAAACGTCCTTTAGTTGTCAGTCGCATATCGTCCCCTTCTGTACCCGAGTAATCTTATCAACAATTATATATAACCCGAGTAATTTTATCAACTATTATCTATTGACTGCTGTTGTTTCGTGCGGCGCAGACGTTGGTTCCGCCGTGTGCGGAGTACCCTTCAAAGTCTCTATTTCTTTTACAATCAAATCGATACGCTTATCGTGCTCGACCGAATGGTCGAGCAAACCCTGGATAGCTTTGGCGTACGGATCGTCATCCCGCGTAACGGCATAAGCGGAAAATCCAAGCTTTGCGGCCTTCTCTTCCCGGGACCTGTCCTTTTCGGAGTGTAAAATCCGCGCCGGAATTCCCATTGCGGTCGCCCCAGGTGGCACGTCCTTCACCACAACCGCATTAGAGCCGATTTTTGCGCCCTCGCCGATCACGATCGGCCCGAGCACCTTGGCGCCGGCACCGATAACCACGCCGCGTTCCAGCGTGGGATGGCGCTTACCCTTGTTCCATGTGGTCCCGCCCAGCGTTACACCGTGGTAAAGCGTGCAGTCATCGCCGATCTCGGCGGTTTCGCCGATAACCACCCCCATACCATGATCGATAAAAAACCGGCGGCCTATGCAGGCACCCGGGTGGATCTCTATGCCGGTAAGCCAGCGCCCTATCTGCGAGAGCATCCGCCCCAACCAGCGGAGCCGCGATGTCCAGAGCCAGTGCGCGACCCGATGGATCATCACCGCGTGAATACCGGGGTAACAAGTCACCACTTCCCAGGTATTCCGTGCTGCGGGGTCCCGGTCGAAAACGCTTGCTATGTCTTCACGAATCCTGGCGAACATGGATCTTCACATTCCTTGAACACGCAATTATGGGATTTCCGAGTTAATTGATCAACTATTTCCGACCGGATTCCGACCCTTTTTGCGCGTCAGCATGCGTCGGGCGAGACCGCGGCGGTCGAGGGTTCTCCCACGCGGTGAGCATACCGCGCAGGATGCTGACCTCCTGCTTCTCCAGCGCAAGCCTCGAGTACAGGCGGCGTAGTCTTTCCATAAGGCGTCGTGGATATTTCGGATGCAAGAAACCGCTCGCATAGAGACTTCGCTCCAGATGCGCAAAGAACTGCTCGACGTCCTCGTGCGTCGCAAACTCTGCCGTCTGCTCAGTCGGTGGCAACGGTCCCAGTTGCGCCATACGACACTCGTAGGTAATCACCTGAACCGCTGCGGCGAGGTTGAGCGACGTATAGTCCGGATGCGAAGGTATCGCGGTCAGGCGGTTGCACTTCATCACCTCTTCATTGGAAAGGCCCGTGGTCTCGTTTCCAAAAACGAACGCAACCTCGTCGGTTTGCGCTCGCGCTATCGCTTCAGCCGCCGCGCTGCGCGCCTCAAGAGGTGCAGGTCCGATTATTCGTGGGCGAGCGGAGACGGCAATAGAAAGAGTTGTTCCCTCTAGCGCTTCATCGAGGCTGTCACAAACCACGGCGACGGCAAGCACATCCAGCGCGCTTGAGGATAATGCGCGCGCTTGTGGGTCCACAAAACGCTTGGGCCGCACCAGATAGAGCCGTGAAAGTCCCATCGTTTTCAAAGCCCGCGCCGCAGCACCGATGTTTCCGGGATGCGCGGGGCGTGACAACACCACACGGATGCGAGAAAACGAATCGGACTGGCTCATATTGGACTAGAATCCGGCGTCGAGATTGCCTGCTCCAACCACCGGCTCTTTAAAGCGATAATCATGTACCCCATGCTCACGACCGCGGTGAAGGCCGCTCGGCGCGCAGGCTCGATCATCAATCGCGCGGCGCGAGATATCGACGCGCTTACCATCGCGCGCAAGCGTCATAACGACTTCGTGACGGAAGTGGACAGGAACGCCGAACAGGCAATAATCGAGGTACTGAAGCGATCCTACCCGGACCACGCCATTCTAGCAGAGGAGTCAGGCAGTCAAGGCACCTCGGAATACACCTGGATCATCGATCCCCTCGACGGTACGACAAACTTCATACACGGATTTCCGCAGTATGCAGTCTCCATCGCTCTGAGGCACAGAGGACAACTCAGCCAGGCGGTCGTCTACGACCCGGCCAAGAACGAATTATTTACGGCAAGCAGAGGGCATGGTGCATTCCTGAACGACCGGCGCATCCGCGTTACGAAGCGCGCGCATCTGCGTGAAGCGCTTATCGGCACCGGGTTCCCGTTTCGCGATATGACCGGACTAGACGAATATATCGCCATGTTCCGCTCTGTGACCTCAAAGACTGCCGGCGTACGCCGCGCTGGGGCCGCCGCGCTCGATCTCGCCTATGTCGCGGCCGGTCGCCTGGACGGGTTTTGGGAGACAGGGCTGTCGCCCTGGGACATGGCCGCGGGCGCACTGCTCATCCAGGAGGCAGGCGGCCTCGTCGCCGACCTCAAAGGTGAATCCGATTACCTCGACACCGGAGGCATCGTTGCCGGCAACCCGAAAGTGTTCGCTCAACTGCTGCAAACGCTGAGGCCGCAAGAACCCCTCTCAAAGCGAAGCTGACGAAAGCGGCCCGGATTGACCGGATAGGATATCCGGGCTAGATAGGAAATCAGCGAGTGCACTCGACAATCCGCGGCGGCGCGCGACGAGGGGAACAACTCGTTGCAATCGCGACTCTGCGATACTCCGCCTGTTATTGAAGATCACCTGGGCAATCATGTGAATGATCGCCCGAACGGGGTGGGAACATGAACGCCGATGTCTCCGTGGTGCCCAGCGCCGAAACCGTCGACATCATCCGCCGTCTGATCGCTTTCGACACGGTAAGTCGGAATTCAAACCTCGGCCTTATCGAATGGATGCGCGATTGCCTTAGGGCTCTGGGAGTCAAGCCCCGTCTGACCTATGATGCCGAGGGTGGCAAGGCGAACCTGTTCGCTACACTCGGCGACGCCGACGGCCCTGGGCTGGTGCTCTGCGGCCACACCGATGTCGTACCGGTGGATGGTCAGCCTTGGAACACCGACCCGTTTCAAGCCGATATCCGGGAGGGCCGCATTTATGGCCGCGGCAGCTGTGACATGAAGAGTTTCATCGCCTGCGCGCTAGCCGCCGCTCCGCAATTGATTGCCGAAAGACTCAAGGCGCCGATCCATCTGGCGTTCACGTACGATGAGGAAGTGGGCTGCATCGGGGTCACTACGCTGCTCGCCGACCTGGAACAGGAAGGCATTCGTCCATCGGGCTGCATCGTCGGTGAACCGACCAGCATGCAAGTCATGACCGCGCACAAGGGCCAGCGCGTCTACCGGTGCTGCGTACGAGGCCTCGAGGCGCACTCCTCACTGGCCCCGTTCGCGGTCAACGCGATCGAATACGCCGCTCGGTTGGTGTCCTTCATCCGCGATATGGCCGAGGAAGCGCGCAGGTCAGGCCCCCGTGACGAAATGTTTTCTGTTCCCCACACCACCATACAGACCGCTGTTATCGCCGGCGGCACCGCGGCAAACATCGTACCGCGCGACTGCGACTTCCGGTTCGACATGCGCTACCTTCCCGGCACTGATCCGTCCGGATTCATCGAAAGGATAGAACAATTCGCGGCAACATCACTCGTGCCCGAGATGCGTGCCGTGTCCAAGGACACCGGGATCGTTCTGGAACTGCTTACCGACGCGCCGGATCTCAATACTCCCGATGACGACGCGCTGACCCGGCTCGGTGTGCGCCTATCCGGTAACGGCACGATCGGGCGTGCGGGATTCGCCACCGATGGCGGACACTTCCACCGTGCCGGCGTACCGACGATCGTCGTCGGGCCGGGATCGATAGACCAGGCCCACAAGCCCAACGAATACATCGAACTGGAACAGGTAGCGCGGTGCGAGCTTTTCCTATCTCGGTTGCGCGATGTCATGCGTGCCCAATAGGCGCTTACCTGCCGCCACCGCCGGCAAACCTTTGCGGCGCTGCCCAACCTGTGCGCAATGATGGATTGCGGCCAGTAGCCAAGTTCCCGTATTTCTTCGTAATCTAGGTTTCCCAACCGGTCGATGATCGGAATCGTTTCCGCCCGCTCCGATGAGGCGGCAACCTGCGCGGACAAACGGCGAAAAACAAATGTAAGTGGACTTGCCCCTGGAGTTGACCGCGCATCGAGCGTCAGGGATGAACATCTTCGGTAAACCACCCGTCCGGCAGGTCAATCCCCATGCCACGTTCCTTGGCTAGGCTGTATACGAGCGCCCCGACCGCCGCAAACTGGAGCCCCAGGCCAATATTGTTGACGAAGCAAGTAATCTGCTTTTCGTTCTCACGCCCCTTCACTCCACCACCGATGATGGTGTGCAATTCAACCTCACTTTCCCAACCAGTTTCGCTGGCCTTATGCTCACCATGCTCATTCGGGTCCTGACCGTAGATTGGTTTCTCACCCTGTCCAATCATGTAGTTCTCGGGGACAGCAATGTGCGAATGAACCGCAACAAGATCAGCCTTCTCAATCACATCGTCACCCAGTTCCAGATGCTTGACACAGGAGACATGGGCGCCCGGGCCTATCCAGTCGGGTTTCATGACCTGGGTTATCGAATTAGTGGTCGCGGCAACGATGTCTAATCCCTGCGCTGCCTCCTCCGGCTTGTGCACAGGGACGAGCGGGATCCCAATAATACGGCTCATGCGATCCGCAAACGCTTCGCGTCTGGCTTTGGTCGGGCTGTACACCTTGATGTATTCCAACGCTCGCGCACTGCAGGCAGCGATTACCTGTGTCTCAGCCTGCCACCCCGCACCATACAATCCCATAGTCTTGGCGTTGGCCCGGGCCATGTACTTGATCGCAAGTCCTCCAGTCGCCGCCACCCTGAATCCCTGAACCACGCCGTCCGGGAGGATGGCAATCATCTTTCCAGTACGCATGTCGAACAGCGCGATCAATCCTACCCAATTGCCGTCGGCCAAAGGCTGTTTGTCCTTCCTGACTCCTTCAGGAGTCTTACGCCATTTGATGACGTCAGAGTTGATTCTCAGCGCAGCTACATGCTTTATCGGTAGCAAACCTTCCATCGACTTGAAAACGTAGTAGGCATCGTCACCGCGCGGGGAATACAAGTCGGTACGAGGCCGGCTTAGGGCGCGTTGATAATGCCGTTCTAGGTAGGCCTCTTCCAGAACTGCCATACAATCCTTCATGGTCAGCAATTTGCGGACTTCGTCATTCGAGATGATCAGCATGAATTGCTCCGTTTCATTCCTAATCAGCGAGACCGAGGCTGTTGCATTTCGTCAAATGCCCAAGTAAGACACGCACCGCGATTGATCAGCAATGCGGCCTCCGGTCGCGATAGGGCGCCAAAGATAAAGCCCGCTGCATTGCTCGAGGCACTCCAGCCTACCTCCCGCCCGCGTGTCATTTTGAGCCAACGCGGGACCGCTTGTCCATCAAGCGACTTCTGGGGGGGAAGATGATGACCACGTCCTCGCAGGCCTTGTTTGATGACCACGTCCTCGCAGGCCTTGTTCACCGGAGGCGTACGCTGGACCGTACCGCGATCACAGCGTATATTGAGTTGAGCGCAATAGCAGACCGGTAAGATCGAACCCAGCGCTGTTGCATGTTTGCGAGGCATTCTATGACAGGGACGGTGCTCGTCCTCCGAAACGAGGAGACGCGCGGCCTTTTGCCAATGGCCGACGCGATACGGTTGATAGAGGAGGCCTACGCCGACCTGGGCCACAATCGCGCGCAAGTACTGAATCGCCGCAGGCTACACATTCCGCTTGAGGGACACGAGGTGCCGACCTGGTTTCAGCTCAATGTCATCCCCGGTGCAGTGCCCTGCCATGGCGTTGCTGCCGTGCGACTGAACGCTCGCCACACCAATTTTCCGTTCGTGGGCGATGAGCGCCGCAAGAAATACCCCGGAGGCATGACCGGTCTGGTCCTTGTTTGGGACTTGAACACGCGAGCGCTTCTTGGCATTGTGCAGGAGGAGGCAATCTCGCCGCTGCGGGTGGGCGCGACGTCCGGCGTCGCAGCAAAGTATCTCTGTCGGCCCGATGTCAAGGTCGCGGGGCTGATTGGGGCAGGCCTTCAGGCAGTTGGGCAGATTACTGCGCTGCTCACCATCCGTCCGCGCATCGAAGAGGTCAAGGTCTATTCGGTACGCAGTGAGCGCCGGGAACGATTCGCTGCCTGGATCGCGCAGAGATTCGGCGTCAAGGCACGGGCTGTGGACTCTCCCGAGAAGTGCGTGCGGCGGTCCGACGTCGTGTTCACCGCAACGACGGCAACCGACCCGATGATCAAGGGAGAGTGGCTGGAAGAGGGCGTTCACATTTGCGGGATGATCGGCGCGCCGCGCTTCGACTCACGCAGGGAACTCGACGATGAAGTCGCACGCCGTGCGGACATCATCGTCGTCAATTCT
This sequence comes from Betaproteobacteria bacterium RIFCSPLOWO2_02_FULL_63_19, assembly GCA_001770415.1. Taxonomy (GTDB): domain Bacteria; phylum Pseudomonadota; class Gammaproteobacteria; order Burkholderiales; family SG8-39; genus JACQTO01. Next base: position 9,661 of record MEQX01000048.1, on the reverse strand, counting down.
CTCAGTCAGGCAAAGGAGGACATGCAGCCCGAGATCGAAGATCCGATTCGCAAGGGGTATCTCACCTGGGAGCATGTCAATGAACTCTCCGATTTGTGCATCGGCAAGTTTCCCGGACGCATGGGAATGAAGCAGATTACCTGGCACAGCAACAACGTCGGTATGGGGGTGCAGTTTGCTGCCGTGTGCAAGCGGGTCATCGATGTCGCGCGTGAGCGCGGCGTCGGCACGGAACTGCCGGGTGACCTGTTTATGGCGCCGGAGTTTTCCGAGGCCGAGGAGTTCGCACTTTGAGCCGGCGCGGCCTGCTGATCGGTTGGTCCGGGCCACTTGGGTGGCAATGTTATCGCATCCCGCCAACGCGATAGTCCTCATCGCGCACCGGAGCTAGGGCATGCTAAGATGAGCACCGGTCCCCTGCCGCCGCCCTTCGGGCTGGGCGAGATTGTGGAAGCCAATTACCGCCACGGGTTCTTGTTTTCCTGCGGAACCCATCGATACCTCATCGTTTTGGTCACCTGTACGGCGCAAATGTTGCTGACCATGTTTTCTGGATCCGATCCGGAACACCTTGATGCAGGACGAGCAATGAGAGGAGGAAACCCATGTTGAAGACGCTCAAGTTATGCGTGGTTGTCACGGCCGCAGCCCTTGTCACGCCCCCGGTATTGGGCGCGGACTTTCCCAGCCATCCGGTGAAGCTCATCGTAACCGCTCCGGCCGGCGGCGGGGAGGATACGGAGGCACGCGCCATTGCGCCGTTCGTGGAAAAACATCTGGGGCAACCAGTCGTCATCGAAAATCAGGCGGGCGCGGGCGGCAAGATCGCTTTCGAGAAATTCCAGAAAGCAGCGCGGGATGGCTACACCCTCATTACCTACACATTCCCAAAGAGCGTGATCATCGAGTACCAGGGCAAGACGGGTTACAAGACCAGGGACTTTACGCCGATCTTCGCTTGGTCCCGCTCGAGCCAGATTCTGGTCGTGAACTCGGAGTCTTGGAAGACGTTCGACGAGTTTCTGAAGGCTGCCAAGGCAAAACCGCTGTCCGGTGGGCTTTCCGGCAGGGGCAGCACAACCCATCTCATGGGACTGATCGGCTTTGGCGCACTGGGTATCGACAAGGTCAACTGGGTGCCCTATCAAGGTGGGCGCGGCACCGTAGCAGCGCTGGCGGGGAAACACCTGGATTTCACAATCTGCCTCGCCGGAACCGCCGCGTCGCTCATCCGCTCAGGGAAGCTGCGGCCGCTGATTCTGTTCAGCGATAAGCGCGATCCCTATTACCCCAACGTTCCCGTCCCGAAGGACTTCGGGTACGACATGAGTTTCGTGCCGACGCTGCGTGGCGTCGAAGCCCCGCCCGGCACGCCGTCCGACATCGTGAAGATTCTCGAAGACGCCTTCACTAAGGCGGTTCAAGAAGAAGGCTTCATCGACATCGCTACGAAACGGAAGATGGTGCTGGTGCCCGTCAGCAGCAAGGAATTCGCCAAGGCCGTCGCAGATGCTTATGTGCACGTCGGGAAGTTTCAGGCGCTGCTGAAGAAATAGCTGCTCCGGTCTGGTCAATGCTCCGGCTCTTCTCGTCATCCTCGAAGGGTCGGAGCATCGAGTCTGCCGCGGTGGCCGCAGCCCGTGCCCAAGGATATTCTCCTGATATGCCGGTTCTTCGGCGTCAGGTTTACGATCCAATGCTAACGCCTGCGCGAGGGATGTGTCTCACTATGAAGTGTGGATTACGTACACTTTTTTTCTAGTCTTGACGGCGCACCGAGGATGATCGAAACCATCGACGTTGCGCACTGCACCGGTTGCGGCATCTGCGATTTGGTCTGCCCGGCCGACGTGATTCACATGGAGCGTTTCTCCCATGAATCCGAAGTGCCCGACCTCGCGCAACACAAGCTGCTTCCGGTGATCAAGTTTCGCGAGCATTGCATCACTTGCTTCAGTTGCGAGATCTTCTGTCCGGAGACTATCGTCGACGTGCATCCGGTCGTCAGGAACCGGCCGCGGCCCTGGTGAGTGCCGCGCGGTGAAACCATGAACGGGTTCAGCGGCACCCTAATCGACACGGACATCCTGGTCATCGGCGCCGGGGCGGGTGGCCTGCTCGCGGCGCTGTCCGCCAAGCGCCACGGCGCGCCGGGCACGCGGGTGACGATCGCCGATACCTGGCTCGTCGGCCGCACCGGCCACACCGCGTTCTCCAACGCCTGGACCGTTGTGGTCGAGCCAGATGACGATTTGGAGGCGATCACGCGCGAGATCATCGCCGGCAACGACTGGATAGCGGACCAGCTTCTGATCCGCGAGGTGCTGGCGATGTCCTGGAATCGCCTGAAAGATCTCGAAGGGCTCGATCTGAAGTTTCCAAAGGACGATAAGGGACGCTACATCCGCCGGCCCACGCGCGGCCTCGATGAAACACGTGTCCTCTGTCCCGAAGGGGGCGGCCTGGAATTTTCCTGGCGGCTGCGACGGGGTCTCGAAGCCGAGGGCGTGCAGATTCTCGACCGGACTTTCGTCACCGGACTGATGCGAGGGCGCGGCGACGCGATCGTCGGGGCGGTCGGGATTCACAGCCGAACCGGCGAGTTCTATGCGATCAAGGCGCGCGCCACGGTCGTATGTACCAACGCGATCACTTTTCGGTCCGGGTTCGTGCGCGACATCACCGGGACAGGGACCCTGCTCGCGTACAAGGCCGGCGCGACCTTGAGGAACGCCGAGCTGAGCTATACGCGGCCCGGGACGCCGCGGTTTTATTTCGAGGGCATCACCTTTGCCATTCAGGAGGGTGCGCGGTTCGTTAACGCCAAGGGAGAGCAATTCATGCCGCGTCACGAGCCCGTTTGGGGCGACGAGGCGGACGTTCCGCGCATTGCCCGGGCGATGGCGATCGAGCACCAGCAGGGCAACGACCCGCTGTATCTCGATATGTCACTGGTGCCCGAGCCGGTTCGCGAAACGTTCATTAAGAGCAAAGTGAAATGGATGGAGTACTTCTACCGCAAACTCGGCAAAGAGACGCAGACGGAGATATTCGGATCGACACCCTACTATCCCCAGAACCAGATGACCAAGATGGGGATCCGCACCGACGCCGCTTGCCGCTCAGACGTACCCGGGCTGCTGTCGGCAGGACTCGCCCAGGCGGGCGCAGCGAACCACTTTGCCGGATTCCACATCGGCATGTGCATCGGTACTGGCTGGATTGCAGGCCGCAGCGCGGTGGAGGAACTCGACCGGCTGCGGGCGCCCGTACTCGACGCTGACGAAGTGCGCGCGTTGCACGCGGAGAGCAATCGCGAGCGCAACGACGCGGAGGCGGCGAAGAGCGACCGCGTGCTTCGCGATCTCCAGGCGCTAATGTTCGCCTGGGACGTCTCGGTATGGAAGCATGCAGCGCGGCTTGAGCGCGCACTCGATCGCCTGGCGACGCTTCGCGAGACGTTCGGCGCCCTCAGAGCGCCGCACACGCATGAGCTAGTAAGACTCAAGGAAACCGAGGCGATGCTGCTTGCCGCCGAGTTCATCCTGAGAGCATCGCTGTACCGAACCGAATCGCGCCTGAGCCATTTTCGCGAGGACTGCGACTTCCGTGACGATGCGAACTGGCTCTGTTGGGTCGACATTTGTGACGCGTGCGGCGCACCGCAGTTGTCAAGAACGCCCATTCCGACGCCGATCAGCGCACCGGGCGGACCCGAGAGGCAATCGGTAAGAAGGACAATTAGGGGCGCGCCATGATGACTGGCCGTCGCAACATGAGTCCGGTCTCCAGCGGAAATTGCCGAGTTCCGCCGCCACCGCGTTCCTCCACAGTCTTATCAGTCCGGGGGTGAGGCAGGAACCCGAGGATATCGATTTTGGCCCTATGCCCTCGTCCGAGCTTTGGGTCCACTTTCAGAGGAGAGAAACGTGATTGTCGATTTTCAGCGCCATTATGTTCCAGTGGAACTCGCCCGAAAAAGAGGCCTCTACTCGGACAAGACTTCGTTCGCGAAAGACGGAACAATGCCGCATTTAACCATGCACGCGAAGCTCTACGATGCTGAGGCGCAGCTACGTGATATGGATGAGGCCGGAATTGACGTTTCCGTACTCTCCTGTCTGCTCGGGTGGGATGCTCCGTTGGAAGATTGCCAGTTCATCAACGACAAGTTCTCCGAACTCCAACAGAAATTTCCCGGTCGGGTCGCGGCGCTGGCGCACGCTCCGGTGCTCGAAGGTAAAGCCGCGATGAAAGAGTTGGATCGGGCGATAAGAGAATTGGGTCTTCATGGCGTCACTATTACCTCGCAGGTAAAAGGTCTCTCACTTGACTCGCCGGAGCTGTACGATTTCTACGCAAAGGCGAGCGAATTGGACGTGCCCATCTTTGTTCACCCGGCGATGTTGCCGCGAGGCTATGAATTTCTTACTGATCTTGACTTGCCGCGCGTCCTCGGAAGAGAAATAGACCTCTCGGTCGCGACTACGCGAATCATCGCCGGCGGAATTCTCGATCGCTTCCCTAAACTCAATTTTGTGATCGGTCATTTTGGGGGAGGTATTTCCGCCGTCAAGGACCGGCTGGTCGCGAAGGCCTACCGATTCGGGACCCTCAAGCGGCCGTTCAATGACTACTTCGATATGCTTTACTTCGATCTCGGCGGTTTCGAAGGGGGACTTACCGCGTTAAGGTGCGCTCTGTTGGGCATCATTCCCGAGCGGCTGGTATTTGCCTCAGACTATCCTCAGGATTTTACGGGTGTGAGCACCGACACCGGCAAAGGGATGGGGTCGCTACGTGAGTATATTGCCGCGGTGAGAGGTCTTGAAATCAAGCAAGAATTGAAAGAAGGTATTCTTGCCGGGACGGCGATGCGGCTACTCAAACTCCAAGACAAGCGCTCATGATTGAGTGTCAAGTAACGGCGCTCGAGCAATTCCTCATTTTGGATTTCGTCTTCACGCCGATTTGGGCTGCCAGATTCAGTCGCCGCGAGCAACGTGACGGTTGTCAAAGAGAATACATTGCTCCGTGCAAGTCGTTCCGGGAACGGGCTGGAGTCCGGCGCTTTAAAGCACCTTATGCGCGTCGACCAGGAGTGCGGCACCGATGCCGCATGGATTTCAGAAACCAGATCAGTAGTGTCCCAACGTTTTCACTTGAGACGGTTGTAGGTTAATGATTGAAATGCGGAAACGAGCGATTTTGTCTGGTCTCGATTTGAACGTCGAGGCGCAGACTTTAGGCCTTTTGCGGATATCCGCCGAAGGCTCCCATGCATCAAGGCATGCTCGTGTTTGCGCAGGTCATGGCCCATGTGCCGCTCTCCACGTTTCGCCGCTGCGTGGCAACGCATCGCGGCGATCACAAAGTGCAGGAATTTTCCTGCCTCGATCAGTTCTTTGCGATGGCCTTTGCGCAGCTGACTGCACGCGAGTCGTTGAGAGATATCGAAGTGAACTTACGTGCCCAGTCGGCGCGGCTGTACCACATGGGCTTTCGCTGCAAGACGATTTCGCGCAACACGCTGTCCAACGCGAACGCGGTGCGGCCCTGGCAGATATACGCCGATTTTGCGCAGCATCTGATTGGCATTGCCCGGCCGTTGTATGCCGACGATCCATTGGCGGTGGATCTGGACGCAACGGTCTATGCGTTCGATGCCACCACCATCGACCTGTGCCTGTCGATCTATCCGTGGGCGCCGTTCCGTTCGGCCAAGGCCGCCATCAAGTTGCATACCTTGTTGGATTTGCGCGGCGCGATCCCAAGCTTCATTCACATTACCGATGGCAAGACCCACGAGGTCAATATTCTGGACGACCTGATCATCGAGCCGGGGGCGTACTACTTGCTCGATCGCGGGTATCTGGATTTCTCTCGATTGTTCGCCATTCATCAAGCACAGGCTTTCTTCGTCACCCGCGCCAAGAGCAACACCAAGTTCAAGCGGCGCTACTCGCACCCGGTCGATCGCATCGATACCAATGTTCTGTGCGACCAGGCCGGCGTGCTCACGGTGTTCTATTCGAGCAAAGACTATCCGACCACCTTGCGCAGGATCGTGGTGCGGGACGAGGAATCTGGCAAGCGCGTCACGTTCTTGACCAACAACTTTGCATTGAAACCCGAGCTGGTCGCTCAGTTGTACCGGCAGCGTTGGCAAGTCGAACTGTTCTTCAAATGGATCAAGCAGCACCTGCGCATCAAGGCATTTCTCGGTACCAGCGAGAACGCCGTGAAGACGCAAATCTGGATCGCGGTCTGCACCTACGTGCTGATCGCGATCGTGAAGAGGCGGCTCAAGCTGTCGCATAGCCTCTATGAAATCCTACAAATCCTGAGTCTGACCATGTTCGAAACAACACCCATAAATCAATTGCTTCCAAATCTCCCGACCAATTCAGAGCCGCCAATGTCGCCGATCCAGGGCGTTCTCCTCTGAAAAACGTTGGGACACTACTGAAACCAGATGAAAGGACAGACGGAATGCTCTTGATCAGCGACGATGAGGTGAAGCAGGTTCTCAAGATGCCCGATTGCATCGAGGCCATGGAGCGCGCCTTCGCCGAGGAAGCCCTTGGTGTCGCGGTAAACAGCCCGCGAGTACGCTTCAAGGTTCCACCGGATCTCGACAAGCCGGGATACATGGCGAACATCATTCCCGGAGCCGTGCCGAGCTTTGGCGTAGCGGCGCTGCGTTACGACTCCACGATTGTCCAGGAACGCCTGGTCGGAGGCTCGAAGCGCATGGACTTTCGCTATCCGGCAAATCGGAGTTGGGGATTCTTCCTGCTCTTCAGCCTGGAGACCGGCGAGCCGCTCGCGTTGATACATGATTTCGCGCTATCCGCGATCCGGGTCGGGGCGACCACAGGCGTTGCGCACCGCGCCCTGTCAAGGAAGGAGTCGCGGGTGGTCGGGCTGTTCGGCTCCGGAAGTGAAGCGCGGAGAAATCTGGAGGCGATCTGCTGTGTGCGAAAGATCGAGCAGGTCAGGGTCTACAGTCCCAACAAGGATCACCGCGAACAATTTGCGCAAGAATCCTCGAAGCAGCTAGACGTCGACGTTCAGCCGGCCGCCGGTCCGGAAGCCGCCATCAAGGGTGCGGACATCGTCATGTCGGCCACCAACTCATCCGAGCCCGTATTTGACGGCAACTGGCTCGAGCCGGGCCAGCTCGTCACCACCATCGCCAATACGGATGGGGTGCATCGCAGGACCGAGGCGGACTCTACGACCATGATCCGAAGCGACTTCATCGTGCTAAACAGCCGACGAACCGCCATCACGAACCAGCAGCGCGAACTCCTGGATTTGATCGAGGAGGGGAAATTCGGTTGGGACAAGGTCTGTGAGCTGGGAGAAGTGCTAATCGGAAAGCACCCCGGGAGAACCGAAGCGAAGCAAATCATCTTTTACAAGAGCAACACCGGTGTCGGGATTCAATTCGCCGCGGCAGGCGCGTTGATCTACAAGGCATGCAGGAAAGGCGGCCTCGGGCGTGAGCTTCCGACCGAGTGGTTCGGAGCCGATTTGAGCGAGTGGACTAACAAGGGCTTCCAGCCCGCGCCGTGACCGCCGCGCATACTGGAGGCGACAAAGCGCATCGAATAAGATCAAACAGCAACTGTCGCTCGGCTGCGCTGCCTTGCATGCACGAGCCGACGGCAATCCCTTCTTCTAGCGCGTCATGCACAGCGTGACGGAGCGGCGGATCCGAACACCGAGGGATTCGTCACCCGCTATCGCGGCTCGCCGCTCGAAGACGGCATTCCGCTCATTCAAGCTCTGGTGGGACTGTTCGCGGTGACCCAGGCGCTGGTGCTGGCCGAAAGCGCGACATCCATATCGCGCCTCGAAAAGCTCACCGGCAGCTTCTGGGAGGGCGCGGGCGCCTATTTTCGGCATCCGCTAACCGCGGTTCGTGCGGCGCTGATAGGTCTTTTCGTGGGCGTGCTTCCGGGAGTCGGGCAAAGTTCGGCCGGGCTGCTTGCCTGGGCGGATGCGAAACGGGTATCGAAGCATCCCGAAAAGTTCGGTCAAGGCACACCGGAGGGTGTGCTTGCTTCCGAAACCGCCACCAATTCCTGCATGCCCGGGGATCTCGTCTGCACTATTGCGCTGGGCATACCGGGCAGCGTGGGCGCGGCGGTCTTTCTGGGGGTCATGATCATTTTCGGCATCATTCCGGGCCCGCTGGTATTCGCCGAACAATCTCAGATCATCTACAGTCTGTTCGTCGCGCTTTCGCTGGCCTCGTTTTTTGTCTTCTTCGTCGGCATGACGGCGTCCCGGCATCTTGCGGTGGTGACGCTGTTGCCCAACAATGTCATCGTGCCGCTGATACTCGTCGTGAGCCTGCTGGGAAGCTTTGCCATTCGCAACGTCATGGCCGACGTGATGATCAGTCTTGCTTTTGGTGCGCTGGGATACGTCCTGCTGAAGCGGGGCTTTACCCCGATACCGCTGCTGCTGGGACTTGTATTGGGCGAAATGGTTGAAACGAATTACCACCGGGCGCTTCTTATCTCCAACGGTTCCTATTCCGTGTTCTATTCTTCGGTTATCTGCAAGATTCTTATCTTGCTGACGATTTTGTCTTTGGTCGGGCCGTATCTGGGGCCATTTTGGAAGACCCTAACGCAGGGCGAAAAATGAAAGGAGAGAAGTGATCCGGATAGGGCTTAAACTTGGTACGGTCCTTGCCGCCGTGACGCGCGCGAGACAGCGCGCCCCCAACGACCGCGCGGGAGCGATTCTTGGAGACAGCCTCTTACGTCCGTTGTCGGTCGCGAACTGCCTGACGCAGTCAACAAATCACGCTCGCTTGAATGACCGGTACCTGGCGTTAACCGGGCCCTAGTACGCGGCCCCGAAGACCTCTACATCTCTCGGCGTCGAGTTCGACGATGTGCTGGAGATTGCCGAGAGTATGGACGTCTGACACCTGACAGCCAGTATGCGGTGCTAGCCGCACACCGCGAGCGTCTAGGCTGGCCATCGCCCGCCGTACCAATTGCACTGCGGGTTCGTCGAGAGCGCAATATTGCTCCACCTCGCGCGTGCCGAGCCGGTCGTTCATTTTTCCCTGGCGCGCGATCCTCACGTTGCGGGCGCGCGCTCGAACTCAGTCAGCACCGACCGTTGGGGATCTCCGATAACTCTACCGCTATCTTCCCGCTGGCGCGGGTTCAGTGTCGAAACCGGGGTGTCCTACGCCGCCTTGGCAAACTCGGCCTGCACCTGTTTTTCGAACTCCAGAGCTTTCTTCACGGCGGGGCGCTGCTGCATGCGCTCGAAATGCGCAACGCAGTTGCGGTATTTCGAAAAATCCAGACCGAATTGCGTCGCCCTGCGCCACGTCCAGAAAAAATGCGAATCGGCGGCGCACCACTGGCCGAAAAAATACTCCCGCCCCGAGAGCATGCCGTCCCCTATCCCGAACACATGGTCGAGTTCCTTGGCCGCCAGCCGGTTGATGCTTTCCTCCGAACCCGGGGTATCGCAGAACTTCACCGGCGAATTGATGCGCGTCAAGTGCGGATGGATGCCCGATGCGCACCAGGCCATGATCGAAATGGCCTTCACCTCGGTTTCCGAATCCGCCGGCAGTATTCCTGCCTTCGGGAAGGACCGCGTCATCCACAATGCCATC
>MEQX01000047.1 GCA_001770415.1 Betaproteobacteria bacterium RIFCSPLOWO2_02_FULL_63_19 | reverse complement strand
TTGCCGGGGGAAGCGCGCAAGACCGTCGGCGCGGACAAGGCCTACGACACCGAGTCCTTCGTCGAAGGCTGCAGGAACATCAACGTCACGCCGCACGTGGCGCAGAACACCTCCGGCCGATCGAGCCGCATCGATGGACGCACGACGCGCCACACCGGATATCGGATCAGCCAGTTCGCCCGCAAGCTCATCGAGACCGTGTTCGGTGACGCCAAGCAGCACGGCATCCTGCGCCAGGTGAAGCTGCGCGGCCTGGCCAAGGTCGAGCTGCTCTTCACGCTCGCGGCGACGGTGGTGAATCTGCGTCGGCTGCCGAAGCTTCTTGCGCCCGAACCGAGTGGATAGACGGGAGTGGTGCGTGCAGCGAGCGCAAAATGAACGCCAACGACCCCGACCAGGGGTCACGGAGAGCAGTTCCCGCTGTCCGATACCGCCATTTCGCCGATTCGGCATCGCTGAACTCATGAAAAACGTTCGAAGTTCAACAAACTGCTAGGCGCACCTGTTCGCGGTGGATCCGTCGACACGAGGTCGGCGGACGATCGCCGGGCACCGATGTCCCCCGTTTCCTAAGAGAACACGGGGCGCCTCGTCGTGCATTGCCCTGTGCCGGAAGCGAATTCAGAGCACCAGCGCGAGCCGCTCTTCGTTGAGCCGACGGAATCCGAGGCGACGATAGAAATCGAGGGCTCGCGCGTTTTCCAGGTGGCAGGAAGTATCGATACGCCGTACGCCGCGACGTCGCAGCTCCACCATCAGACTGTCAATCAACGCCGTGCCGATCCCCTGTCCCTCACGGCCGCGCAGCACGCAAACATCATCGAGCTTGGCAACGATTGCCCCGGCTGATGTCGAAATCGCGTAACACACCACGCAACAGCCGACCGCTGTCCCCGACTCCCGAACCAACCACAGGAAGCCAAGTTCTGGGCGCGCCAAAAGGAGCTGCAGCGCACGTTTGAGCGCCGCCGGCCCGCCGTCGCCATAGGCAGCACTGCTGTCGAGATAATGCTTGTCCGACGCGAGGAACGCCCGCAGCAGACCGAACGCGTCCTCGAGTTCCGCCTCAACCATTGCTCTAGCGATCAAGTGCACCGTTACGCTCCTCTGCCTGCATTCGCCTATCGGGCGCCGCGCTCACGCTTTGGGCTCGACGAAGCCCGGTGTCTTGACGGCGCGCGCCCTCTCGCGCTGTATCCACGAATTGATACGCTGCTCCAGCACGTCGAGCGGAAGCGGACCGTCATCGAGCACGGCGTCGTGGAATCGACGCAAATCAAAATGCACGCCCAGCTGCGCCTGCGCCTTCGCCCGCAGTGCCTTGATCTTCAGCTCCCCCATCTTGTAGGCGAGAGCCTGGCCGGGGATGCTGATGTAACGGTCCACTTCGGCGGCGGCAAATCCCGCCTCGACACCCGCGGTATCCACCAGATAGTCGATCGCCTGCCGGCGCGTCCAGTCGAGGCGGTGCAGACCGGTGTCCACGACCAGACGCGCGGCACGCCAGATCTCAGACGACAGGTAATTGATCTTGCTCTCGGGCGTCTTGTAAAGGCCCATCTGCCCGCCCAGGCTCTCGGCATACAATGCCCAGCCCTCGCCGTACGCGGTGATCCACAAATGTCTCCTGAACTCCGGCAGCGTGTCGATTTCCATGGCCCGCGCAATCTGCAAATGGTGGCCCGGAACGGTTTCGTGAAGAAGTAACGCCTCCATTTCAAACCGCCCGCGACGGTCGAGCCGGTTGACGTTGGCCATGAAAAACCCGGCCCGCTGCCCGTCCGCGCTGCCTGGAACATATCGCTCCGCATTGTCGCCTTCGAATTTCGCCATCGCGCGTATACCGTAGGGCAGACGCGGCAGCGTAGCGAACAGCCTTGGCAATTCGGCGTCGGCCCGCTTGGCGATGTCCCGGTAGCCGACGAGCATGGCCTCGGACGATTCGAACCGCTGAGCCGGGTCCGCACGTTTCGCGACGACGAACTGGCGCAGCGTGCCCGTGAAACCCGTCGAATCAAGTATTCGCTTGATCTCGGTACTGACGCGCGCCACCTCGCGCTGCCCGACCCTGTGAATCTGCTCCGGTGTGTCGGACGTCGTGGTATAGATGTTTGTAAGCGCATCGTAGTAGGCCTTGCCTGCGGGTAGCCGCGATGCAGACAGCGGTGCTGCGCGTGCCGCCGGGAGATACGTCTGCTCCAGAAAGCGTTTTGCCTCGGCGAATGCCGGTGCGACCTTTCGTGTAAGCACCCGCCGCGCCCGCGCAGCCAGTGCTTCCCGGCCAGCTTCGTCCACGCCCTGATGCGGACCGGAAAACGGACTCATCAGAGGACCGCTCGCTACGGCCGCAGTGGCGAACCCTGATAGCTGCTCGGGTACGCGCTCCATTGGGGCCCCAGGTGCGATCCAGCCCGCGTTGATCGCCGATTCCATGCGCCTTAACAGATTTCGAAGCTGGTCAGGAACCTGGTCCAGACGCGCGAGGTAATTTTCATAATCTCGCCGGTTGGAGAACCGCGACGCCTGCGCCAGCTGCACCAGTAATGAATGCGGTCCGTCCAGCGACGAAAAGGGAATCCAGCTATCGGACTCGAAAGCTCCGAATGGAAGCTTTCCGTACAAGGACGCGATACGCGCCTTCTGCGCGAGCTGCCGCATCAGCAGCTCCCGCGATATTTGTTCCTGCTCGGTGAGTGCGGCCCGGTCGATGGTGCTTATTTCGGCGAGCAGCGCAGTGACGAATCGCCGTCGCCGGAACACCGCGGCATCCGATACGTCAGTCAGCCGATCATCGGCTTCATGGTAACCGCGCAGCGTCGCCGTCTCTGGAAACTCATGCCGCTCAAAGGCCTCCCATTTCGCGACCAATCCAGCAAAACGGGCGGAGTCGCCCTGAACCGACCATGCCAATCCGGACTGTCCCACCGCCCCCAGCACAACCAGAGTCAGCACCAGAGATCCGCGCAACCCGGTTTTCATAAATAGCCCGTGTCCTGAAACGCGAAATGCATCGGCGTTGAGCCGCGGTCAGAGCGCAATGTCCGCTCAAACGAACATTGCGCTCTCAGCCTCCCCGACCCAGATGAAGTACCCACAGGTGCGCCAGCGCGGCAGTTCCGTCCTTGGCGCGGACCGACTTGAACATCTGGATCGCCTTCTGTTTCTGGCCCGAAAGCTGATACGCGTACCCGAGACGCAGTCGGGCGTCATCGGGATGTTTCAGGCCCCCTTTCCGAAAACCCTGAGTCATCATTGCCAGTCCCTTTGGGCCAGCGCCGTGCAACACGTAGTTGAGTCCCGCGTTGAGCAGTGCTGTCCCGTCCCTTAGCTCTGCAGCCGCAGCGTCGTCCTGGCCAAGCGTTTTCTTATCTTCGGCCAGATTCCTGTTGGCCATTTCTTTGAGGCGCCGATGGCGCTCGGACTCCGGTCCGGCGCCGAGTAAGCCCGCCGCATACCCTTGGTCGATGATCTTCGTTGCCTCCGCCGGAAGTCCGGCTTGAAGCGACAGTTGCGCGGCTTCGATGTAGTCGGCCGCATTGCGCATGGTGCCGGTGGCGAGTCTGAACCGAGCCAAATCGAGCGAGAGGCGCTCTGAAAATCCCGAGCGCGCGCCGGCAACAGTGTGAATCAACGCAAGCCAATACTCGTTCTTGGGGTAGTAGGTGACAAGTCTTTCAAGCACACTCCCGTAACCGAGGCTGTCGCCCTGCTTGAGATACGCGTTCGCCAGCAACTGAAGCTGAGCCTCCGGCGGCATCCTGCCCGCCTGCTCCTCGGTCCGGACATCGCGCAGCAGCTCCTTCGCGGCGGCCGCGAAGTCACCTCCGAGGTACAGCGCCTGTACGTAGAGAATGCGTACGGCCTTGTCCGAGCCGCCGTCCTTGAAATAGCGGGCACAGATCTCGACTACTTTTGCGTAGTTCTTGGTCAGATAGTACTGTCCCGCAGCCGCCGCGAGAAACTGAAGCCGTTCAGCGCCGCTGACTGCGGAGCTGGCTGCTGTGGCTTCGAACGCGCGAGCGGCCGCGACGGCGTTTCCCGCGGCGGCAGCGACCTGGCCGCGAACCCGCTCGACGAGATACGCTTCGTAGGGCGTCTTGTTCGTCACAGAATCGGCTTCGCGAACTTTGGCGAGCGCTGATTTAGCCCGCTTGCGCTTCAGCAGATCGAGAGCGGCCTGGATGGGCTTGCCGATCTCCGGGCGCACCGTGTTGGCCGCAGGCTTCTGTGCATAAGCCGCACCTATCAATTCGAATCCGGGCACGCCCGTCGCGCCCGCAAATCCGACGCACGTGCCCAGCGCGGCGAGCAAAACGCCGAAATATCGATGGTACATACGCACCTCCCTCATGCTCATACCTGGAAGGGCCACAGCTGTTCCGGCATATGTCGTGGCATCACCTTAGGAACTGCTCGTTTCCTATGACGCCGATCCTGGTCAAGCCAAGGCGCTGGGCCGAGGCCATCACCGCGATTACGCGCTCGTACTTGACCAGCTTGTTCGGGCGCAGATGAATTTCTGGCTGTACCGGGGTCGCGGCGGCGGCCTGCAGCCGCGTCTCGAGTGCCGGCCCGTCAGCAAGCACCACGCCGTTCCACAGAACGGTGCCGTCAAAATCGAGCTCTATCGTCACCACCTCCGGCGGCACCGTTGGCGGCGGTGGATTTCCTGCCGGCATGTTCAGCTTCACCGCGTGCGTCTGGATCGGGATCGTGATGATGAGCATGATAAGAAGCACCAGCATCACGTCGATGAGTGGCGTCGTGTTGATGTCCACCATCACTTCCGGATCGCCCGATCCGCCGCCGTTGCGCAGGTTCATTCCCATGGAGTTCCCTTCATCTTAATGTTCCCGCGGCGCGCACCGGAGGTTCTGTGATGAACCCGATCTTGAGAATGCCGGCGCGCTGGCATGCGAACACGACCTTGCCGACGAATTCGTAGCGAGCGTTCCTGTCCCCCCGGATGTGCACTTCCGGCTGCGGCTGCTTCACTGCGACCTCCTTGAGCCGCTCCAGCAGCTTCTTATCATCGACGTGCTCGGTGTTCCACAACACGTCTCCATCCTTGTTGACGGCGATGTTGATGTTCTCCGGCTTGGTCTGCGTGGGCTGGTTCGTTTCCTTCGGCAGTTCCACCGGAGTCGTCTGAATCACCACCGGAATCGTGATCAGGAAGATGATCAGCAGCACAAGCATCACATCGACCAGAGGCGTGGTATTGATCGCCGAGACGACGTCGTCTTCGGCCTCGAGCGGGGCGACGCCCATGCCCATGCTCAGGCGCCTCTGCGACGATCGCCCCGGCGACCGCCGCCCAGCAACGTCATGTGCACGCCGCCCCCGAAGTGCCGGACCAGTTCCAGCGCCACTCGGTTACGCCTGACGAGCCAGTTGTACCCGAGGACGGCAGGAACTGCGACCGCAAGACCGAAAGCGGTCATGATCAGCGCCTCACCGACGGGGCCGGCAACCTTGTCTATCGAAGCCTGGCCGGCGATGCCGATTGCGGTCAGCGCGTGGTAAATGCCCCAGACGGTTCCAAACAGACCGACGAACGGCGCGGTGGAACCGACCGTCGCCAGAAACGCCAGCCCGTTCTGCAGCCTGTTATTGATGGTGTCGATGGCCCGCTGAATCGACATGCCGATCCACGCGTTCATGTCCACTTGTTCGATGACCGAACCTTCGTGATGTTCGGCTGCGTACGCGCCCTTCTCGGCGACGAATCTGAATGCGCTGTCTTCATGCAGCGAAGCGATGCCCTCTTTTACCGAACTGGCCTGCCAGAATTTTTGGTCCGATTCCCTCGCCTGCCGCATCAGCTTGGCCTGCTCGATCAGTTTGAGGATGCCGATATACCACGATCCCACCGACATGATGAGCAGCGTAATCAGCGTGCCCTTGGAAACAAAATCGCCCTGCTTCCATAGGGCTTCGAGGCCGTATGGGTTCTCCACAACCTCGGTCACGGGAGCCGCTAACGGTGGCAAAGGCTTCGATTCGATCAACGGTGCGGGCGTTGTTGGCGTCACGATTGCCTGCGCCGTCGCGGGCGAAGGAGCGGCGATCGCCGCGACGGCCACACCGACCAGCACGGCAATAAGCAGGTTGCGCAGATGTCTTCTGAAACTTGTCATGTCATTTTCCTGGAGAGTGGTGCTTTCCGGCTGGTCGGCCGAAATCCCGACGACGCCGAAACGTTCGCCGCGTTGTTATCAAAATCACTGGAGCTTCCATTCGTACTCGATCTTCGCCCACGCGCGCTCCGGTTTGCCATCGGTCGTCGCGGGCTTGAACTTGCACAGGGCGAGCGCATTTCGTGCGGCTTCGTCGAGCCTCCTGTACCCCGATGAGCGTTCTATCTTGCTCTCGACGGCCGACCCGTTTACATCGATCAGAAACGCGAGCAGCACGATTCCCGATTCTTGCCTGCGTAGCGACGCCACGGGGTACGCCGGCTTTTCGCAGGCCTTGGCATCCACGACCGGAGGTTTGTATATGGGCGCGGGCCGCGGGGCGGGCTTCGGCGCCGGCTTGGGCTTAGGCTTAGGCGCAGGCTCGAAGCGCGTGCCCGGAGCCGCTACCGGTTGCGTTGGTTTGACGCGGGTAACCGCCGTGATGGCCGGCGCGACCTGCGGAACCTGCACCTGAATCTCCGGTGGGGGAATGTAGGGCGGGGGTGGTGCAGCGAGCTTCGGAGGCGGCGGAGGCGGCGGCGGCTTTTCCTGAGGCGGCGGTTTGATTTCCTCGATGATCTTGGTCTCGAGCGGTTGGGTAACCACTTCCACGATCTTTCGGGCAAGCCCATTGACCAGGGCGTAACCCATGACCGCGTGAAACACGACTACCCCGATCAGGCCGGCGAGTCGCGCGTTGGAATTCTCGTTAGGTTGAACGTAGCTCAATCAAGACACCCCTGCGCCACGGATATCCGCGCACGAAGAAGCAAACAGAATTTCTCTTTCACCATCTATGGCCGTTCATGGACTTTCGCCCGTAAGCCATCCGATTTCCTGGTGTAGCGGTCCGAATGCCAAAGTCTGCAAGTCCAGACGTGCAGACCCGACGGGCAGCGATGGATTCTACTTCATGAACGCCAAGAAATGGACCCCGACGGCATGCTATTGAACCAGAAACCCAAACCGTTCGACCACACTCATCAGCTCAGCCGCCCGGCCAGGCCGAACGCGAGTTCAGGCAAAGCCAGCGTTCACGGACATGAGAAACGCAAAAACGCAGGCGGGAACTGCTCCCGCCTGCGTTCGATGCGCCTTAATGCCGGATTCGTCTCTAGAACGTGTATTTCGCGTTCAGATAGATCGTCCGCTTGAACGGATCGGCATACCGCGGATCGTAGCCAAGCTGATGCGGCCCGGATACCCTGATCGACAACGGCGGATCCTCGTCGAGGAAGTTGCGGATCCCGGCCGTCAGGGTCAACGCTTTGTTGTACGCGTACTCGGTCTGCCAGTCGAACGTCTTCCACGCGTCAACCTTGTGGGTCGTCATGTCGACCGTAGCGCCGACCGACCCGTCCGCGTTGACCGCATTCACGAGGCCGCAATCATCGACCGTGCACTGATAGTCGTCGTAGCCGGACTTGTAATTGTAGGTCAGCGTGTGGTTCCAGTTGCCGTTACGCAGCGAGAAAACCAGTCGCCAGATGTTCCGGAACGTCACCGCATCATCGTTGTACTTGCCCAGGTTGGTGAAGAAGTCGCCGCCCTTGCCGCGCTGGTACTCGTTCTTCAGCATATGAGTCCAGTTGAACGTCGTGGTCAAGCGGCCCATCCCCGAGTTGAATTGCAGCCTGGCATCCATGTCTATGCCGGAATACTTCTGCTCGCCCAGGTTCTCGTTCGGAAGAAAGACCGAGACGTAATGCCTGCCAGTGGCCGGATCGTTGAAGATGGTGAAATTCTTCGAGTAGGTCGCCGAATCGCGCATGACCACATCCTCGGACAACTGTCCGATCCGGTCCTTGACCTTGACGTTCCACAAGTCGGCGCCGATCGACGCAAAGGGATTTGGATCCCAGCGGAAACCCAGTGACCATTGATCGGATTTCTCCGGCTTCAGGTCCTTGTTGCCGCCTGCGAACTGGTCGTACTGGCTCCCGTCGACCCGGCAGACGGCCGTGGGGTCGCTCGCCTGAACCGCGGCCAGCCCCGCGGTCGGACAGCTGTAGGTTCCGCCGGTCACACCGTAAAGCTGCTTTCCAGCCGAAATCTGCGGCACCGACGGGGCGCGGAACCCGGTCCCGATTGAGGCGCGCACCAGAAACTGCTTCGCCGGCGTGAAGCGTGCGCCGAACTTGAAGTTGGTCGTGTTGCCGAAATCCGCGTAATGGTCGTAACGCAGCGCGCTGGTCAGTTCAAATGACTTCGTGAATGGAGTCACGAGCTCGCCGAAGGCGC
The DNA here is from genome assembly GCA_001770415.1 of Betaproteobacteria bacterium RIFCSPLOWO2_02_FULL_63_19. Taxonomy (GTDB): domain Bacteria; phylum Pseudomonadota; class Gammaproteobacteria; order Burkholderiales; family SG8-39; genus JACQTO01. The sequence continues at coordinate 20,244 of MEQX01000047.1, read as the reverse complement.
CCCAGCTGTTGCGCGACACGTCAAACGGCTGTTCCGCCGCGGTATCACCGGCGATGGAATTTCCGATGCCCTTGGCGATATCGCTCGGGCTGTATTTCACGTTCTCGCGGCGAAAGTCGATGCCGGCCCCGAGCATGGCCGGATTTCCGCCTATCTTGAATACCTCGCGCGAGGCTTTCGCATGGAGCACGTCGAGCGTTGACTCTTCCCGCTTGTACTCGCCCCGGAATTGCATGTTGGAAATAGCCGCATTGCCCGCTGCGCTCTGCGTCCCCGGAGACAGGAAGGGATCCCAGGCACCTGAGTTCTGTGCCTGATTCAACTCGTTCAGAGAAAGCCACCCGGCCTTGTACCTTTCGATCCAGGTGTTCGTCGAGTGCGTCAAGCCTGCGGTGTAATCCCACTCGCCGATGAACCCGGTCAGTGTGAGATTGGCATGCCACGCCTTGGTCTCGTCCTCGGTCGTCCGGTTGCCCGCGTCGACGCCACGCCAGTAGGCATACAACTCGTCCCCGGGTGTTCCTCCAAACGCCGTGATGTATTTGTTGTACAGGGCGCCGCCGGTCGGAATCTGGAAATCGACCGGAGGCGGCGCAATCTTCCACGTCAGCGCGTATTTGCTGTAGAGCAGGTCGGCACTGAATGTGTGATTGGCATTGAGCCTCTTGCTGAATGATCCGATGAGGTTCTGGCGCTCTGACTCGGGCAGGATCTGAACCGTGGCCGTATAGTCGAACCGGCAGCGGCCGCGCAGCACGTGAAACGGCGGGCACGCGCCGTTCTGGATCATCCCCGGAGGGTTGCCTACCACGTCAAACTCCGTTGTGGGATTGTAGACCTCGAAGGTGGCGGGAGCGGTTCGCGACGACCCGTTGAAGAACACGTAGTTCTTGCCGCCCGTACTGAAGGGAATGATGCCGGTCTTGGCGAATTCGCGGTCGGTCGCCTTCATGCCGTCCTGCTTGTCACTGCTGAAGACCAGCATCGCGTTGAAGCCGTCCTTTTGCAGGTTCCCCCAGCCCTTCGTGACCGAAAAGTTCGTCTGCTTGCCGACCCCTCCCTTCGGGACAGCGTGGTTGAGCGCGATCTCGCCGTCGGTCCGGTTGTTGCGAAGAATGAAGTTGATGACCCCGGCCACCGCGTCCGAACCGTAAAGTGCCGACGCACCATCGGTCAGTACTTCGACGCGGTCGATCGCCGCCAGCGGAATGCTGTTCAAGTCGATGGCGGCGCCGTATCCGGTCAAGGTCTGTCCGGCCCAGGTGGAAAGACGCCGGCCATTGACCAGCACCAGCGTGCGGTTTTCTTCGATGTTATGAATTGAAGCGCTCGCAAACCCTGCGCCGCCACCGCCGACCGATTCGGAGGAAACCGTAAACCCCTGCATTGCCGGCAGCGACTGGATCAGTTCGACCACCGACTTCACGCCCGTTTTATCAATGTCGGCGCGATCAAGCACTTGAATCGGAAAGGCCCCCTCGCTCAAAACGCGCTTAATGCTGGACCCGGTAACTTCAACCCGTTGAACCTGATCTTGAGCGATCGCCCCCTGCAGGCCCATCGTCAGAACCGTTGCCACTCCAAACAGGCGGGACACGGCAACAACCAGTGACTTCTTCCTGTACTTGGTATCCATTTTTTCTCCTGAAGAAGATGTTCTCTGCCCCAAAATGAATTCCGCAAGAAAACAGAAAAAATCATCGCGCGCGACAGTTCGCCCCAACGGGGACCCGGCGGCACAGATTCGATTTCTCTTATCTTTTACGGACTTAGATTTGTTACAGCTCGTTACAGTTGAGTAAGTTAGCCTCCGGGTCGAATCGCTGTCAAATTTGCCGGGCGTTTTTCGCCGGAGAGTCGATGACACCTGCGTGTACCTGACGAATGATGCGAAATTAGTCATTTTTGTCAATAGGTTATCGCCTTATCCGCTTGTTGTATTTGTGCAACACTCACTTGAGCATGGGCGTTTCCCCTGCCTGCATCGGGGTTTCGAATCAAGCTGTTGAAAGCGTCGAAGCGGTCTCTCGCGGTGACGCTCAATCGTCATAGGCGTAGCGATAGATTCTCATTCAATGTAAGGCGTCTATTGCGATGCCCAGGGGTTCCGTTCGGTAAAGCGACTTCATGTCCCGGTCTCATTTCCGACAAATGCATGCACGACTGCAGCTGCTTCAGGCTCAGGTCGAGCCCCATTTTCTGTTCAACTCGCTGGCGGCAGTCGAGCATCTGATCGAGACCGCCCCGGTGCGCGCCGCGCAGATGCAACGGCATCTGCTTTCCTATGCGCTCGCCTAAAGCCCTCGTCGCCGACGATGAACGATTGATGCGCGAGCAGTTGCGCGGGCGGCTGAGTGCGGCCTGGCCCGAGCTGCAGGTGCTCGCCGAGGCCCGCAACGGCGTCGAGGCGCTGGCACTGTTCGAGCAGGAACGTCCGGACCTCGCGTTTCTGGACATTCGCATGCCGGTGCCGGAGGGCTTGGAAGTGGCCGCAAGAGTCGCGGACCGCTGTCACGTCGTGTTCGTGACGGCCTATGAGGCGCATGCCATCGAGGCGTTCGAGCGAGGCGCAGTGGATTACCTGCTGAAGCCGGTAGACCCCGACAGGCTTGCGCTGACCATTGAGCGCTTGAAACAACGATTGAGTGCGCCTCCAGATATCGAGCGCATCGCCTCGATACTGTCCACGCTTCAGCTCGAAGCGAAGCCGGCGACGAATCGAATGCGGTGGATACAGGCGACGATCGGAAACCAGTTGAGGATCATCCCCATCGACGAAATATTGTTCTTCCAGTCTACCGACAAATATACCCGGGTAGTCATCCGCAACGGCGAGGCATTGATACGGAAGCCGTTGAAGGAATTGATCGAGGAAACGGATTCGGAACAATTCTGGCAGATTCACCGCTCGACGATCGTCAACATCCGCGCCATCGCCAATGTCTCGCGCGACGTTCAGGGTAGACTGCGACTTGCCGCGCACGTACTCGTCGTGTCCCGATTCATCCATGGGCGAATTCCCCGGTGCGGCAGTGACACGATCGTAGCCCATCGCCGCGCGTTCAAGTCGCCATTCTGGTAGGGTGCGTCTTCCGGCTTCCCTGCGCGCGCCCAAGGCGCCTGCGACAACGAACGGGAGCTACGAGCAACAATGCGAATCGCAACCTGGAACGTCAATTCGCTTAAGGTACGGCTGCCCCATGTCCTCGACTGGATCGCCAGGCACTCGCCCGACGTCGTGTGTTTGCAGGAACTCAAGCTCGAGGATGCGAAGTTTCCGCGCGCACCGATCGAGGACGCCGGCTATCAATGCGCGATCTCCGGCCAGAAAACCTATAACGGCGTCGCCATCCTTGCCCGACATCCGCTCGCTGAAATCATGACGGGTATCCCGGGATTCGACGATCCACAGAAACGGATCATCTCGGCGACGGTCGAACAAACACGCATCGTCTGTGCTTATGTGCCCAACGGTCAGTCGGTCGGCTCGGACAAATACGAATACAAACTTCGCTGGCTCGCCGCGCTCCAGCGCTGGCTGCGCGATGAACTGTTGCGCCGTACCCGGCTCGTCGTGGCCGGCGACTACAATATCGCACCTGAGGACCGCGACGTGTACGACCCCGAAGTGTGGGAAGGCCAAGTGCTGTGCAGCGGGCCGGAGCGCGATGCGTTCAAGGGGCTGCTCGCGCTTGGTTTCACGGACAGCTTTCGCCTCTTCGAGCAGCCCGAGAAGTCGTTCAGCTGGTGGGATTACCGAATGAACGGTTTTCGTCGCAACCTCGGCCTGCGTATCGACCACATACTGCTGTCGGAGGAACTCGCCCGTCAATGCGAACGCTGCTCCATCGACCTGGAACCGCGCCGGTTGGATCGGCCGTCCGACCATGCGCCCGTCGTCGCAGAAATTCGCTCGCCGTAGGTAACGCACGGGTACGCTCGGCTGTGAGAAAATCATGCGCCGGCGCTCCATGACGTCTTGCCTCCATACCCAATGCAAACCGAAAAATCCCGTATGAGCGCCATCTCACTCGCCGCGCTCGGGATCGTGTATGGCGATATCGGCACCAGCCCGCTTTACGCCATCAAGGAAATATTCGGCGGTCCGCATTCCCTGCCGCTCGACCCCGATCACATTCTCGCCGCGCTGTCGCTCGTATTCTGGGCGCTGATCGTCGTCGTATCGCTGAAGTACGTCGGATTCATATTGCGCGCCGACAACCGCGGCCAGGGGGGCATCATGGCGCTCATGGCACTCGCACTGCGTGGAATCGCGGAGTCGCGCGGACGTCGCTCAACGCTGATCGTGCTCGGCCTCATAGGCACATCGTTATTCTGCGGTGAAGGCGTTATTACGCCGGCGATCTCGGTGCTCTCGGCGGTGGAAGGGCTGGAGGTGGCCACTCCCGCGTTCAAACCCTACGTTCTGCCCATTACCATCATGGTGCTCTTCGGATTGTTCCTCGTTCAGCGCAGGGGAACTGCAACGGTGGGAGCGCTATTCGGGCCGGTCATGCTGCTGTGGTTTTCCAGCCTCGCTGCCTTGGGCATTTTCGGCATCGCAAAGGACCCAAGGATTCTGATGGCGCTCAATCCGGTCCACGCACTCGCCTTCATTGCCCGCGAACCGGTGCTCGCGTTGCTTGCGCTCGGCGGCGTTGTTCTGGTCGTCACCGGGGTCGAAGCACTGTATGCCGACATGGGCCATTTCGGTCGCCGGCCGATCACGCTGGCGTGGTTCGGCCTGGTACTGCCCGCGCTGTTGCTGAATTATTTCGGTCAGGGGGCTCTGTTGATGCACAACCCTCGGGCAGCGCAAAACCCGTTTTACCTGCTTGCGCCGGATTGGGCGCTCTATCCCCTCGTTGCGTTGGCGACTGCGGCAACGATTATCGCCTCGCAGGCAGTCATTTCGGGCGCCTTTTCGATAGCGCACCAGGCGATTCAGCTCGGGTACCTGCCGCGCATGGACGTGCAGCACACCTCCGAGCGCGAGTTCGGCCAAGTCTACGTACCCTCGATCAACTGGACGCTGCTGATTGCGGTAATCGCGCTGGTACTCAGCTTCGGCTCGTCAACGAATTTGGCGGCGGCCTATGGCCTCGCCGTTACCGGAACCATGGTTGTGACCACCATACTTGCCTACACGGTAGCGCGGCAGATCTGGCGGTGGAGCCCGGCGCGCGCCGGACTGCTGTTCTTGGCGTTCCTCATCGTCGATATAACGTTCTTTTGCGCGAATATCGTCAAAATCCCTCAAGGTGGCTGGTTTCCGGTGATGTTCGGCGTCGGCATCTACTTGCTGCTTATCACCTGGAAACAGGGGCGCATCATAATGCACGCGAGGCTCAAGGAGAGCGCTTTGTCGCTGAACAGCTTTCTCGAGCATTTGCCGGGCAGCAGCGAGGCGCCGCGGGTGCCCGGAACGGCAATGTTTCTCACCTCGAATCCAGACGGCGTCCCGAGCGCCATGCTGCACAACCTGAAGCACAATAAGGTTTTGCACCAGCGTGTGGTCATCGTCACCGTCGAGGTCCTCGATATCCCCCACGTCGCGGTGGCTCAGCGGGTGATGGTCGAGAAGCTCCCGCACGAATTCTGGCGCGTCCGCGTCTATTACGGCTTCATGGAAGAACCCGATCTGCCGGAGGCGCTCGAATGGTGTGCCGAGCAGGGGCTACAGATAGACATGATGGACACGTCGTTCTTCCTCGGCCGCGAGACGCTCATTCCGAAACTTGGCGCGCGGATGCCTCTGTGGCGTGAGAAGCTATTCATAACGATGTTCCGCAATGCGAGCAGCGCAACGAGCTACTTCCGCCTGCCGCCCAACCGTGTCGTGGAGCTGGGAACACAGCTCGAGCTTTAGACTTACCAGGCTACTGTAGTCGATTCGGGAATCGTTGGGTCTTGTATACGTCTCCCGAATCCACAGCCGCGTCAGTCGATCACCTCGTAGGCCGGCAGCGTGAGGAATTCCACGTAATTGTCGTCCGTCGTAATGTGCTCAAACAACTTCGCCGCCTGTTCATAGTTCCCCTCGGCATACGCCGCGTCGCCGAGATAAGTCCTGACCTTCGGCAGTTCTTCCGCGAGCAGCTTCCGGAACAGGTCGGGGGTGACTTTCCGCCCGTCATCGAGCACACCTTTGGGCGAGCGAATCCACTGCCAGATCTGCGAACGCGAAATTTCGGCGGTGGCAGCATCCTCCATCAGATTGAACACCGGCACGCAGCCATTGCCGGCCAGCCAGGCGCCCAGGTACTGGATGCCGACGGATATGTTGTTGCGCAAGCCCGCTTCGGTGATCGGCTTCTCTGGCTGGAAATCGAGCAGATCCGCCGCTCCGACCTCTACGTTGTCCAGTTGCTTGCCGTACTGGTTCGGCTGCGGCATGTGCCTGTCGAACACTTCCTTGGCGACAGGCACCAGCGCAGGATGCGCCACCCAAGTGCCGTCGCATCCGTCGTTGACCTCGCGTAGTTTGTCCTGGCGCACCTTTTCCAGCGCCGCCTCGTTGGCGACCGGATCGTTCTTGATTGGGATTTGCGCTGCCATTCCGCCCATCGCTGGTGCGCCGCGGCGATGGCAGGTCTTGACCAACAACAGCGCATAGGCACGCAGGAACGGCGCCGTCATCGTCACCTGCGCGCGGTCTGCGAGACAGAAATCCTTGTTGGAGCGGAATTTCTTGATGCAGGAAAAGATGTAATCCCAACGCCCGATATTGAGGCCCGCGGAGTGTTCCCGGAGTTCCCAGAGAATTTCGTCCATCTCGAATGCGGCAAGCACCGTTTCGATCAGCACGGTCGCCTTGATGGTTCCCTGTGGTATGCCAAGTTCGTTCTGTGCCATCACGAAGATGTCGTTCCACAGTCTCGCTTCCAGGTGGGACTCCATTTTCGGCAGATAGAAGTAGGGCCCCGTGCCGCGCGCGAGCAGTTCCTTTGCGTTGTGAAAGAAATACAGACAGAAATCGAAGATGCTTCCGGAGACCGGTTTGCCGTCGATCATCACGTGTTTTTCTACCAGGTGCCAACCGCGCGGCCGGGGTATCAGAACCGCGACTTTGTCGTTCAGCTCATACCGCTTGGCCTCCTGTTCGAAACTGATGGTCCGTCGAATCGCGTCGCGCAGATTGCGCTGTCCGTCGATCACGTTGAACCAAGTCGGGCAGTTGGCGTCCTCGAAGTCGGCCATGAAGGTCGAGGCGCCGCAATTCAGTGCATTGATCACCATCTTGCGGTCCGTGGGTCCGGTGATTTCGACGCGGCGGTCGAGCATGTCCGCAGGCTGCGGCGCGATTCTCCATTCCGAATTGCGTACCTGGGCAGTATCGGCAAGAAAATCCGGCAGCTTGCCCGCGTCGAATTCCTTCTGGCGCGCTGCTCGCCGCGCAAGCAGTTCATTCCTGCGCGACGCAAATACGCGGTGCACCTTGGCGAAAAACTCGACCGTCTCTGGCGTTAGAACCTGCGAAAACTCGGGACCGATCGGGCCCCGTATGTCCACACCGCCGGGAAATGGTGTACCCATGGAAACGCTCCTGCCTGAAGAAGGCCCGCCACGGCCGCGAAGGAATTGAAACGGAGACAAAGGGGCCGATTGTACCTGTACGCCTCGGCCCGCCAAATCGTTTCACAATGCGAAACGCCCTCGCATGAGGACATTTCGACTGAGTTCACGCCGGCGGCGTTTGTGCCTCGTCGAGCCCGAGTTCGGCGATCTTCCTTGTTATGGTATTGCGGCCAATTCCAAGCAGGGTCGCCGCCTCGATGCGCCTACCCGCAGTGTGCGCAAGGGCTCTGCTGATGAGCGTCTTCTCAAAGCGCGGCGCGAGGCGTTCCATAATCGACGACTCGCCTCGCGCAAGCATGCGCTCAACCTCATTCGAGAGCGCTGCGGTCCAGTCGGACTCTGGCGCGGGCGCCTCGTCGCGCAATTCGGCCGGCAGATCATCGGCTTCGATGACCTGCGTCGGAGCCATCACGGAAAGCCAGTGACAAATGTTCTCCAGTTGGCGCACGTTCCCCGGAAAACGCCGCCCCGTGAGAACAGCCATCGCCGGATCCGATAGTCGCTTGACTTCGACGCCTAATTCCCGTGCCGATTTCGCCAGAAAATGCCTGGTGAGCAGCGGGATATCCTCGCGGCGCTCCCGCAGCGAAGGCAGCCGCAGGCGGATGACGTTCAGCCGGTGGTAGAGGTCCTCGCGAAACAGGCCCTGTCGGACCCGGGCGTCGAGATCCTGGTGCGTGGCCGCGATCACTCGCACATTGGCGCGGATAGGCTGATGGCCGCCGACACGGTAAAACGTCCCGTCGGATAGAACGCGAAGCAACCGAGTCTGCAGTTCGGCCGGCATATCGCCGATTTCATCCAAGAACAACGTTCCGCCCTCGGCCTGTTCGAAGCGTCCTCGGCGCATCGCCTGCGCCCCTGTAAACGCGCCCCTCTCATGACCGAACAATTCCGACTCGAGCAGGTCCTTGGGCATCGCCGCAGTGTTGATGGCCACGAAGGGCTTTGTCGAGCGTGGACTGTGACGGTGCAGCGCTCGGGCCACAAGTTCCTTGCCACTGCCCGACTCGCCCGTGATCATCACGGTCGCCGACGATTGCGCCAGCCTGCCGATCGCGCGAAACACTTCCTGCATCGATTGCGCCTGCCCGAGGATTTCGGGCGATTCCCGGGCGGTCTCCTCTCCCTGATCCTCGCGCAGCGACTCTTCGACCGCACGCCGGATCAGTGCCACGGCCTGGTCCACGTCGAAAGGCTTCGGCAAGTACTCGAAGGCACCGCCCTGGAACGCAGCAACGGCGGATTCGAGGTCCGAGTACGCCGTCATGATGATCACCGGGAGATTGGGGTATCGCTGCTTTACGGCCTGCAGCAACTCGAGCCCCGACGTGCCCGGCATTCTGATGTCGGATACCAGCACTTGAGGCGGGCCCGCATCGAGATCAGCAAGTGCGTCGGCCGCCTGCATGAACGTTCTGTACGGGATTCCTTCGCGCGTGAGCGCCTTCTCGAACACCCAGCGGATCGATCGGTCGTCGTCGACTATCCAAACCTGTTTCACAATGCGACCTTTCACGACAGCGGCAGCAGAATACGGAAGCAGGTACGCCCGGGTTCGCTTTCGACTTCGATCGCGCCATGATGGTGCTGAACGAAGGTCTGTGCCAATGTGAGCCCGAGCCCGCTTCCCCCTTCACGGCCGGATACCAGCGGATAGAAGATCCTGTCTCGAATCGCCGCAGGCACGCCCGGACCGTTGTCCACCACTTGCAATTCTAGTGCCAGCCTGTGCCGTGAAGTCGCGAGCGTCGCATGGCGCGCCACCCGCGTGCGCAGTTCAATCGTTCCCGTTCCGTTCATGGATTGCGCCGCATTGCGCACCACGTTGAGCACTGCCTGAATCAGCTGCTCCCGATCACCGTGCACGTCCGGCAGGCTGGCATCGTAATCGCGCTCGATCAGGATATCTCGAGGAAATTCGGCCAGTATCAGAGCACGCACGCGCTCGCACACTTCGTGGATGTTTACCGGGCCAAGCTGCGGCGGACGGTTCGGCGTAAGCAGCCGGTCCATGAGGATCTGCAACCGGTCGGCCTCCTTGATGATCACCTGAGTGTACTCGCGCAACTCCGAGCGATCGAGCTCGCGTTCGAGCAACTGCGCCGACCCCCGGATTCCGCCAAGCGGATTCTTGATCTCATGCGCGAGATTGCGGATCAGTTCGCGATTGGCTTCATGCTGCGTCAGCCGCTGGGCTTCGCGTTCGATGCGAAGCTGCTGTTCGATATGGCGGAATTCAATCAGCAAAGCCGCGCTGCTCGTATCCACCGGCGTGAGCACGCAATTCAGGTGCAGCGGGTCGCATCCTGGCCGTGTCAGCGTCAACTCTTGGTCGACGAAGCCGCGCATTTCGACGAGCGCCTGCGCAAGCTTGCCACCGAAAGCGCGTCCGTCGACAAAAAGATCGGGAAACTTATGGCCCACCACATTGCGCTGGCTCAGCGCAAAAACCGTCTCGGCCGCCGGGTTGAGATAAGCCACCTTCAGCTCACGGTCCAGGATAACGACCGCCGTTGTGAGCATATCCAGCCCCGGGAACGGATCCTGGCTCACGACGCGCGGCACCGTGTCCACTTAGAGGCGGATCGCACCATGATGAAGCGCGACAGCTGCACCGCAGTCAAGGATGGGGTCTGGATTCGATCGACGCGGGAAGCAGCTAGCGCAGATTCGACAATTCACGCTTTAAAGAGGCGACATTCTGCTCTTGACGTTCGACCTCATCCCGATCTGCCCTGAGCTGGGCCTGCGCCTTCTGAGGATCGATTCGATCATCTGCGCGTCGCGTGGCGTCCTGCTGCGCGAGCCTCTGCTTCGACTCCGCCAGGCGCTTCTCAGCCGCGTCCAGTTCCTCCTGCAGGATCTTGCGGCGCGTATCGTCGCGGCTGCGCTGGGTATTCGCATCGACGCGTTCCGCTAGCGCCCTGGGCGCACTGCGGGGTGGCTTGGCGACCAGTGGGGACACCGGGACGACGGATACCTCGCGACTGACGACGTTGCACCTCTTCCCGCTCATTTCCTCCTTGACATTGGTATAGGTGGGGCGGCCCTCCTGATCGACGCACTTGTAGGTAGTGCTCTGCGCGCAGACGTTCGCCGCGCCGAAAAGCGCGAGCGGGAGAGCAATTGCGTAACGGGCTCGGATCATTAGCCGAATCTACCCCACAAAGAAGTTTAAGTCTAGGCAAAAATCCCACTGATTTCAAATGCAAAAAGGACGGCGACTATGCTGAAATCCCCGTCCTTTTCGAAGTCTGGCGCGGTCCGAGCAGCGGACCCGGGTCCGCTGCTCAACGCGACCTGCTCAACTGCTGTAGTACATCTCGAACTCCAGCGGATGCGTGGTCATGCGGAACCGCGTGACTTCTTCCTCTTTGAGCGCAATGTAAGCATCCAACATCTGGTCGGAGAACACGCCACCTTTCGTGAGAAACACTCGATCCTTGTCGAGGTGCTCGAGGGCCATCTCCAGGGAACTGCACACATTGGGCACCTTCTTGGCCTGCGAAGGCGGCAAATCGTACAGGTTCTTGTCGATCGGGTCGCCCGGGTTGATCTTGTTCTGCACGCCGTCCAGCCCGGCCATCAGCATCCCCGCGAAGGCCAGGTAAGGATTCGTGGTCGGATCCGGGAAGCGCACCTCGACGCGGCGTGCTTTCGGGTTCGAAACGTACGGGATTCGGCACGCCGCCGATCGATTACGTGCCGAGTAAGCCAGGTTGATCGGCGCCTCGAACCCAGGCACCAAACGCTTGTAGGAGTTGGTGCCCGGGTTGGTGATGGCATTCAGCGCCCGAGCGTGCTTGATGATGCCGCCGATGTAGAACAGCGCAAATTCCGACAGTCCCGAATAGCCGTTGCCGGCGAACATGTTCTTGCCGTCCTTCCAGACCGACTGGTGTACGTGCATGCCCGAACCGTTGTCCCCTACCACGGGCTTGGGCATGAAGGTGGCCGTCTTGCCGTACGAATGCGCGACATTCCACACCGTGTATTTCAGTATCTGCATCCAGTCCGCGCGCTTCACCAGCGACTCGAATTTGGTGCCGATTTCGTTCTGGCCTGCGGCCGCGACCTCGTGGTGGTGCACTTCGACTTCGACGCCCTGCTGCTGAAGAGCAATGCATATCGCGTTACGGATGTCCTGCAGCGAATCGACGGGAGGCACGGGGAAGTAGCCGCCCTTTACCGGCGCGCGGTGGGCCATGTTCCCGCCCTCGAACTCGTCGCCGCTCGACCATGGCGCCTCTTCGGACTTGATCTTGACGAACGACCCCGACATGTCCACGTTCCAGGTCACGCTATCGAAAATGAAGAACTCGGGTTCGGGTCCGAAATAAGCCGTATCCCCCAGTCCGGAGGACTTCAGGAAGGCCTCGGCACGCTTGGCGATAGTGCGCGGGTCGCGGTCATAGCCCTTCATGTCGGAAGGTTCGAGCACGTCGCAGGAAATGTTGAGCATCGGTTCGTCGGCGAACGGATCCATGCGCGCGCTGTCCGGATCGGGCATCAGCAGCATGTCGGATGCTTCAATGCCCTTCCACCCGGCGATCGACGATCCGTCGAAGGCATGTCCGTCTTCGAATTTGTCCATCGTAAACACCTTGGATGGCACCGTGACGTGCTGCTCCTTGCCCTTCGTATCGGTGAAGCGCAGATCAACGAACTTGACCTCCTTCTCCTTGATCAATGTCAGTACGTCGTTTGCGGACATGGCCATGCGAAAATCTCCTTCAGGTATTGGCGAGCGGGTGGGGAAACGGGATCGAAATCCGGTAACTGGGCGTCTCTACGAGCAGTATCCGTGCCATCCGGAACACGTTAGGCAGAGCATTGTGCCACAAGGGATGGGCCGATGTTTCTCCCCATCGAATCGGGCACGCCTGCACAACTGTAGTGCGGACGGTACTCCGTTCGCACAATTATGGTGCACGCGGCCGCCGATCGTATCGATACCGCCTGTCGACGATCGTCGAAATCACGTTGATGCCGATCGAATTGCGCTGGGTACCGTCGGTTGGACGCAATATACTTTTGGACTTCCTTAACAAAGAGGCGCGAACGATGAACGACGTTGAAGCAATTATGTCGCTCGCAAAACGCAGGGCGCTTGAGAAAGGACTGCGCTACGCCGGCGAGTTGGCGCCGAAGGAAGCCTTTGCGCTACTGCGCTCGGATCCGCCGGCAACCCTCGTCGACGTGCGCACGCAAGCCGAGCTGTACTGGGTGGGGCGCGTCCCGGGGGCTGTGACGATCGAATGGTCGACCTATCCTGGCGGCGCTCGCAATCCTGAGTTTCTCGCACAACTCGAAGCCCGTGTGCCGGCAACGTCTGCCGTGCTGATGTTCCTGTGCCGCTCAGGCCAGCGCTCACATCATGCAGCGGCGCTCGCGACTGAGGCCGGCTACTCCAGTTGTTATAACGTGTCGGAGGGTTTCGAAGGTGATCGCGATGCCCAGGGTCATCGCAACAGTATCAATGGCTGGAGAGTAGCGGACCTGCCGTGGGAACAAGGGTAACGTCGCGGGAGGCGCCATGACTCTTCCGGCACTGTTCGTCTCTCACGGCGCACCGAATATCATTCTCCACGATAGTCCGACACGACGTTTCTTGGCCGGGTTGGGCGAAACCATGGGCAGACCGCGCGCTGTGGTTGCGATCTCCGCGCATTGGGAGGCGCGGGTGCCGACGGTAGGCTCCACGGCTAGCCCCGGCACGATCCACGATTTCTACGGCTTCGAACCGGCTATGTATGAGATGCGCTACCCGGCCCCTGGTGCCCCAGAACTCGCCGGCGAGGTCGCGCGGAGCCTCCGGGCCGCCGGCCTCGAAACGCTCATCGACGAGCAGCGCGGGCTGGATCATGGCGCCTGGGTGCCGCTCAAGCTCATGTACCCACGCGCTGACATTCCTGTGATGCAACTCACCGTGCAAACGCATGAATCCCCCCGGCATCATCATCTGATCGGCCAGATCCTTCGCGACCTGCGCGAAGACAACGTGCTCGTTCTCGGCTCCGGAAACGCAACCCACAACCTGCGCGAGATGATGTCCGGCGAATCAAACGAGCCTGCGTGGGTCACCGCTTTCGCGGACTGGCTGCGCACCGCTGTGACTGCTGGCGCATCCGTCGAACTGCTCGAGTACCGCAACAACGCACCGTTTGCAGCAAGGAATCACCCGACCGAGGAGCATTTCCTGCCATTGTTCGTTGCACTTGGCGCCGGAACACCCGGCGTTCCCGGAAGGATCATTCATTCAAGCACGAGTTTCGGCGTGCTCGCGATGGACGCTTTCGCGTTCGATTAGCGTGGTGTCCGCGTAAAGGGATTCGAAACTCGCACCCTTGATCGCCGCTCAGCCGCTCGTCCAGTCCACCAGTCCGGTGTAGGCGGTCAGCAACACGATCATGCCAAAGCCGATCCGGTACCACGCGAAAAGCCTGAAGTCGTGCCCAGCAATGTAGCGCAGCAGCCAGCGCACGCACAGAAACGCGGAGCCGAACGCCGCAGCCAGGCCGACCGCGAACGTATCGAGGTCGGCGCTGCTGAACAGTTCACGGTTTCCGACAAATTCGTAGGCGCTTGCCGCGAATAACACCGGCACGGCAAGAAAGAACGAGAATTCGGTCGCCGCCCGGCGTGACAAGCCGAAAAACAAGCCGCCGATGATGGTGGCCCCCGCGCGCGATGTGCCTGGAATCAACGCCAAGCACTGTGCAAGTCCGACCTTCAGCGCGTCGCGCCAGCGCATGTCGTCCACGCCCTGCACGGTGATGCGGTGTTCGCGCCGCTCGGCCCAGAGAATAATGAAGCCGCCGACGATAAACGCAAGCGCGACCGGAACGGGCTTGAACAGCGCTGCTTTGATTGTCTTCCCGAAAGCCAGTCCGAGCATCGCCAGCGGGGTGAACGCGACGGCAACGTTGAGCGCGAAGCGCTGGGCCGCAGGATCGGAGCCGAGCCCGGCCAGCACCGCCGCGAACCGGGCACGATATTCCCAGCACACCGCGAGTATCGCGCCGCACTGAATCATGATCTCGAACATCTTGCCCTTCTCGTCGTTAAAGCCGAGCAGGTCTCCAACCAGGATCAGGTGTCCGGTAGAGGAAATGGGAAGGAACTCGGTCAGGCCCTCGACCACGCCGAGGATGAATGCTTGCAACAGTGAGTCCACGCTGTTCCTTACGATGTGCGACGGATTATACCGGTCCGCGTACCTCCACCCCGGCAATGCGCTTGCAAAATCGGTGTAGAGTGGTTTCTGCAATGGAAGGCGTAACATGAAATGGAAGGAGTGTTGCCGCGATGCGGTGAAATTGCGGATAACGGACCGATAGGAGACACGGAAATGGAAATGAGCGTGAAACTCGGTGCGGGAACCTTGGAAGATCAGCCGCCCGGCGATGGCGGAGCAGCGAGCGGGGCGTTCGCCAGCGGTCTGGACGCGTGGCTGGCGAAGGTCGAGGCCATGGGGGAATTGCAGCGCATCACTGCCGAAGTCGATCCCGACCTCGAGGCGGCCACGCTCACCTACCTGGTCGGCGTGCAAAAGAGTCCCATGCTGCTGTTCGAGAACATCAAAGGGCATCCGGGACACAGGGCGCTGTACAACATTATCGGGTGCAATCTGTCGCGTTTCTGCCTGATGATCGGCGCGGACCCGGTCGAGCATCCGCTCGATGCGGTGCGCATCCTGGAACAGAAGTTGGGACGCAAGCTTGCCCCGGTCGAAATCCCGGCCGAACGCGCATTGAGCAGCGAGAACGTCGTCGTGGGCGATGCCATCGACATCCGGATATTCCCCGCGCAGCGAATGTGGCCCTTGGACGGCGGCAGATATCTTGGCACCTGCGACGCGGTGGTGACCAGAGACCCCGAAACCGGCCGCGTCAACGTCGGCACCTACCGGATGATGATCAAGGGACCGCGCGAAGTGGGCGTCTACACGTCACCGGGTAAAGATGGCGGACTGGACCGTGACAAGTGGTGGAAACTGGGCAAGCCCATGCCCATTGCTGCCGCCTACGGTATCGATCCGCTGCTGTTCCTGGTCGCGGCGACCAGTCTGCCGAAGACTGAATGCGAATACGACTATTACGGTGGCATCCGCGGCGCGCCGATCGAAGTGTTTCAAGGAGATGTCACTGGATTGCCGCTGCCTGCGCACGCGGAAATCATCCTCGAAGGATTCCTTTATCCCGAGGAGACTTTCGCCGAAGGGCCGTTCGGCGAGTTCACCGGCTATTACGGCAGGCCAAGCGGGGCGACGCCTTACATGAGGGTCGAAAAACTTCGCTACCGCACGCATCCGACGCTCACCTGCGCGCTCATGGCGGACAACGCCTCCAACGAAGCCGGACTGTTCTGGGCGGCGCTCCGGTCCGCGGGCGTCTGGACTGACCTTAAGAAGATGGGCGTACCGGGAATTCAGGGTGTGTGGTCCGTCCCCGAGGCGGCCGGCTGGGGCGTCACTGTAGTGTCCGTCAAGCAGATGTACGCAGGGCACGCGGCGCAGGTGATGGCGCTCGCCGCACAGTGCACGGCCGGCGCCTATTATGGCAAGTACGTCATCGTGGTCGATGACGATATCGATCCAACCGATGTCGGCCAAGTGCTCTGGGCCATGGCGACCCGCTCGCGCCCGTCGCAATCGATAGACATCCTTCGCGAAACCTGGAGCACCTATCTCGACCCAAGCCAGAATCCGCCGGAAATCCGACCCTGGGGATCGAAAGCATTGATCAATGCTTGTATGGAATACAAATACATCAAGACTTTCTCGAAACGAACCAAACTATCGAGAGCTGCGTACGAAAACGTGGTCAGGCGCTGGCAGGAATACGGCTTCACCGGAAGGGCACCGGCGATCTCGGTATTCGAGGAAGACCCGTTTCCGGAGCGGATGGAGTAACGCGCGACGGGTACGTGCGGCGGATGCGGTCGCCAAACCGGTCCGTCGCACATCCTGCCGCTGTCGAGGCTCGCTGTATCTCGCTCCACGCATCGGTAGGGCCATGCCTACCCGACGCTAATCAGCTCGTTGTTCGATTTTCCGGCCCTTTATTTTCGAATCGAATCCGTGCTGCGGATTCCGCTCGAGGTCTTTGCCGAGCGCGCCTGCCACTCTCGGTAGTCGGACGGGGTGTCGATATCAAAGGAAAGAGCAGGATCGCTCCACACGGTCACTTCCATGCCCGCTGCCCTGATCGCCTGACGATGGCGCTCGAGACTAGCCTCGCCGAATGCGAAGTTCACGCGGCAGTCAGCCGGCAATAACAAGCCATTGGTTCCGGTTCCTTTCTTGTCTGCAATGATGGCAGCGCCATGGGGCGGCGTCTGATTACGGAGGCGGGCAAGGGCATCGCTACTAGCTTCAGGCAGGTCTGCGACAAGAACCAGCAGCGAGGTTGCGCTTTGGGCTCGGACCGCACCGCGTGCTGCCTCGAGGGCCGCGTTCAGGCCTGAATCGGAGGCATCGGCCATCGGCAAGGCTCCTCGCTTCAGCGCGAGTTCCAGCGCGTCCGCGTCGGCGCTCGCGACGACGCAGCGCGACAAATCGCCGTTGCAACCTTCGATCGCATCCAACACGCGCTCGAGCAGCATCGCGTTAAGCGCACGCCGCTCGTGCGGACCGAGCAGCTGCGCAAGTCGCGACTTCCCGGCGGCCAGGCCCCGCACCGGCACGATGCTCCATAGGCTCATCGAACCTCAACCCGTCGCATAAGCGAGAGGGTTTCCCTGGCAACGTTCAGCGATCTTTCCGGTGCACTCATTATCGTGTCCGTGAGCGCCACCGCGAAGCCACCGCGCTCGATTGCCGGCTTGAGCACGGCGTCCTGCATGTCCATGACCCAAGCGTCCACCAGCGCCCCGTAGTGGCGCGCCACGCCGAGCACCGATGCCTCGAGCCCCAATTCGCGCATGATCTTTGCCGCCGGTCCCTTGATCGCACCCCCGGCGACGATCGGTGAGACAGCGACGACAGGCACGCGCTTGGACTCAATAAACGCGCGAAGTTGCGCGACCGCCAACATAGGCGCAACACTCAACCACGGATTCGACGGACAAATGACCACACCATTGATCGCGCCAGTTTCGAGCAAACGCATCAGCGGGGCGGACGGTTCCGCCTCGGCAGCGCCTTCGAAGCGAAAACCGGTCACCGTTGGCTCGCAGCGCTGCCGGACGAAATAGTCCTGGAAGCTGAATTCGCCGGCACCCGTGTCGACCAGCGTACGCACGGGTGCGTCGCTTACCGGCAAAACCATATGTGCGATAGCCAGCCGGGCGCAAAATGACGCGGTGATCGCCGAAAGCGTATCGCCGCGACGCAAGCGTCGCGTGCGCTCGATATGCACCGCGAGGTCCCGATCACCGAGGCGGAACCAGATGTCGCCGCCAATCTGCGCCAACGCTTCCATGAAATGCCAACTCTCCGCCGCGCGACCCCAGCCGGTTTCCGGATTGTGGATGCCGGCCAGCGTGTACATCACCGTATCGAGGTCGGGTGAAATCGACAGACCGAGGTGCTCGAAGTCATCCCCGACGTTGACGACCACGGCCAATTCACCGGGTGCAAGCGCCTGCGCAAGCCCGCTTGCCAAACGCGCGCCGCCCACACCACCTGCGAGCGCGAGGATCACCGGAACAAGTCCTCGTTCTTAGGCCTCAGAAGCTCGCGCCCTGATCCCTCGCGCCTCGCGTAGGGCACGCCGCGAACGTGGACCACCGGACAGCTTTCGTCGGCCTGGCCCATTAGGAGCGACGCCGCAGCGGCGATTTCATCGGCAACGCCGACTTGCGTAATGAGCAGCTTCTTGCCGAATCGGTCCGGTCGTCCGCGCAAGTCAAGCAGGCCAGGTAGCCCCGCCAGCCCAAGTGCCATGCCTACGGTGCCGTTGCGCCACGCTCGCCCGACACTGTCGTTGATGACGACACCCGTATCGATACCCGTTGACGCGCGCAGCAAAACGCGCAATCGCTCGCAGGACGCATCCGGGTCCAGCGGCAGCAGCAGTGCGAATTCACCGCCCTGCCCGACGTTCGACTGATCGATGCCGGCGCTCGCCATCACGTAACCCAGGCGGTGTTCGACGATGATGACGTCCCGCTTTGCACGCAGCACGGTCTTCGATTCCGACAATATCAACTCGACAAGACGCGGGTCCTTCCCCGTTATCTTGGCAAGTTCTATCGCCCGAGGCGAGGGCGTCATGCTTGCGAGCGCCACCGTGCGCCCCTCGCTCTTGGAAACGATCTTTTGCGCGACGACGAGCACGTCTGCGGCCTCGAGCACGACGCCGGCACCGCCGAGGGCGGCGAGGATCACTGCAGCCAAGTCGTCGCCGGCTTGAACTTCGGGGATGCCTTCGAGCGCCGTAAGGGTCAGGCTGCGCATGCGCCCGTAATTATCTCAGACCTGGAAGCGACGGCTCGGTCGCCGAGATGTTGCCGTTTCAGTTTTCGCCGTCCGGACGCGGCACGCCGCTGATACGAATGCCCGCCGCGGGCACTTTGTAGCGTTTGTTGATCGCGATCAGCACCGAGGTCAGTGCTTCGCTCGCCGCGGAATTCGCCAGTGCGCCCGCGTGCCACGCGACCATACCGGCGGCTTTGGCCAGTTGCACCGCCTGCTCCCGCGCGTCCGCGTCATCACCGCAGACAAGCACGTCGCAGTCGATTCGGTGGTTCGGGTCCTTCAAATGGACCGCCGAGACATTCTGGAATGCCGACACCACGCGAACACCGGCACCAAGATCGTGCTGCAGAGCCAGCACTGCGGATCCCCCCTCGGGCAACTGGACGCAATCGACCTTCGGAGGCGCTAACGGCACGGTGACGTCGATGAGTATTTTCCCCTGCAACGAATCTTTCAGCTCCATCGCGGTCGAGCGCTGAGCGGCATAGGGCAGCGCCAAAACGACGAGTGTAGCCGCCTTCGCGGCATCCAGATTGCTCAGTCCGCTTACCGCTGCGCGGCCGGCGAGAAGCCGGTTGAGATCGTCCGCCGCGGCGGCGGCACGTTCGGCGTTGCGCGAACCTACGACAACGGCGTAGCCTGCGTAGGCCCAGCGGAATGCGAGACCGGAGCCCTCCTTACCGGTGCCTCCCAGCACCGCGATGACCGGCTTATTCATGCCGCTATTCCGTCGGACAGTTCCGCATCTTCACGGGTGGCGTCGCGGCGACGCTTTACCGGGGTAAGCACGATCGGAAGAAGCGCGGCCGCCTTGTATGAGCGGACGCGTTGGGCCTCGGGGACCTCCTCGTACAGAGTCGTTCGCTGCTGTGGCCTGCGGCCGGCCCGCAAGATGAGCGCGTCGAGATCCGCCGGCGGCAATTCCTGGCCGTGTTCGTTCCCCGCTGCCCGGGAGATGCTTTCATTCATCAGTGTGCCGCCAAGGTCGTTGACGCCCGCGCGCAGGGCCTGCAGGGCGCCCTCGGGCCCCAGTTTTACCCAGGACGCCTGGATATTGGTAACAAGAGGATGCAGTGCGACTCTGGCAACCGCGTGCATCAAGAGCGCCTCGCGCCAGGTCGGCCCCTTGCGTGCGCGTCCCTTTAGGTACATCGGCGCTTCCATGTGGATGAACGGCAGCGGAACAAATTCGGTAATCCCCCCAGTGCGCGCCTGCAGCTCGCGGATGCGAAGCAGGTGGC
>MEQX01000046.1 GCA_001770415.1 Betaproteobacteria bacterium RIFCSPLOWO2_02_FULL_63_19 | reverse complement strand
GCGACCTGTTTTCCGAACTTGAACGCCTGCAGCGTCAGGTGCAGCAATTCAGCGGCTCCACGACCGGCATTCGCGGCCTCGGCCGCAACAGCTTTCCGGCGATGAACATCGGCGGCACGCCGGAATCGGTGGAGATCGGAATCGGTGGAGATATATGCGTTCGCGCCGGGGCTGGATCCGAAGACGCTGGACGTGAGCATAGAACGGGGCGTGCTGATGTTGTCGGGGGAGCGAGCCAGCGACCTGCCCGCCGACGACAGCGATGCGTCGGTGCACATCAACGAGCGCTTCAGCGGCCGCTTTCGCCGCGCCGTGAGTCTGTCCGACGACGTCGATCCGAACCGCGTCACGGCGAACTACAGCGACGGCGTACTGCATATCAGCATCAGGCGCCGCGAGTCGTCGCAGCCGCGCCGTATTGAAGTGCAGTAATTCCTATGGGAGACCAGACCATGACCGATACAAAAGTCGCCAATACTGCTGAGGATACGACGCGCTTCGACGGCGCCACGATGCTTCCGGCGGTGGACGTTATTGAGGATGTCGCCGGGATCACGCTCTACGCAGACCTTCCCGGCGTGTCCAAGAACAAGCTCAACGTCCGCGTCGAGGCCGACGCGCTCAGCATCGAAGGCGAAGTCGACCTGCCGGTGGCTGCCGAGATGGAGGCGACCCACGCCGAGGTCTATCTGCCGCGTTACCACCGCGCCTTTGCGCTGGGGCAGGAGCTGGACCGGGACAAGGTTACGGCCGAGTTCAAGCACGGCGTCCTCAAGCTGCATATTCCGAAAGCCGAACACGCCAAGCCGCGCAAGGTCGCGATCAACGTGAATTGACCCGCGTGCGGCCGCGCGTCGCGGCCTTTTTTTCACGGAGGTCTGCAATGACGCTTGGAAACCTGAAAGAGAACTTCGAGTCCCTGTGGGACAACCTGGCCGAAGGGTGGCGCCATCTGCGCGCGTCTGCTTCCGGCGCCCTGACCAGCTTCAAGCCCGGGGAAAAGACGAACCTGCCGCCGGTCTCCGAAGTCGACGACAGCCTTTATCAAACGAGCCGCGGCTGGGCCATGCTGGGCGGCAACTTGTTCGAAGACGAAGACCGCCTCGTCGCACGCATTGAAGTACCGGGCATGTCGAAAGAGGATATCGAGATCGAGGTGCGCGAGGACACGCTGGTCGTCTCGGGCGAAAAGCACTTCGAACAGGAAAGCACGCAGGGCCGCTGGCGCGTGATGCAGTGCGCCTACGGCAGCTTCCGTCGCGTGGTGCCGCTGCCGGTGCCGGTGAAAGTCGACGAGGCCCGGGCCGCTTATACGAATGGCGTACTTCGAGTCGAGTTGCCCAAGGCGAAGCCCGGCAAGGTGAAGGGCGTCACGATCAAGGTGGAGTAAGCCGTTCGGAGCGCAAGCGTACTCCGCGTTGCGTCATCATTCGATCAAGAAGAATCATGTGCTGAAACGGATCGGGGCGTGGCGCCGCAAGCTGAAGGCGGTTTCGTTTTCGATCCGGGCGTCGCCGCAGCGCACGGACAAGAACGCGGTGCCGACGGCCGCGGAGCGTGTTCGTCCGCGGCGTCACTCGCCGGCGATCGTGCGTCCGATCAGCAGCCGCTGTATGTCGCTTGCACCTTCATAGATCATGCACACGCGGGCATCGCGGTAGATGCGCTCCACGGGAAAATCGGAGACGTAGCCGTAGCCGCCGTGGATTTGAATCGCGTCCGAGCAGACCTGTACGGCCATTTCGCTGGCAAACAGCTTCGCCATCGAGGCCTGCTTCAAACAGGGCCGGTGCGCGTCGCGCAGGCTGGCGGCGTGCCGTACCATCTGGCGTGCGACCTCGATGCGGGTCGCCATGTCGGCCAGCCGGAAATTCACGGCCTGATGCTCGATGATCGCCTTGCCGAACGCGGTGCGCTCGCGGGCATATTTCAGCGCGGCGTCATAGGCCGATCGCGCGATGCCCACTGACTGCGCGGCGATGCTGATGCGCCCCCCTTCCAGATTGGACAGTGCGATCCGGTAGCCTTGACCTTCGGTCCCCAGCAGGTTCGATTCCGGAACGCGGCAATTCTCGAACGTTATCTGCGCCGTGTCCGAGGCGTGCTGCCCCATCTTTTCCTCGATGCGCGTGACCATGTAACCCGGTGTCGTTGTCGGCACGATGAACGCGCTGATGCCCTTCTTGCCGCTGCCCGGGCCGCTGACCGCAAATACGATAGCGATGTCCGCGGTCTTGCCGGAGGTGATGAACTGCTTGACGCCGTTCAGCACCCATTGCTCCCCGTCCCGCCGCGCGGTGGTGCGGATTGCCGATGCATCGGAGCCCGCGTGCGGCTCGGTGAGGCAGAAACAACCCAGCTGACTGCCGGCGGCCAGGGGTTTCAGGAACGTCGTCTTCTGTTGCGCGGATCCGTAGCCATCGAGGATTCCGGTCACCAGATTATTGACGGCGATGATCGTCGAGGTCGAGGCGTCGCCGGCGGCGATTTCCTCCACGGCCAGGACCAGCGCGAGACAATCCATTCCCGCGCCCCCCCATTCTTCGGCGACGGTGATTCCGAACAGGCCCATCTCGGCGAGTCCGCGCAGCGCCTCGCGCGGAAAGATCGCTTCGCGGTCCCATTTCGCAGCGTTGGGCGCCAGCTGTTCGGCGGCAAACGCATGCACGGACCCGCGGATCAGCTCGTGCTCGGGGGAAAGGATCACGGCCGGCACCTTGTCTTGTTTGCCAGCATGCGCACGTTCACGTCGGCGCCCGGCCTCGCGGCGGGCGTTTCGACGCGAGGCAGGGCCGCTTCCCACTCGCCGTCCACGACCGCACGGCTGTAGCCGGCGAGTTTCTCGAATGCAGATCCGGATGAGATCGGTGTGCGCGCCATGGCGCCTCCGTTACGCCAGCTCGATCGCCATCGCGGTCGCCTCCCCGCCGCCGATGCAAAGGCTCGCCACGCCGCGCTTCAATCCGTATTTCCGCAGCGCACCGATCAGGGTGACCAGGATCCGGGCGCCGGATGCGCCGATCGGATGCCCTAGGGCGCAGGCACCGCCATGAACGTTGACCTTCTCGTGCGGCAGTCGGTGTTCGCGCATTGCCGCCATCGTGACCACGGCGAACGCCTCGTTGATTTCGTACAGATCCACTTTGTCCGATGACCAGCCTGTGCGTTCGAAGAGCTTGCGTATCGCGCCGACGGGCGCGGTAGTGAACCAGCCCGGCTGCTGCGAGTGGGTGCTGTGACCGACGATGACCGCAAGCGGCTTTGCGCCCAGTTTCTCGGCGGTCGAGCGGCGCATCAGCACCATCGCGGCCGCACCGTCGGAAATCGACGAGGAGTTGGCCGCGGTGACCGAGCCATCCTTGCGGAATGCGGGCCGAAGGGAGGGGATCTTGGCGATGTTGGCCTTGAACGGCTGTTCGTCGATCTCGACGAACTTCTCGTCCCTGCCCGTCCTGACCGCGAGGGGGGTGATTTCCCATGCGAACCAACCCTCCTTGTTCGCTTTTTGCGCGCGCTCCAGCGAGGTGATCGCGAATGCGTCCTGCGCCTCGCGCGTGAAGCGGTACTTGTCGGCGCACTCCTCGGCGAACGTACCCATCAGGCGGCCACGGTCATAGGCGTCTTCCAGTCCGTCGAGGAACATATGGTCGTACACCTGCTGGTGTCCCATGCGATAGCCCGAGCGTGCCTTCGGCATCAAATAGGGTGCGTTGGTCATCGATTCCATGCCTCCGGCAACCATGACGTCGTCGCTGCCGGCATTGGCGGTAAGAAGATCGTTGCACAGCATCGCGGCCTTCATGCCCGAGCCGCACATTTTGCTGATCGTTGTCGCTCCCGCCGAAATCGGCAGTCCGGCGCCCAGGGTGGCTTGGCGTGCCGGCGCCTGGCCCTGGCCGGCTAACAGGCAGTTGCCGAAAATCACTTCGCCGACGCTTTCGGGTTTGATCCCGGCGCGTTCAACGGCCGCCCGTATCGCGGCGGCACCGAGTTGCGGCGCGGTGAAATCCTTGAGGTCTCCGTGGAATCCCCCCATGGGCGTGCGTGCGGCGGAGACGATGACGATGGGGTCGTTGGACATGATTGCCTCCAATTAACGCAAACCGGAATGGCCCAGGCTGGCAACCAAGCGCGTCGGCTCGACTTGACGCCTCTGGTCTCACGATGTCGGACGGTTGCCGAGTGCGCAACCGTCCGACATCGTGAGATGTATTCGAAACCAAGTCCTTCTTGGCATCGTGTTGGAACGTGCGGAACAAGAATAGCAATTCACGCCGTTTGCTCGAACAATTCCCTGCCGATCAGCCAGCGCCGGATCTCGCTGGTCCCTGCGCCAATTTCATAGAGCTTCGCATCGCGCCACAGGCGTCCGGCGGGCGTCTCGTTGATGTAGCCCATGCCGCCGAGGCACTGGATGGTCTCGCCTGCCATCCAGGTGGCTTTTTCGGCGGCGTAGAGAATGGCGCCTGCCGCGTCCTTGCGACTGGTCTCGCCGCGGTCGCAGGCCGCGCCCACCGCGTAGACATACGCTTTGCACGCATTCATCGACGTATACATGTCGGCGAGCTTGCCCTGCATGAGCTGGAACTCGCCGATCGGCTGGCCGAACTGCTTGCGCTCGTGGATATAGGGCACGACCACATCCATGCATGCGTCCATGATCCCCAGCGGCCCGCCTGCGAGCACCGCACGCTCGTAATCCAGTCCCGACATCAGGACGTTCGCTCCGCGCCCGACGTCGGAAAGAACGTTCTCCTCGGGGACTTCGCAGTCGCGGAACACCAGCTCGCAGGTGTCGGATCCGCGCATGCCCAGCTTGTCCAGCTTCTGCGCCGTGGCAAAGCCGGGCGTACCCTTTTCGACGATGAATGCGGTGATTCCGCGCGGCCCCGCGTCGCCATCGGTCTTGGCGTAGACCACCAGCACATCGGCGTCCGGGCCGTTGGTGATCCACATCTTGCTGCCGTTCAGGACGAATTTCCCGTTTCTGTAGTCCGCACGCAGTTTCATTGACACGACATCGGATCCGGCCCCAGGCTCCGACATTGCGAGGGCGCCAATGTGGTCACCCGAAACGAGCAAGGGCAGGAACTTGTGCTTCTGTGCCTCGCTGCCGTTTCTACGGATCTGGTTGACGCACAGATTGGAATGTGCGCCGTAGGAAAGTCCGACCGAGGCCGAAGCGCGACTGATCTCCTCCATGGCCACGATATGGGCGAGATAGCCCATCGGGGCGCCGCCGTACTGTTCCTCGACGGTGATCCCCAGCAGCCCGAGGCGACCGAGCTTCTTCCAGAGATCGGCGGGAAAAAGATTGGAGCGGTCGATCTCCGCCGCCCGCGGCGCGATCTCTGCGGCCGCGAACTCCCGAACGGTGCGCTGCAGGATTTCCACCTCCTCGCTGAAACCAAATCGCAGAGCCGGAAATTCGCTCATCGGGATGCGCACGGAATCTTTCGGCTTTGGACCCGCGAACGATTCGGCAGACCCTCTGCCGGGCACTTCGAGCGCGCCAGGATGCCGCGCGCGGAGTCGCCAACGAAAAAGATTTCCGGGGAATATTCCATGGAAGCGGACTCGGAATACGAAAAGATAGCGGAATGGGGCGAATTCTGCGAAAATTTGCGTCTTGTGCGGTGCAGCAAAGGTTCTGCCCGAGTGACGAATACGTTCCGCCGATACCGACAATGAACGAAATCCGTTCCGAGCTCGATTTCCCGTTTGTGGACACGCCGGCGCCGGCGCGCTCGCGTGAAATCGCGCCGGGCGTGCACTGGCTGCGCATGCCGCTGCCCTTTGCGCTGAATCACATCAACCTGTGGCTGCTCACCGACGGCGATGGCGTCGCGATCGTCGATTGCGGCCTGGGCAACGACGCAACCCGCGCGCTGTGGAACGCATATTTTTCAGGGGGACATCGCACGGGCAACGGCGGCAGTCCGCGTGTTAGCCGGGTCGTTGTGACCCACAGTCATCCGGACCATGCCGGCAACGCACACTGGCTTACTCAGCGCTTTGGCGCCGATCTCTGGATTTCGCTTGGCGAGTATTTCACCGCGCACGCGGCAGGCGCGGCCCAGGCCGGATTTGCGGGCGAACTTCAGCTCGAGTTCCTGCGCCGCAACGGATTGGAGCGTGAATGGCTCGAGCGCATGAAAGACCGCGGCCGCAACTATCGTCGCGGTGTCCCTGATTTCCCGGGGACCTTTTGCAGGTTGATGGACGGGCAGACGCTGTCGATCGGCGCTCACCCGTGGCGGGTCATGATGGGTTACGGCCATTCACCCGAGCACGCGGCGTTGTATTGCGGGTCCCTGGGCGTGCTGATTTCCGGAGACATGGTATTGCCCAAGATCACGACCAATATCAGCGTCTGGACAGTCGAGCCGCTGGCCAATCCGCTGCGGCTGTTTTTCGATTCGCTCGACCGCTACGCCGCGCTTCCTGAGGACACGCTGGTACTTCCTTCCCACGGCGTGCCCTTCCGGGGGCTGCGCAAACGCGTGGCGCAGCTCAAGGTGCACCACGGGGTGCGCCTTGAGGACGTGCGTCAGGCCTGCACGTCGCCGAAGTCAGCCGCCGAAATCGTCCCGACGCTGTTCAGTCGTCCGATGGACCCCTTGCAGATGTTCTTCGCCATGGGAGAGTCGATAGCGCACCTGCATTTCCTTCACGCCGTCGGAGGAGTCGACCGGCACGTCGGCGCAGACGGCATATTCCGCTACGTGACGGCGTGATCGATCTCAGCGCATTTCGTCGAGCACGAATGACTTTCATGCCGTTGCATTTGTCCGGAAAAGTGAACCACGCGGAGAGGCCATCGGGGCAGTTTCGACGTTGCTGGACAAGGAGATATCGATGAGTGCCCAGCCTCAGCAGCCAGTCAACGATCCTGCACAAACGGCGAAGATTTTCGCCGAGGTCGCCGAGCGATCGAGCAAGCTCCTCGGCGATTTCGCGAAAAGCCATGCGCAAGGGAAAGGCATCGCTTTTACCGACGAAATGGGCATCGCCAAGGCTTTCATGGATCTGTCGGCGCAATTGCTCGCCAATCCCTGGAAAATCGCCGAGACGCAGGTGAAGATGTTCTGGGACTATGTCGCGCTGTGGCAATCCTCGACGCTCAAATTGCTGGGACACAGTGCGGAGCCGGTCGCTCGCCCGGAGCAGGGCGACTACCGCTGGCGCGACGAGGAGTGGCAGAACCATTTCCTGTTCGACTACTTCAAGCAGTTCCATCTGATCGCTGCGCGGAACATCCAGGACGCCGTGTGCTGCGTCGAGGGCTTGCCGCTGGAAACGCAGAAGAAGATCGATTTCTTCACCCGCCAGTACCTCGACGCACTGTCGCCGTCGAACTTCATCCTCACCAATCCTCAAGTGCTGCGCGAAACCGTGAACTCCGGCGGACAGAACCTGATCCGCGGCCTGAACAATCTGCTCGACGATATCGATCGCGGCAACGGCAAGTTGCGCATCAAGATGACCGATACCAACGCGTTCAAGATCGGCAAGAACGTAGCTGCGACTCCCGGAAAGGTGGTCTACCAGACTGACCTGATGCAGCTTATTCAGTACCAGCCGCTGACCGCGGAGGTCTATGGGCGCCCGCTGCTGATCATCCCGCCGTGGATCAACAAGTACTACATCCTCGATCTGCGCCCGAAGAACTCGTTCATCCGCTGGGCGGTCGAGCAGGGCCATACCGTGTTCGTCGTGTCCTGGGTCAATCCGGACAAACGCCATGCGGAAAAGTCGTTCGAAGACTACATGTTCGAGGGTTCCCTCGCCGCGCTTGGAGCGATCGAGGAAGCCACCGGCGAGAAGCAGGTCAATGTCATCGGCTATTGCCTGGGCGGGACGCTGCTTGGCGCGACGCTGGCCTACATGGCCGCAAAGCAGGACAAGCGCTTTGTCTCGGCGACCTTCTTCGTGTCGCTGCTCGATTTCTCGATTCCGGGAGAGCTGGGCGTGTTCATTGACGAGCAGCAGGTCGAAAACCTTGAAAGGAAGATGAGCGAGCGCGGATATCTGGAAGGCCACGAGATGGCCTCGACCTTCAACATGCTGAGGGCCAACGACCTGATCTGGTCATTCGTGATCAACAATTACCTGCTGGGCAAGGAACCGTTCCCGTTCGATCTGCTCTACTGGAACTCCGACTCCACACGGATGCCGGCGAACATGCACAGTTACTATCTGCGCAACATGTACATGAAGAACGCACTCAGAGAGCCCGGCGGCATTACGCTCGGCGGCGTGCCGATCGACCTGCGCAAGATCGAAATGCCAGCTTATTTCATTTCGACTGCCGAAGATCACATTGCGCCGTGGAAATCGACTTACCTCGGGGCCCGTCTGCTGGCAGGTCCGGTGCGGTTCGTGCTCGGCGGGTCAGGGCATATCGCCGGGATCGTGAATCCGCCGTCGGCCGACAAGTATGGCTACTGGACGAATGACAGCCTCGAGAAAGAGCCCGATGCTTGGCAAAAGCACGCGCGATTCCACCAGGGCTCCTGGTGGACTGACTGGCAGGCCTGGATCGACCGGCAGAACGGCGCCGATCGGGTGCCGGCGCGCTCGCCCGGGGCCGGAAGACTCAAGGTTATCGAGGCGGCACCTGGATCCTATGTAAGCGCGCGGCTCGACGCGTCTTAGACACGGCCGCGCTATTTCGGCCGCTCGCTCCGAGCCTCACGCACCAGTTCGTCGACGATTTGCATCAGCTGCTTGGTACCGCCGGCAAGCCGCGCGGAGCTCAGGTACTTGCCGTCGACGACGATAGTCGGCACGCCGCGCACATCGTAGGTCTTCATGTACGCACGGGCTTGGGCGACCTTCGCCTGGATTTCCGGCGAACCGTAGGTCTCCGCGAACTGTGTTCTGTCGACGCCGTTCTTGGCGACCCAATCGAGCATTAGCTTCTCATCGTCGAGGCGCTTTCCCTCGAAGTGGTAGTTATCGTATACCGGCCAGTGCAGTCGGCTCACCGCACCAACCGCTTCAAGCGTGAAATACAGCTTCGCGAGCGACTCCCAGCCGTCTGCCGAAAGCGCGGGAATCCTCCGCAGAGCGACGTATGCCGGAGCCTGCGTGGCGAGCCAGCGCATCATCTGTGGTTCCAGCTCATAGCAGATCGGGCATCCGTAATAGAAGAATTCGATCACTTCGATGCGTTCGCCGGTAGCGACCGGCTGCGGCGGATCGAGCCGAACCACCTCGCTGCGCACGCTGGCCTGGGCGCATGCGGCGGCGGCGGCGCACATCAATGCGAGCGCGCCGAGCCAGGTTGCGACATAACGTCGAGCGCTCATGGGTCCTTACTCCGGTACGGGTCTCGCGCAATGATAGAGCGGTGGCGCAGTCTTTGCCAAAACCTGCTCCGCGGGCGCCTTTTCGCATGCGCTCCGGCAGCGCGGGGTGCTCACATTTTCGGCCTTCGCCACCGCACTGTCAGCGCTGCGTGAGGGTTCTTGGGCACGGTTGCGGGCGCCAGCTATTTGCGGGAAAGCTGCTTGCGCGCTTCGCCGGTCAGGTAATCGGTCACCCGGATCATCCCCTGACGGTCGCCGACCAGCGAGGCGCTTACCAGCCAGCGGCCCTGCACCCCGATCGCGGGCACACCGTCGATCTTGTAGCTGCGCGTCAACTGCATGGCGCGCTTAAGGTTGGTCTCGACCGAGAAGGAGCGCAGCGCCGCATCGTATTTCGCCAGGTCAGTGCCGTTCTTGCCGAGCCACTGGGCCACCCACTTCATGTATGCATCGCCCTTGAGTCTGACGCCGCCCTGCCGGTGGATGGCGTCGAACAGGCCACTGTGTACGCGCGCGAGGTCACCCGTCGCCTGCAACGCGAAGAATATCCGCGCATCAAGCGCCCATTCATCGTTGAATATGGCGGGAACACGTCGGAACTGCACGTCCTGAGGCAGGTTCTTTACCCAGGCCACCAGTGACGGCTCGAGACTGTAGCAATGCGGACAGCGGTACCAGAAGAATTCGACGACGTCGATCTTGTCACGTTCAGGCGTGGCCTGCGGCGGATTGAGCGCGAGATAGTCCTTTCCCTGAACGGGCTGCTGTGCCCCGGCAGCGGCGCACATCAGCACCGCGACCAGGCCAAAGACAAATCGCTTGAACATGACTTTCTCCCGAAGAATTTCCAAATCGACGCGGCCGAAGATATTCTTGTCGGACCACGGCGGCATGCCGGCAGCAGTACGCAACGGTCGCTAGTTCGTCGCGGGATTCCTGATTTTCACCAGTGATGCTTCGACTCCATCCTGCGCGAGCTGCGCTCGCACGCGGTTGATTGTCTCGATGCTCGTGTAAGGCCCGAGGCGCACGCGGTACCAGACGCCTTTGTCGGGCAGATCCGTCGGCTCGACGCTCGCCTCGAGACCGAGCAGCGCCAGCTTGGCTTTGAGGTTATCGGCGTCGGCCGGGTTCTGGAATGCGCCCGCCTGGAGAAAATATGCGCTTCGCGAAGACATCTCCGCTTTCGCCGCAGCCTGCTCCGCCTGTTTCAGTTGCTGTTCCGTGATGGTCTCTTCCTGGCCCGGAAGAATGCGGTAGAAGTCAAAGCGCGGCTTGGTGTCCCCGCTCTTGTCGGGCTTGGGCGATTCAGTCAAAGCGGGCGCGATCGGCATGGGCTTGTCAGCTTGTTTCGCCTTATGCAGAAACGGTACCGGCACTTTGAAGATGTAGATCGCGATGCCGGCTGCGGTGCCCAGCCCCAACATGAAGCCGATGAATACGCCGAGCAGCAGTCCACCTCCGCTTTTCGCTTTAGGCGTTGCATGCTTGTAGTCCTTGCTCATTCGAGGGCAATTACATCTTATCGGGCGCGCTGACACCCATCAGATCGAGGCCGTTGCGCATCACCTGTCTTACGCCTGCGACCAGCGCGAGTCTTGCAAGCCGCAGCGGCGTTTGGGGAACAAGAATGCGCTCGGCATTATAGTAACTGTGGAAATCCCCCGCCAGCTCACGCAAATAGAAGGCAACTTGGTGCGGCGCAAGTTCCTTGCAGGCGTTTTCCAGCATCTGCGGATATTCGCCGAGTTTTGCCAACAGGGCGAACTCGCGCGGGCCGGTCAAGGGTGATGGATCGACGTCCTTGAGGAATGACTCCGGGTAGGTGTCCGTCGATTCTTTCGCCGCTGCACGCGCCGCTTCGAGCTCTTCGGTCCCCGCGAACTGCACGCCCCATTGTTCCAGAACGCTACAGATCCGGGCGTGCGCATACTGGACATAGTAGACCGGGTTCTCCTCCGACTGCGATTTCGCCAGATCGACGTCAAATACGAATTCGGTGTCGGCGCGGCGCGACACGAGAAAGAACCGCGTTGCGTCGCATCCGACTTCGTCTATCAGGTCGCGCAGGGTTACATAGGTCCCGGCCCGTTTGGAGATCTTGACTTCCTCGCCGCCTCTCATAACCGTAACCATCTTGTGCAGCACATATTCCGGGTAGCCCTTGCCGATACCGGGGCACAAGCTCGAGGAAAGCGCTTGCAGACCCGCACGCACCCGTGTCACGGTGCTATGGTGATCCGAGCCCTGAACATTGATGGCGCGTTTGAAACCGCGTTCCCACTTTGTGATGTGGTATGCCACGTCGGGGACGAAGTACGTGTAGCTGCCGTCGGACTTGCGCATTACGCGGTCCTTGTCGTCCCCGTATTCGGTGGTGCGCAACCAAAGCGCGCCATCCTGCTCGTAGGTTTTCTCCGCCGAAACGAGCGCCGCCACCGTTTGCTCAACACGACTGTCTCGGTAGAGCGAGGACTCCAGGTAATAGTTGTCGAAGGTCACGCCGAAGGCGCGAAGGTCGAGATCCTGTTCGGCGCGCAGCTCGCTCACCGCGAAGCGGCATATCGCGTCCAGGTCGTTTGCATCGGGCGCGCTGCCGGCAATGTATTTTTCGGCGATCTCCCGTATGTACTCGCCGTGGTAACCGTCGGCGGGAAACTCGACCGGCTCGCCCATGCTTTCGCGAATGCGGGCCTGAACCGACAGCGCGAGGTTCTCGATTTGGGCGCCGGCATCGTTGTAGTAAAACTCCCGCGCGACCTGATAGCCCTGCGACTCGAGCAGAGCCGAAATCGCGTCACCGAGCGCAGCCTGCCTACCGTGGCCCACATGCAGCGGCCCGGTCGGATTGGCCGAGACGAATTCGACGATCACAGGCTGATTCTGGCCGCGAACGGATTGTCCGTATCGCGCTCCCTGCCCGAGTACGGTCTTGACCGTGAACTGCTTGGCGACGGGGTGCAGGCGAATATTGATGAACCCCGGCCCGGCCACTTCGGCCCCGGCCAGCCAGTCCGAACGCGGAATAGCTGTGACCAGGTCCTGCGCGATCTCACGCGCGCCTCGACCGAGAGGCTTGGCGAGCTGCAACGCCACATTGACCGAGTAATCACCGTGCTGCGATTGCTTGGGGCGATCGAGAGAAATGATCGAAGCCGGTTGCTGCGGCGCCACTTTCGCGAGCGCGAGCGTCAGCAGTTCCGTGACATGGGATTTGATTTCGGCCGACATGAGATCTATCGTCAGGGGCGCGTATTATACCTTTGCAGGGTCTTCATACCTGTCACAGGAGGCGCACTGATGGAAATTGAAGAGCGACTCGAGCGACTCGGATTGGTGCTTCCGGAACCGGTGCGTCCGCCGCCCGGGGTAAGGTTGCCGTTTGCCTTCATACATGTGCATGAATCGCGTGCCTACATCTCGGGGCACGGTCCGACAAAGGCGGATGGTACGCTCGCGGGTCCGTTCGGTAAGGTGGGCGAAAGCGTCTCGCTTGACGAGGCCGTTCACGCCGCCCGGCTCACTGCGATGGCCGTGCTCGCGAGCTTGAAACGCGAGCTCGGCAACCTTGATCGGGTCGATGCCTGGCTGCGCGTATTCGGCATGGTGAACGCCGCGCCGTCGTTCAATCAGCAGCCCACGGTCATAAACGGTTTCTCCGATCTGATACTCGAACTCTACGGCCCGCAGCGCGGCAGGCACGCACGATCGGCAGTGGGCATGGCGTCCCTGCCTTTCGACATGCCGGTCGAGATCGAGGCCGAGGTCGCTCTGCGGTGAGTACGGCGATTGCAGGTCGCGCCGATGCCGAGCGGCTGTCGCTTTGAATCAAAATCCTGTTCCGGTGCGGATGTTTTCGATCCGTACCGGAACCGGATTCGCGCGCGCAGCGCGCAACTTCCCGGGCATGGTCGACGGCGCTCAGGACACCGACTGCAGTGTTCAAAAATCCGTCGGATCAACGTCGATGTGCCAGCGAACGCGGGCAAAACGGCCGGCGTAAAGCGCTGCGCTCCAGGCGGTCAGGAAGGTCTGCAGGCGCGTGCGCGACGCAGATTGAACCAGCAGCTGCGCGCGGCTCATGCCTGCTATTCGCTCCAGCGTCATCGGCGCGGGATCGAACAAGATCACGGCATCGTCAGATGCTGGCGCCAGGGCCGCCGCGTCGCGCAGGAAGCGAATGGCTGAATCCGTACTTGCCGCTTCGGCGCGTAATGCCGCCTCGAATAGGAAGGGCGGGAATCCAGCCTGGCGGCGTTCGTCCAGCAGAATGCGTGCATAGCCTTCGTAGTCGTGCCGGACAAGCGCCTGGTAGAGTGGATGCTCGGGAAAGCGCGTCTGGATCAGTACCTCGCCGGGAAGACCGGCGCGGCCCGCGCGGCCGGCCACCTGCTCGAGCTGCTGGAACATGCGTTCGGGGGCGCGGTAGTTGGCTGAAAACAGCCCTGCATCGGCGTTGACCACGCCGACCAGGGTCATCCGCTCGAAATGGTGACCCTTGGCGAGGATCTGGGTGCCGACCAAGATGTCGGCTTCGCCGGACTCGATGCGCCGAAACAGCCCCTCGAGCTTTCCGCGCGCCCCTGCGGTGTCCTTATCCATCCTCAGGATGCGTGCGGCGGGAAAACGCTCGGTCAGCGTTGTCTCCAGTCTCTGCGTTCCGCGTCCGATGGGCGCCAGATCGAGGTTGCCGCAGTCAGGACATGAGCGTGCGATTGGCGCGGCGTGGCCGCAATGATGGCAGCGCAGCTGGCGGTCCTTGAGGTGCACAACCAGCCTGGTCGAACAACGCGGACAGCCGCTCACCCAGCCACATTGGGCGCAGGCCAGCACCGGCGCATATCCTCGCCGGTTCAGGAACAGCAGCGTTTGCTCGCCACGCGCCAAGCGCTCGGCGATCGCCTGCTGCAGCGGTTCCGCGATGCCGTCGCGCGGCGCATGCACGTTTGCGTCGATAAGCCGGACAGGCGGAAGTTCGGCGCCATGGGGCGCGCGGCGCGACAGCGGCAGCAGCGTATAGCGATCGATTGCAGCGTGGTGCCAGGTTTCCAGGGACGGCGTGGCCGAAGACAGAACCACCGGGACGCCGCATTCGCGTGCGCGCATGATGCCCACGTCCCGCGCGGAGTAGCGCAGGCCCTCTTGTTGTTTGAACGAAGGGTCCTGTTCTTCGTCGATCACCAGCAGGCCGAGTCGCGGAAGCGGAACGAAAACCGCGAGCCGGGTGCCCAGTACGATGTCCGCGTCGCCGGACTGTGCGTCCAGAAAACCGCGAGCGCGCTCTGCCCCGGGCATCGCCGAATGCTGCAGGATGACGCGCGCCCCGGGAAACCGCGAGCGAACGGCGGCTTCGAGCGCCGGCGTAAGGGCGATTTCCGGCACCATGACCAGTGCCTGCCTGCCCGCGCCCAGCGTTGCCGCGATAACGTGCAGATAGACCTCGGTCTTGCCACTGCCGGTGATCCCATGGAGAAGAAACACGCGAAAGTTTGCACATTGCCGTATTGCGGCTACCGCGCGCTTCTGCTCGCCGGTCAGATTGTGGGCCGCCACGA
Organism: Betaproteobacteria bacterium RIFCSPLOWO2_02_FULL_63_19; assembly: GCA_001770415.1. GTDB lineage: Bacteria > Pseudomonadota > Gammaproteobacteria > Burkholderiales > SG8-39 > JACQTO01. Next base: position 8,414 of record MEQX01000046.1, on the reverse strand, counting down.
AGCCCGGTTTCTGCCGCATGCGCGGCAACTCACGCACCCATCCCGACGCAATGAACTCGCGGATCAGTCTGCGCCTCTGCGCAGCCGGCGGCGCGAGTTCCGATTCCGCCGCGGGGCCCGCAGCGAGGCGTTCGAGCAGCGCACGGCGCGTTCTGTTTCGCGCCGGAAGCGTCGCCCGGGCGGTGTCACCGGCCTCGGTCAGTGCAAAGACGCATTCGACTTCCTGAACCGGCGCAGGCACCGGCTTCGCACTGCGCAGGCGCGGCGGGAGTGCCGCGTGGATCACTTCACCCAGCGGGCGCTGATAGTAAGCACTGCAGAATTGCGCAAGCGCAAGCCATTCGCGCGACAGCCTCGGCATATCGCGCAGCACGCGTTCGGCCGCACGCAGCTTTTCCTGCGGCAGATCGGAGCTGGGAACGACGTCGATGATGACTCCGACGATCTTCTTTTTGCCGAACGGAACAACGACGCGCAGCCCGATATCCTCGCGCGATGCAGCTTCGCAGCGGTAATCGAACAGCCGCGGCAGCGGTACGTCAATCGCGACGCGCAGAAAACCCATTTGGGTGAATTCTTTTGCTGAAGCTACTTAAGTCGACTGTCAGGACAACGCCTAAGCTACTTGTTGAATATGGGTTTTCCCGTTTCTTCACGAATTATTGTGGGTAACTGTGTGAATAACAGTGTTGTGAAACTGTAACTGCCCCGATACAAAAGGATTTTCGGCGTTGCTCAAACCAGGGGTGCGAGCACAAACGTATAATAATCAGGTAGTTATTAAATCTCCCGAGGGGACCGCCCCGAAGTCCACGGCTGGCGCGGGTTTCCGGGCGTACTGTGTATAAGTGCCGCGGTACGTCAGTCCCGCATCGCCTGTTCAGTCGCCGTCGTGATGGTAGGCTCGGCTGAGTTCATGCACTGCGTCGATCAGCACCGCAACGTGTTCCGGGGGGCTGAACTGTGAAATCCCGTGTCCGAGGTTGAACACGTGACCAGGACCGTCCCCGAACGACGCCAGTACTTTCCCGGTCTCCTCGCGGATGATCTGCGGCGTCGAAAACAGCACCATCGGATCGAGGTTGCCTTGCAGCGACACCTGGTCGCCGACACGCCTGCGCGCGTCGGCGAGGTTAGTCGTCCAGTCCAGACCGACGCAGTCGCAGCCGCAGCCGGCAATCGATTCGAGCCAGAGTCCACCTCCCTTGGTGAATACGATCACGGGTACCCGCTTTCCAATGTGGTCCCGCTTCACGCTTGCGAGCACTCTCGCGAGATAGGCGAGCGAGAATTCGCGGTAGGCATCGTGCGAAAGATTGCCGCCCCAGGTGTCGAAGACCATCACGGCTTGCGCACCGGCCTCGATCTGCGCGTTAAGGTAAAGGGCAACGGACTGCGCGTTCACGTCAAGAATCCGGTGCAGCAGCGCCGGTTCCTTGTAGAGCATGGTCTTTATGATGCGAAAGTCGTCGCTTGCGCCGCCCTCGACCATGTAGCAGGCAAGCGTGTACGGACTGCCGGCGAAGCCGATCAGCGGCACACGTCCGGCCAGCGCGCGGCGAATCTCGGCGACCGCGTCGATCACGTATCTCAGCTCGCCATAAGGATCCGGCACGTGCAGCTTCCCGATCGAGGCGGCGTCCTGCGTAGGGCGTTCGAAACGCGGTCCCTCGCCTTCGGCGAAGTAAAGCCCGAGTCCCATCGCGTCCGGGATGGTGAGGATGTCGGAGAAAAGGATCGCCGCATCGAGCCCATAGCGGTCCAGCGGTTGCAGCGTGACCTCGGTCGCCAGCGCAGGGGACTTGCACAGCGCGAGAAAATTGCCGGCTCGCGCCCGTGTCCGGTTGTACTCGGGCAGATAGCGACCTGCCTGGCGCATCAGCCACACCGGCGTGTAGTCGGTAGGCTGTCTGAGCAGCGCCCGAATCAGCGTATCGTTCTTGAGTGCGGTCATGGTCTTGCGACCGCAGCGTTCGACCTGCCGGGCGATCGCGGCTCAAGCAACTTGCTGGTTATGAATGCCCATTCCCTCGGCTCGACCGGGGTGATCGACAGCCGGTTTCCGCGCGCGAGTACCCGCATTCCCGCAAGTTCGGGGTGGCGATGCAATTCCGCGAGGCCGATGACGCGCGTTTTGCGCACGTATTTCACGTCGACATTGAACCAGCGCGGCGCCTTGCGCGTTGCCTTCGGATCGAAATACGGGCTCTTGCGGTCGAATTGGGTCGCGTCCGGATAGGCGTCGGACGCGACCTCCGCGATCCCGACGATGCCCGGTTCGGCACAGCTCGAGTGATAGAAGAAAAGCCTATCCCCCGGGTGCATGTCGTCGCGCATGAAATTTCGCGCCTGGTAATTTCGCACGCCAAACCATGGCGTTCCGTTGGGCGCCGCCCGCCTGAGGTCGTCGATCGAGAATTCGTCCGGTTCGGACTTCATCAGCCAGTAGCGCATGGGTCGCTCAACGACTCTTTAGGGGGGAACTACGGAAACACACGGGCGGATTATATGTTTCCATTGGTGCGCCCGGGGAATGTATCGGCGAATGGCTGCGCTACGGGCGCACTTCGCTGGCACAAGCCCGCGCGATTGCGGGCGCGTGGAGGGCGGCACGCCGTGCACGTCATCGCGCTGATCGATGACGCCACGGTCATTCGCCGAATCCTCATAAGATGCGTTGCGCGCGGTTTTTGGAGCGGGTTCAAGTCCGGCATTGGGGCGTACCGGCAAGCCGCTCCGACTTCTCTGCCGGATTGATTTTACTTCGCTCATTTCCGATCGCCGGCAATGAGGCGCAAGTGCGGATGCATCCAGGCGGGCGCCAGCGGCAGGTCCTTGAGGAGTCGGTGACGATCCGTAGCAGATAGCGTTTTCTGCAGATGCGCCACGCGCGACGACGACACATTCGCCTTGCCGAGGCTGCACAAAGCGGCAAACACCAGACTGCTCATGGGTGAGGCGCTGCTCACCTGGCGCGGCGGCCGCTTCTTGAGCTGCACTGTCAGCGCACCGATTTTGACCGTACCGCCCGGGCCGTCGGTGTGATAGACGGCCCGCGCCGGCACCTGCCCGGACAGGCTCAGTAAATTCGCTGCCATGGCGCCGGCTGGCTGTACGGAGGCCCCGTCGCGTCGCGCCAGCGCCTGGGCGATATCATCGGCGGTAGGTAGCAGTTCGCCCAGCGCGGGGTGGGTGCGCGGCACGTCGTAGAGACCTCGCGCCAAGCGGCGCAACTCGCCGCCGCGTGAGGCGTGTCAATGCCATGCCCACGCTGCGGGGGGAGCCGAGATCCAGAAAGTCGAACGGAGTGAACACCCATCCTGGCGTGGCTCGCGCCATTTTGACGAGACGTCGGGCCACGTCCGCACTCACGTTGCGGGCGAGTGGCAACTCTGCGCCGGGAACGGCACTAACCCTGTGTTTTAGAGAGGTTTTACGCTGAATCATGGCGGGATTCTGCTGCAATTCTGTTAAAAAAGCCATGCCATTTTTTTAACAAGAACTCGCGCGCTCTTGTCCGAAAAACAGCGCGAATTTCGGAAAATCCGGTATCTGGAATCAGCCATGGGAATGATCATGATTACCGCGATCATCGCTGCCATGGTCACCACCGGCAGAATCATCATCGGCATCATGGCGATCATCATGCCCGCCATGATGATGAGCGGCATGCAGGGCGCAAAGCTGCCGCTATTGCAGAGAGTGAATCAAACCTTGCCGCGGAAGGCGCGGTGCTGCAGGGCGGCGAAGAGCGCGTCGAGTTCGGCGAGCGAGGCGCGGTGGGTAGCCTTAAGGTTCTTAACGGCGGTGGCACGCCGGGCGAAGTCGCGTTGCAACGTAGGTGAGCAGCAGGCCGGCGCCCACAGGCCCAGGTGCTCGAGGATGCGTCGGACGACCAAGCAAGATCAGGCTGCCATAGACGCGTTCGACAAGTGAAAATGGATTGCGGTTGTTACAATGGCCTACCGGTAAGGACCAACACGGGGGGTAGCGGGTGCACACTGTATTTGACGTCTGCCAGCCGCGCCCGGACGTTCTCAAAGGAACGATCCAGGAAAGCGATTTCGCCGCCGATCTCGCGCAGGTCCTCCGGGGCGATGCCCCAGAAGAATACAAAGATCCCGCCAAGTTTTTTTCCAATACGTATCCGACGCGCGGACTCCGCAATCTGCTGCTCAACGTCGCGCTGCGCTTAAGCAATAGTCCTGAACAGATCGGCTCGATCTTTCGCCTTGATACTCAGTACGGAGGCGGTAAGACTCATGCGCTTATCGCGTTGACCCACGCCGTACAAGGGATGAAGGGCGTCGCGAACGCTCCGGAGTTCGTCGAAATAGGCAAATTGCCGAAAGAGTCCGTTCGCATTGCCGCATACGACGGTGAAAATGCCGACCCGGCCAACGGCCGCAAGATGTCGGCCAAGGTGCGCGCCTACACACCTTGGGGCGAGCTGGCGTTCGGTTTGGGAGGTGAGGCCGGCTATCGGTTGGTTGAAAAGGGTGACCAGTCCGGCATCGCGCCGGGCGCGGAGACCCTGCGAGAGCTTCTTGGCGACAAGCCCTGCCTGATTCTGCTCGACGAGCTTTCCGTTTATTTGCGCAAATTGTCCGGTCAGGCGACCACCACCGCGGCAGGGCAACTCACCGCGTTTCTGACTTCCCTGATAAAGGCGGTCGAAAGTTCTCCCAAAGCTGCGCTGGTCTATACCCTCGCGCTGGGTAAGGATGGTCGCGCGACAGATGCCTACAGTCAGGAGACGCAGAGCATTGCGTCATTCATGGCCGAAGCAGGCAGCGTATCCGCGCGCAAGGCAACGCTCCTTGATCCGACTGAGGAAGACGAAACGGTCAAAGTATTGTGCTGCCGCCTCTTTTCCAGCATTGATGCGGACAAAGCCAAAGCGGTTGTTGCCGACTACAAGCGCATCTGGGACGCGCAGAAAGATCTTCTCCCCAAGCCTGCCGCGCATGACCGCAGATTCGAAGAGTTTGAAAGTGGCTATCCGTTGCACCCGGAACTGATCGCCACGCTGACCAACAAGATCTCGACGCTCGGCAATTTTCAACGCGTTCGCGGCATGCTCCGTCTGCTCGCGCGTACTGTTGCCCATCTGTGGAAGCAGCGTCCTGCCGATGCGCACGCGATACACCTGCATCATCTTGACCTGGCGCACGAACCCATCCGCCAGGAGATCGTAACGCGGCTTGGCCAGAATCAGCTGGTTCCGGCAATCAAGGCGGAGGTCGCCGCCCACGCGGGCGAGCAGCCCGCGCTCGCGCAAGACCTCGATGCGCAGCACTACGCGGGGCTGCCGCCCTACGGCTCTTACGTTGCGAGATGCGTGCTGTTTCACACCCTCGCTTTCAATGACGCGCTGCGTGGCCTGACAACAGAGGAACTGCGCTACTCGATCATTTCCCGTCCACCGATATCAGCTTCATTGAAGATGCCCGCAAGCGCTTTGTCACCGATTCCGCGTATCTCGATGACCGGCCCAACGTTCCGCTGCGTTTCCTGGCCGAGGCCAACCTCACGCAGATGATTCGCCGGCAGGAGCAGCAGGTGGATCTGGCGGAAGTCCGCAGTCAGTTGAACGACCGTATCCGAACGATCTTCAACGGCACGTTCCTCAATCTGGTTCCATTCGTATCCGGACCGCACGACGTGGGCGACGATTCAGGCGAAGGCCGGCCGGCACTGGCGCTGGTGGGTTACGACGCAGCGTCGATTCCCCATGACGCAGTCACCATTCCCGAACTGGTCACCAAGACCTACGTCCACAAAGGCTCGGGTTCAGACTGGCGCCACAACCGCAACAACGTCGCGTTTCTGGTCGCCGACAGCAATGGCGTCGCGACCATGAAAGCGAAAATGACCCGGCGCCTCGCGCTGGAGGCGCTGCGTTCCCCCGACCGGTTGCGCGAACTGGCCGAGTATCAGCAGAAAAAGCTGGGCGAGTTGTACGAGCGCTCCAACCAGGAGCTTGCGCTCGGTATCCAGCAGACCTACCGCCACATCTTCTACCCTTCGCGCAATCGCCTTGAAGGCGCGGAGGTCGATCTCGCGCACACCGTGGTGGATGTGCAGACCGCTTCGGACCGGCCAGGCGACGGGCAGAAGCAGGTTGTGACCCAGCTTCAGAACATCAACAAACTGCGACTTGGAACCGACCCTCCTGACTCACCCGCATACGTGCGTGATCGCACGCCGCTGAAGAAAGGCCAGATCACCACGCTGAAGCTGCGCAGCGAGTTTCGCGAAGACCCCGCACTGCCCATGCTGGTGGGCGATGACGTGTTCATCAAGGGCATACGCCTGGGCATTGAGCAGGGCGAGTACGTCTACAAGAGCGGCGAGCTGCTGCTTGGCAAGGGCGATCCTTTTGCCGAGATCAAGATCGACGAACAATCGCTGGTGTTCACCACGGCCTATGCCCGTGAACACAAGATCTGGCCACGTCCTGCCCCGGAGGCTCCGACACTGGGAGAAACAGCGGTAATTGGCGGCACCCCGGGTTCATACGGAGGCACTGGTGCGGCTCTCTCGCCGATTGTCGGGGCCGGCGCATCGACTGCCGACGAACCTGGTCAGTTTCTTGCCGAAGACGCGTTGCGCGCGGCACTGACTACCGTATTCGAAAAGGCACAGCAGGCCGGAATGAAATCCGCCCGAAAGCTGCGCATTCGCCCTTTCGATCCACAGGACGCGCTCAAACTGCTCTCGGTACTGAACACCATTCCCAATGCGAAGAAACAACTCAAGCTGCAATCGGAAATGGAAACCAGCGACGGCTCGAACATCCAGATCGTGTTCCAGGGCTCGATTGCCGAGGCGCTTCCGCTCAAGGATTATCTGGATCCGCAGTTGCGTGCCGCCAAGGACAAGGACTTGCAGTGCGCCTACGAAATCGTCTTTGAGCCCACGTTCAGTCTGGCTGGCGATGGCCCGCAAAAGCTGATCGAACGCATTGCGCGCCTCGCATCCGGCGCAGCGGAAGTTGTAATCGTCGCGGACAAAAACTGAGGAGAGTCATCGATGGGCATCGTCACCAAGTTTCAGCGACGCAAGGACAAACACGGCGACGAGCACGGCCTGGCGCTTGCGTTGCCGCGCTACGAACTGCGCATTCGCCAGCGTTCCAGCAGCGACAGCGAAATCGAAATCTGGCAACTGCCTGCGCCGGCAACTCCGCATATCAAATCGCCCGTGTACATCGCCGGCCTGCACGGACGCAACCTCGCGTTGATCGAGCATCGTCTGCTGCGGCGGCTGAAGCCGCTCGGCATTTCACTTGCGGGCCTGCCGCTCGATGATGTCCGGCGTTTCGCGCTGGAGGAGGCGAGCGCCATCAACATGGGTCTGCTGTTTCGCGCCCTGGCGCCGATGCGCAATCGCGAGCACATGGTCGCGGTCGCCGCCGGCATCGAAGCCATGCCCAAGGAGGAGGCGGCCTATTGGCTCGGGATGGCCATGCACCGCAAGTACCCCCGGCGGGTCCTCATGGCCCTTCGCTTTCTGTTAATAGACCCAGCCACCCGGCATTAGACGTTTTTTATGTCCCCAAGCTGTTGAAATATATAGAAATAAACATGGTTGTTGATTAACGTAATAAGCAAATATAGGGTTAAACCCACTATTCATAGGCTATCTACACTGGATTCTGGTGGCGGAATGACCTAAGATTCGATTAACTGAATAAGCATTCGTAGGGTTTAAGCCTGTTATGGACCCGCATAGCAACTATCGAAGCCTGGGACCTACCGAAAGCCGAGTGGTCCTGGGTCTGACCGAACAAGGCCGCCGCGAACTGACGCGGCAGGAGGCCATGGAACGATTCGGGCTCGCCGAAAACACCGTCAGCGAAGTGCTTTCCAGCCTGGTGCGCAAAGGCTGGCTTGCCCGCGCGGGCCGCGGCAAATACCTGCTCATCCCGCCCGAGTGGGGTGCAACACCGATCAGCGAATCGAACACGCTCGCGCTTGCCGCCCAGCTCACGCCGGACGGCTACATCGCCTTCTCCACTGCCGCCGCGCATTGGGGCCTCACCACCCAGGTGCGCAACGTGGTCTGGATCGTCACCCGCACCCATGCCCGCCCGCGGCGCATCAACGACAGCGACATCCGCTTCGCGCGGCTGCCGGCGAAAGCGCTGTTCGGCTTCGACCGCGTGCCCGTATTTGGCTACCCGGTGCCCATGAGCGATCTGGAAAAAACCGCGCTCGACTGCATCGAATACCCCGCGCGCGCCGGCGGCCTGGCCGAAACATCCGCCATTCTCGCCAAAGCTGCCCGCCGCTGGGATTGGGAAAAGGCTGCCGGCTATTTCGAGCGCCGCGGTAACACGGCGCTGATCCAGAAGTTCGGCTACCTGTGCGATGCCGGCCACCTGTCCATGCCGGAAGCCATACGCGTAC
>MEQX01000045.1:5804-6362 GCA_001770415.1 Betaproteobacteria bacterium RIFCSPLOWO2_02_FULL_63_19 | reverse complement strand
GTTCTCGGCTATCGACATGTGCGGAAACAGCTCGAAGTGCTGGAACACCATGCCGACGCGCGCGCGCAGTCGCGGAAGATCGGTTTTCGGGTCGGCGACCGATATGCCGTCGACCACGATGTCGCCCTTCTGGAACGGCTCCAGCGCGTTCACGCATTTGATCAGCGTCGACTTGCCCGAGCCCGAAGGACCGCAGACGACGATGACCTCGCCTTTATCCACGCTGGTCGAGCAATCGGAGAGCACCCGGAACTTTCCGTACCATTTGGAGACGCGGTCGATGGAGATCATGGGCATGGTACGGCCTTCAGCGCCGGTTACAAAGTGAGGGGATGCATCCACTCATACTCCTCTATGTTGGCCCGTTGCAAAATTCATTCTGCATCGGGTCCTTATCGAATCACGGCGATTCTTTGCTGCAACAGCTTCACCGCATACGACAGCGTGTAGCACAACACGAAATAGACCAGTGCGACGAACAGGTACATCTCGACCAGCCGGCCATCGCGCTGCGCGATCTTGGACGCCGCGCCGGTAAAGTCGGTCGCCGAAATCACG
>MEQX01000045.1:0-5716 GCA_001770415.1 Betaproteobacteria bacterium RIFCSPLOWO2_02_FULL_63_19 | reverse complement strand
GCCACATCGCCTGCGCGTAAGTCAGTCCCAGCGCGTAGGAAGAATGCAGCTGTGCCACGGAAATAGACTGGATGCCGGCGCGCACGATCTCGCAGAAATACGAGGCCTCGAACATGATGAATGTGACGATCGCGGTGCGCTCGGCGCCGATCTGCGGTGGACGCTCGCCGCCGGTCGCCAGCTGCAGGATCTGCGGCATCAGGAAGAAGAACCAGAACAGCACCAGCACCAGCGGGATCGAGCGCATCAGGTTCACGTAAGCGGCGGCCGTTGCCGCCACGGGTTTAATCGGTGACAGCCGGCCCAGCGCGAGCAGCGTGCCGAAGAACAATCCTCCTGCCGAGGCGATCGCGGTCAGTTCGAGCGTGTACTGGAAGCCCTTCCACAGGTAGGGCAGTGAGCGGCCGACGACCTCGAAGTCCAGCGTCATCGGCTGCGCGTTCCGCCGCTGGCCATGGTGCCCGGGACGGCAGTCCGGCGCTCGATCAGCGCCATCGCGCGGTTGGCCGTCAAGGCGATGGCGATGTAGATCAGCGTCGCTGCGCTGAACGCTTCGAAAAAACGAAACGTGTATTCGCCCATTTCGCGTGCTCTAAACGTCAGTTCCGTGAGGCCGATGGTGAGCGCGATCGACGAGTTCTTGATCAGGTTCATGGTTTCGCTGGTCAGCGGCGGGATGACGATGCGAAACGCCATCGGCAGCAGCACGAAACGATAGACCTGCGGCTCGGTGAGACCCAGTGCCATGCCGGCCTGGCGCTGCCCCTGCGGCAGCGACTGGATTCCGGCGCGCACCTGTTCGGCGACGCGCGCCGACGTGAATAGCCCCAGACACAATACGGCAGAGAGGAACTGCGCGTAGATTGGATCTGCCTCGATCACCCAGCGCTTGAGCGGCGCGATGAACTCAGGTGCTACGAAGTACCAGAGAAACATCTGCACCAGCAGCGGGATGTTGCGGAACAGTTCGACCCAAGCGTCACCCGCGCGCACGATCCATGGTCGGCGCGTGGTGCGGATCGTGCCGATGATCGATCCGAGGATGAGTGCGATGATCCAGGAGCAGGCTGACACCACGAGCGTCCAGGCGACTCCCGAAGCGAGCAGGTCTGCGTAGCGTTCGCCGCCGCCGGGAATTTCGTTGAAAAAAACGCCCCAGTCCAGATCGAACTTCATGCGTCAGGCTCGCCGGGGTTCATAGCGCAGCGCTGCTGCGGTGCGCCGGAGGACGGCCGAGCGGGCTTCCCGGTCCGGGAGCGCATTGCGGCGGCCGGTCCGGACTGCGTTCCTAGACGCCCTTGTCGTTCGGGTGGGCGAATGCTTCCTTGATCGCCGGAGTCATCGGAAAGCTCAGGTTGATGCCTTTGGGGGGGATCGGGGAGAGGAACCACTTGCGGTAGATCGCGTCGATCTCGCCGGACTTCATCACCGCGCCTATCGTCCGGTCCACCAGCGTCTTGAACTGCGGATCGTCCTTGCGCAGCATCATGCTGTAGGGCTCTTGCCGCAGCGACTCGGGGATGATCGTGAAATCCGCTGGGTTGCGCGAGTTGGCGATCTGGCCGGCGAGCAGGATGTCATCCATCACGAACGCGGCCGAACGGCCTTGCGCCAGTAGCAGAAACGACTCGGCGTGGTCCTTGCCGTAAATCTCCTTAATCTTGACATTCTTGGTCCTTTCGTAGCGCTTGAGCAGCGGCACGGAAGTGGTGCCCGACGTGGTCGAGATCGTCTTGCCGTTGAGGCCGGAGAGCTGCCGGATTCCCGATGCCTTCTTCACCGCCGCGGTGACATTGATCACGAAGTACGTCGGACCGAAGGACACCTGCTTCTGCCTTACGACGCTATTGGTCGTCGATCCGCACTCGAGGTCGATATTGCCGGCTTGCAACTGCGGTATCCGGTTGCCGGAGGTGACCGGCTGTAGATTGACCCTGAGGTTCGGCATCTTCAACTCCGTCTTGACCGCGGCGACGATCTTCATGCACAAATCCATCGCATAACCGATCGGCTGCTGCTTGTCATCCAGATACGAGAACGGAATCGACGATTCCCGGTGGCCGACGGTGATCGCCCCGGTTTCCTTGATCTTCTTGAGCGTGCCGGTGAGCTGCTGCGCGGATGCTCCGGGGGCGATACCGACGCTTGCGCAAAGCGCGACCATCAGAACAGATAGCTTCTTCATCGATGTCTCCCGAGATGCGGCTTAAGGGCCAGGTTCGCGACTCTTGCCGGGCATGGCGGCGTGTCGGATGATTCTACGCAGGTGCCACGTGTTCGTCCGCGGTCGTCCGCGGGATCGCAGGACAGCGGACCGGATGCCCAGCCCGGCTCTAGCGCATCCCTTCGTCGAAATTGTTTCCACCGGTGCCCAGGTCGACGCCCGCCAAATCGTCTTCTTCCGGCGCTTCACTCATCTCCTCCTCGCGCTCGGACTCGCGCAGCAGCGCAATCGCCACTTCGATGACGTCGGAGCGGTTCTTCAGGGAATGTTCCCTGCGGTAGGCGTCGATGAACTTGAGCGCCTTTGCCGACAGATTGACAGCGATTTTCTCCCCTGGCATGGCTGTTGTGCTCCGTGGATCTGGCCTGGATTCTACCAGAGCCCTGGAGCAGGGGTCACCCGGGTTGCATTTCGCCTAGCATCCGCCGTTTCCGGGCGCTTGCCCGGCCGCTCAAGCGGTCGCCTCCGAAGCTGCGTGCCAACCGCAGAGATCCAGGCGTCGGCGGCTGGCGGCATTCGCGGTCGGTCGCATCCCCGCTTCGCGGGGCCCCTGCTTCCTGCTCATGCCGCCGCCACTTCGACCATTTCGAAATCGGCCTTCGCGACGCCGCACTCCGGGCAGGACCAGTCCGCGGGGATGTCGTCCCACCGGGTTCCCGGCGCGATGCCTTCTTCGTGAAGGCCCTTCGCCTCGTCGTAGACGAAGCCGCAAACGATACATTGCCATGTTTTCACGTCATTCTCCTTTGATGTTCGGGGTGATTACCGCGCCACGCGTTCGAGCTGGATGCGGTACTGGTTCGCATGTCTTTCTTCGACCCTGGCTAACGCCGCAAAGCGCTTGGCAGCCTTGGAAAGGGTCTCCTGGAAGCGTGCCGCGTGCTGCTTCGATTCGGCGATCTGTTCATCCAGTTCCGCGACCGCGGCCGCATTGCCTTCCTGCTCGGCGAGATGGCGGAACGAGGGGTACATCTCGGTGTATTCGTAGGTTTCGCCCGCGATTGCCATCTCGAGCGCCTTCGCCGGGGTCATTTCGTCGCCGGGGTAGAGCAGATCCAGGTGGCCGAACGCGTGCTGCACTTCCTGGTCGGCGGTTTCCTCGAACACGCGCGCGGTGCTCTCGTCGCCGGCGGCACGGGCGATCTTCGCGAAATAGCGGTACTTGATGTGGGCCATTGACTCGCCCGCAAAAGCCGCTTCGATGTTCTTGACGGTTACCGATTCGGGTTTGCTCATGGTTCGCTCCATTCAGTTGAGAAGTTGCGTCAAAAGCGACGCGTGGAGCGAATCTTGGCGGCGCCCAGTCGATTAATCAAATGGATTGTTACTATACATTCGATAGAGATTGACTAAAATTGACAGCGGCCACGACGAGCGGCTGTTGCCACTGAATCGCTCTGCGGGTTTCCGACGATTGAGCGCCCGGCAGTGGCCGGTGCGACTGGGAAATGGCTCAGAGCATCGATGCCGGGGAACTCGCGCGCCGAGGCCGCCCCCAGGGCGACGGTTTTCATCGATCGCCCGTTGATCGATCCCCTGGACGCTCGGACGGACAAAAATGCGGCATTGCAACATGGACTTAGACCGAACATAAGCCCGAATGATCGGCAGCATCCGAACAAGCGATTGGATTGTTGCCTCATCAAACTGTATTGTTGGCGATATGAACCCGTTTATTCAAAGTGGGTCAAATAGATATGAGAGGACTGCGGAATGAGACTTAATCCATTGAGGTACCTTGCGGAGAGTATTCCATGCCACGGACCCGCGCTTATGGGGAACGCCGAGAGTGCATGGGATGCGGCCGCAGCGGGGGCTGAGGTTGTGCGAAGCAGCATCAACGCGCGACGGTTGGCGGATCCGGCACTGGATCTCGCTTCGATTGAACGCGAGGCCCGCGCGGCGCAAAGCGCCTGGATCGCGAGCGGTTTGAAATCATGCTTCACGGCCCTGTCGCTCAAGCTCTCCGCGCGCGCGCATACGCAGCGAGACGGGATGAAAGCGATGACCGACAATACAGTCGAGTGGTCCGGCATCTCTAAGCGCCTGGATGACGTGGCGATGAGCGAATACGATCGCTGGCAGGCCAAGGAAAGTCTGCGCAGTGCCGAACTCATCGTCGAGGCGCTGCTGTCCTTGACGAAACCGCTAGGTTTCATCGTGTACGGCGTCGAGCATGGCGCCCTGAGCATGGCAAGCGGCCTCAAGACACTATTCGCAAGACCGGTCAAGCACTGATTCCTGGGCGCCCATCGGGCGACTTCAGCCGGCGCCCATGGCCAGCGCGAGCCGATGATTGTTCCGGCGGCTGGTCATTCCCGAAGCCAAAAGGAGGCCGCGGGAATCCCGCAGCCTCGGCCCGCTCCGGGATAACCCGATGGCAGATCGAGGCTGCGTTCATGACCCGTGCTCGCAAATCACGCAAGGTCGAAGCGGTCCAGGTTCATCACCCTGCTCCAGGCCGCCACGAAGTCACGCACGAACTTCTGCTGAGCGTCGCCGGAGGCATAGACTTCCGCCACGGCGCGGAGTTGGGAATTCGAACCGAAGACGAGATCCGCGACGGTGCCGGTCCACCTGACTTCGCCGGTCTTGCGGTCGCGACCTTCCAGCACGCCCTCGGTGCCGAACTTCTGCCACTTCGTGCCCATGTCGAGCAGGTTCACGAAGAAATCGTTGCTCAGCGTTCCGGGGCGCTTGGTGAATACCCCATGGTTGGAGTGGCCGACGTTCAGCGCTCGCAGGCCGCCGATCAGCACCGTCATCTCGGGAGCGGTCAGCGTCAGCAACTGCGCCTTGTCCACCAGCATCTCGGCCTGCACGTCCTCGAGTCCCTTGCGAAAGTAGTTGCGGAATCCGTCGGCCATCGGTTCGAGCACCTTGAATGACTCCACATCGGTCTGCTCCTGCGAGGCATCCATGCGACCCGGGGCGAAGGGCACCTTGACTTCGACGCCTGCCTTCTTGGCTGCCGCCTCGACGCCCGCGCAGCCCGCGAGCACGATCAGGTCGGCGAGCGACACCTTCTTGCCGCCCTTGGCCCTCTTGTCGAAGTCGACCTGGATGTTCTCCAGCGTCTTCAGCACCTTGGCGAGTTGCGCCGGCTGGTTCACTTCCCAGTCCTTCTGCGGCGCGAGGCGGATGCGCGCGCCGTTGGCGCCGCCGCGCTTGTCGGAGCCGCGGAAGGTGGACGCCGACGCCCAGGCGGTTGACACCATCTGCGACACCGACAGCTTCGAGGCGAGGATTTTCTTCTTCAGGTCGGCGATCTCCTTTTCGCCGATCAGCTTGTGGTTGACCTTGGGGATCGGGTCCTGCCAGATCAGTTCTTCCTTCGGCACTTCCGGTCCCAGGTAGCGGGCGCGCGGACCCATGTCGCGGTGCGTCAGCTTGAACCAGGCGTGCGCGAAGGCATCGGCGAAGGCCTGCGGGTCGTCGAGGAACCTGCGCGAGATCTTCCCGAATTCCGGATCGAAGCGCAGCGTCAGGTCG
>MEQX01000044.1:29294-31875 GCA_001770415.1 Betaproteobacteria bacterium RIFCSPLOWO2_02_FULL_63_19 | reverse complement strand
TCGTCTTGCCCGCTTGGGGCGTATGCAGCATCGGGTGCTCGGCCAACCGCGCCGACACGGATAGAAGGTGGTGACGAGCGAATCGCGCTCGCACTCACAATCGAATCGGGCCAACCAACGCAAAAACCGCCTGTAGGAAAGAAGATGACCCTCCCACCGTAGGCGCAACCCCCTACCGGTGAGCGCTACCGGAGGCTTGACACGCGGAGATTCTTCATAGAAGGAAAATCCATCCGCCCGTCGCCGGCGCTCTGTGCCAATGCAACGCTGCAGTGATGCCGGATCGCTGCTCGGTGCGCCCGATGGCGCGCGATCCGCGCTGCCGGGGCGCTTCGCAACGGACGTTGCGGCAAGTTATGCAGTCCCCGGGGCGCGCCAAGTCAAACGCGCCTTGCGCTGAGCCGATGTCGAGAGCCGAGTGGTAGGTGAAGAGCGGCAGGCTGGCGTGCACCGCCCAGACCTCGGGACCCAGTGGCGGACTGCATCGCCCGCGGCGCCCACAGGCACAGGCTCGAGGATGCGTCCGATGACTGCCGGATCCTCGATTCAAGCGCGATGACGCGCTTCGGCCCGCTTTTTACACTTCGGCACCTGGGGCATTCCAGGCGATCTGCCTCATAGACTTTGCGGATCCGCCGGTGCGGCGCCCGCTGCCCCTTGACCGGCCTCGCGGGCAACGGTAACAATGGACTCTCATCGCGTCCGCGGCGCACCCGCGACATCCACAGGAGAAACCATGGCAGCACCGATCGAGTGCTATTTCGATTTTTCCTCGCCTTTCGGCTACCTCGCAGGCGAGAAGATCGACCCGCTGGCGGCGAAATACGGGGCGCGAGGTCATGTGACGCCCTTTCCTCCTCGGCGCGGTCTTCAAGATCACCGGCGGCATGCCGACGATGCAGGTGCCGATCAAGGGCGATTACTACAAGCGCGATTTCCCACGCAGTGCCCGTTGCCTCGACGTCGCCTACCGCCAGCCGACCGCATTTCCGATCAATGCGTTGGCACCGTCGCGCGCCTTTTACTGGCTCGATCAATTTACCGCTAAACGCGCTCTAGCCGCCCACACCGGGCATGCGTCGCGGAGCGAAATTAACATAGTGCGTCGGGTTCAAGCACCGAATTGCGGCCCCGGGCAGGCCCTCCCGCGTTCGCGGCCGAATTGATTTTGTCCTTTATCCTTTTTTCGGTACGACTCGAAAGTGTTCCTGTCACGGGTGAGCAATGTCATCAGCTTCGGATGCACGAAGAGTTTTTCCTTGCCGAAGGTTTGTTCGCGCAGCACGCCGATGGAAGCGAGTGCCTTGAGATAGCGGGATGCTGCCTGGCGCCCCGCGATCTTGGCCTCGACGAGGTTCGCGATGCGGCAGTAAGGCTGCTCGAAGATGACATCCACCAGTTCGCGGCTGTAGATCTTCGGGAGTTTCACGCGCACGTACTCGCTCGTATCGCCAGCCAGTTTGCGAACCGCGCCGATCTTGCCCGTAGTCCACGCGGCTGTTTCCTCCACGGCGCGCAGCATGTATATGAGCCACGGCTCCCAGGCACCTTCTCGTGTAACAGCGAGCAGCAGTCGATAGTAGTCCGCCTTGTTCGCGATGATATAGCGACTGAGGTAAAGGATCGGGAGCGGCAGCAGGCCTTGCTCGACGAGGAACAGGCTGTTCACCACGCGCCCGGTTCGTCCATTGCCGTCGGTGAACGGATGAATCGCCTCGAATTGGTAGTGTGCCGCGGCCATCCGCACGAGCGGGTCGATTGTTTCCTCTTCGTGCAGAAACCGTTCCCAGTTGGCGAGCAGATCGCGGATGCGCGCTTCGCCTTCGGGCGGCGTGTAGACCACCCGGCCGGTGGCGTCGTTCGCGAGGGCGGTGCCGGGCACCTTGCGCACACTCATGTCGACGCCTTTGATCTGGGTGCAGATCGATTCCGCGGTCCGCGTTGTCAACGGCCGGGTCTTCAGCGACTCGACGCTTTCGAGCAGGGCGCGCCGGTACCGCAGCGCCTCCCTGGTCGCGGGGTCGGCACCCGTGTCGGCTTGCAGGTGCCGGAACAACTGGTCGGCGGTGGTGACGATGTTCTCGATCTCCGAACTCGCCCGCGCTTCCAGAAGCGGGAGGGTGTTGATCAACATCGCGGGATTCGGGATCAACTCCGCCGCCTGTTTCAATTCTGCGAGTGCCGCGCGTGCCGTGACGCACTGCTTCAGGACGGGCTTGGTCTCCAGTTCAGTGACGGGAGGCAGACGGGGTAGCTCGTTGTGGGGCCGGTCCGGCTGCCACCCCGCAGCAGAGCCCATGTCGCTGGAAGTCGCCTTTCGCACCATGTTTGCAGCTTATGTCGCCGCTGGCGACAGGTCAAGAAAACGTGTCGCGAAAATGTCATTATTGCGACACGAGTACCAAACCCGGTGCGCGTAGCAGGTATAGGCGGTAGGCAGTCCGGATTCCCACCCTGATCCCGACCCAAGCGGCAATTTTCAGCCCCAATCTAAGGCGACAAAATCGCCAAACTCCAGTATCGGCGCGGGGTCTGGAGCATTGCCGCATTCTGGCCAACTTCATCAACCAGTAGCGCATCT
>MEQX01000044.1:5374-29282 GCA_001770415.1 Betaproteobacteria bacterium RIFCSPLOWO2_02_FULL_63_19 | reverse complement strand
CGGTTGGTTGCGCCTAGTAGCGAGTATCGGGCGCCCCCCGCCGATGCCGTCAGACCTTGATCCTGAACCTGGTGGTTCAAGGCGGTCGCGTTCCGGTCACATCAGGTACGTCCGACTAGGGACGCGCGCAACAGCGACGCTGTGGGTCGCGACCAGGACTCAAGCTGTTGGTTCAAGAATCTCCGGGCCTTGGCGAACATCGCAGGGGACATCTGTTGGGGCGGCGCATACGGCGTTGCGCAGAATGCCTGCCGTCGGGCCGCGGCGGAGTCCTTACAACAACCGCTCCTCGCCGGCGAGCGTCGCATCGAGCGTCGCCTTCATCGAGTTCATTTTACGCTTCAGCGCTTCGATGTCAAAGGCGCTGCCCGTCTCGCGGCAGGAGAGTAATTCGTGTGAGATATTGAGTGCGGCCATCACCGCAATGCGCTCTGTTCCAGCGATCTTTCCTGCACGCTTGATCTCGCTCATTTTGCGGTCGAGATACTCGACGGCTGCGCGAAGCGCATCGCGCTCATCGTCCGCACAGGCGACTTTGTAGCTGCGACCCATGATACTGACGTCGACGGTCTTTTGCTTCGTGCTCATGACGCGGGGGGTTATTCGGGGATCAGCCTGAGCAGCGTCTCCAGGCGCGCGCACGCGTCATCGACCTTTCCAGCGAGCCGGCTCCTGTCAGCAGCGAGCGTTTGGAGCTGGGAACGAAGGTCGCGATTTTCTGCACGCAACTGCCTGCAAAGGGCCGCGGTCTGCATGATTTTTTCCTCGAGCGCGGCGAGTTCGGCGTCCATCGGCACACTATAGGATGGAAATTTCTTCTGAGTCAAGGTGTAAGGGTCGGTTTTCAATGTAGATTCATGGTTGGTGTGCGGCTGCCGCGCGGTAGTTTGCGTGATCTGCGCAGCGGGCGATCCGCCCGGACTCCGGTAAAATCGCGGCCAGCCCAAGGTGCCCCGGCGCGATTTCCTCGTGCCGGGGTGAAACGGGAAAGAGGTGCGGTCCGAAAGATAGGGGCCAAATCCTCTGCTGCCCCCGCAACGGTAGGTGTGCGCGGGCGCATTACTCATCGTCGGTGCTCAACCGACAGGCCACTGTGAGTTTGGTGTGGCGGCAGTTCTGACCGGAGATCGGAACGACGCTGACACGGGTGGATTCAGCAAGGGGCATCGCCACCTTGTTGGACCGCCGGCTCATGGGAAGGCGATGCGCCTGATCCCACAAGCCCGGAGACCGGCCTCGGGCCCGTGGTTCGGCTCGCGACACTGCGCGAGACGGCCCTGGCGGATATCCCGCAGGACGCGGTGACGCTGTGTGGTCACGCGCCCGCGGGATTCCTCGTTAAGCAACCGAACCGGCTCGCGGGGACGCAGGCCGAGAGGAGAAAATTTCGTGAAAAGCAGCCTTGTCATCGCGCTGGCCGCCGGCCTTGCGCTTTCACCGCTCACGCGTGTTCGCGCCGAAGACGCCGTGATTGTCACCGCGACACGATTTCCCGAGCGCCTGCTCCAGTCGGGCGTGGGCATGATCATCATCGATGCGCAGCGTATCGCCGCGAGCACCGCGACGACCCTTCCGGAGCTGCTCGCCCGAACTGCCGGAGTTCACGTGCGCAACAACTCCGGCTCTCCCGATCCGCAGCTTGATATGCGGGGATTCGGGATCACGGGTGACCAGAATACGCTGGTTCTGCTCGACGGCATCCGCATCAACCAGAACGATCTCGCCTCGACGCCGCTGTCCGCGATACCGCTGAATGCGATTGAGCGCGTCGAAATTCTTCGCGGCGGCGGCGCAGTGCAGTACGGCGGTGGAACATCGGCAGGAACCATCAACATCGTTACCCGCGGTCCGCGCCGCGGCGACAAGAGCGGAGCCGTGTACGTCGGGGCGGGCAGCCTGGCGTCGGAACAGCTGCGCGCGTCGATGACTGCCGCGGGCGATGAAATGGGAGTGTCGCTCAGCGCGTCGCATCAGGGCAGCGACGGCTATCGGAGCAACAACCGGCTGCGTCAGGACGGCATCGCAGGTGACCTGCGGCTGTTCGGCGACCGGTCAGATCTTGCGCTCAAGTTCGGAGGCGACCAGCAGCGGCTGGGCCTGCCGGGCGTGCGCGATGATGAACAGTTCGTTTCGGACCCGCGAGGAGCGACGAATCCATCGGACTGGTCGAAGCAGGACGGTGGGTATGTGACTTTTCAGGGCCGGGCCGATCTCGGTCGAACGGAACTGGCCGCAGATCTGGCGTGGCGCGATCAGCGGTCTTCGGCGAGTTACCCGAGCCTGGGGTCGTACCTCGAGGTCAAGTCCGACAGTACGACATTCGCTCCCAGAATGCGCTGGACGGGCGATCTCGGCAACAAGGATGCGAGCATCGTCGCCGGGCTCGACCTGGCGGACTGGGACTATCACCGGCGCATCGCGGGGAGTGTCGAGACCATCGCAAGCCCGTTTTCCCGCACCGACGGTACGCAGCGCAGCGCAGCACTGTATGGTCAGGGGAGCGTCATGGTCGCGCCTGCGACGAAGCTCGCCGCCGGGGTAAGGTTCCAGCGCGTGCGAAACGAGTTGACCAACAGCTTCGGCGGGTTCGGCTCGCTTCAGCGCCAGTCGCGTTCGCTGCGCGCGGGCGAAATAGGCCTGCACCACGGCCTTACAGAGCAGATCGCGATGTTCGGCAAGCTGGGCACGAGTTTCCGCTTGGCCACCGTGGACGAGAATGGGTACACCGCCAGCGGGGAATTGCTCGAGCCGCAGACCGCGCGCCAGGGCGAGGCCGGAATGGAATACCGCGAAAACGGAGCAAGACTGCGAGCGACCCTATACGTCATCGATCTCGACAAGGAAATCTACTTCAGCCCGCTGGTGGTGCCTTACGGCGCCAATACGAATCTGTCGCCGACGCGGCGCAAGGGCCTGGAAATCAGGGGCGCCCTGGCGCTGACGAATCGCGTCGACTTGTCCGCCGACTTCGCATTGCAAAGCGCGCGCTTTCGCAGCGGAATCTATGGCGGCATCGACGTGTCCGGGCGGGATATTCCGCTGGTGCCGCGCTCGCTGACAACGCTGCGCCTTACCTGGAAAGCGACAACGAATACGCGCGTGTCGGGAGCGATCACACACACGGGAACTCAGCGCTACGACAACGATCAGGCTGGGAACTTCCCGCGCGCCATACCGGCTTACACCATCGTAGACGCGAAGCTGGTGCATGACTACCACGGCTGGAACGTGTCGCTCGTCGCTTCGAACCTGTTCGACAAGCACTACTATAGCTACGGCATCGTCGACAGCTTCGCGTGTACGACGCGGGTGTGCGTTTACCCGCAGGCCGGACGCACGCTGTTCGCCAGCGCGGAGTACCGCTTCAAATAGGGTGCGCGCCGGGTTTTCTGATATCGTTCGCGGCATGTCGTACGGACCCGGCGATGCTGTGGACTTGGCGCGCGTGCGGCGCGCGCTGGTGGTGAAGCTGCGCCACTATGGCGACGTGCTGCTCGCCACCCCGGTGATCGCCGTGCTGAAGAACCATGCGCCGCACGCGCAAGTGGATGCGCTCGTCTACGCGGATACCGCGGACATGGTGTCGCTGCATCCGGCGCTCGAGCGCCTGCATGTGGTGGACCGGCATTGGAAGTCGCTTGCCTTGCCCGCGCGCGCAGCCGCTGAGTGGCGTTTGCTGCACGCGCTGCGCGAGCGTTCGTACGATCTCCTGGTGCACCTGAGCGAACATCCCAGAGGGGCGTGGCTGGCGCGCGTGCTGGGCTGCCGACACGCGGTGGCCCCTGATCATCCGGGCAAGGCCGGCTATTGGCGCCGCAGCTTCACGCACCTGTACCGGCTGCCGGCCCACGGCGGACGTCATCGCGTCGAGTTGGATCTCGATGCGCTGCGGCGCATCGGTATCCAGCCTTTCTGTGACGAGCGCAGCGTTGTGCTCGTACCGGGCACGGAAGCCGATGCGCGAATCACCGAGTTGCTGGCGGCAAACGGTCTTTCCGATCGCGGTTTCATCCATCTGCATCCGGCCTCGCGCTGGCAGTTCAAGTGCTGGACGCCGGAAGGCATGGCGGCGCTTATTGACCGGCTGCACGAGGTCGGGGAACGGATCGTGTTGAGCGCGGCACCGGAGCAGCGTGAGATCGCGCTGGTCGAGGCGATCCGGACTCGAACCCGGGCGCCGGTCGTCGATCTCACGGGCAAGCTCACGCTGAAGATGCTCGGCGCGCTCTCAACCCGTGCCAAGTTATTCGTGGGCGTCGATTCGGCGCCGATGCATATTGCGGCGGCCTCGGGCACGCCGGTGGTTGCCCTTTTCGGACCGAGCGGCGAGACAGAATGGTCGCCATGGAAGGTCAAGCACCGGATCGTCGCCTCAGCCGAGCATCGCTGCCGGCCCTGCGGCAATGACGGTTGCGGAGGAGGCAAGGTGAGCGAATGCCTGACCACGATCCCGGTCGAGCAGGTGCTCGATGCCGTGAACGAACTGCTGCCGCGATGAGCCGAACTGCGCTGGCATTGCTTGCCGGGTTCGCGATGCTGTGCGTTGCGCATGGGGCAAAGAGTGTCTCGTCGGTGCGCCCGATGCGACTCAGCGACGATCGGGGCAAGGCCATATCGCTCGCGAAACCGGCTTCGCGCATTATTACGCTTGCACCGCATTTGGCCGAGATCGTCTTCGCGGTCGGAGCGGGCGCGAGCCTTGTCGGTGTGTCGGCGCGCTCGGATTTTCCGGCGCAGGCCGCGCGCCTGCCGGTGGTGTCGGATGCGGGTCGCATCGACCTCGAACGCATCGTCGCGCTGCAGCCCGATCTCGTGTTCGCGTGGTTGAGCGGAAATCCAGCGCGTCAGCTTGAACTCCTGGAGCGGCGCGGCATTCCCGTTCTGGCGGTCGAAGTGCGGCAGTTGGAGGACATCCCCAGGCTGCTGCGGCTGGTCGGCGCGGCAGCGGGGCGAACGGAAACGGCCGAGCAGGCGGCGTTGCGGTCGGCACTGGCGGTTCGCGCGCTGAAGGCCCGCTATGCGGGTGTGCGCAGGCTGCGCGTTTTCGTAGAAATCTGGAACGAGCCGTTAATTACTGTCAATGGCGCTCACCTGATCAGTGAAGCAATGCGTGTTTGCGGGGGGGACAACATTTTCGCCAGGGAGGCGGCGTTGACCCCTGCGGTGTCGCCGGAAACGCTGCTTGTCGCGCAGCCTGAGGTCGTGATTATGAGTTCGGGTGCAGGAAGCGAGGCCGAACAGGTCGCGCGCTGGCGCCGAATGGCACTGTTGCCGGCAGTGCGCAACGGCGCCCTTTATGACATTGATCCGAACATGCTTCACCGGCAGGGACCACGACTGCTCGAGGCGGCGCGCGCCATGTGCGAGCGACTCGATCGGGCACGCTCGGGCCAGGGCCGCCGATGAGGATCGCGCTGATCCGGCAACGTTACAATCCGTACGGCGGCGCCGAGCGCTTCGTCGCCCGCGCGCTCGGCGTGCTCAAACGCCAGGGAGTCGCGGTAACGGTGCTGGCACGCGACTGGGAAGGCTCGGGCGAGACATCAGCGGACGGGTTGGAGGGCGCGGAAGCGGCGGGAGAGCCGCCCGGCGGGGCGATGGCGGCACAATGGGTTCGCTGCGACCCCTTGTACATGGGTCGATTGTGGCGCGATACAAGCTTCGCGCGCGCGGTGTGCCGGATCGTTTCGCAGCGTCAGTTTGACCTCGTGCAGTCGCACGAGCGCATCGCCTGCTGCGATATCTATCGTGCCGGAGACGGCGTGCACGCGCAGTGGTTGGATAACCGCAGTCGCGCCCTTAGCATATGGGGAAGGCTGGCGATGCGTCTGAACCCCTATCACGCATACGTGCTGGCCGCGGAGCGGAGCCTGTTCGCGAGCTCTCGCCTGCGCGCGGTCATCTGTAATTCGCGCATGGTCGCGGCCGAAATCGCGCGCTGGTTCAAGCTTCCCGAGCGCATGCTGTATGTGATCTACAACGGCGTTGACCTGCAAGCGTTCCACCCCGCCCTGCGCGAGCAGCATCGCCGCACCGTGCGAGCAAGCTTGGATATTGCCGAATCCGAAATGATCTATTTATTCGTCGGCTCCGGGTTCGAGCGCAAGGGTGTGCCGCAGCTGCTCGAAGCATTCGCGAGGCTGCGCAACCGCGCTGCTCGGCTCGTGATCGTCGGGGCAGACCGGCAGACGGGGGCCCTGCGCAGACGCGCCAGGTCCATGGGTCTGGGCGACCGCGTGGTCTACGCGGGGCCGCAGGGCGATGTGCGGCCGTGGTACGGAGCGGCCGACTGCTTCGTTCTGCCGACCCTCTATGATCCGTTTCCGAATGCGGTGCTGGAAGCCATGGCGAGCGGTTTGCCGGTCGTCACCAGCGATAGCTGTGGCGCCGCGGAATTCATCGTCGATGGCAGCAACGGATTCGTGTGCGATGCGCTGGACATCGCCGCACTGGCCGATCGGCTGGAGCGTTTCGACCCGGTGTCGGCGCGCGAAATGGGCGATCGAGCACGATCGAGCGTCGCCGAGCTGGGACTGGTCGCGATGGCCGAGAAACTGATGGCGCTCTACGCTTCGCTCATGCAGATGCCAGTTCGCCCGCCTGAACGTCGGCCGGTCTAATCCC
This sequence comes from Betaproteobacteria bacterium RIFCSPLOWO2_02_FULL_63_19, assembly GCA_001770415.1. Taxonomy (GTDB): domain Bacteria; phylum Pseudomonadota; class Gammaproteobacteria; order Burkholderiales; family SG8-39; genus JACQTO01. The sequence continues at coordinate 22,658 of MEQX01000044.1, read as the reverse complement.
GGCAGGGATCGATCCGGTTAGAATCCATCATTTCCCGGCGCGGCTATGCACGACCCTACTGCTACCAGCTTGCAGCTCTACCTGCGCTTGCTGCGTTACGTGAAGCCTTATGCGTCGCAGTTCGTGATTTCGGTGCTCGCACTGGTTGTCGTGGCCGCGACCGAGCCGGCTTTTCCGGCGCTTCTGAAACCGCTTCTCGACGGCAATTTTCTGAACCGACCGGGCCCGATGCTCGAGTGGCTGCCGCTGCTCATCATCGCGATATTCCTGGTGCGAGGGCTCGCCTCGTTGCTGTCCGGGTATGCGGCGGGGTGGGTGGCGAACAAGGTGGTGATGGACCTGCGCAACGAAATGTTCGCAAAACTCATCCGACTGCCCACAAACTATTATGACAATCACACCTCAGGCAGCCTGGTTTCCAAATTCACCTTCGACGTGCTGCAGGTGTCCGGCGCGGCCACCAGCGCCGTCAACGTGCTCGTCAAGGACTCGCTCGCGATCGTCGGGCTGCTTGGCTGGCTGTTCTGGCTCAACTGGAAACTGACGCTGGTGTCGCTCGCGGTCGGGCCGCTGGTCGTGCTGGTGGTGCGGGGGTTCAGCACTCGTCTGCGAGCGATGAGCCGGGGCGCGCAGGAGGCGATGGGCGATCTGAACCACGTGCTGGAGGAATCGATCGGCTGTCACCGGGTCGTCAAAGTGTTCGGCGGGCATGACTACGAGACGCGGCGCTTCTATGCGGGCGGAAACAAGGTGCGACGCTTCAACATGAAGGCTGCTCTCGCGGCCGCCGCCAACGTTCCGTTCGTGCAGCTGATCGCGGCGGTTGCGTTGGCGATGATCGTCTATCTGGCGACCCGACAGGCAAGTGCCGGCGAAATTACCGTGGGCGGGTTCGTATCCTTTCTGACGGCAATGCTGTTGCTGTTGGCCCCGCTCAAGCATCTGACAGGGGTCAGCGAGACCCTGCAGCGCGGTCTGGCCGCGGCCGAGTCCGTATTTGCACTGATCGACGAGATGGCGGAGGTGGATTCCGGAACGATCGAAATCGGGCGCGCCCGCGGCGAAGTCGAATTCGCCGCGGTGGGTTTTGTCTACCCCGGCGCGACCCGGGCGGCGCTTGACAATGTGTCGCTGCGTATTGCGCAAGGAGAGCGCGTCGCCCTCGTCGGTGCCTCCGGGGCAGGTAAGACCACGCTGGCGAACATGCTGCCGCGTTTTTACAGTCCGACGCACGGAAGAATTCTGCTCGACGGGCAGGACATCGCGACGCTCAGGCTCGCCAGCCTGCGCGCGAACATCGCGCTGGTGTCACAGGACGTAGTGCTGTTCAACGACACCGTTGCGGCGAACATCGCCTATGGCCGGCTTGCTGCGACCAGCGATGCGGACATAGTGGCTGCCGCGCAGGCTGCGCACGCGCTGCAGTTCATCGGTGACCTGCCGCAGGACCTTGCGACGCTGATCGGCGAGAATGGCGTGCGCCTGTCCGGCGGCCAGCGGCAGCGATTGGCGATCGCCCGGGCGTTCCTCAAGAACGCACCGGTGCTTATTCTCGACGAAGCGACATCGGCGCTCGATTCCGAGTCCGAGCGTCACGTTCAGGCGGCGCTGGAGATGCTCATGCGCGGCAGAACGACGCTGGTGATTGCGCACAGACTGTCGACCATCGAGGGCGCTGACCGGATCGTCGTACTCGACGAGGGGCGCATCGCGGAGGTCGGGCAGCATGACGAGTTGCTGGCGCGCGAAGGTATCTATGCACGGCTGTATCGCCTGCAGTATTCGCGCCTGGACGCGCCGCCGGTCGAGTCGGAAACGTGAATATACATTCGGGATGCCGGGGCTGTTGCGATGGGGACGTGGCATGAGAATCCTGCACACCGAGTCCTCATGCGGCTGGGGCGGGCAGGAACTCAGGATACTCGATGAATCGCGCGGCATGGTCGGCCGCGGCCACACGGTGACCATCGCCGCGCCAGTGGAATCGCGCCTGCTTGCGGAGGCGCGCCGGCGGGGTCTGGAGGCAATCGATCTGCCGATCGCGCGCAAGAGCCCACGCGGGGTGCTGAGTCTGTACCGCTGGCTCAGGAACCACCCGGTGGACGTGATAAACACGCACAGTTCGACGGATAGCTGGCTCACGGCTGTTGCATGCGCGATTTCCGGGCGGACTGCAGCCATCGTGCGCACGCGCCACATTTCGGCGGCCGTTCCGGAAAACCGGGCGACGCGCTGGCTGTATGTCTCGGCGACACATCATGTCGTGACAACAGGCGAGGCCCTGAGGCGCCAGCTGATCGACGTCAACGGCTTTCCCGCAGATCGTGTCACTTCCGTACCCACGGGTGTCGACACCCGGCGCTTCGCGCCGGGTGAGCGCGCAGCAGCGCGCCGGGCACTGGATCTTCCTCCTCGTGCATTTTTGCTTGGCATTGTCGCGACGCTGCGCAGCTGGAAGGGTCACCGCTATCTGCTGGAGACGTTTGCGACCATTGCGCGCGGGGACTGTATGCTCGTGATCGTAGGCGATGGGCCGCAGCGCGCCAACATTGAGTCGCAGATCGCGGAACTGAATCTTGCAGATCGGGTGATCATGGCTGGCAATCAGTCCGATGTACTGCCCTGGCTGCACGCGATCGACCTGTTCGTGCTGCCTTCCTACGCGAATGAAGGCGTGCCGCAGGCGCTGGTTCAGGCGATGCTGTGTGCGCTGCCCTGCGTCACGACCGATGTCGGATCCATCGGCGAGGCCGCCCGTGACGGCGAGACCGCGCTCGTAGTACCGGCGCGGGACGTGGTCGCACTCGGCCAGGCGCTGCAGCGCTTGATCGGATCGGAAGAGTTGCGCAACGCGCTTGGCCGGGCTGCCCGCGCCCATTGTGAGAACCGGTTCAGCGTGGCGCAGATGCTGGATCGTATGGAAGACCTGTTTCAGGATGCCGTCCGCAAGGTCTAGCCGCATTCGGGCGCGACTGACTGTCGTGCCCCGCGCTCTCTATACCATGGCGCGCACGCGTGGTCGTCGCCGGCCCCCAACGGACCCTGCGCGGATTCTTGTCGCGCATAATCTGTTGCTCGGTGATACGCTGATGCTTACGCCGCTACTTGCAAAACTGGCGGCGCGTTTCCCGGGCGCAAGCATCGTAATGACGGTCTCGCCGGCGATGGCGTCGCTTTACGCGGGCAGGCCTTACGGCGTGAGCGTCATACCCTACGACCCGCGCGATTTCACGCGACAGTCTGCTCTTTTTCAGCAATTCGGCTACGACCTGGCCTTGGTGCCGGGCGACAACCGTTACAGCTGGCTTGCAGCGGCGGCCGGCGCGCGATGGATAGTTGCGTTTGACGGCGATCGACCTGCCTACAAGAGCTGGCCGGTCGATGAACTCAGATCCTACCCTGCAAGACCTCAGACTTGGGGCGACATGATGACCGGGCTCGTTGACGGCGCCGCGCCCTCGCCTTACCGCATGGATAATTGGACCGCTCCCCCGTCGCGTTCATTCCAGCCGCCGACGGACCCATATTGCGTGCTGCATGTCGGCGCCAGTTCCGCGCTGAAGCGGTGGGAACCGGGCAAATGGCGTGCTCTCGCTGAGGAACTGAACGCGCGCGGACTTGAAGTCGTCTGGAGCGGAGGACCCGGTGAAGACAATCTGGTAAGCGAAATCGATCCTGACGGGCGCATTCGATCCTACGCCGGGCGGCTCGATCTCGCGCAGATGTGGCACCTGCTCAAAGGTGCAAGGTTGTTGGTATGTCCGGATACTGGAATCGCGCACATGGGCAGGATCGTCGGCGTACCGACCGTGACCTTGTTTGGCCCCGGCTCCGCGATATTGTGCGCGGCCGGGGAGTTCTGGCGTGACTCGCCTTACCGCGCGGTTACCATCGCAGACTTTTCCTGCCGGGATCAGCGTGTTCTTTTCAAGCGGGAAATCGATTGGGTGCGGCGATGCGCGAGAGGTGCCGGCGAGTGCGACAGACCCCTTTGCATGGAGGCGATTGGGATCGAACGGGTACTTCTCCACTGCGAAGGACTACTGGGCAACAAGGTGTAGCGAAGAACACGGCGCGACGTGTTGCGACATGACCTCACGTAAGTAACGGTTTGGAGCCAAATTGAGTTCTACGGTCTTTTCTGTAACCAAATGGCTTGCAATTGCTTTTATGGTTACGGTTCTGTTTTCCCATACCAATGCGCTGCGGTTTCTTCTGCTCTTTGCCGGAGCGTGTGCCGTTGTGGTGCTGGCAATCCGGAAACGGGCCGGGTTCACGCTCCAAGAGTCGACGCTGATTCCACCCATACTGATACCGTACTTGCTGTGGATGGCATGGACGGGTGCGTCCCTGGTCTGGTCCTTGGAGCCGGAACTCAGCCGGAAAGAGTTCACCAATGAGCTGGCGTATACGCTGGTGGCATTCTGGTTTTGTTACCTGGCCGGTCAGGCGCCGGGCGCTGCGCGGGCGCTGGGATACGGGCTCGGCGCGGGAGTGGCTGGCGTGTCCCTGGTCGCAGCATACGACTACTTATTTGACCGGGGCCACTACGAAGCGGGATTTCACGGGGGGTCAGGAAATCTGACGAGCGCACTTATTACACTGATACCCTGTCTCTTGCTTGTAGTCTGGCTGTCCAGAGAAAAAGTCGTGTCCGCCCGGGCGGGTGTATTGGCGTTGGTTTGCGTGGGACTTGGCGTATTGGGTGCGTATACCACGTTGAATCGTACCATCTGGATTGCGCTGAGCATCCAGCTATGCCTTGCAGGCGCGCTAATCCTGTGGCGGTCGCGCGATGATCGCGGACGCCGGAAGCGCAAACTGATCGGTACGGCGGTTGTCGCCACCGTGATTGCAATTGCCGTGGTGGTCACAGTCGCCCAGGTCCAGCAGCAACGCAGGGAACTGCTGCGCCAGCAACCCGGGAAGGAGGCAATGGCTGACCCCAAAAACGACCCGCGCCTTCGGGTCTGGCCATATGTAATCGACATTGTGAGCGAGCGCCCGTGGCTGGGTTCGGGCTACGGACGAGGAATCGCACGAAGGGCCTTGCACGAGAAGTTCCCCGATCGCGAAATCTGGCACGCGCACAACCTGTTTCTGGAGACGGCGATTCAGGTGGGCATTCCGGGCGTCGCACTTCTGTTCGCGCTGATCAGTATGACCGCGGCCCATGGGGTTCAGTATTTCCGCAGCCGCGACCCGATCCGCGCCGCATGCGGTATTGCCGTGCTATGCATCGTGCTGGGCATGCTGCTGCGTAACATGACCGATGTGCTGTGGGTACGGCAAAATTCACTGTTGTACTGGGGCATCGTAGGCATGCTGTTCGGGATTGGCCGCATGCGGGTCGACGCGGGGCTGCAACGGTGACACCAGTGGTCAGGGAGTCATCGATTTCGCGTATTCTGGTCGTGAGGCGGGACAACATCGGCGATCTCGTTTGCACCACACCGCTCATTTCCGCGCTACGCAGGCGTTACCCCGAGGCCTGGATCGGCGCGCTGGTCAACAGCTACAACGCTCCAGTGCTGCACGGAAACAAAGACCTGAACGAAGTCTTCGCATACCGCAAACTCAAGCATCGCGAACCGGGCGACTCGCTGCTTGGGAATCTGTGGGCCCGCTACGGCGTGATTGCCGAACTCAGGCGCCGATCGCTCGATTACCTGGTGTTGGCCGGAAACGCCGCGCGCAGCCCGACGCTGGCCCGTCTAGTGCGGCCGAAAGCCGTGGTCGCGGCGGCCGGTCCGCTGCGCGGGTCCGACATCGGGGTCGCGGCTACGGAAGGCCGGCATGAGGTCGAGATCACCTTTGGGCTTGCGCGAGCTTTCGACATAGGCGGTTTGCCGCCCGCACCGACGGTGTTTCCGGAGGACGCAACCGTGGCGCGATTGCGCGCAGGCATCGCGGCACGCATCCAGGGCGCGTCGTGCACGATCGGCATTCACATCAGCGCCAGAAAACCGAGTCAGCGCTGGCCAATCGAACGATTCGCTGAACTCGCGGGCGCGCTTGCACGACAGCAGGGGGTGGCGATGTTGCTGTTCTGGTCACCCGGCGCACAGGTTGATCCTCGGCACCCCGGCGATGACGAAAAGGCGAAGGCCCTCACAGCGGAACTGCGGGGCCTGCCGATCGTACCCGTGCCTACTCCGGACCTGGGTGAACTCATCGCCGGTCTGTCTTTCTGCGACCGAGTTGTATGCAGCGACGGGGGCGCCATGCATCTGGCCGCCGCACTGGGCAAGCCGATCGTATGTATGTTCGGGCGCTCCGATGCGGCGCGCTGGCATCCTTGGGGCGTGCGTTATGAACTGCTGCAACCGGCAAGCCTCGATGTGCGCGATCTGTCGGTCTCAGAGGTTGCAGAGGCACTCGGTCGGCTGGACGATCCTGAGCAGGCATAGCCTCGCGCGCAAGTACAGCTTGAGATCAATCCGCGGGGTGGTACTCGGTGACGAACCGCGCCAATCCGAGCTTTACGGAGCCGGGCCGGGGATTGGAATCGGCGCTGATCCATCGCTCGAGCGTTTCGAGCCAGGCCGCATCGAGTCCGTCGTGCGCGCGCGCAACGCGCAGCTTGGGATGCGGGGTCGGCTGTGTCGTTTCCCCGTCGGCGAGAAGCTCTTCGTAGAGTTTCTCGCCGGGGCGCAGACCGGTGAACTCGATGCGGATATCTTCCTCGCTGAACCCTGACATGCGGATCATGTCGCGGGCCAGGTCGACGATCTTGACCGCCTCACCCATCTCCAGTACGAATATCTCCCCGCCGCGACCCATCCAACCGGCCTGCAGCACCAATTGCGCCGCCTCCGGAATCGACATGAAATAGCGCTGCACCTCGGCATGAGTCACCGTTACCGGGCCGCCACGCGCGATCTGCTCGCGGAACTTAGGAATCACGCTGCCGGTGGAACCGAGCACGTTGCCGAAACGCACCATCAAAAAGCGTGTGCCGTCTTGATTTTGCAGGGCCTGGCATACCCGCTCAGCGAGGCGCTTGGAGGCGCCCATGACATTGGTCGGGTTGACCGCCTTGTCGGTGGAGACCAGCACGAATTTCCCGACCCCATGCGCCTGCGCTGAGCGACCCAGACGCAACGTCCCCAACACATTGTTCTGCACCGCCTCCCACGCGTTTTCATTTTCCATCAGCGGGACGTGCTTGTATGCCGCGGCGTGGAAAAGCACTTCCGGATGGTACTGCTCGAGCGTCGCGTCGATCCTGGATTGGTTGCGTACATCACCGATGACCGCAGCGATGCGCAACGCGGGCAGCTCGGCGGAGAACTCCTGCTCGATACGGTACAGCGCGTATTCGTTCTGCTCGAACAATACCAGCAACTGCGGTTCGTAACGCGCGATCTGGCGCGCGAGTTCGGCGCCGATCGATCCGCCCGCGCCGGTGACCAGTACGACGCGACCGGTGAGCAACTGGTGCAGTCCGGCGTCGTCCAGGACCACCTGTTCCCGGCCGAGAAGGTCTTCGACCTCGATGCGCCGCACTTGGGAAACGGTAACCTTGCCCGAGAGCAGATCGTCGTAGGGCGGCACGGTAAGCACGGTCAGGCCCGCGTCTGCGGCCAGCTCCGCGGCACGCCGGCGCACTTGCGCCGAGGCCGAAGGAAGAGAAATGATCGCGTGCTTCAACTGCATCGATTCGGCGAACTTCTTCACCGAATCGATCGGGCCGAGCACTCGCACGCCGAGGATCACGCGTCCATGACTGGCCGGATCGTCATCGAGTATGCCTACCGCGTGCCACTCCGAGGAGCGCTCGATCTCCTTCAAAAGATTGAATGTGATGTCGCCGGCGCCCAGCACCAGCACGGGCTCGCCGGAGAGCTGCAGTCTTCCGTAGAGCCGTTTCTCCTTCCAGGCGCGATAGGCGAGGCGGCTGCCGCCCATCATCAGCATCAGCAGGATCGGCGCGAGCAGATAGCCGGAGCGCGGCACATTGTCGGCGCCACGCAACAATACCAGCAAGGTCGGAAGGGCGAGTGCGCCGATCATGCAGGCGACGAGGATGCGCTTCAGGTCCGGAAGGCTGGCATAGCGCCAGATGCCGCGGTACAGGCCGAAGGTCCAGAACAGCACCGCATGCAGCGGCATCGTGAGCACGATCGTATTCCACATCGAGGCGCGGAATTCGCTCGGCACATCGAGGTTGAACCTGAGCCAGAAGGCCAATCCCCACGCGAGCGCCGAGGCGACAACGTCGTGGAGAAACGCGAACAGCGCGCGATGATTGAAATCAGCGGGTTTCAAGGGGAACTTTGTTTGCGCGGTACCACGCCACGTCCACAGTAATCGCCAGGCACGCGTACAACACCACGAAGGCGATCAATGCGGCCACGCGCACGTGCGGCTGTTGGTCGAGCGCCCAAAGCGCGACGAGTCCGCACAATAGCATGAGACTGTACTCGGCCAGGGCGGTTCCGCGGTGCCCCCAGCCGATTTGCACCAGCCTCTGGTAATAATGACTGCGGTGCGCTTCCCAGAATCGTTCTCCCCGCAGCATACGTCGGGCAAGTGTGACGCTCGCGTCGACGATGAACGGGGAAAACACGGCAGCCGGATACCACAACGGCCACACATCGCGTTGCCAGCCCAGGAGCCCGAGTGCCGCGGCCATGAACCCGAGCGGAATCGATCCCGTATCGCCCATGAATATGCGGGCCGGATGAAAGTTGTACCAGAGAAATACGAGCCCCGCGGCCGCGATGCACAGTGCCGTGAGCGCAAGCTCGGTTGCGCCGGCGAGATAGGCCGCAAGTCCGAGAAAGCCGAACCCAAAGGCACTCATGCCGCCTGCAAGTCCGTCGGACCCGTCCATGAAATTGTACAGGTTGGTCATCCATATTACGGCCAACACTGAGATGACCTGCAGCCACCACGGCAGCGAAGGCAGGGCAATGCCGATGAACGCGGTCGCTGCGGCAGCGTGGGCCAGGAATCGCACCGCGATCGGCAGCCCGCGCCAGTCGTCCGCCAGCGAAACGCACGCCAGTGCGAGCGCAGGAGCTGCGAGCGGCATCGGCGCCGGCGGTAGCAAGAACGCGGCAAGCACACCCGCCATGATGGCCAGGCCGCCCGATCGAGGAACCGGGTTCGAGTGGAGCGAGCGCCGGTTCGGCCGGTCCAGCGGCATCGCGAGCCGGCCCCTCGACATCAGCTCGAGCAAGCCACCGGCGAGGGCGGCTGCGATGGCGGGCGCGAGGGCGGGGTTGATCAACGCGCGCCTTCGGTACAGGTTATTTGGGTCGTCGTCGGCGAACGACGGGATCGGCGCGAACGGCGAAGTAGAATTCGATCCTTCATGATGGTGGCGCCATTCTAGCTCCCGCGTGCTTTGGCTCGGCCTCGATGCGCCAAATACCAGCTGGCGGTTTCGGCAAGGCCATGCTCCATGCTGTAGGGGGCATTCCATCCGAGCACTGATCGGATGGACCCGACATCAACGCTCAGATCACTGGTCAGCCTGTCAATCGCCTGCGCTTGTCCGGCGAGGCCGCCGGCGAGCCGAAGCAATGCGCGCGGCAGCCAAAACAATCGCGCCGGGCGACCAAGCGCACGCGCAATCCGCCTAATGAGTTCGGGTGTCGAAACGTCTTCACCGTCGGATACCGGGAACACGCGGCCCGCAGCTTCGGCGTGCAGGCAACAGGCGCGCAGTGCATCGACCAGATTGCCGACGAACACCAGGCTCCTGCGGTTGGAAATGCCTGCCAGCGGAAGCGGAACACCGGAATCGACCAGGCGCATCAAACGCAGAAAGTTTGCCCGTACGCCGGGCCCGTAGACGAGCGGCGGGCGAACGATTACGCATTCGAGCGCGAGGCGGCTGGTTGCGTGCTGCAGCAATCGCTCAGCTTCCGCCTTGGACCAGCTGTATGCGTCGCCTGCGCCGATTTCCCCGTGACCCGCGTCGGCTTTTGCACTGCTCACGAATACCAGGCGCTTGACTCCTGCCCGATGTGCTGCCTTGGCAAGTTGAAGCGTCGCGTCGACGTTGAGTTCCCGGAAATGGTTGCGGTGGGCTTGGCCGTGCGTCCCCGGCACGTGTACCCGCGCCGCCAGATGTACGACCGCATCGGCGCCCTGCAGCGCGGCAGACCAGTCGGCCGTCTTGCCCAAATCGCCGACCACGATCTGCTGAAGCATGCCCGACTGGACCAGATCCGTCATCCGGCCGGCGGCAAGAGCGGTCGATTCGCGTCTGACGGCCGCTCTCACGCGGACCCCGGTGCGAGCCAGCAATGCGCACATCGGAACGCCGATGAATCCGCTGGCTCCGGTGACGACGACGGTGCGCGCCAAGTGGACTCCCAGCCTTGGTTATTCCGGGGCCGCGTCGCGCTGTGCGGCGCCGCGCTGGAGCGCCATCAGCTTGGCGTACTTGTTGAAACTGTTCATGCAGCCGATACAAACGTGCACCATGCCGGGCAGGCCGTCGAGGCATCCGAGGCGCAAGATATAGAACTTGACGAAGCGCGCCAGAGGCGCAAACGCGAGATGCCATATGCTCGCGCGGCGGCCCTGTGCGTACAGCTGGCGGGCCGCGAGGCTGGTATAACGATTCTGCTTTTCAAGATAACGTTCGAGCGTTTGCGCAGACTCGTGCAACAAGTCCCCCGAGAGCCTTTGCACGGGGGCCGCCGTGACGACGCGCTCATGCACCGGGTCGTCGCTCCAGCGGGCCTCGCGGCGGTGAAACAAGCGCACGCACCAGTCCGGGTAGCCTTCGCCGTGCCGCAGCCACCGACCGAGAAAGCGGTTGCGGCGCGACAGCGCATACACGGCACCACGTGGGGCGCGAAGCTCGGCGACGATAGCCTCGCGCAGGGAATCGCTGATCCGCTCATCGGCGTCCAGGCAGAGTACCCAGTCGTATGAGGCTGCACTGACTGCGAACTGCTTTTGCGGCCCGAAGCCCAGCCACTCTTTGTGCATCACTTTCGCGCCGTGGCGGCGCGCGATTTCGACCGTGCCGTCGGTGCTGCCGGAATCGACGATGAGGATCTCGTCCGCGAACGAGGCGCTCTGCAGACAAGCGTCCAGCTGCTTATCTGCATTGTGCGTGATGATGGCGACGGAGAGAGACACGGAACGGTTTATAATCAATCCTTTAGGTGCGCCATTCTAACCTGTATCGTCGCTCTGCACTGGCGCTGCGCCATGCTCAAAGTACTTCTTATCAAGACGTCGTCACTTGGGGATGTCGTCCACAATTTTCCTGTCGCGAGCGATATCCGCCGCCGGTTTCCGGATGCACAGATCGACTGGGCGGTTGAAGAGGCCTACGCGCCGCTGGTTGCGTTGCACCCCGGAATCGCTGGAATCATTCCCGTAGCGATTCGGCGCTGGCGCAAGCGCCCGCTCGGGGCGTCGACCTGGTCGGAGATCGGCGCGCTGCGGCGCCAGTTCGGTGCCGAGCAATATGACGCGGTGATCGACACCCAGGGCTTGTTGAAGAGCGCACTGCTCGCGCGCGCTGCGCGTGGCCGGCGCCATGGATTTGATGCGGGCTCGTCACGCGAAGGACTCGCAGCGCGTACTTACGATGTGAGGCACCACGTCGCGCGCAATTTGCACGCGGTGATCCGAAACCGCATGCTTGCAGCAAGCGCGCTCGGCTATCGTGTCGACACGCCGGCGGAATTCGGGATTCGCGCCGCTGCCGTCGAGAGAGAAGGCGGCCAACGGCGATATGCGGTGTTTCTGCACGCGACGAGCCGTATCGACAAGCTGTGGCCAATCGATCGTTGGATTGGACTTGGACGATCGCTTGAGGCCCGCGGAATACGCTGCATCCTTCCGTGGGGAAACGACGAGGAACGACGGCGCAGCGAGACGATTGCGCAGACGCTGGAAAAAGCGCGCGTGCCCCCGCTGGCACCAATCTCCGAAGTTGCCAGCATGCTTGCCGGGTCCGCCGTCGTGGTCGGGGTTGATACCGGCCTCACGCATCTTGCGGCGGCGCTCGGTGTCCCGGTCGTCGGGTTGTTTTGTGGCTCGGATCCCGCGCTCACCGGACTTTACGGGGCTGCGCATGCACGCAACCTCGGCGCGTCGGGAGAACTTCCTGAACTCGGGTCGGTTCTGAACACGCTTTGCGAGCTCGGTGCAGCGTGATCTGGCGGATCGTCTGGGAACGGGGCTACACGCTGATTCTCTGGCTGGCCTTGCCGCTCGTTTTGGCGAGGCTTTACTTGCGTGGACGCAGGGAGCCTGGTTACCGCCACCATATCGCCGAGCGTTTCGGCAGATACCGTTCACGGCCGCGAAAACCGATCATCTGGGTGCACGCGGTTTCAGTCGGGGAGACGCGCGCGGCTCAACCGCTGGTGAAACTACTCGGCGAGCGCCACCCGGAATGCGAGATCCTGATCACGCAGATGACAGCAAGCGGTCGAGATACTGCGGAGCGCCTGTACGGGGGAGAGGCGACGCTCGCCTATCTGCCCTACGATTATCCTTTCGCGGTGAAACGTTTTCTGGCGCATTTTCGCCCGCGTCTGGGGGTGTTGATGGAAACGGAGGTCTGGTTCAATCTCGTCCGCGGCTGCGCGCGGTTTGGCGTTCCACTCGTGCTTGCCAATGCGCGCCTCTCCGAAAAGTCGGCGCGGGGTTACGAAACCGTCGCGCCGCTCGCGCGGGCGGCGTTCGGAAGACTGTCCGCTGTCGCGGCACAGACCAACGCCGATGCGCAGCGTCTGACCAGGCTCGGCGCTCGCGCTGCGGAGGTCACGGGTAACATCAAGTTCGACGTCGCTCAGCCGCCTCAAGCGCTGGCCCTGGTCGCGCGATTGCGCCAATGTTATGGCACGCGCCAGGTGTTTCTTGCAGCGAGCACGAGGGAGGGAGAAGAAGCGCTGCTGCTCGACGCGCTGGCGAAGCAACCGCTCGGCGCGGCGTTGCTGCTCATCGTGCCGCGGCACCCGCAGCGCTTTGCCGAGGTGGCTCGCCTGTTGGAACAACGGGGCATCGCGTTCGTGCGGCGTTCCGATGAAGCGCGGGTGCCCGCCGCTTGCGGGGTCATGCTGGGTGACAGCTTGGGGGAAATGGCGGCTTATTACGCGTCCTGCGATGTCGCGCTGATCGGAGGCAGCCTGCTGCCCTATGGGGCACAAAATCTGATAGAAGCCTGCGCCGCCGGCGTCCCGGCGCTGATCGGGCCCTCGACGTACAACTTCGCGCACGCGGCCAGCGAAGCGGTGCAAAGCGGCGCCGCCTGCGCGGTGGCGAACGCCTCCGAAGCCGTGACTGAGGCGAAACGGCTGCTTGCCGACAAAGCGGCGCGTAAGGCGATGTCAGCCGCCGGGTTGGCGTTTTGCGAGGCACACCGCGGCGCAAGCGTCAGAGTTGCGGCAATCTGTGATCGCTTGCTCGCCAGGTAGCGAGGCGCGGAAAAGCCGCGCCGAGCCGACGCCAGCCGGTCAGTCGCTCGCGAGCATGCGGTTGATATCCGCGATATCGGCGTCCGACAGCGATCCTGCCGCGGCCTCGAGTTTCAGACCGTTGACGATAGCGTCGTAGCGGGCCTTGGACAGATCCCGCTTGGTGGAAAAGACCTGCTGCTGCGCATTCAGAACGTCGATGTTGATACGCACTCCGACTTCGTAGCCGAGCTTGTTCGACTCGAGCGCGCTCTGACTCGAAATAAGAGCCGCCTCGAGCGCCTTCACCTGCGCCACCCCGTTGGTGACGCCGAGAAATGCCTGGCGTGCGGAAAGCGCCGCCGCGCGGCGGCTGAATTCGAGATCCTGCTGCGCCTTTTCGCGGCTGGCGACAGCCTGGCGTACCTGCGAGCTGACATTGCCTCCCGAGTAGATCGGGATCGCCAGTTGCAGACCGACCACCATGCTCGTGGAATCGGTGGGCGTATTGGTTGCGCCGGAACTGCTCACATTCTGGGAGTTGCGCCCGAGGCTGCCGACCAGATTCAGTGTCGGCAGGTGCCCCGCGCGGATACGCTCGATTTCCCGGACCGCGAGTTCGAGGGCGGCTTGCTGGGCCTGCACGGGATAGCTTCGGGCTTCGGCCGCCGAGGCCCATTCCTCCATGGTCGCGGGCCTGGGCAGATTGATTGTAACGCTCGGCTTCAGCGGCACTAGCCGCTCGGGGAATTTTCCTACGGTCTGCTGCAGTGCGCGCTTCTTGATCTCCAGGTCGTTCTGGGCGGCGATTTCCTGCGAAGCCGCCAGGTCGTAACGGGCCTGCGCTTCATGGGTGTCCGTGATGGTCGCCGTGCCCACCTCGAAGTTGCGCTTGGCCTGTGCAAGCTGCTCCGAAATGGCCTTCTTCTGCGCCTGGATGAATGCCAGGCTGTCCTGCGACGCAAGGACGTCGAAATAGCCTTGCGCGACTCTTACGATCAAGTCCTGGGTCGCTTGGCCGAACACGGCCTGTACCTGCGCGGCCTTGAAGCTTGCCTCCTCGTAGAGCATCTGGTTGTTTCTGTTGAACAGGGGTTGAGTCAGCGAAAACGTGATCGCGTTGCTGGTGCCGCTGCGGCTCGAAGACGGCAGCGCGCCACGGAAATCAATGTCCAGGTCGCTGTACTGGGCGCTTGCCGATGCGCTGATGGTAGGCAGCAGGCCGGCGCGGCCTTGCGGCAGCACCTCGAGTCCCGCGTCGCGCGCCGCGCGCGCCGAGGCGTACTGGGCGTCGTTGGCGAGCGCATCACGCAGGACCTGCATCAAGTCTGCCGACACGGCCTGACCCGCAAACGCCCACAGGAATGCGGCCAGGGCGGATTTCAGTATTCGGTTCATGATCGATTTTCAGTAGACCGGCATGGACGCTTCGACTGTCCGCGCCCAGGCATCTACGCCTCCGCTAAGGTTGTACACACGCGTGAATCCGGCGTTTTCAAGAAACATTGCGACCTGCATGCTGCGGGCGCCGTGATGGCAGATGACCACGGTCTCGGCTTCCGGGGCGAGCTCGGTATGTCGAGCGACAACGGTCCCCATAGGCATGAGCAGCGATCCAGGAATCCTGCAAATCTGAAACTCCCACGGCTCGCGCACGTCGAGCAGCAACGGGGCTGCGGCGTCGCTGAGCCGATGCTTCAGTTGCTGCGGCGCGATGTGGTTCACGGCGGACTGATCAAAAGGAAAACCGTTTCGGCTGGACGGCATTCCTGAGCGGCGGAAAGGAGGTTTCGAAAAGGTTAACAGACCGGTGCGAACCTTCCGCGACGCAGGTGATCAGACGCGCTTCCATAATCGGCGCGTCGCCGACAATCGCGAACAGCCTACCCCCGGGCTTAAGCTGTGCGAGAAACGGTTGCGGCAGCACCGGCGTGGACCCGGTGATGACGATGATGTCGTATGGCGCGCGGGCGGCCCAACCCTGCGCCGCGTCGCCGAGTTCTACAGTTACATTGTCTATTCCCTGGCGTTGCAGGTTTTGCTCGCCGAACGCCTTGAGCCGAGGATCGATTTCGACGCTCGTTACCTGGTGCACACGGTGCGCGAGGAGGGCCGCAAAATAGCCGCTGCCTGTTCCGACCTCGAGCGCTTTCTCGGTCTTTTTCGCGGTCAGCGCCTGTAGCACGCGCGCCTCGACCTTGGGCGCCCACATGCGCTCCCCGCTGCCGAGAGGAATTTCAATATCCGAAAACGCGAGCGCTCGATATTCGGCGCCCACGAACTCCTCTCGCCGCACAACGTAGAGCAGATCGAGCACATCCTGGTCGAGTACTTCCCACGGACGAATCTGCTGCTCGACCATGTTGAATCGGGCTTGTTCAAGGTTCATGACGTTAGCGGCGCTGATTTGGGACGCGTACCGATTCTAGCATTCTTCCCAACGGCCGAATCGGTGACCGAGGTCACCCAGACAATGTAAGCAATTCTGCGTGCTACCCCGGCAGCGATTGAGTGTTGACCCGCCAGCCGTTAGACTGCCGCCTTCGAATCGCTCCCGGACCTTTCATGCACGATCGCCCGCGCCTCCATCCTGGACCCGCCAGCCCCCACGCCGGTATCGCTGCGGGCGGCTCCGGGCGCGGCCCGGCATTCAAGCTACGGGACCGGACCTGAGATGCTCGAGGCGCATGGCCTGGAGTGCACGCGTGGCGAGCGCACGCTGTTTCGCGGTCTGTCCTTCTCCGTCGCACCGGCGCAGCTGCTTCATTTGGGCGGCGCAAACGGCGCTGGAAAGACGAGCCTGCTGCGCATCCTATGCGGTCTGCTTTCCCCGGCACGAGGCGAAATTCGCTGGAACGGCCGGCCAATAGCGGCTATACGGGAGGAATATGCAGCGAAGCTGCTCTACATCGGGCACGCCAACGCCCTGAAGGACGAACTGACCGCACTCGAGAACCTGCAGGTTGGCGGGACGCTCGCTGGCCGGCGGTGTACTCGCGAAGCAGCGATTGGCGCACTGGGAGAGCTTGGCGTCGGTCGCTGTGCGCATCTTCCAGTTCGCGCGCTATCCCAGGGCCAGCGACGCCGGGTATCGCTGGCGCGGCTGGCTCTGGGCGCGCGCAATGCGGAGGCGATCAACGACGAAAATGCCGCGAGACTCTGGATACTGGATGAACCGTTTGCCGCACTTGACACGGCTGCCGTCGTGCATCTCGAGAACCTGATCGGTGCGCACGTCGCGGGGGGCGGCATCGTGGTGTTGACCACGCATCAACCACTCGCGGTCGTGGCGACGGGCATGTTCCGAATCGAGCTCGAATACGATACGGAAGCCAGCCAATGAATCCCTTCACATGCATCGTCCGGCGCGATTTGCTGCTCGCTTTCCGGCGTCGAAGCGACGTGTTCAATACATTGGTCTTCTTCATCATCGTCGTGAGCCTGTTTCCGCTCGGCGTCGGACCTGAGCCGAACCAGTTGCGCGCCATGGCCCCGGGCGTGATCTGGGTCGCGGCGTTGCTCGCGTCGATGTTGGCGTTGAACCGGCTGTTCGCGGCCGATTTTGCCGACGGGACGCTGGAGCAGATGGCGCTGTCCCCCGAACCGCTTTTCCTGCTGGTGGTTGCAAAGGTGCTCGCGCATTGGCTGGTTGCGGGCCTGCCGCTGGTGCTGATCGCACCCGTTCTCGGCATTCAGTTCGACATGTCCGTCGATGCCATCCTGGTGATGATGCTCGCGCTTGCGCTGGGCACGCCGGTCTTGTCACTGATTGGCGCGGTTGGCGCCGCGTTGACGCTGGGCGTGCGCGGAGGCGGGGTGCTGGTGGCGCTACTGGTACTGCCGCTGTACATTCCGGTGCTTGTATTCGGGGCCGGCGCCGTGGTGGCCACCGGCGCCGGCGT
>MEQX01000044.1:0-5353 GCA_001770415.1 Betaproteobacteria bacterium RIFCSPLOWO2_02_FULL_63_19 | reverse complement strand
CGGCGCTTCGCTGGTGCTCTCACTGGTGCTCTCGCCGTGGGCCACCGCGATGGCGCTGCGGATTTCCTTGGAGTAACCCTGAAAAATCCGCCAAACGCGACGCGTCGGTCGGCATTGCGCTTGACCCCGCTTTGGGGTAATTTGTCCGTTACAACGTAGGGGTCCTGTCCAAGTGGTGGTCAGGTGAGAAAGACCCTCCGAACCTGATGCGGATAATGCCGCCGTAGGGAAGCGTTGCGTGCCAGTCGCGCTCAACTTAGTTCCCCATCGACGCTGATCCACTGCGACGGGTGTGCGCCCGCCCATGGCACGAAAGGAGTCAACATGGTAGCGAATCCGAAGTTTCTTGCCGCCACCGCGCGTGTGGACGATGCGGCCGTTAAGTCGCTTCCGAATTCGAGAAAGATCTACGTCCAGGGCTCGCGGCCCGATGTGCGTGTGCCCATGCGCGAGATTTCGCAGGCCGACACGCTGGCTCATGGGTCAGGCGAGGCCGTAGCGGAGAAGAACCCGCCTATCTATGTCTACGACTGTTCGGGGCCGTACACGGACCCCGAGGCACACATCGACATCCGTTCGGGCTTGGCTCCGCTGCGCGCGCGCTGGATAGAGGAGCGTGGCGACACCGAGGAACTCTCGGGTCCCTCGTCAGACTACGGCAGGGAACGGCTCGCCGAGCCGAAACTGGCGGACATGCGCTTTGATCTGAAGCGCGCGCCGCGCCGTGCCAGACGCGGGGCCAACGTCACGCAGATGCACTACGCCCGCCGCGGCATCATTACGCCGGAGATGGAATTCATCGCCCTACGCGAGAACCAGCGTTTGGACGCCTACCCGGAGCTGCTGTCGCGCCAGCATCCGGGTCAGTCCTTCGGCGCTGCGACGCCCAGGGTGATTACGCCGGAGTTTGTTCGGGACGAGGTGGCGCGCGGCCGGGCGATCGTCCCGGCCAACATCAACCATCCGGAGTCCGAACCGATGATCATCGGGCGCAATTTTCTGGTCAAGATCAACGCCAACATCGGAAATTCCGCGCTGTCCTCGGGCATCGCCGAAGAGGTTGAGAAGATGACCTGGGCGATCCGCTGGGGCGGAGACACGGTGATGGACCTGTCCACGGGCAAGAACATCCACGAGACCCGTGAGTGGATCATTCGTAATTCGCCGGTGCCCATTGGCACCGTGCCGATCTATCAGGCGCTGGAAAAGGTGGACGGCAAAGCCGAGGAACTGACCTGGGAGATCTTCCGCGACACACTGATCGAGCAATGCGAGCAGGGCGTGGACTACTTCACCATCCATGCAGGGGTGCTGCTGCATTACATCCCGCTCACCGCCCGCCGCATGACCGGCATCGTCTCGCGCGGCGGTTCGATACTGGCGAAATGGTGCCTCGCGCATCACAAGGAGAATTTCCTCTACACGCACTTCGAGGACATCTGCGAAATCATGAAGGCGTACGACGTCGCCTTTTCTCTCGGTGACGGATTGCGACCTGGTTCGGGCTTCGACGCCAACGACGAGGCGCAAATGGGAGAGCTGGCTACGCTTGGGGAACTGACGCGGATCGCCTGGCGCCATGACGTGCAAGTGATGATCGAGGGGCCGGGGCACGTTCCGATGCACATGATTCGCGAGAACATGGACTTGCAGTTGAAGCTATGCCAGGAGGCGCCGTTTTACACGCTGGGGCCGCTCACCACCGATATTGCGCCGGGCTACGATCACATCACCAGCGCCATCGGTGCCGCCATGATCGGCTGGTACGGCACCGCGATGCTGTGCTATGTCACCCCGAAGGAACACCTCGGCCTGCCCGACAAGAAGGACGTCAAGGACGGCATCATCGCCTACAAGATCGCCGCGCATGCCGCGGATCTGGCCAAGGGGCATCCCGGCGCGCAGGTGCGCGACAATGCGGTTTCCAAGGCGCGTTTCGAATTTCGCTGGGAGGACCAGTTCAATTTGGGCCTGGATCCGGACACCGCCCGCGAGTTCCACGATGCGACGCTCCCACAGCAAGGCGCCAAAGTCGCGCACTTCTGCTCGATGTGCGGGCCGCACTTTTGCTCGATGAAGATCACGCAGGACGTGCGCGATTTCGCGGCCGCCCAAGGGGTCTCCGAGCAGCAGGCCCTCGAAAAGGGCATGGAGCAGAAGGCCGTGGAGTTCGTGAAAAAGGGCGCCGAGATCTACCAGAAGGCGTAGTGCGGCGGCCGGGGCCAGCGCGGCGGTTGCCGAAAGTTGCAACCGCGGTCTGCACGTTACCTGGTGTTGCCGCCCTGGGTCTTTGCCGCAAGCTGCTGGTCAAGGTCATCCCTGGCCACTCCACCGACGGCGTAGTGATTCGACGGGACTTCGTGTATCGAGATGCGCACCGACTCGCGCGGCGCACCGAGCGTCTGCACGATGGCCTCGGTCACGGCCTTGAACATCGCCTTCTTCTTCTCCGGGCTCCGTCCTTCTAGCATCGTGATACTGACGAGCGGCATGGCAGGTCCTCCGTTCAGAATGCACATGTTCAGATCATATCAAGATTCGGGTCGAAACCGCCGTAGTCGGCAGTCTTATTCCGATCACCGACGATGCGTATCAAGCTTGCACCACGGCCGCAGCGGGCGCGATGCATCGCCGGCGCCAGCCAGCGCGCCCGTCACGACAAGCACCTTGTCCAGAGTCCTCTCATGTCGTCTGTCGCGTCTCGCGGATAATCCATTCCGACAGTGCACCCGCGATCGCGCGGGTCCGGGCCGGTGCAGCGCGTCACTTCAGGCGGCTGTTCGGTCGCCTCGGCACTTGACGATGCGCAGCGGCGTGTAAACGAGCACGACCTTGCCGTCCTGGTTAACGACCTTGTTGCGCGTTCGGACCAGACCGCGTCCGGGCCGGCTGCCGGACAATCTTGCCTCGATCACCTCGCATTCGACATGGATCGTGTCGCCGGCAAACGCCGGGTTCTCGATGTTCAGCTCCATGTTGAGGAAAGCATAGCCGGTCTTCTGCATCGTCGCCTGCGCGAGCAGCCCTTCCGCGAAACAGTAACTGAGCGCGCCGGGCGCAAGCCGGCCCTTGATGTCCGACTCGTTTTTCAGGAACTCCATGTCGGTAAACAGCACTTCCGTCATATGGATGCAGTTGATGAACGCGCAGATGTCGGCATCCTGGATCGTACGTCCTATGGTCTTGAACTTTCGTCCCACGGGCAGATCCTCGAAATACAATCCCAGTCCAACAGTCTCCATGAACACTCCCTATATCCTTCGCATTTGATCCAATCCCCTGCCAGCCACTGATGCAGTTTCCCTCGCCGGGCGACGGAGTTGCAACAAGGGCCTTCAATTCAGACCTTTTCTACATGGCGCCGGACAGACCACCGACGCCGCAGCCGGATATGAGTAACCGACCCGCTTGTGCGCGCAGCGGATTGACCGGTCTTCGTGCAGATACGCGGCAGGAGCGCCGCCGTGAATGCGACGGTACGCTCAAGAATATCCAATCTCAGGTTGACATGCGAGTTACTGCCCGTACTATATGCGAACCTCGGGTAACAATGGGCATCGCTACGGATGTGCCGGTACGCGGTGAATGAAAGTGAATCAAATCATCTGGTCTGTCGAACCTCTTCTGCCGAACGGTGCTTTCCCCGCTCAATCATGCGCGCACTGACCGATGCAATTCGGGGGTCTGGATCACTCTCAGAGCGCAGCCGCCCTTACGCCGTGAGGCGATTATTGTTTTAACCGATGACCAGTAACTGCATCGAGGCGAATATGTACAGTGACGTGCAACTGCGCGAAATGCTCGAACGCGAATCCGGCGAACTCCTGCTCAGTGAAGCCGGCAGAACTCGCGACGAGGGGCACGGAGTTCGGATCAGCGTTTCCAGAAAGGTCTTCATTCCGCTGACACGCCTGTGCCGCGACGTGTGCCATTACTGCACCTTCGCGACGACGCCCGGCAAACTGGAACGTCCTTACCTCGGCCCTGACGAAGTGATCGGCATTGCGCGGGCCGGGCAGGCGGCTGGGTGCCACGAAGCACTCTTCACTTTGGGCGACAAGCCCGAGCTTCGCTGGCCAGAAGCGCGCCAAGCTCTCGATGTGATGGGTCACGCGAGCACCGTCGATTACCTCGTCGCCACGTGTAAGTTGGTGCTCGAGCAATCCGGACTGCTTCCACACGTCAATGCCGGCGTGCTGTCGCGGGACGAACTGGCGCGGCTTCGGAAAGTGTCCATATCGCAGGGACTGATGCTGGAGAGCGCGTCAGTTCGCCTGTGCGAGCGCGGTGGGCCGCACTGCGGGTCACCGGACAAGCACCCCGCCGTACGGCTGGAGACCATTCGACTCGCCGGTGAACTCGCGATCCCGTTTACCTCGGGCATCTTGATCGGCATCGGGGAGACGCGCACGGAGAGGCTAGAAGCACTGCTCGCGTTGCGCGCACTCCACCGGCGCTACGGCCATATCCAGGAAATCATCATCCAGAATTTCCGCGCGAAGCCCGGTACCCCGATGGCTACCCGCGACGAGCCGGAACTCGAAGATCTTCGGTGGACAGTGGCGCTCGCGCGGCTCGTGTTCGGCCCGCAGATGAACATACAGGCGCCACCCAATTTGAGCCCTTCGGACTACCCGCGTCTGATCGAAGCCGGCATAAACGATTGGGGTGGGGTGTCGCCTGTGACGCCCGACCACGTCAATCCGGAAGCTCCGTGGCCGCAGATCGAATCACTACGCCAGAGAACGGCTGCCGCGGGATATATCCTCGTCGATCGCCTCGCCAGCTATCCGGCGTACTGCCTCGACGCGGAGCGCTGGCACGATGAGCGCGTGCTGCCCTATCTGCTGCAACACGCTGACGCGCAGGGCTACGCTCGCGCGGATCGCTGGAGCGCGGGCGGCGCAGGAACGATCCCGCGGATTCCGGCGTTCCAGCGCCGGCGCTCGGCCGATCTGGACCTGATCCTCGACAGGGCGGCGCGAAGGGAGTCGCTGGCCGAGGACGAAGTCGTCCGGCTGCTCGTCGCGCGCGCCGACGAGGTCGCTGCGGTTTGCGATGCCGCCGACTCGCTTCGCGGCGATGCGAGCGGCGACGTCGTTCGCTATGTGGTCAACCGCAATATCAATTACACGAATGTGTGCCACCATGGCTGCCGTTTCTGCGCTTTTTCCAAGGGACGCCACAGCAGCGCACTCAACGAGCTGCGCGGTGCGCCCTATGATCTCTCGCATGAAGAGATTGCTCGCCGTGTCGAAGAGGCATGGGCGCGAGGTGCCACTGAAGTATGCATGCAGGGTGGTATCCATCCGAACTACACCGGTGAGACCTATCTCTCGATTCTGCGCACGGC
>MEQX01000043.1 GCA_001770415.1 Betaproteobacteria bacterium RIFCSPLOWO2_02_FULL_63_19 | reverse complement strand
CCCACGCAGCGCTTCAGGTCCACCGCCACCCCCCATCTCACCGCGCGCCCCTCGGCCAATTTCACACTCAGTGCCATTGTTACCCCCTCCTTCGCTTCGTGAGCCCATTCTCGCGCCAGACGGTGCCGATCGAAGCGGATCAAGACTAGGCACCGCATCGATAGGTGTCAATCTCGATTCAGGATCGACAATTGCCTCTCCCGGTAATCTGTTCGCGGATATCGTGATATAGATCACACAAGAAGCGGCGGTGGATCAGTTCGTATACCAAGTTTCGGGCACCGCGCCGAAATCCCTTTTGAGATCGACTACCGTGAGCAGAATCTCAGCGAAAGCAAGTGGGGAAACGGCCCCGCTGAGCTTTGCAGTCGATCGTGACGAGCACGAGTCCTGGTCGGAAGAAGGACTCCCGCCAGCGCCTTCAGCGCAATGGCCGAATACGGTCGCGACTGCCGCGCGCAGCCATTCATGACTTCGGGACACGGATCTGCACAGGCGAGTGCGGTCCTGACCGCGGAGGGCATTGGAAAGCGCTTCGGGTCGGGCGCAACCGCGGTTACCGCGATTGACGAAGTCACGCTGAGCGTCAAACAGGGTGAGCTCATCTCGGTAATCGGCCCGAGCGGTTGCGGTAAGTCGACTCTGTTCAACATCATCGGCGGTCTGATTACCGACTACGAGGGAGAGGTCCGCATTGACGGTCGCCGGGTGAGCGGCTGTCATCCGGACATCGGCATGGTGTTCCAGGAGGAATCAACTTTTCCCTGGCGTACCGCGCTTGAGAACGTCGAATTTCCGCTGGAAGTACGCGGCTTGCCCGCCGCGGAACGGCGCCAACGGGCGCAGCAGTTTCTCGGTCTGGTGGGATTGACAGAGTTTGCGGATCGCTATCCGGGGGAACTCTCCGGCGGCATGAAAGCTCGCACTGCCATCGCGCGCACGCTCGCCGCACATCCCAAGATCCTGCTGATGGACGAGCCATTCGGCGCGTTGGACGAGCAGACCCGGCTGCTTCTTGGAGACCGCCTGTCGCAGATTCATCGCGAACTGGGACAGACGACGCTGCTCATCACGCACAGTATCACCGAGGCGGTGCACCTTTCCGACCGCGTGGTCGTGATGAGCTACCGGCCGGGACGTATCAAGCGCGTGGTCGATGTCGATCTGCCGCGCCCACGCTCTTCCGAAATCATCGAAAGCGAACAATTTGGGCATCTGGTTGCAAGTATCTGGCATGATTTGCGCGAGGAAGCCTCGCGTGGTCTGGCGGCGGACGAGGCGTCGCGGCGCAGCAGTTGAGGTTCGTACAGGGGGCAAGTTCGCCCAATCACGGAGCATCTTAGGAGGTGACACATGGCATTCGGAAAGCGGTTACAGCATGCGGTTGCAGCTTTGGCGGTTGCGGCGCTGGCGCTGCCGGGCGCGGCGATGGCGCTGGACAAGGTGAAGGTCGCGGGCAGCCAGCGTAATTTCTGGGACACCACGACTTTTTACTTTGCCGACCAGGCCACCGGCGTATTCAAGAAGAAAGGCATCGAACTGGAAGTCCTCTGGACCAAGGGCGGATCGGACTGCCAGCAAACGGTGGTTACCGGGAGCATGGACTTTTGCATGCATACCGGCATGTTGGGGGCGATAGGCGCCTGGGCAAAGGGCGCGCCGATTGCGATCGTCTCGGCGACGTCTACCGGCGCCGGCGATATCTGGTGGTACGTAAAGGCCGACTCGCCCATTCACAGCATCAAGGACACCAATGGCAAGTCGGTAGCGTTCTCGCGGCCCGGCTCGTCCACCAATCTGCTGCTCAACGCCATCGTCGCGGCCTCCGGTACAAGTACCAAGAAGGTGAGCACGGGCGGACCGTCGGGGACGCTCACTCAGCTCATGTCCGGGCAGATAGACGTCGGCTGGAGCGCGGGCATCTTTGCCGCGGATCTGCTGCAGCAAGGCAAGATCCGGCGCATTGCCAGCGGCAACGACGCACCCGGCGTGCAAACGCAGACGATCCGCGTGAATATCGCCGGAACCGGTTTCCTCAAGGAGAAACTGGACGTCGCCAAGCGCTTCATGGCTGCGTACCGCGAGGCGGTGGATTGGGCCTACAGTGGGGATAAGGCGCTGGAGATGTACGCCAAGGCGAACAAATCGACGGTCGAGATAGCGCGCTCAGTGCGCGACAAGATGTATCCCAGGGACTCGATGAGAACCAAGCCGATCGGAAATATCGAACTTTCCATTCAGCAGGCGATCGCCGACAAGCGCTTGCCCGGTCCGCTCAAGCCGGAACGGATACGCGAAATGCTGCACTATGTCGACGTGTTGAATCCCTGACGAACATGCACCGCTGGCTGGCGCCCGCAGCCGGTTTTGCCGTGCTTGTACTCGCGCTTGCCGCCCTGGAATGGGCGGCAAGCGTGGGCTGGGTGTCTCCGTTTCTTACCCCGCCGCCCTCGGAAATCGCCGCCGCGGGATGGCGAATGGCGGCCGAGGAACCGCTCGCGTCGGCGTTCTTTTCCACGCTGGGAGTCGTGCTCGCCGCCACCGTCGCGGCAGCCGTGATGGGCATACCGGCCGGCTGGGCGATGTACCGCTTCCCGTTGCTGGGTAACGCGTACGAGAACTGGGTTGCCGCGCTGTTTTCGGCTCCACTGATACTGCTCTATCCGCTGTTCCTGGTCCTGTTCGGGCGCGGCCCGCTGACGATCGGGATGATCGGCTTTCTCTCGGGCGTCATTCCGGTAATTCTCAAGACCTACGAGGGGTTCACCGCGGTGCCGGTGGTTTTGGTCAACGTGGCGCGCAGCTTCAACCTTCCGGAGAGCGCACTGCTGCGGAAAGTGCTGCTGCCCGCGGCGCTTCCCACAGTTTTCACCGGGTTGCGGCTCTGCTTCATCTACACGACGATCAATGTGGTCGGTCTGGAGTATCTTGTCGACGTCGGCGGCTTGGGCTTTATGGTTGGGTTGATGTATGACCGATACGACATTCCGGCGATGTATGCCGCGGTGACCTTTGTTCTGCTTATTTCGATGCTCGGATTCTCGGCTGCCGAGCGACTCGAGCGCCGCTGGGGCCGAGGCGCGTGAGTCGGGCGGCCTACTTGCGGCTTGCGACGCTATTGCTCGTCTGGGCAGCTTGGGAAGCGTTGGCGCGCTCCGGCCTGGTGTTTCAGGGCGTAGTCCCCTCGTCGCTGACGGTGCTAGCCTCGGCGGCATCGGAGCTGGGGAGCTCTAACTTCTACCCCCACCTGTGGCGCTCGGCCGAGGAGATCGGAGTCGGCTTTGCTATCGGTTCGGCCGCGGGCGTCGGCCTGGGCACGCTCATGGGTGTTGCCGTCTTTCTTGGCCGCATGGCCCATCCCTATATTCACGTTCTCGCGCCGACACCCAAGATCATCTTTCTGCCCGTGCTGATGATCCTTTTCGGCGTGGACATCGGCTCCAAAATCGCGATGGGCGCGATATCGGCGTTCTTCCCGGTTGTTGTTGCTACTTACGACAGCGTGCGCTTGGTGCCGCCGGTGCTATTGCGGGTTGCACGCAGTTTTCGCGCGTCGCGCTGGCAGACTGTCGTCAAGGTCTATTTTCCTTCCATGCTGCCGGCGGTCGTGACCGGCATGCGGTTGGGTCTGGGCGTGGCGATCATCGGCACGCTGCTTGCGGAAATAAAGCTCTCCAACCGCGGCCTGGGATTCCTCGCGATTCAGCGCTATGAAGGTTTCCACATTCCCGATCTCTATGCCGTGCTGCTGATCATTTTTGTGCTTGCCGTCGCCGCCAATATTGCGATTGGGCGGGTCGCTGACCGCCTGCAGCGGCGCCACGTCATCAGTCGCCGCACGCCGTCCCGCTGAACCCCCTGGCCGATTGAGGGTTCGCGGCTTCAGATGGCACAGCGCGTACCCTTGCCGATTTGGCCGCGTGCTCGATCTCAGGCGGCCAGTGCCCCGCGCAGCTTCGCGATCGTTTCCAGATGCCGCTCGTGATCGCCGGCGAAGCGCAGGACGAGGTACCGGGCACCCTCCTGCAGATAGCCGTTCAGCCATTCCACCGCGGCCCCGGCCGAACCCGAGAAGCAGGCCAGACGCTCCTTCAACACCTCGGGGCGCTGCCCGTAATAGGCTGACAAGAAATTGTTGATGCGCTGTTCGGCCTCGCGCGAGTCTTCGTCGACGGCAAGCGTCAGGTAAACAGCCGCCTCCAGGACCTCCGGCTTGCGTCCGGCGTCGCGCGCGATAGCCTGCACCTGGCGCCACTGCTCCCCCCAACGTTTTGAGCCGGGCCCGGTCGGGAACCAGCCGTCGAAATGCCGCCCCACCCGTTCAAGCGCAGCGGGTGCCGATCCGCCGCCCCAGATCGGCGGGCCGCCCGGCTGATGAGGTGTCGGACCGATCACGCCCTGCTCGACTTGCCAGCGGCCATCCCAATCCACCGGACTTCCTTTCCACAGTGCCTTGCAGAGCGCCATGCACTCCATCAACGTGCCGACACGCTTCTCGAACGGCACTCCGGCCGAGCGAAACTCCGCGCGAACGTTGGGAACATCGCTGGCGATGCCGATGCCGAGGATCACGCGGCCCGTGCTGACTTGGTCGAGCGTGGCGACCTGGTGGGCCAGCAGCACCGGGTTGCGCAGCGCCGGCAACAGCACGGCCGTGCCGAGCTTCACGCGCCTGGTCCTTCCCGCGACGCCTGCCAGAAGCGTAAGCGGCTCGTGGCGTGGGCGAGCGAGCAGTGAATCGCCGATCCAGACAGAATCGTAGCCGAGTTGTTCCGCCCGCTCGGCAAGACCCAGCAGCGGCTCGGCCTCGGGCCGGCCTTCCATGATCGCCTCGCGGGTTGGCAACAGGTATCCGATGCGCGCGGTCATGGCCCCTCCTTGTTTCGTTTTTTCCGACCGTCGACTCAATACTAGCACCAGCAATTCTTGGACGGAGAGTGATCACCTATGGTCATCCCGTCAGAAAAATTTCCATATCACGAGTGCCCCGGTAATTGTTTTCCACGCCGCGACGCGCGGATCAGCCGACAAACTTCGCTCTGGGCCGCAGCAGCGAGGCCGATAGCCTCTGTTCCATGACGTGGGCCACCCAGCCGGCGACGCGTGCCAGAATGTATAGTCCGGCTGCCGCGCGCCTCGGAAAGCCGAGCGCTTCGGCGATCGCGACAACGCCAAATTCCATTCGCGGTTTCAACTCGAGCCTGCTGTCGGCCTCGTCGAGAAACGCGAATACCATGTTCAGGTGCCGCGACGAGCGCCCCGCTCGGCGAACCAGATCAAGTACATATGGCGCGCGCGGATCACCGTGCGGATAGATCGGCTGGTGAAATCCGGGCGGCGTGCCGCCGCTTGATTGGTAGTCTCGTGCGCGTTGCATCAATTCAGCTTTCGATTTGGCGCCTCTCAGGAATTCCTCGGTGCGGTCGTAGATTTCTGCGATCCGCCTGCCCGAACTTGTTTCGATCGCTGATACCAGGCACGCGTGAAGATCGGCGCCGCTCGATGCCGCGATCCGGGCGGCAAACGTCGCGGGTGACAGTTCATGATCTGCGAGCAACACCATTAGCCCGTTGACCATGCGCGTTCGGTCATCCGTGCAGGCCAGTCCCGAGGCGCGCAGCACCGCCGCGGCGATCGACGTGGCTTTAGGGTACGGCAGGTAGGCATGGCGCGCCGATAAGAAGCCAAAACACCCCGCAAATGTCTGCAATACCTGCCGAGCCGCGGTGATGGTGCTGCTCGTACGCAAGCGCGCCGCACGAGTGCCGCGGGCCATACTTATCGACAGTGCGATCGTCGCGAATACGTGAGCGATAGGGGCATCGGCGCGCGAATGTTCGAGCGCTTTGATGATCCGCTGTGTTTCCAAGGGCAATGGCTCGAAGGTCCATCGGATCGGCTCATCGAGCAACTCCCCCGTCCACAGAAACTCGGCGACGTTCTCGTAGGGCAAGCCCGCAACCACTAACTCGGTCGCCAGTCGCCCCCTGTAACGCGGGCCCTGCGACGTGATCTCGGTGATCGAAGTAGCGATGATCGGCTCGCCCGCGTACATCGCCGACGCCGCGAGCGCGCCCATTGCGCGCCGCGCGCGCGGACGCGAACGCAGCCTTTCGATATCGGAGCGAAAGTAAAGGCGGCGCTGACCCGTGGATGCAGGAAAACTTTGGATTACACCCCGGCTCACGTACGTATAAAGCGTCTGCGGTTTTACGCCCAGCAGCTGCGCCGCTTCGGCGCCGCTCACGTACTCTGAATCGCGTTGACGCTCGGGAGCCAATGGCATCTCTATCATTCTGTTAGCACCTGCCAATCCGGCGCCGATACCCCATTTCATGATCGATGCCGATCGAAAGCGATTCCAGATACTGGCAGGCAACGAAAATCATCGGACCGATGAGGCGATCTCGGCCGCGCGATCAACGAAATCGGTCACGCATTCAGCAGGTCCTCATACCGCGCCCGATGCGCGGAATTTCGCAACCTGCTCGGCGGCGTAACCGAACTCGGCCAGAATCTCGTCCGTGTGCTCGCCGACCTCCGGCGCCGCGCTGGTGATTTCCGCCGGCGTGCGACTCAGCTTCACGGGCTGGCTCAACAGGGAAATGGTCCCGAGCGCCTTCGACGCGACGCTTTGCGTCACGCCCAGATGCCTGACTCCTGGGTCCGAGAACGTCTGGTCGATGGAATAGACCGGGCCGCACGGAATGCCTGCCGCGTTCATGCGCTCGATCAGGGTGGCACAATCCATCTTCCGCGTGATGTTACCGATCAGTTCGTCGAGTTCCTTGCGGCGCGATCGGCGCAGTTGCGCAGTCGCGTATTCGGCATGGTCGGCAAGGTCGTCCCGGTCGATCGCGTTGCAGAAGCGACGCCACATCGGCGGCGTCGGCGCAATGTTGACGTAACCGTCGCTCGCCTGATAGGTGCCTGTGGGTACTCCGGTCGGATGTCCGTTGCCCGCTTGCTTGGCGACTTCGCCGCTCATGGTGTAGCGAGCAGCCTGGAAATCCAACATGAAGATCTGTGAATGCAGCAGCGAGGACTGCACCCATTGCCCCTTGCCGGAACTCTCGCGCTCGTACAACGCGACGAGGATACCGAGTGCCGCAAACAGGCCGGCAGACAGGTCGGCAAGCGCCGTGCCGACACGCATGGGACCGCGCCCGGGTTCGCCCGTCACCGACATCAACCCTGACATGCCCTGAGCAATCTGGTCCACGCCGGGCCGGTCTTTGTAGGGTCCGTCCTCGCCAAATCCGGAAATGCTTGCGTAGATGATGCGTGGATTGACCTTTGCGAGCGTTTCGTAGTCGATGCCAAGCCGATGCTTCACGTCAGGGCGGAAGTTTTCGACCAGAACGTCCGCGTGTTGCGCCATACGCTTGAGTATCGCCACGCCGTCCGAATGCTTCAGGTCGAGTGTGATGCTGCGTTTGTTGCGATGCAGATTCTGGAAATCGGCTTCGTGGCGCCCGGAAAAATCGGCCTGCGCAGCGTCCTTCGAGTCAGTGACGCGCGCCTCGATCTTGATCACGTTCGCGCCCCAGTCGCCGAGTTGGCGCACGCAGGTCGGGCCTGCGCGCACGCGCGTCAGATCGAGAACCGTGATTCGCCCCAGCGCACGGGACTGTTCGGTGTCATTCATAGGTACCTCATCACTTCGGTCCGATAGCGTCGACAGACATCGTGCGACGCCGGGGTCCTGGCTAGCCGCCGTACTCGGTAGGCAACTCCAGGGTTTCCTTGTGGCCGAAGCCCCTGGTGTTGTCTATATAGGTTATGCGGGACGGTATCAGGCAATAGAACCCCGCTTTTTCGAACGCCGCGCGCAACGCAGCCGGACCGCTCGCGAGTTCGGCGAGAAAACCATACCGGGAAATCATCCGTCGCGCCGTCCCCAATGATTGTGCGCCGGAAAGACGTCTCGCTGTACCAAAGATCTGCAGGCCCCGAATCGATCGGAAGTCCTCATAATCGGGCGCGACCGTGGCTGTCACAATCGGCCGCTTCTCGATGTGGCACGAATGGCGGGATTCCGTGTCGGACATCCAGTAGATCGCCAAGCCATCACAGGCGTAAAGAAGGTTCGCCGCGTGCGGCGCACCCTGATCGTCCACTGTCGCGAGGGACACGGTATGGTGCGCGGCCAAGAACGCCTCGATTTCTGCGCGCAGCGCGTCCCGGTCCATCGGCAGACTATCTCTTCAATCCATGGCGCCCTTGGCGCGCGCCGCGTCGAATTCGTCCTTGCTCATGCGGAGGAAATCCCGGAATACGCGCTCGTTGTCGGCGCCCAGGACCGGTCCGGACGCTGTGACGTCCCCCGGGGTTTCCGAGAGCTCGAATGCCGGAGAGCAGTAGGCCTGGTCACCGATAACGGGATGGCGCCGCCTCGACCACTGCCGCCGCGCCACGAGCTGAGGATCGCTAAACAGGTCCGCAATCGAATTCACCGCGTGGCAGGGCACGCCCGCAGCCTGGAGCATCCGCGCGGCCTGGTGTGCCTCTCGGGCCCGCGCCCAGGCACTTAGTGCATCGTTGATGCGCACCGAGGCGCTCTTGCGTCCTGCAAGTGTCGCCAGCGCCGGATCGCGCGCCAGCTCGGCCCTGCCGATCGCGCCGCACAGCCGGGCAAATTCGTCCTCCGACCAGCAGGACAACGCTATCCAGCCCTCGCCTTGGCAAGCGTAGGCACCGTGCGGCGCGGCATCCGGATCGTCGTTCTCGACTCGGTCCGCGATCTTGCCGCTGGTGTGGTATTCCAGCAGCGGTCCGGCAAGAAACAACAGGCCGCACTCGTACTGAGAAACATCGAGGTAGGCACCCTTTCCGGTGCGTTCCCGGCGTTCCAGCGCCGCGAGTACCGCCGCCGCACCGAGCGTGGATGCGACGTAGTCAATGTACGGGCCATAGAGCAGCATCGGCGGACCGTCCTTGGCGCCCGTCAGCCCGCAGAACCCTGCCAGTGCCGAGAGCTGTGAACCGAAGCCCGGTGTGTCTGCGCGCGGACCGGTCTGACCCATGTTGCAGGTGGACAGCATGATCAGGTCGGAATTGCTCTTGCGCAGTTCCTCGAAGCCCAGTCCAATCCGGTCGATGACTCCGGGACGCATGTTCTCGATGACGATGTCGCACCAGTCGGTAAGTTGCCTGGCGAGCTTGCGGCCTTCGGGATTCTTCACGTCTATCGTGACGCCATACTTCGAGTCGTTGAAGTACGTGAAACATCCGCCGGAATTGATGCCCGGGGTGTCGTCCTTGTAGGGCGGATATTGCATCCGAAAACCGTCCGGCCGGCTCATCGATTCCACGTGAACGACGGTCGCGCCAAAATTGGCAAGCATCTTGCCCACGTGCGGTCCGGCCGCATAGCCGCCGAACTCGACGATCTTCAGTCCGTCCAGCGCCAAAAAGCCGGCGTTCATGCTTCGCTCACATGTCGCGTAACGCCCTCGGCCTGCTCCGAGGGACGCACCAGCGGCGGCCGCTCGCCGTCTACGATCACAAAGCAGCCGCAATGCCTTTCCGCGCGGCCATCCGGCCCCGGCAGGTCCTGCCAGAATCCACGCGCCTCGAGTTGAGGATCGGTAGAAATATCGGCGGTATTGGAAACCGGGTAGCCAAGCATTTCGCGCTTATGTGCACCTTCGAGAAATTCTCGCTTGGTGAGTGACCCGATGAACCGGCCTATCGGAATTTCCATTGCGTCGACCTCGGCCTGAGTCGCCCGCGTAGGACTGAACCGTGCCCAGTCCATTGCGCCAAGCGGGCCGAGCTCGAGCCCCTTCTCGCGCATCCAGGCAACCAATTGCTCATTGGTGCGCCGGCCGGCCGCACCGCCGTACAGGATGAAATTGATGAAGCCGTCGCGGCAGGGCCAGAAGACCCGGTACTTGGCGCCGGTAACCGAGCGACCGGTCATATAAGCACCCGCTCGCGTGGGAGTGATCCCCAGGATATCGACGAAGGTCGGCGCATGCGAGAGCGCCGTAATGACCGCCGCCTGGGCGGAAACATCGACCAGTTGGCCGCGCCCGGTGCGCCACCGGGCAGCGAGCGCCGTCAACGCGCCGACCGCCCCCTGGCTGCCCGCCCATGCGTAGGACTGTGGCGCACTAACGCGTAGCGGCGTGCCCTCGGGTTCACCGGCGAGGGCCATTGCGCCGCCCGCGGCCATGATTTCGATGTCGGACGCCCGCCATTGGGCCTTCGGGCCGGTGAGTCCGAACGGCGTGATCGCAACCACGATCAGCCGCGGATTGATCGTTCGGAGCCGGTCGTAATCGAACAGTCGGACATCGCTGGT
This sequence comes from Betaproteobacteria bacterium RIFCSPLOWO2_02_FULL_63_19, assembly GCA_001770415.1. GTDB lineage: Bacteria > Pseudomonadota > Gammaproteobacteria > Burkholderiales > SG8-39 > JACQTO01. Next base: position 52,717 of record MEQX01000043.1, on the reverse strand, counting down.
TCCAGCACTCGGCGTGGCGATCAGTATGTCGGCACTCGAAGCAATATCATCCAGCATACGCGTTCCGACTGGTTCCGAAAGGTCCGCCCTGATGAGTTTCTTGTTGATGTTGAGCGCCCGCCAATCCGCGGAGGACACATCGGACCCCGGCGCTTCAAGCTTGGTCACATCGGCGCCGAGGTCCGCGAGCAACCGGCCGGCAATCCAGCCCAGGCGCCGGGAGCAGTCGAGGACCACACACCCCTGCAGCATTGGTTCCATATCGCAGCTGAAAAGCGGCGGACCGTGCAAGACGCGGTCCGCCGGTTAGCGGAATCGATCAGCGACCGGTGCGCGCGAGCGATAGCACCCAGCCCGCCATGCGCGCTTTCATGCGGTCGATGTCCTTCGCGTTGAAGAAATCCTCGGGCTTGACGCGATCCACCGGGTATACGGGACGGTGGAAATCGTTCTCGTAACCGAAGGGGACGGTCGCGTCGATGCCCATACCGCCCTCGAACTGCGTATTGGATGCCGTCCAGGGCTTATCCCCTGAAGTCATGCGCTCGGCCGGCATGAAAGTCTGGCCTCGGCCACCGGGGATCGGGTTGAGGATGTCGGCCCGCGGATTCACCCGCGTCGTAAGACACCACATGATGTCGTCCATCGAATAGATGTCGACGTCCTCGGAAACGGCGATCGCCAGCCTCATGCCTTGCGAACACGAAAGGATGGCCGACAAGAAATTGCGTTGCCAGCCTTCTTCGATCTGGTTGCGCTTCTTGACCTGGATGATGCAGCCGCCCCAGTCGGTCATGCAGTAGGGGATGTGGACGTTCTGGATGATGCCGGGCTGCAACCTTTCGCACAGCGCAAAAATTGCCGATTCGCGCACCGACGTGTCGATGTTGGCGTCGTCGGAGGTATGCACGCCGAGCGGGAAGATGATGGGCTTGCTCTCCTTCTTGCGCATCGTAATGGCGGTAACGTGGAACGTCGGCGCCTTGTAGGCCTTGCCCATATAACCCGCCCATTCGGGGTGGAAGTGGTATCGGCCTTGCACGCCGTGCTTTTCGGCTTCGGCGGTTTCATAGCGTTTGTCTCTGGGATGCAGATACCCTTCCAGCACGTATTCGGCGTCGGCCAAGGTATAAGCGTCGATGGTCCGACACTTGACGAGGCGGATCGGGCTTTCCTGGATCGCGCCTGCAATGCCGACTTCGTCGCAGCCCTTGGGCAGGATGGCGTAGTCGAACCCAGCGCCGGCGACATAGGTGCAGGCCGGGGGCACGCCGAAGCACATGGTGAGCGGAATGGGTTTCTCGTCCTTGTAATGGGCCGTGAGCACCTGCCACATGTGCGATCCGGGAGAAATCTGGAACGTACCGATATTGCCCCAGCGGAAATTCATGCGGTTGTAGCCGATGTGGCTGCCGCCGTCGAAATATGGCCCGATAACGCAGGAAATTCCCGAGCCGATCGTGATCTCGGATTCAAGGTGCGTGTGGCGGATGGCGGTGATCCATTTGTTCACGTCCAGATCGTCAGTGATGACGAGCTCCTGAACCGGTGCCTCGTCCTGCGAGATCGTCACCGGCGCGAGCGGACGGTCAAGGGCCCGGGCAACTTTCTTCACACGATCGAGCGAATCCTTCCAGCCGAACATCTTCTCGACTACGCGGATGTCGCTGAACAGGTTCGTGATAGCGCGCGCGTGCGGCTTTCCTTTGACCTTGTTGAAAAGCATCGGCAGGCTGCCGTCGAAATGCTTCTGCAGGCCGGTAATCTCCAGATCGGGATTGACTTCCTTGTCGGTCTCCACAAGGAGGCCTTCCGCCCGAAGCCAGTCCACGGTCTTCGGAAGGCTGGTTATATCGGGCTTTACTGCAGTGGGTTTGGCGGGCTTGTTCATGGTCTGCTCTCCGTGCTTGACAGTCACTTGACGCGTTTAACCGAGTCCGGGCGACCCAACTGGCCGTCCCAGCGTTTTGCAAAATCGGCGGGTATTCCGAACTGATCCAGAACCCGGGCTACGATGTGGTCGACAATATCGTCGATGCTTTGCGGCCGATTGTAGAACGCAGGCATGGGCGGGAGCATTACCACTCCCATGCGAGCGAGTTTTAGCATGTTTTCGAGATGGATTTCCGACAGCGGGGTTTCGCGCGGCACCAGCACGAGCCGGCGCCGTTCCTTGAGAATCACGTCAGCCGCGCGGTGCACCAAGCTTTCGCCGTAGCCGTGTGCGATCGCACCCAGCGTGCGCATCGAACACGGGGCTATCACCATGCCGTCGGTAAAAAACGACCCGGACGAGACCGTCGCTGCCATGTTGCTGGATCCATGGCTGACGGAGGCCAGATCGCGCAGCTGGTCGGCGGAAATACCCATTTCGTGTTCGATGGTTTGCTGACCCCATTTCGACAACACCAAATGGGTTTCCACTTCGGCGGCGCGCAAAGCCTGTAGCAGGCGGATGCCGAAGATTGCGCCGGTCGCGCCGGTAATACCGACGATGATCCTCCTCATGCTTGATCTCCCGTGGACCCACGGTCGCCGAGGACAACCGTGAACAATGGCAGGGAATCTTAGGCGTGAACCGACACTGGATCAATCTCGATCGTATAATCGACCTATCCAGCCATCCCGCGGTCGACTTCGCAATGCACGCCCACAACGCGACCTTTCCGGAGGCCGCCGACTCCGATTACCTCAGCGCCGAGGACGCGGCGCGGATGCTGCGCATCAAACCGCAGACGCTCTATACCTATGTCAGCCGCGGACTGATCCGCTCAGTTGCTCAGCTCGACCGCAAGCAGCGTCTTTATTACCGCGAAGATATCGAGAAGGTCCGCGCACGCAGTGTGGCGCGGCACGGTCAAGGCGCCATGGCGGAATCGGCGATGCGTTGGGGCGGACAGCCCGTCATCAACACGTCGATCACGGAGATCACACCAGAGGGTCCCTTCTATCGCGGTCGTTCCGCCCTGGAGCTTGCCCGCAGCGGAAATTCACTGGAAGCAGTCGCCGAACTGCTTTGGACGGGCGTGCTGCACCACGAACCCATGCGCTGGGACCAAGAACCGTTGCCACCGGAATTCGTCAGCCTGATGAACACAGTGGCCTTGCACGGTCCACGACAGCCGATCGCACGCATCTACGCGCTGGCAACCAGCATGCTGGGCATTGCGGAAACCGCCGGCAGCGAAATCCGGCGCGGGACGACCATTTCGGGCGCCCGGCAGCTGATGCTTGCGCTGACCGGGTGTGTCGGGTATCTGGCGCCGGAACCGGCATTCTCGGCGCCACAGCTTAGTACGAGCATCGCCGAATCCATTTCCACTGTATTTGGCCTCGAATCCGAGACCGCCGCCGGGTCAGCGATCAATCAGGCGCTTGTGTTGTGCGCCGACCATGAGCTTTCCTCCTCGACATTTGCGGCCCGGGTTGCCGCATCGACGGGAGCGGAACTGCGAGCCTGTGTCTTGGCTGCGATCGCTGCCCATTCGGGTGCGACTCTTGGCGGCGCCTGTGATCTCGCGGAGGATCTGCTGCGCGGCGCGAACACGCGCGATGATGTCACGCGGCGTCTCGAAGCCGCCGAGCAGGCCGGAGCGAGGGTGCCGGGATTCAATCTTCCCGTATACCCCAAAGGCGACCCGCGAGCCCGGCATCTCCTTCGCCTTGCCGAGTCCGTCGCCCCACAGAGCCCGCGAGCGCTGCTTATCGGCGCGTTCATCGATCAGGCCGAGCGCCGCCTGCAATTGCGCCCCAGCATTGAAGTGGGTCTGGTTGCGCTGACGGCGGCTCTGAATATGCCCGAGCGCAGTGCAAGCGCTTTGTGGACCCTCGGTCGGACCGTGGGCTGGATCGCACACGTCCTGGAACAGCGGCTCGCCGGCTTTGTGCTGAGGCCGCGTGCAAAGTACGTCGGCGCAGGTTGAAAACGCCGATGAAACCCGAAATGCTCTTGTACGTGGGTGATGCACTGTCGAAATACGGTTTTCCGGACGGTCATCCATTCTCCACGGATCGTCAGGGAGCATTTTGGACCGAGGCGAAGAGGCTCGGTCTCGACGCAAGAGTGCGTATGGGTGCGCCGCGCAGCGCGACCTGGGAGGAACTTCTACGTTTTCACGATGACGCACATCTGCGATGGGTCGAGACATGCTCCAACAGAGGTTACGGTTATATCGATTCCGGAGATACGCCAGCGTTTCCCGGAGCATTCGAGGCGGCCGCGTGCATTGTGGGAACCGCTCTCGAAGGGCTTCGATGCATCATGGCCGACGAGGCGCGACGCACATTCCAGCCGGTCGGAGGCATGCACCATTCGCGGCGCGACCGTGCCGCGGGGTTTTGCGTGTTCAATGATATCGGTGTAGTCATCGACACGCTTCGCGCCATTTATGGGGTCAAACGCGTTGCGTATGTTGATATCGACGTACACCATGGCGACGGGGTTTTCTATTCCTACGAAAGCGATCCTGACCTGATCGTCGTTGATATCCATGAGGACGGCAACTACCTGTATCCGGGCACCGGCCACGGGCATGAAACGGGCAAGGGAAACGCCGAGGGGTCCAAACTCAACGTGGCAATGGCGCCCGGGTCATACGACCGGGAGTTCTTCGCCGCGTGGGAACTTGCCGAAGATCACCTGCGCCGCCACGCGCCGCAGTTCATCATCATGCAGGCTGGCGCCGACGGGCTCGCGGGCGATCCGCTCGCTCACCTGTGCTACACAAGCGCGGTACATGCACACGCCACGAGGCGTCTGCTCGATCTCGCCCGGCAATTCACCGGCGGCCGGATCATGGTGTTCGGCGGAGGCGGCTACGAACTCGGAAATATCGCTTCAGCGTGGACCGCCGTGCTCAACGAGATGACCGCTCCATAGCAGTCGGGTGCCCCGCGATGAGCGGGTTTTGACGACTCCCCGTCCTGCCGGGGGATTACTGCTTCGACTTGTCCGGCATCCGCATCAAGCGCAACGCGTTGCCGAAATAGATCTTGCGCTTGTCGATTTCGCTCAAATTCAGGTCTTCGATCGAGCGGATGCCTTCGCGTATGAACATCGGTCCTCCCTCGGGATCGAACGGACAATCACTCGCGAATACGATCTTGTCGGCGCCGAAGAAATCCAGGCCGCAGCGCAGCGCCGAAGCCGACCCGCCGAGCACGGTGTCAGCATAGAACATCTTGAAGTATTCAATCGGCTTCTTGGTCAGCTGCTTGAGAATATCGTCGTAGTTCTCGTCGGCAGAGCGGGATCCGAGCTGCGCCCAAAGCGTCTCGGCGCGGCCGGCGAAAAAAGGGATCATGGCCCCGCAGTGATGAGTAATGAGCCGCATTTCCGGCAGTTTTTCGAACAGCCCGGAAAAGACCATTCGCGCCATCGCCACACTGGTTTCAAAAGGCCAGCCGAGGACCTGCCAGATCTCGTATTTGGACTCCTGTTCGTTTACGTAGTCAGCGCGTGTCGCCGGTCGCGCCGGGTGCATCCAGATGGGTAAGTCGTGCTTTCGGGTCACGCGCTCGAGCACCGGAAAAAACTCCGGGTCGTCCAGCGCCCGGCCGTTGACGCTGGTGCAAATTTGCACGCCGCGCGCGCCGAGTTTCCCGATCGCGCGGTCGATTTCCTCGATCGCGGCGGGTACGTTGTTCATGGGCAGCGACGCCACGAACGCGGGGAATTTCTTCGGCCATTTGCGCACCATCTCCGCCATGCCATCGTTTGCGATCCGAGCGAGTTCGGGAGCGAGGGCCGGGCCGCCGATGAGCTCGGGCGAAGGCAGCGAAAGGGTCAAGACCTGCTGCACGTCGGGCCATTGGTCCAGCATCTGCACGCGGGCCTCGATGTCCCAAAGCATGCGCAAGCTGGACATGCGCTTTACGATGCCTGGATCTTTCGAGTGCTGCTTCATCATCTCGAGGTACGGCACCGGCATGACGTGGTTGAAGATATCGATTTTCATGGCAGAGCCTCCGATGTGCCGGCTTCTACCGGCGTTTGAGTCGCGCCAGCAATGAATCGAGGTGCTCGTGACTGGTATAGCGGATTACCAGTTTGCCCGAGCCCTTGGCGCCCCGACGAACCTCCACTGTGGTACCCAATTCTTCCGAGAGTTCCTCCTCGAGCCGCGCTACGTCGCGGTCGACGCGCGCGCGGCGCGCCTTCGCCTTCACCCGTGGGTGGAGAATGTCGTGGACCAGCCTTTCGGTCTCGCGCACCGACAGGCCTTGTTCGGCAACGCGTTGCGCGAGCTCGTCCTGACGCCGGCCGTCCAACGAGAGCAGCGCGCGCGCGTGGCCCATATCCAGCCGTCCTTCCATCATGTGCCGTTGCACCGACTTCTCCAGATTGAGCAGACGCAGCAGGTTCGTCGTCGCAGTGCGCGAGCGACCGATCGCGTCGGCAGCTTCCTGATGGGTGAGGCGGAACTCGCTGATCAGCCGCTGTACCCCCTGCGCCTCTTCGAGCGGGTTCAAGTTCTCCCGCTGGATATTTTCGATCAGCGCCATGGCCAGCGCTGCCTGGTCTGGAACCTCTCGCACGACCACCGGCACCTCGGCAAGCCCCGCGAGGCGGGCTGCGCGCCAACGACGTTCGCCGGCGATGATCTCGTAGCGGTCCCTGCCGACCGGACGAACGAGTATCGGCTGCATCAGACCCTGTTTGCGGATCGACGCGGCGAGTTCGCCCAGCGACGCTTCGTCCATTTTCGTCCTTGGCTGATAGCGCCCGGGGACCAGTTGGTCCAACGTGAGCGTAGCCAGGCGCTCGACGGCTGCACTTCCAGCGCCATCGCTATCGAGCAATGCATCCAGCCCTCGTCCCAGCCCTTTTTGCTTGGTGCTCATCGCAATATCAGGCGGCCGCCTGCAACTGGCAGCGCGAGAGGAGTTCGCTGGCTAACGCGATGTACGCCTGAGACCCTTTACAAGCCTGATCAAAGTTGACCGCGGGAGCGCCGTAGCTCGGCGCCTCGGCAAGCCGCACGTTACGTGGGATGACAGTGGTATAGACCTTGGCACCGAAATGCGTTTGCAGCTGAGCCGACACCTGCAGCGCCAGAGTATTGCGCGGGTCGTACATCGTGCGTAACAAGCCCTCAATTTCGAGTTTCGGGTTCAGATGCTGACGGATCTTCTTGATGGTATTGACGAGGTCGGACAAGCCTTCTAGCGCGTAGTATTCGCATTGCATCGGGATCATCACCGCATCGGCAACGGCGAGACCATTCACAGTGAGCATATTGAGCGATGGCGGGCAATCCAAAATGACGAAATCGTACTCTGCAGCGATCGGTAGCAGAGCGGACTTGAGGCGTGTCTCGCGGTGTTCGAGTTGCACCAGCTCGACCTCGGCTCCGGCCAGGTCCCGATTCGCGGGAAGCACGTCGTAGCCGCCGGCCTCCGAACGCAGCCGGGTCGTCTGCGCCGTGCACAGGCCTAGAAGAACCTGATAGACGCTCGTATTCAACGCGCGCTTGTCGATGCCGCTGCCCATCGTGGCGTTGCCTTGCGGGTCCAGATCCACCAGAAGCACCCGTTTGCCCGCCCGGACGAGTCCTGCGGCGAGATTGACGCTGGTCGTGGTCTTGCCGACGCCGCCCTTCTGATTCGTAATGGCGAGGACACGGGTCATGCGCGCTCGATAAGCACGAGGTGCCTATTGGCTTTAAGACCCGGGACCCGCAGCGCCTCGACCGCCTTAACGCCGAATCCCTCAGGAATGCGCTCAAGTTCCTCAAAGGGATACAGTCCCTTCATCGCCGCGATTACACCATTCGGTGCGAGCAGGCGAGCCGAAAGCGATGCGAATTCGCCCAAATCGGAAAATGCCCGTGAAATGATGACGTCGTATTTTTTCGGGGCGGCCCAGGATTCGACTCTTTCGCAAACAACCGTCGCATTCTTCAGCGCGAGCTCGGCTATAACCTGGCGAAGAAAAGCTGATTTCTTGTGGTTGCTGTCCAGAAGCGTCACTTCGCATTGCGGTCTCGCGACAGCGATCGGCATGCCCGGCAACCCCGCCCCGCTGCCGATGTCGAGTAGGGTTTTCCCTGAAATAAAGGGAATGACCGAAAGCGAGTCCAGTAGATGGGTCCCGACCATTTTCGTCATGTCGCGAATGGCTGTCAGGTTGTAGACTTGATTCCATTTGTCCAATAACTTCAGATACTGCAGCAGCTGTCCTTGTTGCATCGCGTCAAAATTTAGATCAAGGTCCATAAGCCCTTTCGTTATAAGGCCAATAACGTCAGCAAGCACACGCTCACGATTTGTCGTGACGTTCAAGCTGCCGACCTTGTTGACGCTCGTTGGGGCTCTTGCACGATGCGCTTCAGATGCACTAAAAGCAGTGATATGGCCGCCGGTGTAATCCCCGATATCCGAGATGCCTGACCGATCGTTTCGGGGCGATACTGTCGCAGTATTTGCCGAACTTCCACTGAAAGCCCTAGCACTTTGCCGTAGTCAAGGTCAGCGGGGAGACGCATTGACTCGTAGTGTTCCGTCCTCGCCACTTCGTCCTGTTGGCGCCTGATATAACCTTGGTATTTCGCCTGAATCTCTATTTGATCCGCCACCTTGGCATCTTGAACTCCCGGGCCGGTGCCCGGAAGGTCCATCAACGACGCGTAGGTGACCTTGGGTCGGCGAAGCAGTTCCATCAGAGAGTATTCGCGTTCGAGCGGTCTGCCAAATACTCTTGCCGAATCGGTCGCCGACAGATTCTTGGGCCCTATCCACGTCAACTTGAGTCGTTGCTGCTCATGGGCGATCGCATCGCGCTTGTCGCAGAATGCATCCCAGCGCTGATCGTCGACAACGCCTAGTCTGCGACCGATTTCGGTGAGTCTGAGATCCGCGTTGTCTTCCCGAAGCATCAGCCGATACTCGGCGCGGCTGGTAAACATCCGATAGGGCTCGGAAACTCCCCGGGTGATCAGGTCGTCGACGAGTACGCCGAGATACGCTTCATCGCGCCTTGGACACCATGCATCCAAGCCGCGAACGAATAGCGAAGCGTTGATGCCGGCGAGCAGTCCCTGCGCCGCAGCTTCTTCGTAGCCCGTTGTTCCGTTGATCTGACCGGCGAAGAAAAGGCCTGCGATGGCTTTCGTTTCCAGGGAAGCTTTTAGGCCACGCGGATCGAAGAAGTCGTACTCGATGGCGTAGCCGGGCCTAAGAAGATGCGCGCGCTCCAGACCCTTAATGGATCGGACTAGTTCTAACTGCACGTCAAAAGGCAGGCTCGTCGAAATACCGTTCGGGTAGTACTCGTTCGTATCCAGACCCTCAGGTTCGAGGAAAATCTGGTGGCTCGCCTTGGAGGCGAATCGGTGAATCTTATCTTCAATCGAAGGACAATAACGGGGACCGATGCCTTCGATGACTCCGGTGTACATCGGCGAGCGGTCCAATCCGCGCCGAATAATCGCATGGGTACGTTCGTTGGTATGCGTAATCCAGCAGGACAACTGGGCCGGGTGCATCCCCGGCTTTCCCAGATAGGAGAACACGGGCGGAGGATCGTCTCCTGGCTGGGCCTGCATCGCCGAAAAATCAATACTTCGGCCGTCGATGCGCGGCGGTGTGCCCGTCTTCAGGCGCCCGACCGGTAATTTCAGATCGCGAAGTCGACCCGCCAGCGTCGTCGAGGCCGGGTCCCCGGCTCTGCCTGATTCGTAATGGCTCAACCCAACGTGGATCAGCCCGCAAAGGAAGGTGCCGGTCGTCAGAACAACGGCTTGACCCTTGAAACGAATGCCGAGCTGCGTGATCACGCCGGTGACACGCGTGGTTCCACCACAATCCTCGATCAGAAGATCATCGACCGCCTGCTGAAACAGGTTCAGGTTCGGCTGATTTTCGAGGCGGGTTCGTATGGCCTTGCGATAAAGTGTCCGCTCGACCTGGGCGCGTGTAGCCCTCACCGCGGGCCCTTTGCTCGAATTCAGGATCCGAAACTGTATGCCCGCCTCGTCCGTAGCCAGGGCCATCGCGCCGCCCAGCGCGTCAACCTCCCGGACTAGATGTCCCTTACCGATCCCGCCGATAGACGGGTTACACGACATTTGCCCTAACGTCTCGATGTTGTGCGTAAGCAGAAGTGTCCGGCGTCCTGCTCGGGCAGCCGCGAGCGCGGCTTCAGTCCCGGCGTGGCCTCCGCCGACAACGATAACCTCGAATTCATCCGGATAAATCATTTTGCCCACAACTCCATTCGGACCCGAATTCTATCCGGATTTGAATGCCGGCCGCAAAATTGCGCTAGCTGTTTCACGTGGAACGTCCCCCGTGTCCGGATCATCCTCGGAGCGCGCCAAACAGCTCCTGATCATGAGCCTTTCGATTCCGCAATGTTCCACGTGAAACACTGGCGGTATAAGAATACTCCCACTACGGACCAAGACATTTGACTAGAATATAATAGCTAGCTTTTTCAGATAGTTAGTGAATAGTGAACACTTACAGTCAGCGTCCTGACGCGTCGAAAGAGTCGCGTTGTCGTCGCAACGAAGAAGCCGCCCGAAGGCGGCTTCAGCGGCTTCCCGCTTGATCCTACGCGCCGAGACTCAAGTGAATCAGTTCGCGCCGCAGTTGCAACTCGCGTGGCAGGCGATCCTTAAGGCTCTCGAACAACTCGTCGTGGGCGTTCAATTCGCGTTTCCACTCGTCGTGCTTGACCGCCATTACGGTTCGAAACCGCTCCGGCGTGAAGGATTCCAACCCCTTCCACTCGATACTCTCGTATTCCGGCACCCACCCGATGGCGCTCTCTCGCGCACTTGCCTTTCCCTGACAACGCTCGATTATCCATCTCAGCACCCGCATGTTTTGGCCAAATCCCGGCCAAATGAACCGGCCGTTTTCATCGGTGCGGAACCAGTTGACGCAGAAGACGCGGGGTCGATTCTCGGCGAGACGTCCCAACTTCAACCAATGCGAAAAATAATCTGCCATGTTGTAACCCACGAAAGGAATCATCGCCATGGGGTCACGTCGCACGACGCCTACTCTTCCGGTCGCTGCCGCGGTGGTTTCCGAGCCCATGGTCGCCGCGAGGTAGACGCCGGCAGTCCATGAAAAGGCTTCGAGGACGAGCGGCACCGTATCAGAACGCCGACCTCCGACAACGACTGCTGAGATCGGCACACCGTCGGGGTTTTCCCACTCCGGATCTATCGATGGACATTGCGCGGCGGGGACTGTAAAGCGTGAGTTCGGGTGTGCCGCCTTTCGTCCGCAGTCCGGCGTCCAAGGTTGTCCCTGCCAATCCAACAGTCTCTTGGGCAGCCTTTCGGTCATGCCCTCCCACCAGACGTCGCCCTCCGGGGTCAGCGCCACATTGGTGAAAATTACATTCTCCCTCAACATGGCCATGCAATTCGGGTTCGTCTTCTTTGAGGTTCCCGGCGCGACCCCAAAAAAGCCTGCTTCAGGATTGATCGCGTAGAACCGGCCATCTTTGCCCGGCTTTATCCAAGCAATATCTTCTCCCAGTGTCGTGACCTTCCATCGCCTAAGCCCGGCGGGGGGAACAAGCATGGCGAAATTGGTTTTGCCGCAGGCCGAAGGAAAGGCCCCGGTCACGTAGCTCTTCTGCCCGCTCGGGGAAGTCACCCCCAGAATGAGCATATGTTCTGCCAACCAGCCATCCTCGCGGCCCATGACCGATGCGATGCGCAAACTCAAACACTTCTTCCCGAGAAGGGCATTGCCACCGTATCCCGAACCGAACGACCAGATCTCCCGCGTTTCCGGAAAATGCACTATGTATTTATCTTGCTTGTTGCACGGCCACGGGACATCCTTCTGGCCTGGTTCAAGCGGCGCACCGACCGAATGGATACAGGGCACGGAATATCCATCGTCTCCGAGCACATCCCAGACTCTTACCCCCATGCGCGTCATGGTCCGCATGCTGACCACCACATACGGAGAATCCGAGACTTCGACACCGATATGGGCGATGGGCGACCCCAGCGGCCCCATCGAAAAAGGCACGACATACATCGTCCGCCCTCGCATGCAGCCGTCAAAAAGCCTGTCCAGCGTTCCTCGCATCTCGACGGGGTCGATCCAGTTGTTGGTTGGCCCGGCATCCCCCTTTTCTTTCGAGCAAATAAAGGTCCGGTCTTCCATTCGCGCGACATCGGTCGGATCCGACGAAGCGAGATAGCTGTTGGGACGCAGTTTGGGATTAAGACGTGTCATCGTCCCGGCCTCGACCATTTCTTCACAAAGACGGTCGTACTCTTCTAACGATCCATCGCACCAGTGCACACGCTCTGGCTTGGTAAGCGCAGCAACTTTCTCCACCCACTCCTTTACTCGTCGATGCCGAAGATAACTTGGAGCGCCGATGTCGATTCCACCTGAAATGGACTTATTCATGCGCGACGACTCTCTAGGTGATGCCGATCCGTGCGTCCCGGCAGCCTGGCCGCGGGAAAGACCGAACAGTTGAGATGGGAGGCAAACTCTACCACAGCGTTCTACAGCGCGGCAGCGTCTCGTTCCGGACTACGAAAATTAGCGATGACCTAAGCGGTTCACCCGCAACCGACGCCTACTTGCCGATGCAAAACCTCGAGAAGATGTCCCCCAGCAGGTCATCGGAGGAATACTCTCCGGTGATGGTACAAAGCTCCCGTTGCGCCAGTCGCATTTCCTCGGCGAAGAGTTCCGTTTCAGTAAGCACTGCTTCCGCACGCTCAAGGCCCTCCGCCGCCCGTCGCAGCGCCACGAGATGCCGCTCGCGCGCCAGAAACAGATCCTCGCCTGCTGCCTGCCAACCAGCGATTGAGAGCAGCACACCGCATAACAGCTCAACGCCTTCCCCGGTCTTGGCCGACAACCACACGTGTGTTCCAGTTTCACCATTCGCCTGAACGCTTGAACGCGCCGCCGCACCAACGAGGTCGATCTTGTTGAAAACGACCACCAGCGGCAAGCCGCTCGGCAACCGAGCAATGATTTCTCTGTCGCGTTCCTCCAGGCCCTGCGCCGCATCGACGATCAAGATCAGCGCATCAGCCCGCCCGATGGCCTGCCAAGTCCGCGAAATGCCCAGCGCTTCGACCTCGTCCCCGGCATCCCGCAATCCGGCCGTGTCAACAATGTTCACCGGAACGCCTTCGATCTGAATTGTTTGCCTCACTGTATCTCGAGTGGTCCCGGGAATAGCCGTAACGATGGCCAGTTCCTCGCCAGCCAGTCGATTGAGCAATGAGGACTTGCCTACGTTCGGTTGTCCAGCCAGCACAACCTGTAGGCCCCTGTGCAATATACTGCCTTGCGTTCCTTTCGCGATCGCCCGGACCAAATCCTCCCGGATTCGAGCAAGTCCTGCCCTTACCCGCTGCGAATCGGCTATCTCGATATCCTCTTCTGGAAAGTCCAGCGTGACCTCGACCAACATCCGCATTTCGGTCAACTGCTTGACCAACCCTTGAATGAGTGCTGAAAACTCTCCGCGCAGCGACCGGAACGCGCAGCGGGCAGCGGCTTCGGTTGCGGCATCGATTAGATCCGCGACGCTTTCCGCCTGCGCCAGATCCATCTTGTCGTTAAGAAATGCTCGCCGCGTGAACTCGCCCGGCTCCGCCAACCGGGCACCAAGTCTCAAGCATCGGCGAAGCACCATCTCCAGCACGACCGGCCCGCCGTGCCCCTGCAGTTCAAGTACATCTTCGCCTGTGTAGGACGCAGGTGAAGGAAAATACAGTGCTATGCCTTCGTCGATGGCCCGCCCATCTTCGCCAAAGAATGACGAGTGCGTAGCCACGCGCGGCCTCGGAAGCGCCCCGAGCAGCTGTTTCGCGAGCGCCGCAAGATTGGCCCCGGACACTCTAACCACGCCAATTCCGCCGCGCCCCGCTGCAGTCGCGACAGCCGCGATGATTTCCCTATTCGCCCGATTCACGACCGGCGGCGGAACAGCCCCCGCCGTCCCCAAATACTGTCTTAGCGCGATGCCAACGACCTACCTTCCGAAGACGGTTCTGCGCGCGTGCAGTCAGCATGCTCGGTCTTCCGCACTCTAACGCCGCGCTGCCGTTTTCCCGTCTCCCATCATGCGCGTAATCTGCCATTGCTGGAGAATCGACAGTATATTGTTGACAAACCAGTAGAGTACCAGCCCCGCAGGGAAGAAGAAGAACATCACCCCGAATGCAAAAGGCATGATCATCATGACTTTCGCCTGTACCGGATCAGGTGGAGTCGGGTTCAATTTGGTCTGGACGATCATCGAGACCATCATCAGGGCCGGAAGAACATACCAAGGGTCCGGCGACGCCAGATCGACAATCCATCCGTAAAACGGAGCGTGCCTCAATTCCACTGCCGCCAAAAGTACCCAGTACAGAGCGATGAACACCGGGATCTGTACTACGATCGGCAGACAACCACCGAGCGGGTTGATCTTCTCGGTCTTGTACAAATCCATCATCGCCTGGTTCATCTTGACCTTGTCATCCCCGTACTGCTCTCGCAGTTTCGTGAGGCGAGGCGCTACCAATTTCATCTTCGCCATCGACCGGTAGCTCGCCGCCGAAAGCGGAAAGAAAATTAGCTTGATAACGACGGTGAGCAGGATGATGGCAAGCCCCCAGTTGTTCAGCAATTTGTGGAAAAATTGCAGGACCCAAAACAGTGGCGCGGCAATCACCGTCAACCATCCGTAGTCGACGACGAGATCCAGCCCGGGCGCTATCGCTTTGAGTTTGTCCTGCTCCTGCGGCCCCGCGTAGAGCGGCATGGAGACCCTCTGCGTCGCCCCCGGAGCAATTTCAGGCGTCGGCACGATCACCCCGGCGGAGTAGTAATCTTCCCCGAGTTTCCTCGTGTAAAACTCGCGTGGTTGCTTTTCTTGCGGCAAGAGCGCAGTTACAAAATAGTGCTGCACCATTCCTATCCAGCCGTTGTCGGCGGTTTTCGAATAGGGCGTCTTCCCTTTGTCGATATCGCTGAAGCTCACCTTGATGTACTTGTCGTGCTCCGTATAAACCGCCGCTCCGGTATATGTCGACATCATGTACGTGTCGCCAGGAGGTGCCTTTCCGTTCCGGGTTATCTGGAAGTAGGCGTGCGCGGCAAGTGGTTTGGCGCCGTCATTCGTAATATCGTAGGAAATTTCGATGCGGTGACTGCCACGATGGAAAGTCAAAATCTTGACCACCTTCAATCCATCGACCGGTGCTGCCTCGAGTCGCACCTCGAGCACGTCCTTGCCCGGTGCGAGCGATACATTTGACGCCGGCGCCGAAAACAGCGTCTTGTGATTCGGTAGGCCTTCGCCGATCAGACCACTTTGCACCGAATAACGGTATTCCGGCGTCAAGAGGACGAAGTTCTTGGTCTTGTCATCGGCGTCCTTGTGCTCTCTAAAGGCCAACGACACGATGTCGCCCCCGAGCGTATCCACTTCGGCTAGCAATTCGCTTGTCGTGACGTGCACGACTTCGCGCTTCGGGCGACTAGCAGTTGCCGATGTGTTCGGTACCGAATCCGCCTGCTTTGCAGTCAGGCCGAAGCTCGCTTTAGGCTTGGACGTCGGTACAGGCGTAAGCGTAGTCGCGGGAACGCTTGGCGCATTTGTTTCGGCAGGCCGTTCGTCCTTTTGCCACGCCTCCCAGAGCATCAGGATCGAAAAAGAAAAGACGAAAAAGAGGATTAGTCTCTGCGTATCCATGTTGCCGGCGATATATGTGTCTCGATCACGGGACCGGGTCGTACCCACCCGGATGCCATGGATGACAGCGCGACAATCGCTTTAGAGCGAGCCACACTCCACGGGAAGGGCCATGGCGTTCCACTGATTCAAGCGCGTACGCCGAACACGATGGATAAAACCGGCAACGTTGTCCAAGAAACGGACTGACGACGTACCGGTAGGCTCGAATCAGCGAAATCAGAACTATTCTCATCGTCTCGCCATCAACGCTCGCTCTACGTCAGTAACTAGTGATTCTAATTCTGACGACCGAGCATCCACTCGCACGAGAAGATCCTGTCCTATTAAAGACGCTTGATTGCGCCTGAACCATTCCCGAAGTATCCGCTTTGCGCGATTGCGGTCCACGGCGCGAGGAAGGAGACGCTTTGGTACGACTAACCCTAACCGGGGATAATTTAGTCCGTTGGGTTTAGCTTGCACGGAAACCGAGCCCGCACGTCCCCGGTTTGCCGCGGTAAGTATCCTGGAAAAACCGTCCCCTCGGAGCCTTTGGGCGTTCCGGTACCCCTCAGAGCGTCTCAAACGCCAAGCCGCGCCCGACCCTTTGCTCGCCTCGCGCGAATCACCGCCCTTCCGCCCTTTGTGCGCATCCGGACAAGAAACCCATGCGTGCGTTTCCGACGGACGACCGACGGTTGAAAAGTGCGCTTCATAAAATATCCTAGCTATCAAAAGTAAGGTATCGGATAACCCGTCATTAGACGACGTTCTCACAGCGCGTGTCAACGCAAGCAAGTGGTTTTACCTGTGGATAACTTGCTTCCGAAAGAGTAGAATTCGCTGCCTAACTACCTAGCTCAAGATACCCGCAAATTTCATGCAAGGCTTCTGGGACCTTTGTTTAAGTCGCTTCCAAAAAGAGCTGCCAGCTCAACAATTTAACACCTGGATCCGCCCACTGCAGCTAACCTCTTCTCAAGCATCATCGAATGAGCTGAGCCTAGTTGCCCCAAACCGGTTTGTCCTGCAGTGGGTCAAGGAACGTTTCCTCAGCCAAATAGAAGCGTTCGGTCTAGAGTCCTTAGGCACTCCAATACGCGTATCACTAGCCCTCAAGGAATCCCCTGAACCAGCAGCTTCTCCCGCTGCGCTGGCCGCCCAACCCACCGTACCCAAGCCATCGCCCGCAACCCGTTTCAGCTTAATACCAGAATTTACCTTCGACAATTTCGTTCCGGGCAAAGCTAACCAGCTTGCTCGCGCTGCTGCTCTTCAGGTCGCCGAGCACTCAGGCACTTCGTACAATCCTCTCTTTATCTATGGAGGGGTTGGTCTCGGCAAGACCCATTTGATCCATGCTGTTGGCAATTTCGTTCTGGCTCAACGCCCGACCGCTAAAGTTCGCTATTTGCATGCGGCGCAATACGTCTCCGATGTCGTTCGAGCTTATCAGCAGAAGTCCTTCGATGAATTTAAACGCTACTATCATTCGCTGGACATTCTTCTCATCGACGACATCCAGTTTTTCACCGGCAAAGACCGAACCCAAGAGGAATTCTTCTACGCGTTCAACGCTCTCATTGAAGCGCACAAACAACTCATCATCACCTGTGATACCTACCCAAAAGACCTAGCAGGTATCGATGAGCGCCTCAAATCCCGCTTTTCGTGGGGACTCTCAGTAGCAATTGAGCCTCCCGAACAGGAAATGCGTGTAGCCATCATTCTAAAGAAGGCTGAAGCAGTATCGGTCCCGATCAGCGAAGAAGTTGCCTTCTTTATCGCTAAACACATTCGATCCAATGTTCGCGAGCTCGAAGGAGCCCTCAAAAGCGTAATGGCCTACGCCCGGTTTAACGGAAAGGACATTAGTCTGGAATCGGCCAAAGAAGCCTTACGGGATCTCTTGTCAGCTCAAAATCGTCAAATCACGGTTGAGAACATCCAAAAGACCGTGGCTGACTACTACAAACTTAAGATTTCCGACATGCACTCGAAGAAACGCAGCCGAAATATCGCCAGGCCCCGCCAGCTGGCGATGGCCCTTGCTAAGGAACTTACTCAGCTAAGCCTTCCGGACATCGGCGATGCCTTCGGTAACCGGGACCACACCACCGTCCTCCATGCATGCCGAACTATCTCCACGCTGCGCGAAAAGGACCACACCATCAATCGTGATTATCACGTCCTCGAGCAGGTCTTAAAAGGATGACTCCATTAGGATCCACCTGCGCACAACCCGTACGCAACCTGGGGATATTTCTTTCTTTCGTCACGAACAACCTCTATATCCACAGGTACTCCCCTAAGCCCTCCCTCTTTATCCACAAGCTTCCGCTTCGCGTTGAGCCGCTTCCGTCCTCGACTTGCTGATCTTATTCACGTAACCAACCAGCCATCTCATCATTATCAAGGTAAACACTATGAACCTGATTAAGATCAACCGCGAGCTGCTGTTGAAACCTCTTCAGGCGGTATCCGGAATTATCGAACGTCGCCACACCCTACCCATCCTGTCAAACGTGTTGCTCCTCCTGTCTCCGGACCGTATTGAATTTGTTGCCACCGACATTGAAATTGAGATTACCGCATCCGTTTCCACGCCCGCTTCAACCGTTACAAAAGGAATAACCATCGCGGCCCGAAAATTTCTCGATATTCTTCGAGCCCTGCCCGAAGGCACCGATGTATCCCTCGCAATGTTGGACAAGCGCTTACAAGTCAAGTCCGGCAAAAGCCGCTTTAACCTGCAAACGCTTCCAGCGGAAGACTTTCCCCGCCTTTCAACCTCAGCAGATTCAGCAACCCAATTCACGGTATCTCAAAAACTCCTGAAGAACCTGATCGCTTTGGTACAGTATGCGATGGCTCAGCAAGATATCCGCTACTATCTAAACGGTCTCTTGATGATCGTCGAGGAAGAAACCTTGAAGTTAGTCGCTACAGATGGTCACCGGCTGGCTTATGCCGCCAGTGATGTAAAGGAGGCAAGTCTTCAGAGACAGGAGGTGATTCTCCCTCGAAAGACTGTTATCGAACTGGCGAAGCTGCTGGCAGAAAAGGATGACCCCGTATCCATAGAACTTTCAGTGACTCAGGCTCGCTTTAAGTTCGGGGACGTCCTGCTGGTTTCTAAACTTGTCGACGGAAAATTTCCAGATTATGCCCGTGTGGTGCCGCAAAATCAGCCGCGCAAGCTTCATCTGAACCGCAATCAGCTGCTGCAAAGCCTTCAACGTGCCGCAATCCTCACGAGTGAAAAGTTTCGGGGAGTTCGATGGGTACTTGCTCCGGCGACGCTGAAGATAGTTTGCAGTAACACCGAGCAAGAAGAAGCCCAAGAAGAACTTGACGTTGACTACAGCGGTGAATCTCTCGAGATAGGGTTCAATGTAAGCTATTTGCTTGACGTACTCACTAACGTAGACGTCGAAGAACTCGATTTTGCGCTCGGGGACTCGAACTCCAGTGCGCTTATTACGATTCCCGATCGGGAAGACTTCAAGTACGTCGTGATGCCGATGAGGATTTGAGATATCCAGAATATGAATCAAGCAGAAAGTAGCGAGCACCCGCGCAGCAACTTGTACGATTCGGACAGCATTAAGGTCTTAAAGGGCCTTGATGCCGTACGGAAACGTCCTGGAATGTATATTGGTGACACGTCGGATGGTACCGGGCTTCATCATATGGTTTTTGAGGTTCTCGATAACGCCATTGATGAAGCGCTCGCGGGCTATTGTGATGAAATTATAGTAACTATCCACACCGATAACTCCATCAGCGTAATTGATAACGGCCGCGGTATCCCAACAGAAGTCCATCGCGACGACCCGCAAGGCCGTTCAGCGGCTGAGATTGTGATGACTGAACTCCACGCTGGAGGCAAGTTTGACGATAACGCTTACAAGATCTCGGGCGGCCTACATGGAGTCGGCGTTTCAGTCGTTAACGCGCTGTCGGAATGGCTCCGACTGACAATTAGGCGCGAAGGAAAAGTCCACTTCATTGAATTCAAACACGGAATCCCGGTCGCGCCCTTGCGAGTAACTGGCAAGACCGAAAGAAGCGGTACCGAAGTACACTTTCTAGCGACCACCGATACCTTCAATACCGTCGAATACCATTACGATATTCTGGCGCGCAGGCTGCGGGAATTGTCGTTTCTTAACAATGGAGTAAGAATTAAGCTGTTGGATCAACGAACAGGTAAGGAAGAAGATTTTGCATTTTCGGGTGGAGTAAGAGCGTTCGTAGAATTCATCAACCGCAATAAGAACGCTCTGCATTCCACAGTTTTCTTCGCTACTGCCAATAGCGATGGAATCAGCGTGGAGGTGTCGATGCAGTGGAACGATTCCTACCAGGAATCGGTACTCTGTTATACGAACAATATTCCGCAACGCGATGGTGGAACGCATCTGACTGGTCTGCGTGCAGCCATGACTCGTACACTGAACCAGTACATCGAAAGCAATGAGATAGCCAAAAAAGCCAGGGTGGAGACAAGCGGCGACGATATGCGGGAGGGCCTCACCTGTGTGCTTTCGGTAAAGGTGCCGGATCCGAAGTTCTCGTCCCAGACGAAGGACAAACTCGTTTCCTCCGAAGTTAGGCCTGTCGTTGAAGAGATTGTGGCGCAAACGCTCATGAGTTTTTTGCTCGAACGCCCAGCAGACGCTAGGGTGATTTGCACCAAGATAGTAGAGTCGGCTCGAGCGAGGGAAGCTGCTCGAAAAGCGCGTGAGCTTACGCGCAGGAAAGGGGTGCTCGACTCATTCGGGCTCTCCGCGAAGCTTGCAGATTGCCAGGAGAAAGATCCCGCGAAGTGCGAGCTTTACATAGTCGAAGGAGATTCGGCCGGAGGGTCTGCCAAACAGGGGCGAGACCGCAAGTTTCAGGCGATTCTTCCGCTAAAGGGGAAAATCCTGAACGTCGAAAAGGCGCGCCCTGACAAAGTGCTTTCTTCGCAGGAAATCGTTACGCTCATTCAGACTTTGGGAACCAGTATTGGGGCCGAGGAATACGATATCACCAAGCTACGCTACCACCGCATTATTCTGATGACCGACGCGGACGTCGATGGTGCCCATATCCGGACCCTTCTTCTCACGTTTTTTTACCGGCAGATGCGAGAACTCGTGGAGCGCGGACACATCTATATCGCGCAACCGCCCTTATACCGCGTAAAGCTAGGCAAGACCGAGCGGTATCTGAAAGATGATCATGAACGCGACCAATTTATGCTCGCCCAAGCTTTGGTAGGCGCGTCATTGTTACCGGCGGCCGGTCAGGATGCGATTACCGGCGACGCACTGGAGCAACTAGCTCGCAGCTACTTGCTTTCCGAGGCGGTGATAGAACGTCTGTCTCGGATCATCGACAGCGTAGCCTTACGGGGGTTGATGCAGGGTGTTGAGGTAGACCTTTCCAACGCTGAGAGCGCTGCTATGAGCGCGTTAAGGTTAAAGCAGGTGATACCGTATGTGAAGGCAAACGGCAACGGAAACGGCGGGGTAGATGTGCGGGTTCATTATGAGGCTAAGACTGAACGCTACCAGTTGGTCATCGACCGCGATCATCACGGAAATAGAAGATCAACGGTATTAGACGATGATTTTTTTGGTTCGGGAGATTGCAAGCAAATTGAAAGCACGGCCAAGATGCTCAACGGATTGATTGGTGACGGAGCGATCGTTTCGCGAGAGGGAAGGGAGTTTCCGGTGGAAGATTTTGGCCAGGCGATTCGTTGGTTGCTGGGTGAAGTCGAAAAACTGGCGGTAATTCAGCGTTATAAGGGTTTAGGGGAGATGAACCCCGAGCAGCTCTGGGATACCACCATGGATCCCGCTTCGCGGCGCCTATTGAAGGTCCAGGTCGAGGACGCGATCATCGCTGACGACATTTTCACTAGATTGATGGGCGACGACGTCGATCCGCGGCGAATCTTCATTGAGCAAAATGCGCTTGTCGCGCGGCTCGACATTTAACTCTAACCACTGCGCTTGCCGCTTGCCGGTCTGCTGGATTTCTTCTTAGCTTTGGTCTTCGGAGGAAGACCTTCAGCCTTCGCGGGGGAGCGAGGAGTTACATTCTTCTTCCCAGTTCCAGTGGGCATTTGCTGTTTGTCAGGCATTGCGGCTTTCGATCTTACAGTACGAGGCGCAAACTCGAAACCGATCGTACCGTCCTGCCCGCGCACTAGGTATGCCGAAAACCGCCGGCCTTTCTTCGAGATAAAACCGTTCAGCAGATCCGTCTTACCTGTTGAAAGTAGCTTCAGCATTTGATCCCGTTCGATCGGACGCTGTAGGATGATGCGTCCAGAGCGAAAGTCGCAGTCGCGCTGAGGCCCAACGGATTTCTCGCAAATGTAAGCCATCGGCTGTTCAAATATACGGGCTTTGCATTTAGGGCATGCGCCCAAAGGCTCCAGGCCGGAGAAGTCCGGGGCTTCACTGTCTCCCCCATCGCTGTTGGTGCCGAAGTCGAACTCCGGCTTCATTTCCGGCGAAAGTTTAATGGCTCCGGCAAAAGGTCTACCCAGGCGGCTTCGAAACCCCGTGAGCGGTCCGACAACCCGGTTTTTGATCAACTGCTCTGCTTCCTCGGGCGCAAGTTCGCGTCCGGACATGACACGCCAGATCGCAAAATCGCAGCTTTGACATTGAAATTTGCGGTAATTTTCCTGTACGATGCCGCCGCATTTCGGGCACGCGCTCGTTAGGGTCGCGAACGCCTCGTCTGGGATATCGCCGTGGCGGATGCGCTCCACCATATCGCGCGTTGTATCGACGATATGGTCCATGAAGACGGAGCGTCTTAGTTCGCTCCTCTCCATTTGCTTAAGCTTGTATTCCCAGTTGCCGGTAAGTTCCGGGGAGGTGAGCTCATTGATCCCGAAGTGTTGGAGCGCAAACATCAGCGAGAATGCCTTCGGCGTTGGCTGCAATTCCCGTCCGATGCGGTGGAGATAATCCTCGAAGATCAGGCCTTCAATAATCGCGGCGCGCGTGGCGGGCGTGCCGAGACCCTTGTCGCGCATGGCCTCTCGGAGTTCCTCATCGTCTATCAGCCTACCGGCGGCTTCCATCGCCGAAAGCAAGGTCGCTTCCGTGAAACGACTCGGTGCTTTGGTTTCAGCTGCGATTAGTTCAACGCGCATTACCGTGACCTTGGGGCCATTCAGCGGCGGCAGTGACGCAGCTTCATCACCTGACCGTGAATCCCGTCCGTATACAGCGAGCCAGCCGGGTCTATTCATGACGCGCCCTTCGGTTCGAAATGGTTGGCCTTCGACGCGGGTAATGCGCGTGGTGACCATGAATTCGGCCGGCGGAAAAAACACGGCCAGAAATCGCTTTACTACCATGTCATAGAGTTTCGCCTCGGCTTCGTTGAGGTGACGTGGGGCCTCGAGAGTGGGAATGATGGCAAAGTGGTCGGAAACCTTCGCGCCATCGAAAACTCTTCTATTAGGTCCAATCCATCCTTCCTTGAGAATTTGGACCGCAAACGGGGCATAGGGTGCAACCAAGCCACTGTTCTTGCGCGACTTGCCGCCGGTAAGCATTTCGGTCACCGCGCGTGCCGTGCCGATATAGTCTTCCGGCAGTGCGCGGGAATCCGTTCGCGGGTAAGTCAGAGCTTTGTGTTTCTCATAAAGGGCCTGAGCGAGCGCGAGCGTCATCTTTGCCGAAAAACCGAAGCGAGCGTTGGCCTCACGCTGCAGACTCGTCAGGTCGAAAAGTAGCGGCGATAACTGTGTCGTTGGCTTGGATTCTTCGGTCGCAACTGCCGGCTTGCCCTCACACATGGAACGGAGGGCTTCCCCGCGCTTCGCACTCCAGATGCGTTCAGGTCGGGCGTCGCTGTCCTCATCGCGCATCGGTTTAGCGAATTTCTCGTCGAACCAGCGGCCGGTGTACTGGGCTCTTCCGGTAGAAAACATCCCGTGCAGCTCCCAGTAGGGCCTGGGGACAAAACTTCGGATTCGCTGTTCCCTTTCTACCAATATGGCAAGCGTGGGCGTCTGCACGCGGCCTACGGTGGTTTTGTAGAAACCGCCCTCCTTGGAATTGAAGGCGGTCATTGCGCGGGTACCGTTGATACCTATTAGCCAGTCCGATTCGGAACGGCATACCGCCGCGTCAGCCAGCGCGCGTAATGCTTCCTCCGAACGCAGTGACGCAAATCCCTCGAGGATGGCTGAAGGGGTCATCGATTGGAGCCAAAGGCGTTGGATCGGTTTCTTGCAGCCTGCATGCTGAACGATGTAACGGAAGATCAGTTCGCCTTCGCGTCCAGCGTCACATGCATTGATCAGGCCCGTGACATCCTTGCGCTTCATCAATCGTATCAGGAGCTTAAGACGATCCTCGGTTCGCTCGATCGGCACAAGATCGAAATGCGGCGGAATAACCGGAAGGTGTGCTAGCGACCACTTGCCGCGCTTGACTTCATATTGATCGGGCGCCGCGATGGCAACCAGATGCCCGATCGCGGACGAAAGCACGAATTTGTCGCTCTCGAAGTAGTCCCCGTGGCGCGTAAATCCACCCAGGGCTCGGGCTATGTCAACCGCGACAGACGGCTTTTCCGCGATGATCAGCTTCTTAGCCATGCAATTGGAACGCTGCCCTGTTGTATCGCGCAAGACTGTGCGTGGCGATATCGGTAGCCACCTGAATCAGAAGTATGCTTCCTGGCCGTTGAGCGGACCAATACCTGTAATTGGCGACGGCGGCGCGATTGTTCCGTTTCGGGAGGATGACGATGTAGCTTGGCATACCGTGATTTGTAGGAGTGACGCGGAAATAGGCGCTGAAACGAAAATGCGCAGCATGATAAAAGCAATCCCCGCAAAGAAGCAAGGAATGATGTTGCGCAAGATTCGATTTGCTGGACGGCGGCGTGTGCTAGCGCCTTAATGGATTTGGGGGATTTCGTCGTCCGGTAGCAGCTCGTCGAGTATTAATGCATCGACGCTGCCCTTGCGTGCCCACAGCACCATTAAGGCGATAACCTTCAACTTCGCGATTCCGACCACGTCTTCAGGTAAGGCCATGGCGCGCTCAAGTATGACCTCGCGTAGAACAGGTGATAGAACCTGAGCAGATTCCAAAAAGGTGATAAATCCTCTTCCTTCACTCGAGAGCTTGTCCAACTCATTATCAGTATATGCACGGATTGAGGCGCTTTTTTCCAGAATGGCGGGCAGGTGGTCGTCATTGGAGCGCGCCAGACCGTTCAGCCAGTCCAGCGCCTCGCTTATGTCGTCATTCTCGAATCCGGCTACATGGAGCTTACGGCTCAGAGTGTCCTGGTCGGGATAGCCATCCGCCTGATAGTAATTTTCAAACAGGTAAACAAGGACATCAAACATGTGTGCGCACGGGCCTCAGCTGATGCGTTGGTATACGCCTCCGGGAAGGCTGCTCACTTTTCCTTCTAGTTCAAGTGTCAACAGCATCGCCGATATAACCTCGGCCGTCAAGTCCGAGCGCTGTACTAGGGTATCAATTGTGCACGGATCATACCCCATATGTTGTAGGAGTCCAGAAGACGCCCCCGAAGAATTGTGGATCTCCGGGAACCGGGAGTCGAGCCCGAGCTCCTCAAGAACGTCTTGGGCCGACTCGACCAACTTTGCACCTTGCTTGATGAGCGCGTGGCAGCCCTTGGAAAGTGGCGAATGGATCGAGCCCGGAATCGCGAATACTTCGCGGCCCTGCTCCAGGGCGAATCTAGCCGTGATGAGGGAGCCGGATGCAAGAGCCGCCTCGACGACTAGGCATCCACGCGAGAGCCCCGCGATGACGCGATTGCGACGCGGGAAATTTTCACGAGCCGGGGGGGTGCCGAGCGGGTATTCGGAAATAATCGCGCCAGTTTCCGCGATCCTTGCGAACAGGAGCTTGTTGTCGAGCGGATAGACAACATCCGCTCCACAGCCAAGCACCGCTATCGTCGAGCTGCTTCCGTCCAGCCCGCCCCGGTGCGCCGCTGCATCGATACCTAACGCCAAACCGCTAATAATGACCAAGCCCGCCTCGCTCATCGCGCGGGCGAATCGTTCGGCGTTCGTTACACCTTGCGGTGTGGCATTTCGGCTGCCGACAATGGCCAGCGAATCTGCACTAAGCAGCCGCACTTGGCCGGTTACGTAAAGCAAGACCGGCGGGTCGGGAATCTGCAGTAGCTGGCGCGGGTAACCGGGATCAGCGAGTGTGATTACCGATCTGTCAGACGGCTCGACCCACTCGAGTGCTCTAGCAATCTCGTCAGTGCGGTCGCCCTCAAGTATTCTTGCGGCGATCGCTTCCGGAACGACCCGCGAGAGCTGCGCCCGGGAGGCCGAGCGGATCTTTTCCGGCAGCCCAAACGCTGTCAGTAGCGCTCTGTAAGCTCGGGGCCCCAAACCTGGGACGAGGCTGAGATCGATCCAGGACGCGAGGTCACCGCTCGAACTCATGTGTCCGTGTGGCAATCCTCAGCGTTAAGGATTCCGTATGGTATCGCCAGGTGCAACCGGACGCGAGCTTTCCATGATCAGCGCATAGGACACCTGCCTGAATACCCGGAACACGAACGCTAGGCCGTAGCGCTCGTCTGGAAGGCGAAACCGTGGTGCCCGGTCGCGCGACAGGTCCGACTGCGGGTCCGGAATCGAGGCTCCGGTGCGCACGAGTGCAAGCACGTGCCCCATCTCCAGGCCTTGCAGGGTGCCTCTATTGATTGACACGATAGAGTTCCTGCCGCCTTCGCTGTTGGCGAGACCGCCGAAAACAGCAATGATGCGACCGGAGATCGGCGAATTCGGCGGGTGCGGCGCGTACTGGTTCAACACCACTGGCCCGGCAGGAAGTAAGCGGTCGCCCTGACTGATTTCCTGTGTCGCGCTGATGATGCTGACGGTGGCAGGTTCGCCCAAGCGGTCGACGCGGGCAGCTCCCAGATAAATCGCTTCAAATCCCAAGGTCTTGCCGGTGTCCGGATCAACAAGACGGTCGCCTGGCCTGAATATCTGCCAGTTCGCCTGTTTGCTTCCCCCGATACCGCTGACATAGGCAACGCCACCGGTGCCAATGTAGACGGTGCCGGTCTGGGTACCGATGATGCGCGGCGCCTTGTCGAGTCCGCCTTGCTCAATAACCAGGGGTTTGGAAAGGAAGGGTTCAATATACCTGGCCGGAATGGCCGGAATGCCTTGCTCCGCCAACGATTCTTCGCGTACCTGCGGCCTCAGCTTGACCGTAGGGTCGGCCTTCGCCAGTTTCGGCGGCTTCTTGGTCCGGTCCAGTACGATCACATCGCCTGGCCAGATACGATGTGGGTTTCGGATCTGTTCTTTATTGAGGCGCCAAATCTCCGCCCAACGCCAGGGATCTTTTAGAAATCTTCCGGCAATGCCCCACAGGGTATCGCCCTTTTTGACCACGTACCGATCCGGCGCATTCTCCTGGAGCTTCGGCTCGCTTTGAGCAAGCACCGAGGAGGGCTGCACTAGAAATGCGAGCAGAACGAATATAATAGACTTTCGCATAGCATCCTCAACTGGAAACGCGCGCAGCGAATGCTTTGCCTGGAGCATAGCATTCATTCTATAGTCTGCGTTAAATTCTGCATCTAATTCATTCAATTTGCAAGTTTTTATGGCGCTGCTTCCAATTCTGCAGTACCCGGACCCCCGGTTGTACCAAAAGGCCGCCCCAGTGCGAGAAATTACGCAAGATATCCGCGACCTTGTGCGCGACTTGGCCGAAACCATGTATTCGGCTCCCGGCGTGGGGCTTGCGGCGACGCAGGTTGATGTACACAAGCAGATCATCATCGTCGATACGTCGGATGCGCGGGACACGCTGTTGGTGCTGATCAACCCCGAAATTCTGGCCAGTGAAGGGGTTCAGTACCGCGAAGAAGGCTGTTTGTCGGTCCCCGGCATATATGAGTCTGTCGAGCGGGCGGAATGGATCCATGTGCGCGCAATGGCCCTCGACGGCAAGCTTTTCGAGTTCGAATCGGAGCAGCTGCAGGCGGTGTGCATTCAGCACGAAATGGATCATCTGCGCGGAAAAGTTTTTGTCGATTATCTTTCGCGCCTCAAGCGAAACCGCATTCGCGCGAAGATGCAAAAGCAGCAGCGTTTGTCCGCCTGAGCACGGCGTTCACAGGCTGTGAAGCTGATATTTGCCGGTACTCCTGATTTTGCCGGCCGGGCGCTATCCGCGCTTCTCGGGAGCAGACATGGCTTGACGCTGGTCCTGACGCGGCCCGATCGCCCCGCCGGACGCGGCCTAAAGCCGCACCTGAGCCCAGTGAAGCGCCTCGCTCTCGAACACGGCATCCCAG
The DNA here is from genome assembly GCA_001770415.1 of Betaproteobacteria bacterium RIFCSPLOWO2_02_FULL_63_19. Classification (GTDB taxonomy): domain Bacteria; phylum Pseudomonadota; class Gammaproteobacteria; order Burkholderiales; family SG8-39; genus JACQTO01. The sequence goes on along the minus strand of MEQX01000043.1, from coordinate 24,690 downwards.
TCGAACAACCGACGACGCTCAAAACGGAACATGTGCAGGACCTCATACGCAGTGTTGGCGCGGACCTCATGGTCGTCACCGCCTACGGGCTAATTTTGCCGCCAGCCGTGCTCGCGGTCCCACGCCTGGGCGCGATCAACATTCACGCGTCGCTTCTTCCGAAATGGCGCGGCGCAGCCCCGATTCAACGAGCGCTGCTAGCCGGCGACCGCGAAACAGGCGTTTGTATCATGCAGATGGAAGCGGGGTTGGATACCGGGCCTGTGCTGCTGTGTAAATCGATATCCATACGCGATGAAGATACCGCGGGGACGTTGCACAATCGGCTTGCCGATCTGGGTGTCGAGTTGCTGTTGAAAGTGTTGGACGATCTGGAACGCGGTACGGCAACGCCAAGGGGTCAGCCGCTACAGGGAGTCAGCTACGCAGGCAAGATCGACAAAAGTGAGGCGCGTATCGACTGGTCGCGGCCAGCGTTGGAAATTTGGCGCAAGGTCCGGGCATTCAACCCATCTCCGGGTGCAGTCTCGAACCTACGAAACGAGAGCGTTAAGATCTGGCAGGGTGCGACCGCCGGCACGAAGGGGACCCCGGGAACCGTTCTCGAGGCGACGTCCGAAGGCATCGTCGTCGCATGCGGGGAGGGCAGTTTTCGAATCTTGGAATTGCAGCGCGCCGGCGGCAAGAAACTGAAGCCAGGCGAATTCTTGGCCGGGCACCCGCTCTTGGTTGGTGAATGTTTCAGAAATTGTGCCGCTTGCGAATGAACTGTAGGCGGGTCGCCCTACAATCGCGGGTCGCTCGTTACGGATAACCCGCAGTGCCGAATTCCTCGCCTGCCCTATCTGAATCACTAGCAGCAGCATCTCGTGCCATCGGCGGAGTATTGTCCGGGGCAAACCTGAATACCGGGCTTGAGGCCATTCGCTCCCGGGACCTGCGGGCTGCGGCGCAGGACTTGTCCTTCAACGCGTTGCGCGGATACGGCGTGGTGGACGCGATTCTGGAGCGCATTCTCGAGCGTCCGCTCACCGACCAAGGAATGCGCGCATTAATACTTGCAGCTCTCGCTGAGTTACTCGAACGCCCGCAATCGGCCTATGTGGTGGTCCATCAGGCGGTTGAAGCCGCGGCTCTTGTGGGGCAGCCGCGTGGCAAGGGTCTCGTGAACGCGGTACTGCGCAATTTCCTGCGCCGAGCCGCGCAGATACGCCGGGAGATCGAGCAGACCGAAACCGGTCGTTTCCGTCACCCCGCGTGGTGGATCAAGCGGGTCCGCGAGGCTTATCCCACTCGGTGGGAGCAGGCGCTTAAGGCCGCGAACGGGCATCCGCCGATGACGTTGCGCATAAATGTACGCCGCACCGATGTCGACCGCTACATGCAAAAGCTTGCGCAGGCGCAATTAGGTGCGCGTTTCCTTGGTGGGACCGCGGTGTTGCTGGAGCGGCCGTGTCGAGTTGATATGCTGCCGGGGTTTGTGGACGGCGAGATTTCAGTCCAAGACAAAGGTGCACAGGCGGCCGCGCCCCTCATTGGGGCCGAGCCTGGCATGTTGGTTCTGGACGCCTGCGCCGCGCCCGGCGGCAAGGCGGCGCACATACTCGAGCTGACAGAGTGTGAATTGCTCTGCGTGGATATTGAAGCAAACCGCGCCATGCGCATCGAGGAGAATCTATCCCGCCTGGGTCTTAGGGGAACAGTGCGCGTGGGTGACGCGACGCAGCCACAAACTTTCTGGGATGGACGGCCATTCGATCGCATCCTTGCCGATGTGCCCTGCTCAGGCTCAGGGGTCGCACGACGCCACCCGGACATTCTGTGGTTGCGCAGAGAGTCCGACATCGGCCGCTTTGCCGCGACGCAAATGGTGATGTTAGAGGCACTGTGGCCACTGCTGATTCCCGGTGGTACATTGCTATACGCGACATGTTCCGTTTTCCCCGAGGAAAACGGCTTGCAGATCAGGAGTTTTCTCGATCGGCATTCCGAGGCGCTTGCCGTTCCCATCGTTGGAATCGAGGATGGGCAGATCCTGCCGGGGGATGATACTGACGGTTTCTACTACGCTTTGCTGAGGAAGAATCGGACTTGATGCTGCGCCGTTCGCTGCTCTTGCTCACCTTCGTAGCCATCGTGGTGATATCCGGAGACCTGATCGCCACGGTCATTAAGGCGAACAATGTTTCAGTGGAGCAGAGTGAAAACGCGTTGGTCGTGGAAGGAGACTTCCGATTCGAGTTGAGTCCGCGTCTGGAGGAGGCGCTGAACCACGGTGTGCCATTGTATTTTACAGTTGAGTTTGAGTTGCTGCGACCGCGCTGGTACTGGTTCGACGAGAAGGTAGCCTCGGAAACGCGCACGCTGCGTTTGGCGTATCACACCCTGTCGCGCCAGTACCGCGTATCGCGCGGCGCGCTTTATCAGAACTTTCCGACGCTCGAGGAAGCGTTGCGCACCCTGGGCACGGTCCGGGGCTGGATAGTGGTGGAGGGCGACCGCCTCAGCCCCGAGGAGGGGTATGTCGCGATGCTGCGCCTGCGTCTGGATACGGCGCAGCTTCCGAAACCGTTTCAGGTCAGCGCACTTACCAGCAGCGAATGGGTGCTGGCCTCGGACTGGGTGCGGGTGCCCTTTAGGTCCAAGGCCTCTGGGAGCGCCATCCCATGACCTATGTTTTGATTACGAGCGCCGCCCTCGGCGGGATCCTGCTGTTCCTGCTCGCCGCGGCGAGCGCCAATACGCCTCTGTTCGCAGAGCACTATCCTCTGCTTCTGGCGCTCAACGCGGCTATTTCCACGGCGTTGCTAGCGCTGGTGGTCTACCAACTGGTTGTGCTCGCTCGCCAGCGCAGGGCGAAGGTTTTTGGTTCGCTTCTGACATTCAGATTGCTGGTGATGTTTGCCATAATCGCCGTGCTCCCCGGGGCGCTCGTCTACACGGTCTCGGTGCAGTTTCTCGCCAAAAGCATCGAATCCTGGTTCGACGTACGGGTCGACAAGGCGCTTGAGGGAGGCGTCAGCCTCGGTCGTGCTGCGCTGGAGGCGATGTTGTCGGACTTGGTGCGAAAGGCGGACTCGATGGCATTGGACCTGTCCGGAGTAAAGGGCCCCCAGCAAACCAAGGCGCTGGGCCGCCTGCGCGAACAGGCCGGGGTCGACGATGCGCTGCTTCTCACCCCAGGAGGCAGCGTGTTGAGCAGTGCGAGTCGCGAAGCCGCGACGCTCGTGCCGTCGATGCCTCCGGCAAAAGCGCTGCGCCAGGCGCGCTCGACACGGAGTTATACCGCCATCGAGCCTCAGGGAGATCACGGAATGCTGTTGCGCGTGATAGTTCCCGTCGACAGTCTGAGCCTTTCTGAGGAAACCAGACTGCTGCAGATAACGAATTCTGTACCCCAAAGCCTGGCGGATCAAAGTGAGAGTGTGCAATCCGTCTACCACGCCTATAAAGAGTTGTCCCTGTCGCGCCATGGTCTCCGGAATATCTACATTCTGACCCTTACGCTTACTTTATTGCTCGCGCTGTTCTCCGCCATCGCGCTTGCGTTCCTCCTTTCTCGAAAGCTGTCGCAGCCGTTGGCGGTTCTGGCCGAAGGCACACAAGCGGTTGCGCGGGGCGACTTTTCGCGTCGAGCCAAGGTCACCAGTCGAGACGAGCTTGGCGTACTTACCCAGTCGTTCAACAGCATGACCGAGCAACTAGACGAAGCCAGGTCGACAGCGGAGGCAAACCACCGCCAGCTCGAAATCGCGAAGGGATACCTGGAGAACCTACTTGCCAATCTTTCAGCGGGAGTTCTCGTCTTCGACTCGGCGCACGTGCTGCGCATGATCAACCACGCCGCCGGGAATATCCTCCAGGAGAATCTCGAAATGCTCTTGGGGACTCGGCCAGGTAGCTGGACAAAGTTGTCCGAGGTAGCCGAAACATTGTGCGAGCAGTTTTCGAAACAACTCGCGGGCGTATGGCAGCGTCAGATTGAGCTGGGCGATCGAGTGATCGTGCTTCGCGGCTCGGCGCTGCCGGCAACCACCGGTGGTGGGGATGTCGTGGTCTTTGACGATATAACCCAACTCATCGCAGCGCAGCGTGCAACCGCCTGGAGCGAAGTGGCGCGTCGCCTTGCGCACGAAATCAAGAACCCACTGACACCAATTCAGCTCTCGGCCGAAAGGTTGCAGGCAAAACTGGCGAGCAGACTCACTGGCGAGGATGCGCTCGCTCTGCATCGATCCACGCAGACCATCGTCGCGCAGGTCAACGCCATGAAGAACATGGTGGATGATTTTCGCGAGTACGCGCGCACGCCGTCGCCGGCGCTGGAACCGTTAAATATCAATGACCTTCTCGGAGAAGTACTCGCGTTGTACGAGCAGTCCGATTTGGTCGTCAGGGCGCAGTTCGAAACAGGGTTGCCGGCGGTGCTCGGCGACCGCAATCAGCTCCGGCAGGTCGTTCACAACCTTCTTCAGAATTCGCTGGATGCGCTTGCGGGCATTCCTGCCCCGCACATCGAAGTGTCGACGTCGTTCGTTGCCGGTCCTGCGGGGGGCCAAGTAAGGCTCATGATCAGCGACAACGGAACGGGATTTCCTGAAGCCATCATTCAACGGGTGTTTGAGCCCTATGTCACCACCAAGAACAAAGGAACTGGACTGGGGCTGGCAATTGTGAAGAAGATCGTAGATGAGCACCATGGCAATATCACCATCGCCAATCGCCCGGACCACGGGGGAGAACGCGGAGCGACAGTGAGCATTTCACTGCCGCTTCCATAGCAGCGTAGCAAAGGACCATGGCACAAATACTTGTAGTCGATGACGAAATTGGCATTCGCGAGCTTCTCTCGGAGATACTCACCGACGAAGGACACAGCGTCAGGCTAGCCGACAGCGCCACCGCGGCACGGGTCCAGCGAGCGCGGGAGCGGCCGGATCTGGTGCTGCTCGACATCTGGATGCCCGATGCTGACGGGATAACCCTACTAAAGGAATGGGTGTCGAACGGACATCTGACGATGCCCGTCATCATGATGTCGGGTCATGCCACCATCGAGACCGCGGTTGAGGCAACGCGGATAGGCGCAATGGACTTTCTGGAAAAGCCCATCTCGCTGCAGAAGCTGCTTGCAACCGTCAAGAGGGCCTTGCGCCGCGATGAACCGCGGCGGGCCGAGCCGCTGAAGTTGAGCTCGTTCGGACGTTCGAGCGTTCTTCGGGATCTGAAGAAGAGGCTGACGCAGGTTTCGACACTTTCGGTCCCGGTACTGCTGCGCGGCGAATCCGGGCAAATGCCGGAACTGTTCGCGCGTTTTCTACATCAGCCGAACACACCGTGGGTTACGGCAGGTCAGGCGCTTGCGGACACCTCACAGGACGTGCTTAAACAAGCCTCAGGAGGAATCCTTTTTATCGAAGAATTGGCGCAACTAGGCCAGAACCAGCAAAAGAACCTCGCCTTTATCGTATCCAAATCCGAGCGTAACAAGCTGCGCCTAGTTTCCTTTACGGCAGAGGATCCTCGCCGGCTGATCGAAACAGGCGGTTTTGATCCGTTACTACTCCCGCGCCTGTCCGAGCTGACACTCGCATTGCCTGCGCTGCGTCAGCACGCCGAGGATATACCTGACATCGCCAACCTGATGTTGGCACAGCTCGTCGAGACTCAGTATTGCCCGCCGCGCCAATTCGCCACCGCGGCTCTGAATTTGCTGCGCAATTTCAGTTGGCCAGGCAACCTCGAAGATCTGGGAAGTGCCGTACGAGCGTTAGCGCTCACTTCGTTGGAAGAAACCATTGGGGCGGGCGATGTGGAGCGAGTTCTGCCGCAGTACGCACCGCAGGTAGTCTCGGCAAATCTGTCGTTGGAAATGCCGCTGCGCGAAGCCCGCGACGCCTTTGAGCGAGCCTACTTCGAGCACCACCTCGCACTTGAGCACGGTTCGATCGCCCGTGTCGCGGAAAAATGCGGGCTGGAGCGAACACACCTTTATCGCAAACTGAGGACGCTTGGCATACCGACCGGTAAACGCGAGGAATAGAAAGCCATGACCATGTTGCTCGCGGCCTCCGGGTTGGACATTATTACCGCATCTACGGCCATCATTGCGTGCCTCAACAACATGGGTCCCGGACTCGGTCAAGTCGGCCCCGCAGCAACATTCGCCGTGCTCAACGATTTTCAGACGTGGATCTGTACGTTCGCTCTATTGTTGGGCCGTCTGGAGTTGTTTTCGCTGCTCGTGGTGTTCACTCCTGGCTTCTGGCGCTCCTAAACCATTTGTGCGTCGAGACGCCCATGCTCGATTTCATCACAGCCGGGACGGACGCCGGTTTCGACACAATGCCGTTATCGGCGCGGAACAGGGAGTTATCCCGGCTCCGCGAACGACCTCGTCGGAGTCAGCGCTCGTACGCGAGTACCGGTGCGAGCCAGCGTTCGGTGGCAACCAGTTCGTTGCCCTTGCGGCGCGCATAATCCTCAGCTTGGTCCTCCGCTATTTTGCCGACGGCGAAATACCGCGCCTGCGGATGCGCGAGATAGAAGCCGCTCACGCTTGAGGCCGGAACCATCGCGAAAGACTCGGTCAGCGACAGGCCGATGTCCCCAGCGCCGAGGAGCTTGAACAGAGGATCCTTGACCGTATGGTCGGGACAGGCGGGATAGCCCGGCGCGGGACGGATGCCACGGTATTTTTCCGCTGTCAGTTCGTCGATGGACAGGTTCTCGTCGGCCGCGTAGCCCCAGAATTCGCGACGCACACGCAAGTGCATAAGCTCGGCGAGGGCTTCGGCGAGGCGGTCGGCGAGCGCTTTGAGCATGATTGCGTGATAGTCGTCGTGCTTCGCTTCGAATTCGTGCACCCGTCCGTCGAGGCCGATGCCTGCGGTCACCGCAAAAGCGCCGAGGTAGTCGCGAACGCCCGAGTCCCGCGGCGCCACGAAGTCGGAGAGGCAGAGATTGGCGCGATCGCTCGGTTTGTCGGTCTGCTGGCGCAGGTTGTGCCATACCATGGCAGGCGTCAAGCGCGAGTCATCAGAATAGATCTCAATGTCGTCGCCCACGGAGACCGCGGGCAGCAGCGCAATCACTGCGTTTGCGGTGAGCCACTTCTGCTCGATCAGCTGATCAAGCATCGCATGGGCATCGGCAAGCAGACTGCGCGCCACCTTGCCGACGTTCGCGTCTTGCAGAATCTTGGGGTACGCGCCTACGAGATCCCAGGTCCGAAAGAAAGGCGACCAGTCGATATAACGCGCGATCTCAGCCAGATCGTAATTGCGGAAGACCTTGCGCCCGGGACACTTGGGAGCCAACGGGACACATACTTTCCAGTCGGTGCGCAAGGCATTGGCCCGAGCTCGAGCGAGTGGGGTGAGCGCCTGCCCACCTTTTCCGTGGTGCCGAGCGCGGATCCGATCATAATCGGCGCGTATCGAGTTTGTGTAGTCGTCGCGCCCCTCCATCGACAGCAGGTTCTGGCACACGCCGACGGCTCGTGACGCATCGGGTACGTAGACCGTGGCACCGGTGTAATTCGGGGCGATCTTCACCGCCGTGTGAACCCGTGAAGTCGTCGCGCCGCCTATCAGCAGCGGGATGCTGAATCCTTCGCGCTGCATTTCGCGCGCAACGTGGGCCATTTCTTCCAGCGATGGCGTGATGAGGCCGGACAGGCCAACAATGTCGGCGTTCTCCCGTCGTGCAACTTCGAGTATCTTCTGCGCGGGCACCATGACGCCGAGATTAATTACCTCGAAATTGTTGCACTGAAGTACCACGGCGACGATGTTCTTGCCGATATCGTGCACGTCTCCCTTTACCGTTGCGACCACGACCTTTCCACGCGGTCGCAGGTCGCCGGATCTGGCTTTTTCGGCCTCGATGAAGGGAACCAGATGCGCTACTGCTTGCTTCATGACACGGGCGGATTTCACTACTTGAGGCAGGAACATCTTTCCGCTGCCGAACAGGTCGCCGACAATATTCATGCCTTCCATGAGCGGCCCTTCGATTACGTCAATGGCGTGCTTGGCCTTTTTCCGCGCCTCCTCAGTGTCTTCGACGACCCAGGTCGCGATTCCCTGCACAAGCGCGTGAGCAAGGCGCGCATCCACCGGTTCTTTGCGCCAGACCACCTCCTCAACGCGCTCCCGCTCGGCCCCTTTCACTCTGGTGGCCAGCTCCACCAGCCGCTCGCCCGCATCGGGACGACGATTCATGACCGCGTCCTCGACGCGTTCGCGGAGCTCCGGCGGGATATCCTCATAGACGCCCAACTGCCCGGCGTTGACGATTCCCATGGAGAGGCCGGCACGAACGGCGTGGAAGAGAAACACTGTATGAATCGCCTCACGTACTGCGTCGTTTCCCCGAAAGGAAAATGAGATGTTCGATACGCCTCCGGACACCCTCACGTGGGGCAGATTAGCGCGTATCCAACGGGTTGCCTCGATGAAGTCGTGCCCATAATTGGCGTGTTCCTCGATCCCTGTCGCAATGGCGAATATGTTGGGATCGAAGATGATGTCCTCAGGAGCGAATTCAACTTGCTCGGTGAGAATCCGGTAGCAACGGGTGCAGATATCCGTGCGCCGCTGCAGGGTGTCGGCCTGCCCGTGCTCATCGAACGCCATGACGATGACTGCGGCGCCATAACGACGCGCAAGCCGACCCTGGCGCACGAACTGCTCCTCGCCTTCCTTGAGCGAGATAGAGTTCACGACGCACCTTCCCTGCACGCACTTAAGGCCGGCCTCGATAACCGACCAATTCGAGGAGTCGATCATGATCGGGACACGCGAAATATCGGGCTCGGCGGCAACCAGGTTGAGAAAGCGCGCCATGGCCGTGGGCGAGTCAAGCATGGCCTCATCCATGTTGACGTCGATCATCTGCGCACCGTTGTCCACCTGCTGCCGCGCCACCGACAGCGCGGCGGCGTAATCGCCGGCAAGAATTAGCCGCGCGAAGGCTTTCGACCCCGTGACATTGGTGCGTTCGCCCACGTTGACGAAGAGCGAATCATCTCCGACATTGAGCGGTTCCAATCCGGATAGGCGAAGCTTTCTTTTGATGCGGGGGACACGGCGTGGCGCTACGCCGTTGACAGCGTCGGCGATCGCGCGGATATGTTCGGGTGTCGTTCCGCAGCAACCGCCGACGATATTCACGAAACCCGACTGAGCGAAGTCACGCATCAGCGAAGCGGTGTGTTCCGGCGTCTCGTCATAGCCGGTGTCCGATAAAGGGTTGGGAAGACCCGCGTTGGGATGCGCACTCACGTAGGTGTCCGAGACGCCCGAGAGTTCCTCGATGTAGGGGCGCATAAGCTTGGCGCCCAGCGCGCAGTTGAGCCCGATCGACAAAGGCCGGGCGTGGCGCACCGAGTTCCAGAATGCCTCGGTAGTTTGCCCGCTCAGCGTACGCCCCGAGGCGTCGGTGATGGTGCCCGATATCATTACCGGAAGGCGCCGGCCGCGCTGCTCGAACAACACCTCGATCGCGAAAATTGCAGCCTTGGCGTTCAGTGTATCGAAAACCGTTTCAATGAGTAACAGGTCCGCACCCCCATCGAGCAAGCCTCGCGCTGCATCAGCGTAGGCCGCAACCAATCCGTCGAAAGTGATGTTGCGAAATCCCGGATCGTTGACGTCGGGGGAAATCGACGCGGTCTTGCCAGTCGGCCCCAGCACCCCGGCGACGAAACGCGGGTGCTCGGGGTGGCGCCGCAAGCAGTCGGCTGCTGCTGCGCGCGCAAGGCGCGTGGCGGCTGAATTCAGTTCGTAGGCGAGGTCGGCAAGACCGTAGTCGGCCTGGGAAAGCGCGTTGGAGTTGAAGGTGTTGGTTTCGACAATATCTGCGCCGGCAGCGAGATAGCTGGCGTGGATTTCGCGGATGATGTCCGGTTGAGTCAGCGTAAGCAGATCGTTGTTGCCTTTCTGGTCGTAGCTGGAGTCGGCAAAACGCGTGCCGCGGAAGTCTTTCTCCGAGAGTCCATGCCCCTGGATCATCGTGCCCATCGCCCCATCGAGCAGCAGGATGCGGTGTGCAAGAAGGGCATGGAATTCCTGGGTGCGATCAGGTCTCATAGGCTGTGAACAAAAGAACCGTCTGGCTTGCGCCAGCGAAACAGGTTGTCTCGCTGGCACGCCGAGTGTCCTGCAACCAACCCTCTGTCGGCCGCGCTCGCAAGCTGACGCTCAAAAATTAGGCGCGAAACGCGCGGCTTGCGCGTGAAGGGCTACATTGTAGACGAACTTGAAGTGAATTCGGCCGGATAGGGCAATTTCTTCGCCGCCGATACCGCGGTGTTGGAAAATGGCGCCGCTATGGTCGTTGCTCTACAGCGTATGAAATTTTTCCAATGGGCACGCGCAACGGCGACGAAACGCCGCGTGCGAATGCGAACCTGCGTATCACTGAAAAGAAAAATGGATCGCGGCGGATTCAGGCTGATGTTCGCCGGGCTAGGGCTTGCGATGGTATTGGCCTTCTTGACACGCGAGACATATTGCCGGCCACTGGCCTGACCCGGCGTAGCCTTGGATAAACCGAGTTACTTGGAAATCTGACCAAGCAGTAGTTCGCGCAGCCTGAAACGTTGTATCTTCCCCGTCGGTGTTCGCGGAAGTTCGCCCACTTCGGAGATCCACTTTGGCCGGCTGTACTGTGGAAGGCCATTTTCGCAGCGGGCTTCGGCTATTGCTTTGGCCTCTCCGGGATCTGCGCCAACGACAAATAGCGCCAGTCGATCAAAACCGTCCTTGTCCGGAACTACGACGCAGGCCGCTTCACGCAACCTTGCATCGGCGAGTACTACCTCCTCAACTTCGGCGGGTTTGACCCATTGTCCCGCAATGCGCAGCAATTCGTCGGCACGCCCCTGATGGTAGTAATAGCCTTCGCCATTACGAATAAACAAGTCGCCTGTGCAAAACCAGCCGTCGCTGAACGCTTTCGCGCTGGTCTGCGGGTTGTCGTACCCGAGAGCCAAGGACGGGTGCCTGATCCACATTACCCCTGGCTCGCCGGTTCCAACCGCTTGGCCCGCCGTGTCAAGAAGGCGAACCTCCACCCCGGGCAAGGGCAATCCCGTGGCGCCGAGTGGCTGTCGGCCCGGAAAACAGGCAAGTGCGTTGGTGTGGGACTCGGACATTCCATAGCAGGAATGAATTTCCCGTCCGACCGCCTCCCGCCAAGCAAGCGCGATCGCGTCCGGCAGTCGCTCGCCGGCGCTATAAAAATGAGTCACTTTACGGAGCGGAGCCAAGCTTTCTGCGCCGAGATTGAGCAAGCGGCGGTAGAAGGTCGGCACGCTGAAGACCACGCTTGGTCGGTATTTTGCTGCCTGCTCGACAATCTGCTCCGGCTCGGGCCACGACTCGTTAAGCACCGTTGCGGCGCCGATGTTGATGGGGCCGAGAAACGCGTTGTCAAGGGAATAGGTAAAGAACAGTTTGGACGTATGAAGCACCACCGCATGCTCATCCGCCCCAATCACCTCGCGCAGGAGCTTCCCCCCGTCTGCGCAACTGGCATGGCTGTGAATGATCCCTTTCGGACTGCCTGTCGTACCCGATGAAAAGAGCCAGAACGCCGGGTCGTTCCTGTGCGTCGGCGCTGCGGTGAAGCCCTCAGGCGCGTCGACAACGAGCCGCTCCAGGGTCTCGCCATCGCCAAAGGACGCGAGCATGCGCGTCGCGTTCAGATGCTGCGCTTCGGAAAGCATCGCTGCGTGTTCGCGCTCAGCGACTACCAGCGAAAGACTGGCAGCGGTGAATATGGAAACATAGTTGGCGACAGGCAGACGCGGATTGAGAGGGATAGCCACGGCCCCCGCCTTGACCAGTCCCAAGAACGCCGCGCAGTAAAGCGGTGAGTCCTTGAGCATGAGTCCGACGCGATCGCCTCGACCGATGCCAAGCGCGGAAAACGCGTTTGCGGAGCGGTTGACCAGCGACATGAACTCGCCGTAGCTCATCGTCCCGCCGGAGTGGATCAGAGCAATCTTGTCTTTTAGCCGTACCGCTTGGTCAAGAACGATCTCGGCGGCGTTGTAGATATCGGACATGAAGGAAAGACTCTTTCTCTTGGGGCAACAACCAATTCATGCGGATGGTGCCGGCATCGTTAGTGCGATGACGCACGGCTTACCGGCGGGCGTCCACGCAAAGCCTCGATATTCTCGCACGAGTGCCGGCAACGACTGAAATCGTTTCCGAGCCACCAGCATTCGCTCTCCAGTGGCGTGTCCCGTGCGACGAGATGCCGCTAGCCTTCATGCGCCACTTCCCCTCCGTGATTCCGTTGACGATTTTGTGACTTTCGGCGGATACGCAAGCAAGCTCGGATCGGTATAGTTACCATTCTGCCGCACCGCACCATATTCATCCGGCGGTTGCGAGCGACACGGGACCAGGATTTCGGAGGGAACTCATGCAGGACGTTTCAGCATTAGGCGCGTTCTTTCGCCCAAAGAGCGTGGCGGTAATCGGCGCGTCGTCGGATCCGAAAAAGCCCGGCAATACCGCTTTACGAAACATGATTTCCATGGGCTACAAAGGGAAGATATATCCAATCAATCCGCGTGAGGAGTCGATTCTCGGGCTGCCCTGCTTCAAGAGCGTGCTCGACATCCCGGACCCGGTCGAACTGGCCGTGCTGCTCGTTTCTGCGGAATTGACGCTGCAGGCGGCACGAGAGCTGAAGCAGAGAAAATCGCAGTTTGACGATGTTATGGCGGTCGTATGCATGTCCGCCGGTTTTGGAGAACTCAATACCAGCGAGGCTGCGCAGCGCGAGAAGGACCTGATCGGGACGTTGAAATCGGCGGAGATACGTCTAGTCGGCCCGAACTGTCTGGGCGTCATGGATACGGTGAGCGGGTTCAACACCAATTTTGATATTGGAACGTATCCTAGCGGCGGCATCAGCGTGCTCACTCAGAGCGGTGCATTCGGCAATTCATTCCTGTTCGGGTCGGGAACCACGGGCCAGGTCGGGCTGAACAAGTTTGTCTCCATTGGAAACATGGCGGACGTCCAAATGGCCGAACTGCTGGTGTTTCTGAAAAACGACGATTCAACGCGGGTCATTGGCATTTATCTGGAGGGCCTTAAGCAGCCAAGGGCGTTTTTTCAGGCAGCGGAGGAAGTTGCTGCGGTAAAACCCGTTGTGATCTTGAAGAGCGGTCGCAGCGAAATGGGAACCGCCGCCGCGCTGTCTCACACCGGCGCCGTAGCCGGCGCCGACGCGATCTACGACGGCGCTTGCCGGCAATCGGGGCTGATCCGGGCGGCGAGCGTGTCGGAATTCTACGAGACGCTGAGGGCTTTCGCGAAACAGCCAGTTCCCGAAGGTAATCGCGTCTGTGTGCTCACGCACATGGGCGGACCCGGGACGCTCTGCATCGATGAAATATCGACGATTCCGAGCCTGAAAATGACGGAACTGTCCGCAGAAACCCACAAGGCCCTGAAAGGCATACTTTCTCCCGCTGCCAATATAGGCCATCCCCCAGGCTACATCGATCTGACGGCTGCTCATTACGAGAATTTGCACAACCAGGTGCTCAAGCTGCTTTTCCAAGACAAGAACGTCGATGCGGTCATCCAGATCTTGGCACCAAGCGCGTTCTTGGATCAGAAACTGCTGGCGCAGGAAATTTCCATCGCTTATGAATCGCAGCAGGGAACAAAGAAGCCGCTGCTCAATGTGGTGACGTTCGGCGGGTTCGCCGACGAGCTGCGGCAGAGGCTCGAGGAAGCAAGCTTGCCGACGTTTGCTTTTCCGGACGCGGTTGCGAGGGTTGCCGGAAACCTGTCGGCCTTTGCGGCCAATCGGCGTGCCGCGGCGGAGTCGTCGAAAACGGAAGCGAAGGGAAGAGGCGCGGTCCGAACGACAACAGGATCGGCTTCCGAGCTGATTCGCGCCGCAGCGAGTGCGGGACGCGTGAGTCTGCTCGAGCCCGAGGCCTATGATGTGTGCAGACAGTACGGCATTCAGGTCCCGCCCTATCGGCTTGTGGATTCCGTCGAGGCTGCGTTGGGCGCTGCGCGTGAAATCGGCTACCCGGTTGTGCTCAAGGTCGTGTCTGCCGCGATTCTGCACAAGACCGATATCGGCGGGGTTATGTTGGGCGTGAACACAGACGGCATCCTCGAACAATCCTATTCGCAGCTGGTCCGGAACGTGAAGAATGCGGCCACGCAGATCGAAAAGCCCACTGTCTTGGTGCAAAGAATGATGCCGAGTACGACCGAACTGGTACTGGGCGGCATCAGGGACAAGCTGTTCGGACCGTGCATCATGGCCGGTCTTGGAGGGATCTACGTTGAGGTGCTCAAACGCGTGGGGTTCCGGCTTGCACCGCTGGGGCGGGAAGAGGCAAAAGAGCTGATTCTCGGGACTCTGCCGTCGGCCTTGATCGCGGGCGCGCGGGGCAGGAAGAAGATGAACGTCGAGGCAATTGCAGACGCTGTCGTTTCCCTGGGACTGCTGTTCGACGAACATCCGGAGATTGAGCAAGTTGACCTCAACCCTTGCCTACCGACCGACGACGGTTGCATCGCCGTCGATGCGAGGGTCATCATCGCAAAACAGGGGGTCTAGAGGCGGGATCAACTGGTCCGAGCGCCGACGCGAAGCTCGACGGACACGCGCGGTCGAGCCGTGCCGGGGTTCTCCGTGCGCATTCGTTTCAGCGTGCTAAATTAGCAGCGCAATGGGACGATCACCAAACAATTGTGATGTCAAACGAATGGCCCAACGTCCTCGAACGGAAACAAAGCTCGATCATGGCATTCTTCCGGATCTGATTGGCTACCAGCTGCGGTTGGCACAGCTTGCCGTGTTTCGCGATTTCGAACGTACTGTCGGCGATCTGGGCATCTCGCCGGGACGAGTGGGCGTGCTGGTACTGGTCAACAGCAACCCGGGTATTACGCAGTCGAGGCTTGCCGAGGCAGTGGGATTGGATCGTTCGACACTGGTGCCGGTTTTGGACGGGCTCGAGCGCCGCGGTCTGGTTGAACGCCGCCGCGGCAAGGACCGGCGCACCAACGGGCTATCGCTCACATCGTCCGGCAAGCTTCTGCTGGGCCGCGTCAGGCGCCGAATCGTCGCGCACGAGCGTCGAATGATGTCAGGGATGACCGACGCCGAACGTGAACAGTTGGTAGCACTCCTTGCAAGGCTGCGGTCGCCCGCCTGAGGAAGTGGTCCGGGCCGGCGGTCGGATCGGCGGGGGACGAAATCGATGGTTCGCGCCGACACAGGATGGAGCCGGCAAGAAAACGGGCGCCCCTAGGGCGCCCGTCGAATCAATACGCTGACAAACTGATGCGCATGTGAGAATCAGGCGTTGTACGCGCTTTCGCCGTGCTCCGCCAAGTCCAGCCCTTCGGCCTCGACTTCGTCGGCTACTCGCAATCCAATAATCATGTCGACGATCTTCAGCAGGATGAACGACACGATACCTGTGTAGACGAGAGTAAACAGGACGGCTTCGATCTGCACGATGAACTGGTCGGCGATGGTCTTATTCTCGCCGCCGAAACCTTGACCACCAAACGTCGGGGAAGACAGGATCCCGACCAGCAGCGCGCCAACTATTCCGCCGACGCAGTGCACGCCAAATACATCCAGCGAATCGTCGTAGCCGAACGTTTTCTTCAGGTAGACCGCCGCCCAGAAGCACAGCACGCCAGCGATCGCACCCAGGACGATCGCACCCATCGGGCCGACATTACCGCAGGCCGGAGTGATAGCCACCAATCCTGCCACCGCGCCGGATGCGGCACCCAGCAAACTCGGTTTTCCTTTGGCGATCCACTCGGCGAACATCCAGCCCAGCACGGCCGCGGCCGTTGCCAATTGCGTGTTGATCATCGCCACGCCGGCACCACCGTTGGCGGCCACGGCGCTGCCCGCATTGAAGCCGAACCAACCCACCCACAGCAGCGAGGCGCCAATCATCGTGAAGGTCAGATTGTGCGGTGGCATCGCGATCCGTCCGAAGCCATTGCGCTTGCCCAGCACGAGGGCGGCGACCAGTCCGGCGATGCCGGCGTTTATATGGACAACGGTTCCACCGGCGAAGTCGATTGCGCCCATAGCGCCGATCCAGCCGCCCCCCCAGACCATATGGGCGATTGGCGCGTAGACCGCGAGCAACCAGAGACCGAGAAACCACAAGACCGCCGAAAATTTCATGCGCTCGGCGAAGGCACCCACGATCAGCGCGGGAGTTATCGCCGCGAAGGTCAACTGGAAGCAGATGAACACATACTCGGGAATCGTGCCCTGCAAGGAGTCCGCCGCAACACCGGAAAGAAACGCTTTGCCAAAACCGCCTATGAAGCTGTTGCCGGCGCCAAAGGCAAACGTGTAGCCGAGTATCGCCCAGAGCACGGATACCATGGCGAATCCCACAAAGACCTGCATGAGTATGGAAAGCACGTTCTTCGTGCGCACCATGCCGCCGTAGAACAGTGCCAGGCCCGGTACGATCATCATGATTACGAGGACCGTGGAAATTAGCATCCACGCGGTGTCTCCGGAATCCAGTTTTGGCTTCGCCGCGGCTGGTGCCGGAGCCGCAGGCGCAGCGGCAGGGCTCGCTTCAGTGGCCTGCGCCAATAGCGTGGCCGAAGAAGCGCTTTGCTCCTGGGCCGGCGTGACTCCAGGAAGGGCGAAGGCGCCGAATAGGACGAGCAGTGCGAGTAGTTTCTTCATCGCCGGACTCCTTAGATTGCGTTCGAACCGGTCTCGCCGGTTCGAATGCGCACAACTTGTTGCAAATCGAAGACGAAAATCTTGCCGTCACCGATCTTTCCGGTGTTGGCAGACTTTTCGATCGCCTCGATCACCTGGTCCAGGGCCTCGTCTTTGATCGCCGCTTCGATCTTGACCTTGGGCAGGAAATCGACGACGTACTCGGCACCCCGGTAAAGCTCGGTGTGTCCTTTCTGACGACCGAACCCCTTGACTTCGGTGACGGTGATTCCAGAGACACCGACCGCCGAAAGGGCTTCGCGTACCTCGTCGAGCTTGAACGGCTTGATAATTGCAGTCACGAATTTCATATTGGCTCCCTCGCCGGAGCGGCGTGCCGCCCGCTCGGCGTATCTAGAACGATTTGCTTAAAGAAAGGACGATGACACCTTTGCCCGCCGAGTACTGGCCTCCCGCCGGACCGAAGCAATAGGCTTCCCCAGCGCTGCAGCTGTCCTTGGCGTTGGTGCCGCTCGCGGTCAGGCCGACGGTGGCGAAACCGACGTCCTTGGTCACCCCGAGCCTCCAGTCGCTGTAGCTCGCGGGGCTGAACCCTTTCACGGTCTGGTGGCCGGCGTGCGCGCTGATCCCCCAGCCGCTGCCGAGGTCGAAGCTGCCAGAAATATCGAGGTAGCCACTGCCGGTGGTCTTGCCGCCGGAGGTGTCTGCCCAGCCGAAGAGCGCGGTGCCGACGGTGCGCGAGTACTTCACGATGAGCCATTTGTAGCTGAGAGCCCCGTAGAGCTCCGTCGTGTCGGGACTAAGGTAACCGGTAGTGAGGTTCCGCAGCGGGTAGTAGTAGCGCAGCACGCCGACGTCGAACCCGAGATCGCCGGAGACGGTGCCTTTGTAGCCGCCGTAGAAGTCCCACTCCATGCCCGCGCTCGAGGCCGCGCCGGTGTCCTGCAGCCAGCTGATGCTCGACGCCCAGGTCCCGATGTAGACGCCGTTTGGGCTGGCGTAGTCGAACCCACCCTGTATAGCCGGTTTGGCGCCGGACTGGGCGATGCCTCGATAGATGTACTGGGATGCGATCGAAACGTTGGCGCTGAACGGCGAATCGGCTGCCGTTGCGACCAGTGGGGTCCATAAAGCGCTCGCCACCGCAACGGCCAAGAGGGTTTTTTGCATGTTGCTCTCCGTAAAAGTAAAAAACGCACTTACCCTTAAGCACATCGCATGCCAACTGTTTTTTTATTCAAATACAATTAGTTATTTATCTCGTCGAAACGACGTGAGTAACCAAGGCACTTGGACGGGGCACGAAATGCACGAGATGCCCGGAATTGGTGCGCAAAGCCTGGGGCATGTGCTGCTTGCCAGTTTGTGCGCGGCCAGCAGGCAGGCGATGAGCGATTGGCGGTTGGTCGACGAGCTTGGCGAGTGAATCTTCTAGGCAGTGAGGAACTCCCTTGCGCAGGCGCAAAGCGTCGCGTCTCCGCTGACAGAATTCTTTCTGGCGCCGCCGAACGTATCGCTGCCGCCGCCGAAGAAATCAGGAAAGGGTCTGCCTGTACTTGATGGTGAACAGCTTGCAGATGAAGGCGCCGTACGCGCCGGTGTTGCTGAACTTTGTGTGCTGTGCGTTGTTGGCGTGGTCGTCGGTCGTCGGAAGTGGTGCTGACACCTGTGATAGACTGATGACAAAAGGTAGCTCTATGCCAACGAATCGCATATTCGACGACATCAGCGCACGTATAAGCGAAGTAATTGCCAAGAGTCCGGCCAAGGACATCGAAAAGAATCTGCGCGGCATGCTGTCCGGTGCGTTTTCGCGGCTCGATCTGGTGACGCGCGAAGAGTTTGACGTTCAGGTTAAGGTCCTTGCGCGCACGCGCGAGAAGTTGATTGCGTTGGAAGCGCGGATCGCCGAGCTCGAAAAGAAGCCCGAATCGGGGGGGTAGTAGCACAAGCTGACGAGCTTGGTCGGTGGCTGCTGGATCCGTCAACCAAGGCCCCGCAGAGCGCGTTGGTGGTCTTGTCCTTGGTCCCGAAGGCAAAGCGCCCCGCACATGTCCCTTGCAGTTCTGCACAGCCGCGCTCTCGCCGGCATGCATGCTTTACCAGTCACGGTCGAAGTCCATCTTGCCAATGGGTTGCCCGCATTTACCATCGTCGGGCTGCCTGAAGCCGAGGTGAAGGAGAGCCGCGACCGCGTGCGTGCGGCGTTGGTCAACTGCCGTTACGAATTTCCGGCCCGCAGGCTCACGGTCAACCTCGCCCCCGCCGAACTGCCTAAGGAAGGCGGGCGCTTCGACCTGCCGATCGCGCTGGGCATTCTCGCGGCCTCGAAACAAATTTCAGCGACTGGCTTGGACGCCTATGAGTTTGCCGGTGAACTTTCGCTATCGGGGGAATTGCGGCCCGTTCGCGGGGCGCTTTCCATGGTCTTGGGGTCGGCGAAATCCGGGCGCTCGTTTGTACTTCCGAGTCAAAGCGCAGCCGAGGGCGCCCTCGCTGGTGGCGTGCCCATCCTGTGCGCCGGATCTCTGCTTGAGGTGTGTGCCCACTTAGCCGGGGATGGCTGCTTGCAATCACCGACGCGGATGCTCTGCGACACGGTCGCCGACTATCCAGACCTCAGCGAAGTCAAAGGGCAAGCGCAGGTCAAGCGGGCTCTGGAAGTCGCGGCAGCCGGCCGCCACAGCGTGCTGATGATGGGCCCGCCCGGCACGGGGAAATCGATGCTCGCCGCGCGCTTTCCCGGGCTGTTGCCCGAGATGGGCGATGCGGAGGCACTTGAATCGGCCGCGATACAGTCCCTGGGCAGCGCCGGGTTTCGAATCGGTCACTGGAAGCGCCGGCCTTATCGCGCCCCCCACCATTCGGCCTCGAGCATCGCGCTGGTGGGCGGCGGCGGCAATCCGAGGCCGGGCGAGATTTCGCTCGCGCACAACGGCGTGCTGTTCCTGGACGAACTCCCCGAGTTCGGACGCCGGGTTCTGGAAACGCTGCGCGAGCCGCTCGAATCCGGGCGAATTTCCATTTCGCGCGCAGCACGCCAGGCGGAATTTCCGGCGCGATTCCAACTCGTCGCAGCGATGAACCCCTGCAACTGCGGCTATCTGGGGCACTCCAACGGAAGGTGCCGGTGCACGCCGGACCAGATCGCGCGCTACCGCGGCAAGATCTCGGGCCCGTTGCTCGATCGCATCGACATTCAGATCGAGGTGCCTGCCGTGCCGCCGGAGGAACTGCAGCGCGCCGCACAAGGTGAATCAAGCGCAAAGGTCCGAGCGCGTGTAGCCGAAGCATATGAGCGTGCGTTGAAAAGACAGGAGAAGGCCAACGGGGAACTCACGACGCGCGAAATCGAAAGGCTTTGCACACCCGACGAGACAGGCGCGACATTATTGAAGCAGGCGATCGGCGCCCTGCGTCTCTCGGCGCGCGGATATCACCGCATTCTCAAGGTGGCGCGCACGATTGCGGATCTTGCGGGAACAGATTGCATCAATGCTGCTCACGTAGCAGAAGCGATTCAGTACCGGAGATTCGATCGCGTGTATCGCTAGCTGAGAATTGCGAACATGACGACGCGAGCCCGAAACACTCAACCGACCGCGCCTTGAATCACGCGAACGCTTTGACACGATTGTCTTCTCAGTCCACTACGTCACGGGACGCGACCCGCATAGGTCCGCTCCATTTGCCGGACGTTTGCGTCTCGCCAACGAGAAAATCTCCTTTCCCGGTTTGAGCGTTCGCTTATCGAAAGCGCAAATTCACACTTTCGAGCCGGCGCCGCCACTGGCAAGAATGGAAAGCAGCCCCCCATTCGTCTTTAACGCCGAGGCAAGAAGGAAGGAAGAGTGATAAGCGAGTCGATTCGGCTACCAAGCCTCATCAGCCCGCTGGAGTGCTGCAATTGCGCGCGTGAACTCGCCCAATCGCTTTGCGCAACATGGATTATGTCAGTCTTGCTGCATTACGCACTGCGGTTGTGGGCACTTGGAGCGAGCCTGGCCGTAAATAGCGTGCGCCTCTCGCTCGATGGAATTCGCGATGCCGGGGCCGTCGGTCCGCCTGCCGCGGCTCAGCGCGCCACAGATGCCGCCTCGGGCGCGAACGCGACGACGTGATCGACGTCGAGGCGGATGCCGATCCGCTCGCCGAGCGCGTGATTGTGGTGGCTCGGCACGAGCGCGAGCACTCGGCGGCCGCTGACAAGCCGCAGCGTGTAGAGGATCTCGGCGCCGCGGAAGGCCTTGTGCACCACCTCGGCGCGCTTGAGCGAGGCGTCGTCGTGCACGATGTCGTCGGGCCGCAGCAGCACTTCGGCGCGGCAGCCGCGGCCGCAATCGTCGCAGCCGCGCGCGCACAAGGCGGGGATGTCGCACTCGAGTACGCCGAGTTCGATCTCGACGCGCTGCGAATTGAGCACCTTGGCGGGCAGGAACACGCCCTGGCCGACGAAGTCGGCGACGAAGCGGTTCACCGGACGGTGATACAGGTTGTACGGGCTGTCCCACTGCTGGATGCGGCCCTCGTGCAGCACGCCGATCTCGTCGGCCATCGCGAAGGCCTCGTGCTGGTCGTGCGTGACGAGGATCGCCGTCGTACCCGATGCCTTGAGGATGTCGCGCAGCTCGAGTGAGAGCTGCTCGCGCAGTTCGACATCGAGGTTCGAGAACGGCTCGTCGAGCAGCAGCAGTTCAGGGCGCGGCGCGAGCGCCCGCGCCAGCGCGACGCGCTGTTGCTGGCCGCCGGAAATCTCGTGCGGGTATTTCTGGAGTTCGGCGTCCAGGCGCACGAGTTCGGCGAGCTCGGCGACGCGCGCGCCGCGTTCGCGGTGCGCAAGGCCATGCAGGCCGAAGGCGATGTTGTCGGCGACCGTGAGGTGCGGAAACAGCGCGTAATCCTGGAACACCATGCCGATGCGGCGCGCTTCCGGTGGCACGCTGCGTCCCGGTACCGACACTTCGCAGCCGGCAATGCGGATGCTGCCTTCACGAATCGCCTCGAAGCCGGCGATACAGCGAAGTACCGTCGTCTTGCCGCAGCCGCTCGGCCCGAGCAGACAGCCGATGGTGCCGAGGGACAGCGAAAAGCTCAGGCCGTGCACGACGGGAATTTCGCCGTAGGATTGGCTGAGATCGCTGACATCGAGCAAGAGCGCGGGTGGCATGGTCCGATTATAAGGGTGCGCGCAGCGCAATGAGAGTCGTTATCATTGTCGGTACTGCGCAACCCCGACGCGAAGAGCCGCGGAATCCCCGCTGGAAGGAGTGAATTGGACGCGCGCGCATCTCCTCTGCCGTATCGCCGCCAGCTGCCGCGCCTGGGCGCGCTCGGCTGGCTGTCGCTCGCGGCCGCCGCGCTGATCGGGCTGCCGATCCTCGCCGTCGTATCCAGTATCGGCGCTGGCGCCGGGGATACCTGGCAGCACCTGCTGCAGACCTCGTTGCCGCGTTACGTATGGAACACGCTGCTGCTGCTCGCCGGCGTCAGCTGGGGCGTCGTCTCGATCGGCGTGCTGAGCGCGTGGCTGGTGACGGCCTACCGTTTTCCGGGGCGCGGCGTGATCGAGTGGGCGCTGATGCTGCCGCTGGCGATGCCGGCCTACGTGATGGCCTACGCATATACCGACTGGCTGCAGTTTACCGGACCGGTGCAGACGGCGCTGCGTGCGCTGACCGGCTGGCAGGCCCGCGAATACTGGTTTCCGGAGATCCGTTCGCTGTGGGGGGCGGCGGCGATGCTCTCGTTCGCGCTCTACCCCTATGTCTACCTGATTGCGCGCACAGCGTTTCTCGACTTGTCGCGCAGCGCGATCGAGGTTGGGCGGCTCGCCGGGCTCGGTCCCTGGGGCGCGTTCCTGCGCGTCGCCGTGCCGCTCGCGCGCCCGGCGATTGCCGCGGGTACGACGCTTGCGCTGATGGAGACGCTCGCCGACTTCGGCACGGTATCGTATTTCGCGCTCGAGGTGTTCACGACCGGAATCTTCAAGGCCTGGCTGTCGATGGGCGACAACGTCGCTGCGCGGCAGTTGTCGAGCTGCCTGCTCGGCTTCGTCGTGATCGTTCTGGCGATCGAGCGCATCAGCCGCGGGCGCGCCGCCTACCACGCCACCTCGGCGCGGGCGCCGGCACCGCCGCAGCCGCTGCGCGGGGTACCCGCTGCGCTGGCGTGTCTCGCCTGCGCCGCACCGGTCGCCTTCGGTTTCCTGCTGCCGGCGGCGATTCTCGCAAATCTCGCTGTCGCCGATGCCGAGGCGCGCTGGGGCGCGCGCCTCGTTGCCCTCGTCGGCAACAGTTTCACGATTGCCGGCCTGACCGCACTGCTCGCGGTGCTGCTCGCCGTGCTGATGGCGTACGGGGCGCGACTGAGCGGCGCACGCGCGGTGAGCATCGCCAACCGGTTCTCGACGCTCGGCTACGCGATTCCCGGTGCAGTGATCGCCGTCGGCGTGCTCGTGCCGCTCGGGCAGCTCGATAATGCCCTCGCGAACGTCTTCGAACGCTTGAGCGGCGAGCGTGCGGGGCTGCTGCTGACCGGCACGGTCGCGGCGCTGGTCTACGCTTACCTGGTGCGCGTGCTCGCGGTGGCGCTGCAGACCGTCGAGGCCGGGCTCGGCAATATCACGCGCAGCATGGAGGACGCGGCACGCTCGCTCGGGCATTCGCCGGCGCGCACGCTTGCTCGCGTGCATGCGCCGCTGCTCGCCTCGAGTCTTGCCACAGCGGCGCTGCTTGTCTTCGTCGACGTCATGAAGGAACTGCCCGCGACGTTCGCGCTGCGGCCGTTTAACTTCAATACGCTGGCGATCGAGGCGTATCATCTGGCGAAGGACGAGCGGCTCGCGGAAGCGGCGGTGCCGTCGCTCGTGATCGTATTCGTCGGCCTGCTGCCGGTGCTGTTCGTCTCACGCCGCCTGATGCGGCCGGTGCGTGCCTGAATCTCCGCGTCGGCGGCGGTCCGGCGCGGCTACTTCCAGCCGACGCGATCGAAGATCTTCTGCGCGAGCGGCTGGTTGCGGCCGAGCACCGCGACGTTGACGCTGTCGCGCTTGAACGCGCCGAAGCTCTTCAGCACGGGGTTGTCAACGCTCACCGATTCGACCACTGGCCACTCGTTGTTGCCGTCGGCGAAATAGCGCTGCGCCTCGTCGCTGGCCAGGTACTCGAGAAAGCGGATCGCGGCCTCGCGGTGCGGTGCGTGCCTGGCGACGCCAGCGCCGGAAATGTTGATGTGTGTACCACGGCCCGCCTGTCCGGGCAGGGCGATACCCAGCCGTGCCGCGATGGCCCGGTCCTCGGCCTTCGTCGAGCGCGCGAGCCGTGCATAGTAGTAGTGGTTGCTGATCGCCACGTCGCACTGGCCGACGGCGACGGCTTTCAGCTGGTCGGTGTCGCCGCCTTTCGGGTCGCGAGCGAAATTGCCGCGCACGGCGCGCGCCCATTTCTCAGCGCCGGCCTCGCCAAGCCGGTCGATCAGCGCGCCGAGCAGCGACAGATTGTAGATGTTCGTGGACGAGCGAACACAGATCCGTCCCTTCCAATGCGGCGCCGCAAGGGCTTCGTAGCTGGGCAACTCTTCAGACTTGACCTTGTCCTTGTTGTAAGCGAGCACTCGCGCACGCATCGAGTAGCCGAACCACAGACCGGTCGGCTCACGGAACTGTGCCGGGATTCTGGCCTCAAGCAGCTTCGACCGTACTGGCTGGAAGAGGCCGAATTGCTGCGCGCGCCAGAGCCTCCCGGCGTCGACGGTGACCAGAACGTCGGCCGGACTGCGTGCTCCTTCGTTGCGTAATCGTTCGATCAGTGCGTCTTCGCCGGCTTCGATCAGATTGATCTTGATGCCTGTCTGGCGCGTGAAGCCGCTGTACAGCGCCTCGTCGGTCTGGTAGTGCCGCGACGAATACACGTTCAGGACGGACTGCTGTGCATTGGCGGCACTCACGGAGAC
>MEQX01000042.1:20684-27217 GCA_001770415.1 Betaproteobacteria bacterium RIFCSPLOWO2_02_FULL_63_19 | reverse complement strand
CAATGATAGGTGAACTGGTCATATATCCGGCGCCCAAGGGACTGAACCGGGAGGAAATCATCAACGACGCCCAGGGCGTGGTGCCGAAATGGCAGGCCGAACCGGAGTTGATCCGCAAACATTTCCTGTGGAGCGACGACAAGAAATGGGTGAGCGGCTTCTACCTGTGGAAATCCCGCGCCGCCGCCGAAGCCGCCCACAACGAGGAATGGCGCGATGCCGTCAAGGAACGGACGGGTGAAGCACCGAAGATTTCGTACTTTGACGCTTTTATGATTCTGGACAATGAAACGGGCAAGGTGACGGTTTTCGAGTGATAAGCGAAACCGAGCGTATGGATTCGCGGCGTTCTTCCGCGCGACCTCGCAACGCGTCCGATCGCAGCAGACGCGACGCAGACCGGCTCGGCTAGAAATACACCCGCGGCCGCCCTGGCTTCCGGGACACCTCGTAGAGTGCGGCGCGAATGACGTTCGCCGCCTTGCGCACCCCGGCGCGCGACAGTAGCGTTTCGCTGGCGTAATCGGCGTCTTCATTGCACACCACACGCAGATCCACGATTGAGAGTCTTGCTGCGATCGCGCGGCGAAGTATGCGATCGTTAAAAATGGCCAGCGCGGTGGTAATGGCCCGCTGCTGCGGCAGTTTTGCAAATCTCGCCGGCACCAGCGTGCACAGAAGCGCCGGCAGGCCCGTCTCCCGCGCCGCGGCGATCATGCCATCCAGGATGCTCTCGAACTCGTCGGCCGCCGTCGCGAGCTTTTCGAGCGCTTCGCTGATCGTGTGGGTACCACCCTGCAGCAATCCGCTTTCCTCGATCGCCCATGCGCCCTCGATGCTGATCACGATATGAGTTGCGTCCCTGGGAATTTCGCTCGCGTGACCACGCGTCAGCGTCCGCAATGTCTGCAGCACCGTCAGCTTCCATGGATTGCGCGGCTTCGGCATCAGCGCACTCTCGATCTCCTCTGTTCCCAGGTCGATGTTCTGCAGTGCGTCTCCCAGCAATACCAAATGCCGAATGACATCAGGTGAGTCAGCTTCCCGTACCGAATCCGTTGCCATGTCACCCCCCTCAGGCCGCCACAACCAGACCAAGATTTCATCGATACCGCGAATTCAGTGTGCTGTACGCCCCTCCACCCTCCGACAACGGTTACCGGGTCCGGATCCGCTCGTCTGCCCCGTGATGTCGCCGGCTGCCGAGTTCAAAGGAATTTGATGCACGACAGTTCGTGCGTCCTCAATGCGCCTGGTCCCAGTTGTCGCCGACGCCGAGATCGACCAGCAACGGCACTTTCATTTCTGCCACCCCGGTCATCAGGCCCGGAAGACTCTCCTTTACCTGCGCGAGTTCCTCGCGCGGCACCTCAAGCACCAGCTCATCGTGAACCTGCATGATCAGCTTCGAGCTCATCGCCTGGGCATCGAGCCAGTCCTGCACCGCGATCATCGCCAGCTTGATCAGGTCGGCTGCGGTACCCTGCATGGGCGCGTTAATGGCGGCGCGCTCAGCCCCGCTGCGCCGCCCCTGGGCCGAACTGCGAATATCCGGCAGCCATAGCCTGCGGCCGAATACGGTCTCGACGTAGCCGCGTTCCCGCGCCAGTGCCCGGGTCTCGTCCATGTAACGCTTCACCCCCGGGTAGCGGGTGAAGTAGCTCGCGATATAGGCCTCGGCAGTAGCGCGTTCGAGGCCCAGTTGCTGCGCGAGACCGAAGGCCGACATGCCATAGATGAGACCAAAGTTGATGGTTTTCGCGTAGCGCCGCTCTTCGGGCGTTACCTCGTGCAACCCGCGGCCGAAGACATCGGCGGCCGTTGCCCGGTGCACGTCCTCGCCGCGCTCGAAGGCAGCCAGCAGGCTCGGGTCCCCCGAAATATGCGCCATGATGCGCAGCTCGATCTGCGAATAGTCGGCGGAAACCAGTTTCGATCCCGCGGGGGCAATAAAGGCCTCCCGGATCCGGCGTCCCTCGGCTGTCCTCACCGGGATATTCTGCAGGTTTGGATCGTTCGAAGCCAGCCTTCCGGTGACAGCGGTGGCCTGCGCGTAGTTGGTATGCACGCGCCCTGTGCGATCGTTGACCATTCGCGGAAGCTTGTCGGTATAGGTCGACTTGAGCTTGGCGATCTCGCGGTAGTCGAGCAGGATCTTCGCCAGCGGATGGTCCAGCGCCAGTTTTTCCAGGACCTCCTCGTCGGTCGAGGGCGCACCCGAGGGCGTCTTCTTCAGCACTGGCATCCCCTTGCGTTCGAAGAAGATCTCGCTGATCTGCTTGGGCGAGTTGAGGTTGAAGGGCTGCCCCGCTTCGCGGTGCGCGAGCGCCTCCAGCGTCATCATCTTCGCCCCCAGCTCCCGGCTCTGTGCCTCCAACAGCGGCGCGTCGATCAGAACCCCCGCGCGCTCCATACGCACCAACACCTCGCGGGCCGGGATTTCGATGCGTTCGTACACGTAGGCGAGCTTCGCATCGGCACGAATGCGAGCGTAAAGTGCATGGTGCAGCCGCAGCGTGATATCCGCGTCCTCTGCGGCGTATTCGGTGGCGCGCGCAACATCGACCTGGTCGAAGCCGATGCGCTGCGCGCCCTTGCCGGTCACGTCGTCGTAGCTGATCGTCTTCTCGCCGAGATGGCGAAGCGCGAGGCTGTCCATGTCGTGGCGCGCGTGGCTCTCCAGCACATAGGACTGGAGCAGCGTATCGTGCGCGATACCGGCGAGCGCAATCCCGTGATTGGCGAACACATGCTGGTCGTATTTCGAGTTCTGACCGAGCTTGGGCGCGAGCGGCGATTCGAGCCAGGGCCGCAATATTCCGAGCGCTTCCTGCACGTCAAGTTGACCCGGCGCTCCGGCGTAGGCGTGTGCGAGCGGCACGTAGGCAGCGTGCCCGGGACTGGCACACAACGACAGTCCCACCAAGCGCGCGTTCATTGGTTCGAGGCTGTCCGTCTCGGTGTCCAATGCGACCAGCTCGGCCCGCTCCATCTGTGCCAGCCACTGTCGCAGCGCCCGTACCGTGAGTACGGTTTCGTAATGCCGCTCGACTTTCGAGGGCTCGACATCCAGCCGCGATTCGTCAGCACCGGTGCGCTCGCCGCGGGCGGCGACAGATGTTTCGCTCGCGGCCCGCCCCCCGCCTGCGCCCGCGGGCGCGGCTTTGCTCCAACTGCGAAAGCCGAAGTTCGCAAAAAGAAGCGCAAGTTTCGCTTCGTCGCACGCCTGTCGCGCAAGGTCTTTCAGGTTCAGCGGCAGTGCCACGTCGCACTTGACCGAGACCAGCGCCCTGGCCTGGGGCAGCCAGTCGAGAGCACGGCGCAGGTTGTCGCCGACCACGCCCTTGATGTCACCGGCATGCTGGATCACACCCTCGATTGATCCGTATTGCCGCAACCATTTCACGGCGGTCTTGGGTCCCACCTTGTCGACGCCGGGTACGTTGTCAACGGCGTCACCCACCAGCGCGAGGTAGTCGACGATCCGCGAAGGTGGCACGCCGAATTTTTCCTCCACGCCCGCAGGATCGAGCTTCTCGTTGGTCATGGTGTTGACCAGCGTGACCTGCTCGCTGACCAACTGCGCCAGATCCTTGTCGCCGGTGGACACGATCGTGCGGACTCCCGACTTCTCCGCCTCGCGCGCGAGTGTGCCGATGACATCGTCGGCCTCGACTCCCTCGATCTGCAATAACGGCAGCCCAAGCGCGCGAATCGCTTCGACAAGCGGTGCGATCTGCTGTCCGAGCTCGTCGGGCATCGGCGGCCGGTTCGCCTTGTATTCGGGATAAAGCTCGTCACGGAACGTGCGTCCTTTGGCGTCGAAAACGCAACCTACGTAGTCGGCATCGTAGTCGGCCAGAAGCCTGCGCAGCATGCTGAGCACGCCGTAGATCGCCCCCGTCGGCTCTCCCGCGGGGCTGCGCAGATCCGGAAGCGCATGGTAAGCGCGATACAGGTATGACGACCCGTCAACCAGTAACAGTATTTTGTTCAAGGCCGGCCGCTTCAAGGGAACGACACCATTCCAATACCCGATCACGATGCTCGGAGACGCTTCGCCCAGCCGCGTGGTGCGCGCAACACGCGCCATCTGCATGCAAACGCTGCCGGAGCATTATCTCAGAGCTTTCGCATCAATGAATTCCACTGTCGCTGGCCCGCTGTAGAAACCATTGGGCACTTCGCGAATCTGCTACACTTTACCAATAAGGGTCTGCCCCTAAAGTTCCTATTCTCCAGCCCGATGCTTCCCAAATCCTTACCGTGCGCTTTGATCGCCGCCGTGCCGTTCGCGGTCTTTGCGCAGCAGCCCCTCGGGCTTGAGCCGCTTCCGGAGCCACCGCCACCGCCGCCGGGGGCGGCCGCGGACTTGTCCGAAACGCCGGTGCGCATTACCCCGGGCGCCAACGAGCAGATCGAGGAATTGCTGATCGACGGCAAGCGCGTCGTAAAGGTGACGACGCCTTCAGGCGCCGTATATTACCTGCGCGATGACCTTGGCCAGTCTCAGGGAGGCAGGCGCGACAGCCTGGACCAAGGCCTACGCGTCCCGCTCTGGGTTATTCAAGAGTTTTAGTGATCGGGATGATGCCAGGGCCCGGTACTGCCGGGCCACGCCTTGTAATCAATTCATGTCCGTCTACACCAAGGTCAGCTCCGAGCAACTCTCCGCATGGCTGAAACACTATTCCGTCGGCAGCCTGCTCCACATGCAGGGCATCGCCGCAGGAATCGAAAACACCAATTACTTCGTGACCACCACGAAGGGGCGCTATGTCCTCACGCTGTTCGAGCGGCTGAGTGCCGAAGAGCTGCCGTATTATCTGAACCTGATGGCCCACCTGGCGCGACATGGCATTCCCTGCCCCGCGCCAGTCGGCGACCGGGACAATGCGTTTCTCGGACACCTCAACGGCAAACCCGCGACCATCGTCACGCGCCTGGACGGCGCACCGGTCGTCGATCCACAAGAGCGACATTGCGGTAAGGTCGGAGCCATGCTTGCGAGTATGCATCTGGCGGTTGCGGACTACGACGGGATACTGGAAAATCCGCGCGGACTCCGGTGGCAACAACAGGCGGCACCTAAAGTGTCACCTTTCCTAGACGCGAGACTGCAAGATCTGCTCGCCTCCGAATTGGAATTCCAGACGCAACAGCGGTTCGATATCCTGCCACGCGGAGCAGTTCATGCCGACCTGTTTCGCGACAACGTGTTGTTCGAAGGCGGCAACGCAGGCCAGGCTGCGGGAGCACGCATCGGAGGCGTGATCGACTTCTACTTTGCAGGAATCGACGCGTTCGTTTTCGATCTGGCGGTCACGCTGAACGATTGGTGTGTGGACGTCGCCGGCAACGTCGAGCCCGAACGCGCCAGAGCGCTGCTGATCGCCTACCAGGAAACACGCCCGCTCAGCGCGCCGGAGCGCGACGCCTGGCCGGCGATGCTGCGCGCAGCATCGCTGCGTTTTTGGCTGTCCCGGCTGTACGACTTCTATCTGCCGCGTCCGGGCGAGCTGACCCACGCACACGACCCGGAACATTTCCGACGCATCCTCGAGCTGCGCCGCGCCGGAGCCATTTCGCTCCCATCGGCGCCGTGTCATTCGAGTCGGCTGCCGTGAGAACGGTTCCGGCCGGACACGGATGGTTATGGCTGGCGCAGGGGTTCCTGCTGTTCAGGAAGAATCCCCCGATGTGGACGCTGCTGGTGTTTTCCTACTGGATGCTGATCGCGCTGATAAATCAGATCCCGGTGGCCGGGTCGCTGCTGGGCACCTTGTTCCTGCCGGCTTTTTCGGTCAGCTTCATGGTGATGTGCAGGGGCCTGGAGGCCGGCCAATCGCTGCGCCCGGCACTCTTGTTCGCCGGCTTTCGCTCCAGGCTGTCGACGCTGATCACGCTCGGGGGCTTGTATCTGCTCTCGATCGCCGTGGTGCTCGGCATTGCCGCGATCGCCGACGGCGGCATACTGGCAAAATGGGTCATTTACGGTACCCCGCCGACCGTCACCGCCATACGTGACGGCAGTCTGTCGAACGCGTTGATGATCGCCGCCATCGTGGGCACCCCGGTGGTCATGGCGTTCTGGTTCGCGCCGGTGCTCGTGGCATGGGATGGAATGGGCGCGGCCAAAGCCCTGTTTTTCAGTTTTTTCGCCGGATGGCGCAACTGGCGCGCGTTCCTGTTCTATGGAGCACTGCTCGCGCTGGCCGGTGCCGGATTTTCGGTTTTGCTGGTCAGCGCTGCAGTCGTGCTGCAAGGACATCCGGCATTGTTGCGCCTGGGATTGATCGCTGCGATCCTTGCGAGCATGCCCGTTCTGTTTGGAAGCTTCTACGCGGCCTATCGCGACGTATTCCCTCCAAGCCCGGCTAGCGAGGAAACGCCGCTGCTGCCGCCCGCGTCCTGAGCGAGTCACGATGACCGAACGGCTGCGCGAGATTCCTTACAACTACACCTCGTTCTCCGACCGCGAGATCGTAATCCGTCTGCTCGGAGAACCGGCGTGGCGCTCCCTCGTCGAACTT
>MEQX01000042.1:0-20674 GCA_001770415.1 Betaproteobacteria bacterium RIFCSPLOWO2_02_FULL_63_19 | reverse complement strand
GGCGCACGGGGCGCTCGTCCCGCATGCTCTACGAGGTGCTCGGCGACATCTGGGTGGTTTCCCGCAACCCCTATCTGCAGGACGATCTGCTGGAAAACGCCGGCCGGCGCGCGGCGCTCGTCGAGGCGCTGCGCCATCGCCTGGCTGAGATCGAAAAGCGCCGCGCCGGCTACGACGACGAAACGAGTCGGGAATCCGACCCTCAGGTCCGCGCCCAGGCCGAAGCACGAAGCGAGAAGGTCAGGTTCCTGCTGGAACGCGGGCACCAAGCCGTGGACACGTTCGCCGCCGAATTCGCGAGCGTCGCTGAAATGCGCCGGCGCACCGTGAAACAGCTTGCCCGCAGCACCCGTCGCGACAACGTTCGCTTTGACGGGCTGGCGCGCGTCGCCCACGTGACCGATGCGACGGACTGGCGCGTCGAGTACCCGTTCGTCGTGCTGAATCCGGATTCGGAGGAGCAAGTTGCCGCGGTTGTGCGCGACTGCATCGGCCTGGGACTGACGATCATCCCTCGCGGCGGCGGTACGGGTTACACCGGCGGCGCCGTGCCGTTGTCGCCCCGCTCGGCCGTGATCAACACCGAAAAGCTCGATTTTCTGTCGGGCGTTGAAATGCTGCGACTGCCCGGCGTTGACCATGACGTGCCTACCGTTCATTGCGGCGCAGGCACCGTGACACGCCGCGCCATGGAGGTGGCCGAGGCGGCCGGCTATGTTTTCGCGACCGACCCCACCTCGTCCGATGCCTCGTGTATCGGTGGCAACATCGCCATGAATGCCGGTGGCAAAAAGGCGGTGCTGTGGGGCACTGCGCTCGACAACCTCGCAAGCTGGAGGATGGTCGATCCGAACGGGCGCTTTTTCGAGGTGACGCGTCTCGAGCACAATCTGGGGAAGATTCACGATTGTGCGTTGGCGCGCTTTTCCATTCAGCGTTTCGGTATCGACGGTCGCACACCCGAAGGGGACGCGGAAGTCCTTGAGATTCCAGGTGGGCGGTTTCGCAAGGCCGGATTGGGTAAGGACGTCACCGACAAATTTCTCTCGGGCCTTCCCGGCGTACAGAAGGAAGGCTGCGACGGGATCATCACGTCGGCACGTTTCATCCTGCACCGCATGCCGCGCGCAATGCGCACCGTTTGCCTTGAATTCTACGGCCAGGTGCGCGACTCGGTTCCGTCAATCGTCGAAATCAAGAGGCTTTTTGATACCGGTCAGCACCAGGAGCCCACTCGATCGGTGGTGCTTGCCGGACTGGAGCACCTTGACGAGCGCTATCTCAAAGCGGTCGGGTACGCGACCAAGGCGCGCCGCTCCGGGCGACCCAAGATGGTCCTGGTCGCCGACATCGCAGGCGAGGACGAAAACGAGGTTGCACGCGCGGCCTCGCAGGTGGTGCGCCTGGCCAACGCGCGCGGCGGCGAGGGCTTCATTGCCGTCAGCCCGGAAGCGCGCAGAACCTTCTGGCTCGACCGCTCGCGCACTGCCGCAATCGCCAAGCACACCAACGCATTCAAGATCAACGAGGACGTGGTGATTCCGCTCGAACGCCTGGGGGACTACTCCGACGGGATCGAGCGCATCAATATCGAACTTTCGATCCATAACAAGCTCGCCCTGCTGGACGCGCTCGAGGAGTACCTGGGCGGGGAATTGCCTCTTTTCCGATACGAGGAAAAAGTGCCGGACGCCGAATTGATCGGTGACCGGCCCGAGCGCGCGCTGGCCTGCCTTACCGCGGCGCGGGAGCGGTGGCAATATCTGCTGACGCACCTGGATACGCCATTGCAGGAGGCCCGCGCCGACATCGTTCCCGCGCTCGCCGCCCTGACCCACCGCGACGGAACAGTACTCACGCTGCTGCAGGACCATAGCCTGAGGGTGTCGTGGAAAGATGAGGTGCGCACGGAATTCGCGGCGATTTTCGACGGAATCGCGTTTCGCCGTGTGCTCGAAGGATTCGATGCGGTGCACCAGCAGGTTCTGCGCAGCCGGCTATTCGTGGCATTGCACATGCATGCCGGCGACGGCAACGTGCACACCAACATACCCGTCAACTCCGACGATTACGGCATGTTGCACCAGGCCACGCAGAGCGTGGCGCGCATCATGCTTCTGGCAAAGTCCCTCGGTGGTGTGATATCCGGAGAGCACGGCATCGGCATCACCAAGCTCGAATTCCTCGAAGGCGCGCAGATCGAAGCGTTCCGCTCCTACAAGGAAAAGATCGATCCGCAGGGCCACTTCAACAAGGGCAAGCTGCTGCCCGGAGCGGATCTGAGAAATGCGTATACGCCGTCGTTCAACCTGATCGGCGCCGAAAGCCTTATCCTGGAACAATCGGAAATCGGTCACATTTCCGACTCGATCAAGGACTGCCTGCGCTGCGGAAAGTGCAAGCCCGTATGCGCGACCCACGTTCCGCGAGCCAATCTGCTGTATTCGCCACGCAACAAGATCCTCGCCGCTTCGCTGCTGACCGAGGCGTTCCTTTACGAAGAGCAGACCCGACGCGGGGTCAGCCTAAGGCACTTCGATGAATATTCGGATGTCGCCGACCACTGCACCGTCTGCCACAAGTGCGCCAACCCCTGCCCTGTTGAAATCGACTTCGGCGACGTTTCGATCGCCATGCGCAACTTCCTGCGGCGCCACGGGAAGCAAAAGTGGAACCCGGGAACCGCCGCGGCCATGGCATTCCTTTCGGCTACCGACCCGACCGTCATCAAGCTCGTGCGCAAGTTCATGATCGACTGGGGCTATGCAGCGCAGCGTCTGGGCCACCGGGTGGCGAAGATCGTCGGTTCGGCACAACGACAGACCGAGCAGCCGCCGTCGTCCACCGGCAGCCCCCCGGTGCGTGCACAGGTGGTGCATTTTCTGAACAAGCCGATGCCCGGCAATCTGCCCCGACGAACCGCCAGGGCGCTGCTCGATATCGAAGACCGACGCTTTATTCCGGTCATCCGCAGCCCGGAGAAGACGACCGACGAATCCGAAGCCGTGTTCTACTTTCCCGGTTGCGGCTCGGAACGCCTGTTCTCGCAGGTGGGCTTGGCGACCCAGGCCATGCTCTACGATATCGGCAGCATCTGCGTGCTTCCCCCGGGATATCTGTGTTGCGGTTACCCGCAGACGGCAGCCGGCGAAGCGGACCGCGGGCAGAAAATCATTACCGACAACAGGGTCTTGTTCCATCGTGTCGCAAACACGCTCAACTACCTGGACATACGCACGGTGATCGTGTCTTGCGGAACCTGCATGGACCAGCTCGAAAAATACGAATTCGACAAGATCTTCCCCGGCAGTCGTCTTCTCGACATACACGAATACTTGCTCGAAAAAGGCGTTAGGCTTGAGAACGTAACGGGAACGCGTTATTTCTACCACGACCCCTGCCACACGCCGATCAAGACGACCCAACCCATGAAAGTGGTCAGCGCCCTCGTAGGCAACGGTGTGCAATTAAGCGATCGCTGCTGCGGCGAGTCCGGCACGCTTTCCGTCACCCGTCCCGACATTTCGACGCAGGTGCGTTTCCGCAAAGAGGAGGAACTCAGGCGCAACGTTGCGGAAATTCACGCTGTAAATCAAAGCACGCAGACGAAGATTCTCACATCGTGCCCATCGTGCCTGCAGGGCCTGGCACGCTTTAGAGACGACACGGGCGCCGAGGCGGATTACATCGTCGTGGAGATGGCCCGCCACCTGCTGGGCGCGGATTGGCTCGTGGCGTACGTGGAAAAAGCCAACCGCGGCGGAATCGAGCGCGTCCTGTTATAACGCTTGCGCGTGCTGCGCCGAGCGGCCATATGCCACATTGCGGGGTTGCGCAGGAGAATCGTTGTGACTAAATTAACGGCGCAGGGTTGCGAGCTGTGCAATCCTGATTCGGAGCAGATTCTGTGGCAGGATGGGTTCTGCCGCGTCGTGCTGCTCGACGAGCCCGGCTATCCGGGGTTGTGCCGCGTAATTCTTGAACAGCATATCAGCGAAATGAGCGATCTTTCCGCACCCGAGCGAGCCCGCTTGATGGACGCGGTTTTCGCGACCGAAGCGGCTCTGCGCGCCGTGCTCGTACCGGACAAAATCAACTTGGCGAGCCTGGGTAACGCGGTTGCGCACCTGCATTGGCATGTGATTCCGCGCTATCGTGACGACCCGCATTTTCCGCGGCCCATCTGGGCCGAACCCTGCCGAAGTGCGAGCGCCATTCACGGCACGCCTGACATCGAGCGCCTGGCGCGTTCGCTGTACCAGCATTTGAGCCGGTACTCCTTGGCAACCTGAGCAACCGCCAGTGTCCGCCTTCGATCTTCCAGTCATCTCGCCGGACGCCAATCCGGAATTCACCGATGCCGCGTCCTGCGCGCAATGGCTGCGCACGGTGCCGCTGATCAATGTCGCGCCTTCCCACAGCCGGATTCTGGGTCAGATCGAGGAACTCAACTGTTTCGAGGTGGAACCCTCAGAGCGTTTGCGGATCATGGAACTGCTGCTCGAGCCTGCCACGTTCGTGCAGGCGGAACACGCGAAGAAATTCACGGCAAAGCCGGTTCCGCTTGGCAAACCGGAACGAGATATCTTTTACAACGTGTTGGGCCTGTGGGACGCTCTATCCCACGGCTACCGGCATTGCCTGTTATCGGTGCTGGGGAATCACCCGGCTCTCGCCGGACAACAGGCACTCGTGTGCCAACGCGCACTTTGGTGTATCGGTCAGCGCATCGTTGAACACTACAAGTCCTTTCAGGAATTCAGCGGTGAGGACTGGAAGCTCCTGCACCATCTCTTTGCCACCGCCGAGGGTCTGGGAATTCTCGATAAGGAAGTACCCGACGCGGCGCAGAAGACGCGCGCCACGAGCTGCCTGCGGACCTACGTCCATTCGCTGCTGCTGCAACTGGCAAACGATCCCAGTGAACCGAGTCCAAAACAGCTGGTCATCGTCGGACGCTGGCTCGAATACCTGGCGCAGAAAGTTCGTATCGACCGCAAGCCCGGGCCCGGCGCCCCCGGCCTTGCACCGCTCGCGGTGGATCTGGCCGCCGCGCGCGGAGCCGTACATGAGACGCTCTCGGGTGGATCGACGCGCCATCTCCGGATCGATGAGCTCGCCAAGAGCATCCGTTCCCGCGTGGCGTTGCTGCGGGCGGGGGACACCCCGGAAAAGTTGGGGCTCGGCGATGATGTGAGCGCTTCGGCGGCCGAGCAACTGCTCCTGATTGTCCATCGCCAATGGTGCGAAGAACCAAGGCCTCGGGTTTCGTCACGCCGCGCAGTCGCGGTGCCGGCGAAAGTGTGCATGGGGCTTTCCGCGATCCACTACTGCATCAGTGGCAAGCCGTTCCGCCAACCTGCCGCGCCGAAGGAACTCACCAAGGCGCAGCGCGACGAGATCGCCACGTTTGGCCACGTCTCCACGCGCGAGGACGAGGAGCGCGCGATTCAGCAGAGCTACACTGTGGAAGCGTGGACGATAACCGAAGAAAGCCTGGGCGGATTGCGCATCAGCCGCGGAGCAGACGGCGGCAAATCCCGCCTGGTCCAGCGGCAGTTGATCGGGGTGCTGCCAGCCGACGCAAAGGGCCTCATGGTCGGCGTCGTGCGCTGGTTGGCGGTTTCGGGCGAAGTCGAGCTGCGCGCCGGCGTGCGCATACTGCCGGGCCTGCCGCGGTGCGTTGCGGTTCGCGCTACGGGTTTGAACACGACAAATGAAATGTACGTACCGGCGCTGGTCCTGCCGGCGGTTCCGGCGCTTCAGTCGCCTGCCGCGTTGATCCTGCCCGCCGGGTGGTACCGCCCGAAGCGGTTGGTCGAAGTCCTGAGCGACAAGGCCGAGCAGATTCTGTTGACCGGTATTCTCGATCGGGGCGCCGATTTCGAACGCCTCAGCATCGGCGCACCCTGATCGCGCCCCTCTCCGGCCCATCGGCCGCAAGCCGTGACCTCGACAACGCAATCCCTATGGACAAGGTAATTTCAACGTGGCCGAAATATTGACGCGCCGCGACGGCGCTATTGCGACGCTCGTGATTTCCAATCCTGCCAAGCACAACGCGGTGACGCCGGACATGTGGCGGGCGCTCGACGAGACCCTCGACAATCTGGAGCGCGACTCCTCGGTGCGCGTCATCGTGCTCACCGGTGACGGCGACAAGGCATTTGTTTCCGGCGCGGACATAGCTCAGCTCCGCAAGAGCCGTGATTCCACCGACGCCGTCGATACACGGCATGCGCAATCGCTTGCGCCCTACATGGCGCCGATGAAGTGCACGAAGCCGACCGTCGCCAAGATCCGGGGAATCTGCATGGGCGGAGGCCTCGGCCTGGCGGCGGCCTGCGACATACGCTTCTGCTCCGAGAACGCGGTATTCAGAATGCCGGCGGCGCGACTCGGCATAGGTTACAGTCACGAGGGCGTGGCACGGTACGTGAACCTGATCGGGGCGGCCAACACGCTCGACATCTTCCTCTCGGCACGCAAGTTCGGGGCGGCAGAGGCGCTGCGAATGGGCTTTGTACTGCGCGTGCTGCCGGCCGCGGAACTCGACCGCGAGGTGCAGGAATACTGCGCGATGATCGCGGAGAATGCGCCGCTTTCCCTGCTGGCGGTCAAGCGTTCGGTGTCGGAAACGCTGAACATGACCGGCGAACGAGACATTGCCGCAGTTCAGGCCCTGATCGATTCGTGCATGGAAAGTGGCGACTACAAGGAAGGACGCGCCGCCTTCATGGAAAAGCGCAAACCGGTGTTCAAAGGGCGTTGAAGGCGGTGCGAAGCGCGTTCCCCAAGGCGCGAATGCATCCTCGAGCGGTAAGTCTGCGCAATTGCCCTGCTGATCGAGCAAGTGATTTCGGACGGCTAGAGCAGTGGTTCGATCCCGTTCGCCCGTCGTTGTCGTGCTGGCTGGCCGCTGGACGTCGTGCCGACCGTATCGTCCCTCGCCCGCTTTACCGGTATCATGACTGGCCATTCATGGACTAAAGCGCGGCAAGCGACAATGAGCGAGCAAACGCACTTCGGATTCCAGACCGTCGCAGAACGCGAGAAGGCGCGCAAAGTCGCCGGCGTGTTCGACTCGGTGGCACGCAAGTACGACCTGATGAACGATCTCATGTCGGGCGGACTGCACCGGCTGTGGAAGGCATTTTCAGTGCAACGAAGCGGCCTTCGAGAGGGCGCCAAAGCGCTCGACATTGCAGGCGGCTCGGGAGATCTCGCGCGCGCGTTCGCTCGGCGTGTCGGCAAGACCGGCGAAGTCTGGCTCACCGACGTCAACTGTGCCATGCTCGAAGTCGGCCGCGACCGTTCCGCTGACGCGGGTGTGTTGCTGCCCATTGTTCAATGCGACGCGGAATGGCTGCCGTTCCCCGCGGACTATTTCGATTGCGTGAGCGTGGCCTTTGGCCTTCGCAACATGACCCACAAGGACGCCGCACTGGCGGAGATGCGCCGAGTGCTGAAGCCCGGGGGCTGCGCCCTGGTATTGGAGTTTGCGCGCGTGTGGCCCCCGCTATCGCGCGTCTACGACTGGTATTCGTTCAACGTACTGCCCTGGCTGGGCAAGAAGATCACCGACGACGAAGCCAGCTATCGCTATCTCGCGGAATCCATCCGTATGCATCCGGCCCAGGAAGAACTGAAACAAATGATGGAACAAGCCGGGCTCGAAGATGTCGAATACTACAACTTGACCGCCGGCGTAGTCGCCCTGCACCGCGGCTACAAGTATTAATCCAGGAGAACAAACATGAAACAGCTTTTTGTCGCGGCGTGCCTGCTTGCGCTGGGCGCCGCGGTCACGATCGACAGTGCCGAAGCTGCAAGGCTCGGTGGCGCCCGAAGCTTCGGGGCGCAGCGGATCGCTCCGATGCAACGCCGCGCACAACCCGCTCCACCCCAGCAGTCCAGCACCAAGCCCGCCCAGCCGGCGCCCGCAACCCCCGCAACGGCGCCCGCCAACCGCTGGCTCGGACCGATTGCCGCTCTGGCCGCAGGCCTCGGCCTGGGGTGGCTGATCGGAAACGGTGGCTTGGGGAGCATGATCGGCAGCATGCTGCTGATGCTGGTGCTCGCGTTTGCAGTGATCTCGCTGATACGACTGTTCGCACGCCGCGAGGCCGCATCAACCCCGCGAGCGCACTTTGCGGGACCGGGCACGGGATCCGGTGCCGAGATCGGCAACGAAACGGTCGCCGCGCCGCCGCCGTCGCAAATTCCTTCGACCGAGGCCGACGCGCAGCCGGACTTTCGCAGCCAGTTCCAAGCCCGGATTCCGGCCGGATTCGACGCCGAGGGTTTCGTGAAACAGGCAAAACTCAATTTCGTTCGCCTACAGGAAGCCAACGACCGAGGAAACGTCGAAGCCTTGCGCGAAATGACGACCGAGGAGATGTTTGCCGCGCTGAAAATCGATGTGCTCGAACGCGCCGGCCGGGCGCAACAGACCGACCTTCTATCGCTTTCGGCCTCGCTGCTCGAAGTGGTCACGGAGGGGCGGTTGCACTGGGCGAGCGTACGCTTCGTCGGCAGTATCCGCGAGGCACCGAACGCCGGGCCGCTGGATTTCGAGGAAATATGGAACCTGCAAAAGCCGGTGGACGGCAAGACGGGATGGCTGCTCGCCGGGATCCAGCAACCTGCCTTGGCCTAGCGCCCGAATTCGCCGCAGACAGGCCAGCCTGCCGGGACGGTCCTGTTCTTCATCGGCCGTAACCAGCCCCATGATGGAAAAGCCGGCCACCATTGCGCTGAATCACCTGCTCCTCGAACAGGACTGGGCGCGCGCATCATTGCGGCCGTTTGCGGCGAAATGCGTTGTGCTCCGGCTCATGCCGCTGCCGGATTTGCGGCTGGTCATCCTCGATTCAGGCGTCGTCGCGGAGGCGCCGTCGGAGGCAGTCGCCGACCTTACCGCAACCATACCGCTGGCCTCCCTGCCTCGTCTCCTCGCGCGTGACGAGGCGGCGATGGCGCAGGTGGAGATGGTCGGACCGGCCGATCTGGCAAGCACGGTGCAGATCCTTTTTCAGGAACTGACCTGGGATGCCGAACAAGATCTATCGAAGCTTTTCGGCGATGTTCTCGCGCACCGCATCGCAGGCGCCGCCCGCGATGCGCTCGCCTGGCAAAAGGATGCAGCGACGCGCCTGGCACAGAATCTTTCCGAGTTCCTGGCCTACGAACAGCCACTGCTCGCACAGCGCGGAGAAGCCGACTCGCTGCGGCACAGCTTGGAATCGCTCGTCGAAGACTGCGCGCGCGTGCAAGACCGTCTCGATCAGCTCGAGACGGGCACGAAGACCTGAAGAGCGGGAAAGGGTAGGCCCCCAATCCAACGGCAGCCGGGTCGGAAGCCCGGAACCACGACTCCGACTGGCTTTTCTCCACGTCTGTAGAATTGCCACTTCAATACGGCAAGAACCAACCGCGCGTGGTGCGCTTCAATCGCCTGGTAAAGATCCTGTGGATCGCGTTCCGCTTCGGCCTGGACGAGTTCGCGCTCGCTCCGGGCGGGCGTGCGGGCCGTGCGGTCAATACACTGCTTTTCTTCCGCGACCTCGGGGATCCGCGCGCGGTGAGGCTGCGCCATGCCCTCGAGGAGCTGGGCCCGATATTCGTCAAGTTCGGCCAGATGCTCTCGACTCGCCGCGACCTGTTGCCGCCGGACATCGCCGACGAACTGGCCAAGCTTCAGGACCAAGTGCCCCCGTTCCCGAGCGAACTTGCCGCAGCCGAGATCGAACGCGCTTTCGGGCGGCCGCTCGCGCAGGTATACGAAAGCTTCGATGCCAAGCCGATCGCCAGTGCCTCGGTGGCACAGGTTCATTTCGCCAAGCTTCCCCCCGGGGAGTGCGGCGGGACCGAGGTTGCGGTCAAGATACTGCGACCGGGCATCCTGCCGGTCGTCGAGCGCGATCTGGCGCTGCTCGACAGCGCCGCGCAGCTGATCGAGCGGGTCTTTGCCGACGGGCCGAGGCTCAAGCCGCGCGAGGTGGTCAGCGAGTTCGGCAAGCACCTCTACAACGAACTCGACCTGATGCGCGAGGCGTCGAGCTGTTCGCAGTTACGGCGCAATTTCGACAACTCGCCGCTGCTCGCGGTACCGGAAGTGTACTGGGAATGGTGTACACCCACCGTGATGACCATGCAGCGCATGCACGGCATCCCGATCAGCCAAATCGACAGCCTGCTGGAGATAGGCATCGACATCCCCAGGCTCGCGCGCTCGGGCGTCGAAATCTTCTTCACCCAGGTGTTCCGAGACGGCTTCTTCCACGCCGACATGCACCCGGGCAACATTTTCGTTTCGCCGGCCGGACAATATATCGCGCTGGATTTCGGCATCATGGGCACGCTGACCGACGTCGACAAGAACTACCTGGCACAGAACTTCCTCGCTTTTTTCAAGCGCGACTACAAGCGCGTCGCTCAGGCGCACCTGGAGGCCGGTTGGGTGCCCCCCTCCACCCGAGTGGACGAATTCGAGGCCGCGGTGCGCTCGGTGTGCGAGCCGGTATTCGACCGGCCGATCAGCGAAATCTCGTTCGGACGCTTTCTGCTGCGGCTGTTTCAGATTTCGCGCCGCTTCAACGTCGAAATCCAGCCGCAATTGGTCATGCTGCAGAAGACCCTGCTGAATATCGAAGGCCTGGGACGCCAGCTCTATCCTCAACTGGACCTCTGGGAGACCGGCAAACCCTTTCTCGAGCGCTGGATGCAGGACCAGATCGGGTTCCGGGGCCTGCTGCGCAATCTGAAGTCCGAAGCACCCCAGTGGGCCGCCATGCTCCCGCAGCTGCCTCGCCTGGTGCACCACGCGCTGGAACGCGATCCGTCGGCACAGGTGCGCGACCGGATCGAGCAGCTCGCTGCCGAACAAAAACATCAGACAGGTCTGTTGCTCATCGTCAGCCTGCTGCTCGCAGGCGTCGCCGCTTTGCTGTTCCTCGATGTCTGGCGTGGCTGATATCATGCAGTCCCTGGCTGGGCCCACGATGCGGGCGTTTGAACATGCTTCATGCGTGAAACGTCCGCGCGGCGCTTCGCCCGAGAGGACTTGTGCCCGGATTCTCGATTAGGGAGCACACGAACGCCATGCAAACTCGCGAGGGCATTTCCAGCATTGAGCACCACGAACTCAGAGGCATAGCGCGGACGGTCGCCGAGATCGAGTGGCTTCTGCTTGTTCTGACCCTTCTGTATCAGGTGCTCGAAGAGGGCAGCGACTTTACCCGCTCGGCAGTCGGCATGGCGTTGTTCGTCTACGCCGCGTTCCTGCTCGGTTTTCATTATTTGAACTTCTTCCGCAGGGAGGCGCGCTGGAAAGTCGCGATCGAAAGCTGGGTGATGATCGTCTTCATCACCTGGGTTTTGTGGTTCACGGGCGGATTGCAAAGCCCGCTGCTCAATCTCTACCTGCTGCCCGTGATCACCAGCGCGCTCGCACTTGGGAAACTCGCCACGCTGCTCGAGGTCGGACTGATTACGGCCTGCTTCGTGCTCCTGGGAGGGTCCTTGGTGGAACCGGTCCTGGCGGTCAGCCGCGCGACACTGCCGATCGTGCAGCTGGCGCCGATGCTGCTGGTCGCCTACCTGACGACCATGTTTTCGGCCGACATCCGCTACGGTCTCAACAAGGCCAAGGCGCTCTCCGAATCCGACGAGCTGACCGAGCTCTACAACGTCCGCGGGTTCTCTTTCGTCATGGACCGCGCCTTCGCCCAGGCTGTCCGATACTCGCGTCCACTGAGCGTGTTGATGATCGACTCGGACAATCTGAAGGTCGTGAATGACAAATATGGCCATGAAGCGGGCAACGACCTGCTTCGTCAGCTCGCCGCGAGCATAAAGGCGCATTTACGGACCACCGATGTCCCCGCGCGTTACGGCGGTGACGAATTCGTGGTCCTGCTTCCCGACACCGATGCCGATGCGGCCCGCGACGTCGCGGAGCGTATCCGGGAATCGATCGTGCGCAGACCGCTCGAACTGCGCGATGACAGCGTCCTGATCACGGTCAGCATCGGCCTGGCCTGTTATCCGGCCGATGGACGCAGCGCGGAGATCCTCATGGAGCGCGCCGATCAGGCGATGTACCGCGCAAAGGAACAGGGGCGCAACCGGGTCGTGCGCTTTTCGGTTCCAGAGACCAAGCTTTGACCGATGCCTGCTGAACGCGCCGCGATCCGCCCGAGGGCAGATTGGGTCCTTGACCGATCCGCACCGCTATAGCACGCCCAGACGCGAGAGATCCTCGCGCAGCTTCTCTGGTGAAGTGAACTGCAGCGCGCGCAATCCGCAGAGGCGTCCGGCCTCGACGTTCGCCAGGGCATCGTCGATGAATACCGTGCGGGCCGGGTCCAGGCGGCAGCGCGAGATGGCCAGCTCGAAAATGCGCGGATCGGGTTTGACGATGCCGTGCTCACCCGAGACGATGGTGTCCTCGAACCAGGAAAGAAAATCGAACCGCGCCTTCGCCATCGGCCATGTTTCGCGCGAGAAGTTCGTGAGCGCGTAGAGCCGCATACCGCGCGTGCGCAGCCGGTCGAGAATATCCACGCTGCCAGCGATCGGCCCGCGCAGCATGAGCGGCCAGCCTTCTTTCCAGCGCGCAAGCAGCGGCGCATGCTCAGGATAGGCGCGGCAGCGTTCGGCGATCGCCTGGTCCGTGCCCTTGCCGGCGTCCATTTCAAGATACCAGGCGTGCGCGACCACCACCCGAACGAAATGCTCCAGCGCGTCCTCGCTGGGAATAAGGCTTCGGTAGTAATAGCGCGGATCCCAGTCGAGCAATACACGGCCCAGATCGAACAGCACTGCGTCAATGGCGGTCGACATCCGGTTGACTTTCGCCCGGTCTTCGCGCGGCGATCAGGTGAGCGCCTTGGTCACGACCTCGCTCGTGTCGCGCGACAGACCCGCTGTATCGCGGATGCGTTCCAGCGCCGCGCGCGCCTTGGCCTGCCGTGCGTCGTCGAATTTGCGCCAGCGGTCGAAAGCGCGCGCCATGCGCGCGGCCACCTGGGGATTCATCGCGTCCAGTTCGATAACGCGGTCGGCCGCGAACGCATAGCCGCCGCCGTCGGCCGAATGGAAGCGTACATGATTGGCGCAGAAGCCGAACAGCAGCGAATAGACCTTGTTCGGGTTGCGCAGATTGAACGCCGGATGGGCGCTCAGGCGTTTGACTTCGTCCAGGGTGCCCGGCAGCCGCGAGGCGGCCTGCACGGCGAACCACTTGTCGACCACCAGCGGTTCATCCTTCCATTTGGCGTAGAAAGCGTCCAGCGCGATCTGGCGCTCGCGACAATCGCATCCGGCAAGCGCCGCCAGCGCCGCCATTGCATCGGTCATGTTGTCCGCATGCTCGAATTGCATCAGCGCGAGGCTTCGCATCTCCGGATCGTCGAGTTCCATCAGATAGCCGAGCGCGAGATTGCGCAGCGCGCGCGCTCCGGCCGCTTCCGCGTCCGGAGAATAGGGTCCGGTCGACCGATGGGCTCGCCAGGTATCGAGCAGCTCGGGTTGCAGGTCCCACGCAAGCTGGGTCCTCACCTGTACGCGTGCCTCGTGCAACGCGTCTGGGTCGACCACGCCCATCTGCTCG
This sequence comes from Betaproteobacteria bacterium RIFCSPLOWO2_02_FULL_63_19, assembly GCA_001770415.1. Taxonomy (GTDB): domain Bacteria; phylum Pseudomonadota; class Gammaproteobacteria; order Burkholderiales; family SG8-39; genus JACQTO01. The sequence goes on along the minus strand of MEQX01000042.1, from coordinate 7,059 downwards.
GCCAAAGTGGTCTCGGAGGGCAACGACAGCGCTTCGGCGGCGAAAGCCGGGTCGGCCGCAGCTTCGGCAAGCAAGCGCGCGAAGGCGGCGACGAAGGTCTTCGGAACCTCGATCGCGCGATGATTTTGCAGCGCCTGTGCCCCGCGCAGAATCAGATCCGAAGCCAGGCGCTGCCCGGCCTCCCAGCGATTGAAGCAATCGGTGTCGTGCGCCATCAGGTGAACGAGTGCGGCCTCATCACAGTCATACTTGACGATGACCGGCGCGGAGAACCCGCGCACGAGCGAAGGCACCGGTTTTTCGCGCACATCCACGAAGGTGAACCGCGACTCGGTCTGTGTCACCGACAGGACCCGCGAGCCGCCGCCGGCCGCCGACTCCCCCTGCAGGCGCAACGGGATGTCGTTGCCGTCGGCGTTCAGCAGGCCCAGCGATAGCGGGATGTGAAACGGCAGCTTGGCTGCCTGGCCCGGTGTGGGCGGACAGGATTGCGTCACTTCGAGCGTATAGCGCTCGTCCTGCGCATCGTATGTATCGCGCACTTCCAGCACCGGCGTGCCGGCCTGCTCATACCATCGCTTGAACTGCGACAGATCCGTCCCTGAGGCGTCCGCCATGGCGTCCACGAACTGCTCGCAGGTCACTGCCTGCCCGTCGTGGCGCGCGAAATACAGGTCCATGCCCTTGCGAAATGCCTCCGCGCCGATCAGCGTGTGGATCATCCGGACCACTTCCGCGCCCTTTTCGTAGACGGTGGCGGTGTAGAAATTGCTGATCTCCATATATGAGGCCGGGCGGACCGGATGCGCCATCGGGCCGGCATCCTCGGGAAACTGAGCCGCACGCAGTCGGCGGACCTCCTGGATGCGCTGCACCGGACGCGAGTACATGTCGGCGCCGAATTCCTGGTCGCGGAAGACCGTAAGTCCCTCCTTGAGCGAAAGCTGGAACCAGTCGCGGCAGGTGACCCGGTTTCCCGTCCAGTTGTGGAAGTACTCGTGCGCCACCACCCGGTCGATATTCAGGAAGTCGGTGTCGGTCGCGGTGTCGGGGCGGGCGAGCACGTACTTGGTGTTGAAGATGTTGAGCCCCTTGTTCTCCATTGCCCCCATGTTGAAATCGCCCACCGCGACGATCATGTACCGCTCCAGGTCCAGTTCCAACCCGAAGACCTCTTCGTCCCATTTGATCGCCTTCTTCAGCGCCTGCATGGCAAACACCGACTGGTCGAGCTTGCCGGGCTCGACATAGACGGCCAGTTTCGCCGTGCGACCGGATCGCGTGACAATACTGTCCTCCAGCGCATCCAGTCGGGCCGCCACCATCGCAAACAGGTAGCAGGGCTTCGGAAACGGATCTTCCCAGCGGACCCAGTGGCGTCCGCCCCGCTCGCCGCCCGAGGCGACCCGATTTCCATTGGACAGCAGCAGCGGGTACTTCTCCCGGTCGGCGTGGATCGTGACCGCGTACCGCGCCATCACGTCCGGCCGGTCGGGAAACCAGGTAATGCGCCTGAAGCCCTGGGCCTCGCACTGTGTGAAGAACCCGTCGCGGGAGCCGTAGAGCCCCATGAGCTTGGTGTTCCTGCGCGGGTAGATGCGCGCGACCGTCTCCAGCGTGAACGCGCGTGGCAGCTTGACTCCGCCCTGTATGGTCAGTCCAACCGTATCGAGCGCAATTTCCGCCGAGCACAGCGCCCGACCATCGAGGCAGACGGACACCAACTCCAGGTCCTCGCCGTCGAGCGCAAGGGGCGCCCGCGGATCGGCGGATTCGGGATTTCGCTGCATCGACAGGCGCGAACGTACCTGCGCGTGGTCTTCGTGCAGTTCGAAGTCCAGATCGACCGCCGAAACCAGAAATGCGGGTGACGTGTAGTCCTTGAGATAGATCGTTTGTGGCGTTGGATCGCGCATGGTTCATCAGTGCGGATAGCAGGTCTGGAGCAAGTCTAACCGAGGCCCGGGGCGCTCGTATAATCGGCCGGTGCCCCCATTGCCCAAATCCCGATGAGCCGTTTGCTGCTCGAGCGTGGATCGCTGGCGGCCGCACTCCTGGCGCGGTCGCAGCATGCGCTCGCTTGCGGTGCGATGCAGCCCATCCGGACCGACGAGGAAATCGTGCCCGACGGTGGCATGGAATTCATCGTTCGCCGCGTTTCCAGTCTGGAACGCAAAGAGCGGCTAAAGCAGCAGAACGGGCAGAAGGCACCGTCCGACGCCGATCCTTTCCTGCCGCATGAACCGGATTTGTTCGTCGCAGACCTGACGCAATCGCATTTTTCGTTGCTGAACAAATTCAACGTTATCGAGCGCCATCTGCTCATCGTCACGCGTGCATTCGTACCCCAGGAGATGCTGATCGATATGCAAGACTTCGAGGCACTCGCGGCCTGCATGGTCGAAATCGATGGGCTTGCGTTCTACAACGCCGGCGCCGTGGCCGGAGCGAGCCAGCCGCACAAACATCTGCAACTGGTGCCGCTGCCGCTCGGTCGGCGCGGGCCGACGCTGCCGGTCGAAGCGCTGTTCGGGCCCGTGACGGGGCGCGACGGCCCGCAGCGCGTGCCGGGACTGGCGTTTCGCCACGCACTGGCATGGCTCGACCACACAGCGTTCGACGATGTGGGTACTGCAGCGCGACAGCTGCACGCGAGCTATCTCGCGTTGCTCGCCGTAACCGGGTTAGCGGCCAAGGATTCCCGTCGCGAAGCATGCCAGGCCGGACCTTACAATCTTCTGGCCACCCGGCGCTGGATGCTGCTGGTGCCGCGATCGTCCGAGCGCTGCAATTCCATTGCGGTGAACGCACTCGGTTTCGCGGGTTCGTTGTTCGTGCGCGATGCTGCACAACTCTCGCTTCTCAAGCGCATCGGGCCGATGGCCGTGCTGCGAGGAACCGCCGTCGCCCTCGCTTGAGGCGGCGCGGCCGGCACCGCAGCTATAATCCGGGACTCGTTCGCACAATACGGTGGACGTTCAGGCCCAGGCATGCTGATTTGGTTCGTCATCGGCTACATGATCCTTTCGATAGGGATCGGCCTGTGGGCCGCGCAGCGGGTGCACAACTCCCGGGACTATCTGGTCGCCGGACGCAGCCTGCCGCTTTACATCAACACCGCGACGGTGTTCGCGACCTGGTTCGGTGCCGAAACAGTGCTGTCGGTGTCGGCCACGTTCGCCAAGGACGGCCTGGGCGGCATCATCGCCGACCCGTTCGGTGCGTCGTTCTGCCTGGTATTCGTCGCAGTCTTCTTTGCGCGGGCGTTCTACCGCATGGACCTGCTGACGATCGGCGACTTCTATCGCAAACGCTACAGCAAACCCGTGGAGGTCATCACCGGCGTCGCCATCACGATATCCTACCTGGGGTGGACATCGGCGCAGATGACCGCGCTCGGGCTGGTGTTCTCGGTGCTCTCGGAGGGCGCGATCTCGCTCAACACCGGCATTGTCATCGGCGCCGCGATCGTGCTCGGTTACACGATATGGGGCGGCATGTGGTCGGTGGCGCTCACCGACCTGTTCCAATCCATCGTCATCATCGTCGGGCTGCTCATGATCGCCGCGCTGGTCGGCGATCTGGCGGGTGGGCCGGGCAAGGTGATTGCCGCGGCGTCCGCGGCCGGCAAATTCGAATTCTGGCCCAAGGGCGACGCGCGACAGTGGCTCGCTTTCGTCGGCGCCTGGATGACCCTGGCGCTGGGGTCCATCCCGCAGCAGGACGTGTTCCAGCGCGTCACCTCCGCAAGAGACGAGAAGACGGCGGTGCGCGGCACGCTGCTCGGCGCGCTGATCTATTTTTCGCTCGCGTTCGTGCCGATATTCATCGCCTACGCGGCGCTGGTCATCGACCCGGAAATGTCCAAACTGTTCGCCTCCGAAGACGGGCGTGAGATCCAGCGCATCCTGCCGGAACTGATCCTGAACCGCATGCCGCTGTGGGCGCAGGCGTTGTTTTTCGGCGCGCTGCTGTCGGCGATTCTGTCCACCGCAAGTGGAGCCTTGCTTGCGCCAACGGCAATATGCACCGAAAACGTGCTGCGGCCGTTCTACCCGCGCATGAGCGACCGGCAGTTCCTGCTGTTGCTGCGAACGGTGCTGGTGAGCTTCTCCCTCGCCGCGCTGCTGTTCGCGCTCAACTCGAGGAGCACGATGTATGAAATGGTGCAGAACGCCTACAAGGTGACGCTGGTTTCGTGCATCGTTCCGCTCGCCTTCGGGGTCTACTGGAAGCGCGCCAACGTCCCGGGGGCGACGCTTGCGGTGCTGCTCGGCCTGGGGTCGTGGCTGGCGATGGAAACGCTGTCGCCGGAGGCGGCCGTGCCCCCGCAACTGGTCGGCCTCGCGTTTTCCGTGTTCGGCATGCTGTTCGGGTCCATCGCCATGGGCCGCAAACCGCGTGGCACGCACGCGCATGCCGCGGCCGGCCAGGATGGCCACCGCGGCTCGCACCATTAGCGAACCGGACGTACGACCGGTTCCCGTGGACGGCCGGCTTCGCTCGACGGCCGCTTTGTTCGAGACCTTTTGGACTGATTTCATACGCGGGCATTGCACCGATCGAAACTGAGCGTCTCGGATTCGGCCTTATGGAAAGCTTTGCATAAGGCCGAGTTGCAGACGCTGCCTCGTACAACTTGTGACAGCGCCATTCCTAAGGGCATTCGCCGCCGCCCTTTTACAAGTAGTCGCGCCCCATGCGAAGGAGGCGCCGGACTCATGCGTGCCTGAAGATTAGTGTTGCTGTCCCAATCGTCAACCGTCCACTGAAACACGGAAAACCAAACTTACTCACGCGGTGTCACGGCCAATTCCGGAATTCGTGACGCCTGTGGTACTCGAGACAGGTCAAATGCTGCGCCGTAGCCGGCTCACGGAGATTGGTCTATTGAAGCCAAGCAGCTCTCGTGCTTGTTGAGAAAGTGCGGAGTGGACTTGCCCCGGTTGCACGGGCGTTCTTGGGCTGGGTCTCAAGCCGGTATATTGGAGCCCTGAAGATGCAAGAGAGCTTCTGGATCGACAGGGCATCGCAAAGGCCATCACATCGATTTCTGCGCAATTCCGCGAAGCGAGCAGCAGATAAGGCGGTGTCGTAGTAGAGTCCGCCGCTGACTGGGAGCCTAGCCGTTGGACAGTCCGACCAAGCCCGACACCGCCTCGCGCGGCCATGCGCGCGTGCAGCGCCTGCTGGACGGGCCGCTGGGACCCACGCTCCTGTGGCTGTCGCTCCCTAATATCGTGCTCGCGGCGGCCAGCACGGCGATGATCGTGGCGGACGCCTGGTACGTCGGACGACTGGGCGTGGCGCCGCTCGCGTCCCTGGCGCTCGTGTTCCCGATCCAGCAGCTCATGGCCATGATGTCGGCCGGCGCGATGGGCGGCGGCATTGCATCCGCGATCGCACGCGCGTTGGGCGCCGGCGACCGCCCGCGCGCCGAGGCCCTCGTGCTTCACGCGCTGATCATCGCGCTCGCGATGGCCGCCCTCTATACGCTGCTGTTCGCCGTGTTCGCGCGGCCGGTGTTCGCGCTGTTCGGCGGCCGCGGCGCCGCGCTCGACGGCGCGGTCGGCTATGCCGAGATCCTGTTCGGCGGCGCGGTCGTCACCTGCGTGACCAACAGCCTCGCCTCGGTGCTGCGCGGCACCGGCAACATGATCGTGCCGGCCGCGACGCTGATCGCCACGTCGGTGTTGCACGTTGTGCTGTCGGGCGCGCTGACGCTCGGCTGGCTCGGCCTGCCGTCGCTCGGCGTGCGCGGCCCGGCCGCATCGTTCGTCGCGACGGTGCTGCTGGCCGGCGCCGTCATGGTCGGCTATCTCGCCTCGGGCGCAGCCGGCCTCTCGTTGCGGCTGCGCGGCGTAACGATCCAGCGCGCGTTGTTCGCCGACATCCTGCGGGTCGGCGGCGTCGCGTCCGGCAACGCGCTGCTTACGATCGCAACCATCGTAATCGTCACCGCACTCGTCGGGCGTTACGGCACGGCGGCGCTCGCGGGCTACGGTCTCGGCAGCCGGCTCGAACTGATGCTGATCCCGATTGCCTTCGGCGTTGGCGGCGCGCTTACGGCCATCGTCGGCACCAACTTTGGCGCACGGCGGTTCGCGCGGACCCGCCGTGCCGCCTGGATCGGCGGGCTCGCGGTGTTTGCCGTGACCGCGGCGCTGGGCGTCACCGTGAGCGTCGCCCCCCATCTGTGGATCGGCTTGTTCACCGACGATGCCGCAGCCGCCCAGATCGGCCGGCTGTATCTGCGCATCGCCGGCGCCTGTTATGCATTTTTCGCGGCCGGCATGACGCTGTACTTCGCCTCGCAAGGTACCGGGACGATGCTCTGGCCGTTCACCGCCGGCATGATCCGCCTCGCCGTCGCCGCGGGCATCGGTGCCGCGGTGGCGCTGTGGCTGGACGCCGATCTTGCCTGGCTGTTCGGCTGCGTGGCGCTGGGCTTGGTCCTGTTCGGCACGGTGATCGCCTATTCGCTCTTCACCCGCGCGTGGAATCCGGAGCAACGCTAGGACCGGCCGCCGTCGCGCGGCGGCGTGCGATCTGATCACGGCGGCCTGCCTGTGCGCCGCAAAGCTGGTGGTTAAACGCCCGCCGAACCGCGCATGAGCAACGGGCCTCGAAGGTTGATCACGGCACTCCGGTGGTGTCCCAATACGAAGGTCTGCTTTTGATCGGGTGCCGCCCGTCGCCGCTGGTGAAAGCGACATTCAGCCAGCGCACCAAGTCAACGTCGGCAACCTGCGCGACACCTGTCATTCAACAGAGCTAACGCCACTGACAGCATTGGCCGAAGCGGACGTTGAAGCGAGGCAATCAATCGCAGTCACATGAGTGGTTCGAGTCGTGGCCGGCGCCCCGACCAGGGCAAATCTGGGCGCCATTGACTGATTGACGTGCCGCTTTAACGTCATCGTTGAGGCCGCGCGGCTTTGCCGCGTCGTGCCTCGAACGATTTGTTATGCCGCCATGACTTCACGCAGAACCTCAGGGTGGCGGGCCACAATCTTCAGAAGTGTCTCGGCTGCACCTGACGGCTGGCGACGCCCTTGT
>MEQX01000041.1:24892-28194 GCA_001770415.1 Betaproteobacteria bacterium RIFCSPLOWO2_02_FULL_63_19 | reverse complement strand
CGCTGCGAGAGTTTTCCACGGTGCCGCGCGCGTGGCGCAAGCCACGCACACGAGCGCGCGGCGCGGTGGGAAACTCGGGTCACGTGCATTATGCCGCAGCTCTCATCGGCTGCGCACCGAAGTAAGCGGCGTCCGGGGTCAGGCCTTCGAGTCCTTGATGGCCGCGAATGCGGTTGTAGAAATCGAAGTAGATGCCGATACGCCGGTTCGCCTCGGCGATCGAGCTGTAGGCGTGCAGGTACACCTCTTCGTACTTCACGCTCCTCCAGAGTCGCTCGACGAAGACGTTGTCAACCCAGCGGCCTTTGCCATCCATGCTGATCTTGATATCGGCGTCTTTGAGTACTTCGGTAAAGTCCTCGCTGGTGAACTGGCAGCCCTGGTCGGTGTTGAAGATCTCAGGGGTGCCGTACTTGGTGATCGCCTCCTGCAGGGCTTCGACGCAGAAGTCGGTTGTGAGCGTATTCGAAGTGCGCCAAGCGAGCACCCGGCGGCTGGCCCAATCCATGATCGCCACCAGGTACATGAAGCCCCGGGCCATCGGGATGTAGGTGATATCGGTCGCCCACACCTGATTAGGACGATCGATCACGAGGTTCCTGAGCAGGTACGGGTAGACCCGGTGGGTGGCGCCTTCGCCCGGGGTGCTGGTGCGAGGTTTGCGGTACAGCGCGCTGATGCCCATCTTGCGCATGAGCGTGCCCACGTGTTTGCGCCCCGCCTCGAAGCCCTCGGTCTTGAGCTGATCGCGCAGGCGCCGGGCACCCAGAAACGGCCACTTCAGGTGCAGTTCGTCGATGCGGCGCATCAGCATCAAATCGGCCTCGGAAGTCGGCTCCGGGCGGTAATAGGCAGTCGAGCGCGCAAGACTCAGCAACTCGCATTGGCGCACCACCGGCAGTTCGTGTTCGGGATTGATCATCGCTTTGCGCTCCACAATCCCGTCTTGTTGAGCGCGCCTTCCAAAAAATCATTCTCCATCGCCAACTGCCCGATCTTGGCCTGCAGCGCGCGAATGGTGCCAGCGGCATCCGGCGCCGGCGTTGACTCGCCAAACACCGTGGCCGCCCGCTCCAGCATCAGGCTCTTCCACTGCGTGATCTGGTTTGCGTGTACTTCGAAATGCTCGGCTAGTTCCGCCAAGGTCTTGTCGCCTCGAATTGCCGCCAGCGCCACCTTCGCCTTGAAGGCTGGACTGTGGTTCCTACGGGGTCGTTTCATCGTCTCTGCTCCTATCAAAACAGCGTCAAACGGGAGCAGTTCTACCACCTATCGCCCTGTCCAGTTTCCTGGGACCAGCTCTGACCCTCCCACCGTAGGCGCAACCCCCTACCGGTGAGCGCTACCGGAGGCTTGACACGCGGAGATTCTTCATAGAAGGAAAATCAATCTCGCTGCCGCAGGCCAACGCCGCGCCAGGTCGCCCCTGGCATTCGACAGAATCCATGCCCCGAACCGCGCACAATTGGGGTTATGTTCATTTCAAGTGCCTCCCAAAGCGGTATTGAGCCCGACGGCGCGGGAAATTATTGAGTAAATCAGCTGCGCGTCATTTTTCCCCGCGCGTCGATCTTTGACCCAAGTACTTATTCGCGCCAAACGGCGCTGACAATCGCCCAGTCGCTGCTTCCCGGGGTCATCGCGGTCGACGAAGTCGCGGCAGCGACATAGACGCGGCAGACTCCATCAATCGTGGAAACCGGGACCGGGTCGTTAAGCGAATAAATAGTAAGCCCGGCAGCGGCAAAATCGGTGTAGCTGACCCGTACGCCCGGCTCACGCGTCCAGTTGACACCATCTGTCGAGATAAAGGAATAAAGCTCGAAGCTTCGCATCGCGAACATGCGACGCCGGCCGTCTGGAAGGAGAATTGTTTTGTTGTCGATAAAAGTGCTGCCGCCACCGCCGGCATCATCATCCCCGAGAACGTTGCCCTTGAGAAAGGTAAAAGTCAAGCCGTTGTCCGTCGAGCGTGCCATACGCAGGTTATTCTTACCGGTTAAATCGCCGACGTATATCATGACTACGCTTCCGTCTGACGCGGTGTAGTGGTCATATACACCGATCGTGTTGTTATCGCTCGCATGTGGCGCGTAACGCACGCCGCTATCCGCGGTGAAGCTGTTGCCGTCCGTGGAACTATAACTGGTCATACTCGCGGTTGTTTGGTTGTACTCGTAGAACCGCCAAGTGACACCATCGGGCATAAGTGTTCGGCGCGAGTCGACCGAACGGTTGGAGTAAGTAAGTACCGTGGGGTTTCCAAAACGCAGCCCATCCGCAGAGGATTGAAACTTGGTACCTCCTTCCCCGCTGGCGCGATCAGAATAGCCAACGTAGGCGGTTCCGTCCACTGCCACCGTGGCAAACGGATTTGAGGCATTATTGACCCGAATCGCGGCCTCCGGTACCAGCCGCGGATTCTTGATGGCGCTCCGCAGCGCGAATCGCATTGGGTTGGAACCCGGGACCAATGTCAGATCGGCGTAATAGTAATCATCGCCAGCTTTGACGTCGGGGATAGTTACCACTTCCGAGGCATAGATCGCGGAATCGTAGCAATCCGCAGAGTTGAGGACGGTAGCGTCCACCAGGCTGAAAACATAATTGCCCTCCAGCGCCATCATGACCTGATATCTGACGCTGCCGACGCTTACCGACTGGATCGTAAGTGTCCCGGCCGACGCGTCAAAAGTGGCTCTACAGGATACGCGGGCGTGTCCCGCTGACGGCGACAGCAGTATCGCCATACAACATACAGCCCCTATTCCCCATCGGATGTTCTTCATGACTTACCTCCCGTCGAGTCGAAGCCGATCCTCCTGTGATTATCCACTTACGCGGGCAGCCGCAATATTCAGGTCAACACGAAAGGGAGGGTCACTTCGCGCAGGTCGTCGAGTTTTTCGAGGCGCCAGAGGTGCTCAAGCGCATGACCATTTCCCCACAGTCGCAAAAGGCAACGGCCTAGACAGAAGTCCAAGCCGTTGATGTATTTGGTGGGGCGTGTAGGAGTCGAACCTACGACCTACGGATTAAGAGTCCGCTGCTCTACCAGCTGAGCTAACACCCCGATTCCGAAAACCTGTTTATCCAACGAATTCGCATTTTAGCTGCCCCGACGCTGATCAGTCCACCCCGCAACAGCGACCAGCAGCCCGTCACAGTTCCATCGCGATATTCAGGTCCCGCATGCGGATCGACACGTGGCTCAGATCCTTTCTCTTCAGCAATTCCTCGATCAGCGTCCGCAGCGGCGTCGCCGCGCCGACATACTTGTCATGACGGATCGGGCCCGCGGC
>MEQX01000041.1:0-24868 GCA_001770415.1 Betaproteobacteria bacterium RIFCSPLOWO2_02_FULL_63_19 | reverse complement strand
GGCCCGCGGCCCGCATGTTCTTGATGTCGTCGTCGCTGCCGATGATGTAGCGCAGCAGCAGTTCGTCGTCCGAGACGCTGGCACCGCCGTACTGATCCCTCATCTGCTCCAGCGTCGGCTCCGGCGGCTCCCAGTTCGCGAGTTCCTTCGAGCGTGGAAGCCTCATGATCTTGTCCATGACGTCGCGGTCGATCCGATCCGCGGCGTCCTTGCCCCAGAACCCGAGCGCGTAATAGATCATGTCGTCCACGACCTGCTTGTATCGCTCGCCCAGCACGACGTTGATCGCGGCCTGCGTGGCGATGTACTGAGAGAACGGCGTCACCATGATCGGGTAACCGAAGTCCTTTCGCACCTGGATGCATTCCTCGATCACCTGCGGAAGTCGATCGATCAGCTTCAGCTGGGTCAGCTGGCGCTTCAGGTTCGAGATCACGCCCCCAGGAATCTGGTGCACGTATTGGTACTCTTCATACTCGACCGGCGCTCCGATCGGTCGCCCTTCCCGTTTTGCCACGTAGTAGAGGTGTTCCGACACCCGGGCCACCTCCGGTTGGTCCACCCGAGGTGCGTAGCCCAGATGGCGCAGGTTGTCCGCGATGTTCAGCACCGACGGCTGCGCCGAGCCATTCGCAAGCGGCGGAATCGCCGTGTGCAGCGTCCGGACGCCCCTTTTCACCGCTTCGAGGTAAACCAAAGGCGCGAGCCCCGTGGTGCAGTGCGAGTGCAGTTCCACCGGTGTTTTGCCCGCATTCTTGAGTATTACCGGCATCAGGATCTTGATGCGCTCCGGCGTGAGCAGTCCGCCCGGATCCTTGAGGACGATCGTCGGGACTTTCAGCGCCACCGCGTCGCGGGTCTTCTGCGCGAAGTACGCGTCGGTGTGTCTCGGAGAAATCGAATACGTGATGCACAGCGCAAGGTGCATGCCGGCGTCGGTCGCGAACCTGACGTAATCGGGAACGCGCAGGCCGAAGTCGTTCGACGCTTCCATCAGGTGCACCCGCCGGATGCCGTTGGCCGCGAGCCGCTGCGACCACAGTTTCGCCATGCACTTGGGCACGATCCCGAATCCGGTGATGCTGCACTGCTGCATGATCGCAAGCGGCGTGTCGGGCATTTTCGCGGCGATCAGTCGGATCCGCTCCCACGGATCCTCCCGCACGTCGCGCACGATCGACTTGAAATGCGCCGGCGCGGTCAGATCCACGGCCTTGAAACCGGCTCGGTTGATCCGCTCCGCCACCGGCAGCATCATGCTCGTCGACATGCTCAGCGCCCAGAGGGACTGGTTTCCATCGCGCAGCGTCTGATCGACGAATCTTATTTCTTTGTCCCTGCTCATTGCCGCCTCCTCGCGTTCGGTTCCCCTCTCACTCGGGTTTTACCAGAAACAAGACCTGTTCGTATTCGACGAGCGTGTTGTTTTCGGCGCAGATCCTGTGGATGCGCCCCTTGACGCCGGCCCGGACCGGATTGAACAATTTCATCACCTCGATCAATGCGACCGTGGTGTCCTCCTCGACCAGCGATCCCTCCTCGACGTAAGGCGGCGCGCCCGGCTGCGAACGCCGATAGAAGATGCCCAGTAGCGGCGCCTTGATCGCGATCAGATTCCCTTCGGCCTGCGCGGATTCCGCGGCGGACTCGCGCACGCCGCTCGCGATGTCGACCGTTGCGGCCGGCTTGGACTCGGGCGCTGCCGCGACTTGCGGCGTTCTGGCTATCGCGGATCCCGTCCCGGGCCCCGATCCTTTGTCCACCTCGAGCTTCAGATCGCCGACCTGCAGGCTGACCCTGCCCATGGGCGATTCGTCGATGAGTTTGAGGATACGGATCACGTCGTCTTGAGTCAGTTCCATGTCTTCCCCTATTGAAGCTTCTAGCGGCGCTGCTCCCGATAGTTCAGAACGCCCCGATGATCTGGGCATTCGTTGCGGCGACGCCAAAGTGGCTCTGCGTTGCGGCGAGTGTATGCGCGAAGTCCGCGTCGTTCCACGCCTCGACCCCGTCGCGCGCCAGTACCACGTCGAAATCGCGCACATAGGCCGAACGCATCGAGGTCTCCACGCAGACGTCGGCCACGACGCCGGCGCAAATCACCGTCTTCACGCCCCAGCAGCGCAGCAGCATTTCCAGGTCGGTCTGGTAGAACGCGTCGAAACGCCTTTTGGCGACGACCACGTCCTGCGGACGCGGCGCGAGTTCCGGCACGATCTGCGCCCCCCAACTCCCGCGGACCACAGGCACGTCGCCTGGCGACCGCGCCAGGCGCGAGGGTTTCAGCCGGTGCACACGCTGCAGGTCGTCGCTCCCGTCGGCTTCGTACACCTGGATGGTATAGACCGTCCGCACGCCTTTGGGCAGCGCATCGCGCAAGGCCGCGACGGGCTTCAGCGCGCGGGCAAGTCTTCCCACATCTAGCCCCCGTTTGCCAAAATAGCCGCCGGGGTCGAGAAAATCGTTCTGCATGTCGATCACGATATATGCCGTCGTGTTGGCGTCGAGCCGAAATGGCGTGCCGCTCGAACTCATGTCGCTCCCCCTAAATAGTATATTCGGCAGTCAAACGCCCAGATACACGCGTCTGAACGCCTGGTCTTCGCGAAGCCGTTCGGGAACATCGTCCGAAACGATCTCGCCGGTGGCGATCAGGTAATACCAATCGGCGATCTCCATCGATTCCCAGAGATTCTGCTCCACGAGCAGCACGGTCACGCCGAGCGCCCGGGTCTTGCTGATGGTCTCGAACAGCGCGGCGACGATCGTCGGCGCCAAGCCGAGCGACGGTTCGTCGAGCAGCAGCAGCTTGGGCTCGGCCATGAGCCCCCTGCCGATCGCGAGCATCTGTTGCTGGCCGCCGCTCAGCACGCCCGCGGCAGCTTTCCTTCGTTCCTTGAGCGCCGGAAACAGTTCGAACACGGCCGCCATGTTCTCGCGTTTGTGCGCGCGCACCCGCGGCGCATACGCTCCCATTTCGAGGTTTTCCTGTACGGTCATCTGGGGAAATACGTGCCGGCCTTCAGGCACGTGCGCGAGCCCCAGTTCCGGCAGCTGGTGCGCCTCCATGCCGGAAATGACTCTGCCGTCGAACACGATCTGCCCCGCGCCCGGCCTGATCAGTCCGGAGACCGCCCGAAGCATCGTCGTCTTGCCGGCGCCGTTGCCGCCGAACAGCGCCACGATCTCGCCCTGGCGCACTTCGAGCGAGCAATCGCGCAGCACCTGGACTTCGCCGTAACTCACGTCGATGTTCTGCACCGAAAGCAAAAGGGCGCCTTCCCTCCTCGCGTGAGCGTGTTCAGCCAAGTTTTGTCGCTCCTTTCTTCCCGAAATACGCGTCTCCGACCGCTGCATCCGCCGCGATTTCGCCGGGGGTGCCCTCAGCCAGTTTTTCGCCGTGATGCAGGACGATCAGGTGCTCGCAGGTCTCCATGAGCACCGTCATGATGTGCTCGATCCACATCACCGTGATACCCAGCTCGTCGCGGATGCGGCGCACGATCCGGATTGCAGGTTCGAGCTCCAGCGGATTGAATCCCGCGAGCGGCTCGTCCAGAAGCAACATTCGGGGGCGCGTCGCAAGTGCCCGCGCCAGCTCGACGATCTTGCGCTCCGTGAGATTCAGGCTGGCGACCGGGCGGTCGGCAAGTTTACCCAATCCGACGAAGTCCAGGACCTCCTGGCCCCGCCTTTTCGCGTCGGTCGCGCCGGCGCGGCGCACATCCGCCCCGTAATACAAGCCGACCAGCACGTTCTCCAGCGCCGTGAGATTCGCGAACGGCCGCCCGCTCTGAAAGGTTCGCCCTATTCCGGCGCGGGCGATGCGCGCCGGGCTGAGCCCCTGCAAAGGTCTGCCCCCGAACACGATCCTGCCCGCGGACGGCCTATAGACGCCGGTGACGAGATTGAAAAGCGTCGTCTTGCCCGCGCCGTTGGGGCCCATGACGCCGATGATCTTCCCCGGTGCAATCGTGAACGATAGATTGCGCAGCGCCTGCACGCCGCCGAAATGCACGTCCAGTCCCTGCACCTCGAGCACTGCATCCCCGCTCATTGCGCACCCCTGCTGCGCGCGGGACGCGGACCGCCGGTGATCCGCCGGTGCAGTATCCGGTAGACCTGCATCAGCCCACCCGGACACCACAGGATCAGTCCCAGTACGAGCACGCCGAAGATGATCGTGTGGAATTGCGGAATGCTGGTCGAAAGCGCTTCCTTGACGCCACTGATGATGACCGCGCCGAGCACCGGTCCCATCACCGTTCCAACGCCGCCGAATATGGACATGACCACCATGTCGAAGGAAACCGAAAGGTCGAAAGCGATGTACGGATCGATGTAGCTCCAGTACCAGGCGATCATCGCGCCGGCCGGGCCGATCAGCGTGCCGCTCAGCACGAACATTGCCATCTTGTGTGCGACCGTTCCGACACCTGTGACCTCCGCCGCCACCTCGTCGGCGAGAATCGCCTTCAGTCCCAGCCCCCAGCGCGAGTGCTTGATCAGGTAGGAAAGGGCCGTCACGCCGATGGCGAGGAAGAGCAGAAAATAGTAGGCGATCAAATTGGTCGACAGCGGCGGAATCGTCAGGCCGGACGAGGAACCCACCGCCTTGATGTTCGCGACGACGGTCTTGACGACCTCGTTGACCCCCAGCATCACGATCGCGAAATACGCCACGCGGATGCGCGTTGTGAGGAGCACTAACCCGAGCAGCACCGCGGCCACCGCCGACACCGCGGCGGCGAGCACAATCCCCACCACCGGGTGCCACTTGAGCAGCACGGTCGACACGCCGAACGCGTACGCGCCAAGCCCGAAGAACAGCCCCTGTCCCAGCGAAGCATAACCCGTCGTGCCGGAAAAGAGATTCCAGCTTCCGGCCAGCGCCACGTACAACAGCACGCTGACGAGAAAGGAGATCGCGTACGCCGATCCCCACGCGGGCAGCATCAGAAGCAGCGCTACCAGCGCAACGATCACGCCCTTGGCCGGCGCGCCCGTCATTTGATCTCGCTCACGAAGGCGGAGGACGTCCGGGACTTCCAGACGATGAACGCGATCAGCACCACGTAGCCGCTCAAGTCTTTGTATTCAGCGCCCATGAAAAAGCTCGCGAACGATTCCAGGACTCCGAGCAACAGTCCCGCGAGCAGCGTGCCACCCTGGCTTCCGAGGCCTCCCACCACCATTACCGTAAATGCTTTAATCGTAAACAGAAGGCCGACCGTCGGCGTGATGACATAGATGGTACTGGCGAGGCTGCCGGCGATGCCGGCCAGCGCCGAGCCGATTCCGAAGCCCAGCAGCCCGATGCGCTTGACATGGATTCCCATCAGCCGTGCCGTCGTCATGTCCTGGCTGACCGCGCGGATAGCCTTGCCGAGCAGCGTGTGCTGCAGTCCGAGGTACATCGCGGCCGAAACGAGCAGCACGACCAGCACGACGATCAGCCGTTTGGCCGCCACGGCCAGCGGACCGATATGTACCGGATGACTCGCATAGCTGATAACCCGGTAGTCCGCAGTCCACAACAGCAGCGCCGCGCTTTGCAGGATCAACAACACGGCAAAGAACACGATCAACGTCGCGTTCTCGAATTCCCCCATCGACAGATTGTGCCGGAGCAGCGGATCGATCAGCAGTTTCTGCATGATGATCCCGAACACGAACATCGAAACGGCTGCTAGCGGCAGGCTGATCAGTGGGCTCACGTGCCACAGCGTAAACAACCAATAGGTCAGGTAGGCGCCCAGCATCATCAGCTCGCCATGGGCGATGTTGAGGATTTTCATGACCCCGTAGATGAGGTTCAGGCCGGTCGCGATCAGCGCATAAAGCCCGCCCCAGACCACGCCAAAGAGCAGTAATTGCAGAAACGTCGTCACGTCCACGCGGCTCTATCCCTCGGCTGGCAAGGTCGTGCGCGTCTGGACATCGTCGTTCAGGCGCTCGGATGGAAACAGTATTTCGCCGGTTCGCAGTGAAATCCAGCCGGCCTCGGTTGCCCGCAACTCCGGCAGAACGTCCCCCGTCAAAAACAGCAGCGTGTACTTGGGATCGGCATGAGGGTAACCGCAATCCTTCAGCGCCGCCTGGAACGCTCGCGCCGCCTGCACGGCTCCGGAAAACCCTCCCGCGCGATGGATACCCGCCACGGGAAAGGCCAATTCCCACCAACGACCGCTGATCGAGCAGATCGTGATACCGCCGCCGAGCCTGCGCAGGCGCGCCAAGGCCTCGGCCATGGCCTGCGCGGATTGCCCCAACACGAGGATTCCGCCGCTGGTCGTGTAAGTTGTCGCCAACGCGAGCAGTCCGGGCGCCATGTTTTGGACGACGCCACGCGTGATCCAATGTCCGCCCCGGTCGGTAGCCGCCAGAACCAGCGAGTCCGGCTCCACCGGCCATAGCCCGAGTCGATCTGCGCGCAAACAGACCGGCGAGGTACGCGTGATCACGGCGTTGATCAGTCTGCCGGCCGGAAACGGATTCGGCGCACGCACCGGGAGCGCGAAGACCCCGGCGCCCCATTGCGGAATCGACGGTGCGCTGCCCGCATAACATTCCTCCCAGTTAAAGTGCTCGCTGGGAGCAGATACAACGAGCGCCCCATCCCGGGCAACCAACCGTCCCCTGCACACGACCGCCTCGGGTGCCGGCTGCTCCAACCCGCTAAGCAGATTGACGTTGGCAATCCGCCCAGGTGCCACCGCGCCGAGATCGTCGTCCAAGCGCAACAGCGTCGCTGCGTTAAGGGTGGCCATTCTGTACGCGGTGCCGGGGGCAACGCCCGCGCGCAATGCGACGCCAATCATGTAATCGATGTAACCATGCTCTTCCACGAACGGTTCGGCCACAGCGTCGGTCGTGTATGCGAAGCGGTCATGGAACTCCGAGCGTTCCAGGCTGGGAAGCAGCGCCGACAAATCCTCGCGCAAACTGGAATTGCGGAAAATCACCCAGATGCCCCGCCGCAGTCTGTCGATCGCTTCATCGGCGTCGATGGCCTCGTGGCAGCAACGAATCCCCGCGGTCGCCAGAGCGTCAAGCCGCCGCTGGCTCGCTCCGGCCATGTGACCGTCGTTGTACTTACCCCTTCGGCGGGCGTCTTCGAACAGATCGAGGATCCGCTCCGAACGATCCGGATCCAGAAGGTCGCTCCATCGGGTCATCTCGGCCGTGCCCAGAAAATTTCGATTGTCCAGCAGCCTTCCGATGGCATCGCGGGAAAAGAACTGCTCTTCCCCGAGAAAGCGCGATTGCCCGGCCACGCGCGCCACCCAGAAGATCTGAGTCAGCGCCGCGGCCGACAAAGCATCGACCGCCTGCTCCAGACGTTCGCTGCCCAGCGCCAGATACAACAGCGACTGGTCATAAACCAGACAGGTCGTTCCCCGGCACGCGGCCGCTTCGGCAAGGCTGAGCGGATTCACGAAGGGCCAGGGATGGGTATGCGGCTCGATGTACCCCGGGACGGCAACTTTGTCGGATGCGTCGATCTGCTGCGTCGCTTCCGAAACCGGACCCGACCACGGGCCGACCTTCGCGATCCGGTCGGCGCATACCGCGATGTCCGCCGCCTCGATCTCCCCTGTAAATGCGTTCCAGACCTGCGCACCACGAATCAGCAGATCCGGAGCCGCCAGATCCTGGGCAGCGGCAATCAGCCGCATGCGCAATGCCGGGTCGCAGGAAATCACGGGCGAAGTTTTTCCTACGCCGCTACGCGAGAGTACCCGCTGGTGCGAGCACCCCGCGCAGCGCCGTGACGATCAATGTCGAATCAGTAGGGAATCTTCAACGACGCGTTGGAAACCGATTTCGGCCAGACCAGCACGCGTTTTCCGTTCTGAAGCTGGACCAGGAAGCTCAGCTGGTGCTTGTTGACGCCGCGCTCGTCGTACTCATAGGGTCCCAGGATCGTCACGAACTTGCCCGAATGCAGCTTCGCAGCGATCTTTTCCTTGTTCAGCGTCCCAGCCTGCTCGACACCCTGCTGCAATACCTGGGCACCGATGAAAGCATAGGCCGCGTCGGTCGCCGGCGGCTGCTTGAATTTCGCCGAATAGTCGTCATAGAATTTGCGCGCTCCCGGGAAGGGCAGATCCGGATGCCAGAAGCCGTTTTCGACGATGCCATCGGTAATGCCGCCGAGCTTCTTGACGAACGCCTCCTCGTACATCGGCCCCATCGTGACGGCGTAGAGCTTCGGCTTGAATCCGGTCTCGGCCATCTGCCGTGTCAGGTAGACCACCGAGGGCATCACGTTGATCGCGAGGAACGCGTCCGGCTTGGCCGCTTTGACCTTGATCAGCAGGCTGGTGAAATCCTGACCTCCCAAGGGGTACTGCTCGTCGGCGACCACTTCGATGCCGGAACCCTTCAGCCTGGCAAGCAGCGCCTTTCGCAGGCTTTGCGTGAACAGGAAGTTCTCATAGGCGATCGCCACCGTCTTGATCTGGCCCTTCATCGTGGCCAAGTAATCGGCCAAACCGTTATACATGTTCGATGCAAGTTGGGTCGTCTCGAAAATGTATTTGAATCCCCGGTTGAATATCGGGTCCGCAGCGGCCGTGGCGAGCGGCATCGGGAACTTGTACTTTTCGGTCACCGCGGAAACCGCGAAATTGTGCCCGCTGCCCCATGGGCTCAATAACAGGTCGACTTGGTCGCGCGTGATCAACCGTTCGTAGCTCCTTATGGCGCTGCTCGTGTCGCTGGCGTCGTCATAATGCAGCAGGCGAACCGGAAGTTTCTTCCCCAGTTCCTTGACCGCGATGCCACCCTGCTTGTTCACTTCTTCGGCCCACAACTGGTAACCGCGGTGGACCTCCAGCGCCGACGTGCTGAACTTTCCTGTCATGGAGATGCTGTACCCCACCACGATTTCGTTCTTCCCCCCGCCTTGCGCCACGGCTGCGACCGGTACCACGCAGATCGCTGCAAGCACCGCCGCCAGCCAAAACCGTGCCCTCTCAATAACACCTGACATAATTCCCTCCTCCAGTTGAATGTTGCCCGCGTCCGAGTTTCGGAACCCCTAACCGGGGCGGCCAAGATTTGGCGCCTCGGTGCTTCCGATTGATACAAGTTCTCTCACGGCACTAACTGCCCAACAGCAGCATCTGCCGCGCTTCGGCCGGCGACGCCGGTTCGCGCCCCAATTCGCGCGCGATGCGCGCGGCTCGTTCCACAAGCTGGGCATTACTTTGCGCCAATTTCCCCCTGGTGTAATAGACATTGTCCTCCATACCCACACGACTGTGTCCGCCCAGCAGCATCGCCAGCGTGGTCAGCGGGAGCTGCGCGGCTCCAATGCCTGAAACGTTGAATATCGCGTCTTTGGGCAGGTATTCGATCAGCGACAGCAGATGCTTGGGTTCGCCGGGCAACGCACCCTGGTGCCCCATGCCCAGAACGAAGTTGATGTAATACGGCTTCGCAACCAGGTCCTTCCTGATCAAATTCTCGACATCCACGATCATGCTGTGCCCGTAGACTTCCATCTCGGGCTTGATACGCCGCTCCCGCATCGCTCGCGCATAACCTTCAATTTGCGATCGCGTGTTGAGAAACATACTACCCTCGCCCCAGCGCGTTCGCACCATGGTGCCCATGTTCAGCGAAGCCATCTCCGCGTCGACCTCGATCGCTCGAATGCGCTCCTCGGGACTCAGCTCGGGCCCGGCCCCCGTCGACACCTGCGTGATCACGTCGCAGCGCGCTTTGACTTTCGCGACGATCTCTCCGTAGACGCGCGGATCGCAGGTCGGCTTGCCGTTTTCTTCCCGCGCGTGCAGATGCACGATCGCCGCGCCGGCCTGGAAACAGTCGTAGGCGGCCTGGGCGATTTCGTCGGGCTGCTCCGGCAGATTGGAATTGGCTTCCTTGCCGTGGAAACCGCCCGTCAGCGCCGCAGTGATAATCAACTTGTCCATCAGTTCCTCCTCCTAGGCCCGGCGCTGCTTACCGGTGCTTCGGCTCAATGCCGGCGGCCCTCCGTGCCGCCGGCGCGCGCCACAGTTTGTCCGCTTCCCCGGACTCAGAAGTACGGATGCCCGCCGGAGATGAATGTCCCGATGATGTTGCCGGAAGTGATCGGCAGCAGCAGATGCGACGCATACTGTTCGTTGTGGTACACGGTGATCCGCGAGCCGGCCTGGCGCCTGATGTGTCCACCGGCGATCGCCTCGAGAGCATTCGTCGGCTGGTCGTCGCAGCAGGCGATCTTGAGCTTGATCCTCGACCCTGCCTTGAACAGGTTGGCCGTCGGAACGATCGAAATGTTGAATTCGTAGATCTTGCCGGAAACCAACGGCTCGCTCTTCGTATGCGGATGGTAGACCTCCCAGCGCTTCGAGCGATTGCGGTCGACCTCGCGGTGGCTTCCTCTGAGCCACCCTCGGGAGAGTACCTTTTCGTTCCCCTGCGCATCCACCTCGCGAAGGCTCACAAACCACAGCACATCGTCGTCTGTCGTCGACGCGTAGAAGTTCAGCAGTACCGGACCGACCACTTCGGTTTCTTCGACCAGTTCCGCGGTCGCGAATTCGAGATGCTCGCGGCCCCACGGTGAGTCGCTGAAGGAACTCGAGCCCTCGTTCGGGAAATATTCCCGTTCCCAGAGCACCCCACCTTCGTGAAGGTAGAACGGGGTCCATTTCGTCTCCGGCAGCGGCCACTCGGGAGCGGTCTTCCACCGGTTGGTGCCGCGGACAAACATCCGGATCGGGGGTTCCTCCATGATTCCCGTATTCATCCCTTTGAGCCAATGGTCGAACCAGCGCAGCGACTCGTATTGAAGCTGATAGACGGGGCGCTCCAAGTAAGCGGCCGGGCCTATCATCATCTTCTTCGGCCCGCGCACCTTTTCCCAACTCCTGAACGCTCCGGGCAGATGCAGGCCGTAGATTCCCCAGTCACCCCCGATGTATGCTGGCGTTTTGATCGTATCGTAGCGGGCCTTGCGCTTTTCCCAGAACGGCCCATCGAGCGGATTGAGCACGATGTCCGCGACCAGCGGGTTCAGGCCCTGGTCAGGATTCTTCAGCGCGGCGATCACCGCAGGATATGCGTTGAGTTCCTTGTCGGCGAGCGCGCGCTCCAGCGCTTTATTCCATTGCGCCTTGCTCCAGTTCCGGCGCGACTCGCTCTGATATCGGATGTTGGACATCGCGCCGGACCAGGATACGGCCCAGTTCTGCGCCAGGATCCCCCCCTGATACAGCGCATCGCGGTACTGATCGGTCGATGCCCAGGGTGCAAAGATGCATTTGAGATGCGGCGGTTTCAACGAGGCGACGAAATGCTGGATGCGCCCGAAATAGGAAACGCCGAACATGCCGACGTTGCCATCGCACCAGGGCTGCTTTGCGATCCATTCGATCAGCTCGTAGCCATCTTGCGCTTCGGGATCCGCGAGGAACGGATAGTAGCCCTCGGATTCGCCCGAGCCGCGGATGTTGGCGATGACGTGAACGTAACCTCTGCGCACGAAGAAGTTGGGATCGCCTGCCTCGAGCGGCCCGTTGCCCTTTTCCTGTCCTGCGGTCGTCGTGGTAACCGAAGAAAACGCGCGCGGATAGATCGCGGCGAACTGCGCAGGGCCATCGTACGGGTGGTAGCCCAATATCGCGGGGAACTTCCCCTTGCTTGCGGGCCTGAAGATATCGGTATGCAGCCTCACGCCGTCCTTCATCGTCACCCATACGTCGCGTTCGAGGATAACGTCGTATTTTCTCTCCGATGTACTCCATGTCTTGGTAAACATTGCATCAACCTCCTTCCAGCGGTTCGGCAGAGCGACAAGCAATCAGATCAGTTCGATATCCTGAATGTCGGGCGCGCCTTTTTCCGCGACGTCAACAGACAATGACCCGCCGCAGCCCGGGCAAACGAACTGCCGCAGTTCAAGCTCCGGGTGCAGCCGGAGGTGAAACCCGACGGCGTCCGGCGAAATCTGGCCAGACCGGGCCCCGTCACGCCAGTTGCCGCTTCGCGGCGCGAGGGGCTGGCCGCACTGGCACGCGAACCAGCGCCCGCCGCGATATTGGGCAAAGCGCAAGCGCCCGCCAATGGATTCGCCGGTGCCTTCGACGGACCCGTGATAAATGTTTCTTGGTTCGGCGAGTCCGGCCAGTCGCTCACGCCGCAGCGCGTCCCTGCGCGAGCGGGTCGCTGCTTCATCGACGCTTCCGTCGGGCGACAGGGCGACCCCGAATATCTGCTCAGCGAAGCGCCTGCTGTAGTGCCCGGCATCGCAGTCGGCCGCGACACTGCCCGGCTGGCGGTCCAGCGGATCACCGAGACCGCCCCCGCCCTGCCACGATGTCTCGAACACGTCGCCCGGGTGCAGGTCGATGAGCCCCGGCTTGGGTCCCATTTCCTCCAGATCACCCTTCAACTCCGAGACTTCCACCGGCATACGTCCCTCGCGATGGTGTTGCGCGAGATCGCTCCCCCGGATGATCCGCTGCCTTACGCAGCTTCCCGGATAACCGCCCAGGATTCCTATCGAATTAGGCACCTCCATGCCGTGGGTCATGATAAGCGCCTCGGTTTTCGCGACGCCGTGCGCGGTGAACGCCATGCTGGCGGCCATTCCGCCGCGCCGCGCTCCTGCGCCACCGGTGTCCGGCTCGATGCGCCGGTGCAGATAGAGCATCGGCGACAGGAATTCATTCGACTCCACGTTGGCCACGTTGGGGATGGTGGTCGAATACGAGCCGCCCAGGTCATATCCGTCGCTTTCCGTGTAGGCCCCGAACCCGTTCATCATCGGATCCATCAAGTGGATGCCATAGCGCTGGCCGTACTGGTCTGTTCCGCCCAGGTTGACCGTGGACATGGTGCCCGCGCTCACCGCCTGCACTTCGGCGTCCATTCCGGGCGTGCATGCCTTCAACTTGGCCAGCGCCGCGGTCAAAGCGTTCTTTGCGATCCAGACGGCCTCGACCGTCGCCGCGCCCACCGGGGCTGGAAAGCGCGCGTCGCAGATGCTTCCGGGTCGCGAGACGATGGTCACCGGACGCAGCAGCCCCTCGTTCCAGGGAATGTCGTAGCCGAGCGACGGAAACAGCCCTCCGACAACCGCCCCCCTGAGGCCGGCCTTGGTCGCGTTCACGAATCCGGGCGCCTGGTCGGAGCTTTCGCTGAAATCGAGCACCATGCTGTCGCGTTTTTTCGTAATGGCGATGCACACGCGGTAGAGGCGGTCGGAATGCCCGTCGTGCTCGAGGAAGTCCACCGCACGGAAGATGCCGTCGGGCATCGCTGCGAGGCGCTCGCGCAGTTTCTGTTCCGAATACTCGATCATCCGGTTCATCGCCGCCTCGACGACCCCCGCCCCATAGCGTTCCATGAGTTCGCCGACGCGGCGCTGCGAGATGTTGCCTGCGGCAACCATGCCGCGCAGGTCCAGATCGAGCAGGTGCGGAAGCCTCGACAGGCTGAGGACGAACTGCCAGACGTCTTCCCTGACCTCTCCGGCATCGATCAGCTTGAGGCCCGCGATCCGGAATCCTTCCTGATACACATCCTTGGCCTTCGGGCACCAGCTTGCAAAGTCCATCCCGCCGACGTCCACCTCGTGAGCGCCGAATCCGGCCCACGCCACCAGCGTGCCTTCATGGAACAGCGGCTGCAGCACCTGAATGTCGTTCTGATGTACCGCCGCCCGGTACGGATCGTTGGCCAGATATATGTCTCCGGACTTCAACTGCTCGGGCGGAAACAGGTCCATGAGCATCTTGATCGCCAGGGTCATCGGACCGCCCTGGGTCGCAACCTTGTATCCCATGGTGGCGATGGTTCCGTCCGCCAGAAACAGTCCGGTGTAATAGTCGCTTGCCTCGGTCACGACCGGCGAACCGGAAATGGACTGAAAGGCAATTCGCTGCTCTTCCGTGATCGCCATGAGCTTGTGGCGAATGACCTCAAAGGTGACTGGATCGATGCCCGGACTCACTTCGCTAACTCCATACGCAGGTTGCCCAGATTATCCACCCGCACCTCGTTATCGGGTCCGATCCAGACCGTGGTCCCGGGCGCATCGACCAGCGCGGGCCCGGCGAACTTCGATCCCAGCGGCAATTTGTCCCAATGGTAGACCGGAACGTCCACCCAGCCCTTCAAGTAGACTCTGCGGTTCCCCGATGGTGCGAGCGGCCCCGGTACGTCGGCAACCGCCGCAGCCACTTTGGGCAGCGCCTGAACCAGTTGCAGATGACAGTTGGTGATCTCGATGACGGCGCTGCGCGAGCCGGTTCCGCGGCCGTAGCGATGCTCATATGTCCGGTCGAAATTGGCGACCAGATCGGCCATCGCCTGCGGTCCCGCCAGCGATCCTTCGACGGGAACGGAAACTTCGTGGACCTGCCGCGAATATCTCATGCTGACCGATCTCACCAGCGTCTGGCGTGCGGCGTCGGATACTCCATAACGTTCGAATGCGTCGCGGACTTCGGCTTCGAGCTCCTTGAAGATGCTCTCGACCAACGCGCCCTCCAGTCCCTCTGCGCGCGCTTTGGCGTTGCCGCGGCTGCGCTGCAGGATCGAACGCTGGCGCGACAGGCGCATGTCGGCCGCCAGGATTCCCTGCGCCGAGAACACCGGCGCAGCTACCGGAACCACAACCGACCGCACGCCGGCTTCCCGGCCGAATGCGCAGGCATGCAGCGGACCGGCGCCACCATAGGCGAACAAGCAGAACTCTCGCGGGTCGTAACCGCGCTCCAGCGTGCTCTGGCGCAGCAGGTCGGCCATCTGCTGGTCGGCCACCTCGCGTATTCCCGCCGCCGCATCGAGTACGGACAGACCGAGCGGCTCGGCGACATGCTTGCGAATGGCCTCCGATGCCGCTTCGGCATCGAGCTTCATCGTGCCGCTCAGAAAGTATTCGGGGTTCAAGAACCCGAGGACAAGATCCGCGTCGGTGACAGTCGGCATGGTTCCACCACGCCCGTAGCACGCCGGTCCCGGAAACGAGCCTGCACTCTCGGGCCCCACCTTGAGCATACCGTCGGCGCTTACGGCGATGCTGCCGCCGCCGGTGCCGATCGAGCGGATACCGATCATCGGACTCAGCAAATTGAGATTGCCGACCACGGCTTCGGTCTGCAGCAGCAGTTCTCCTTCGACGATCAATCCGGCGTCGAAACTCGTTCCGCCCATGTCCGCGACGAGCACGTTCGGCAGCCCGATTTGCCGCGCCAGCAGTTGCGAGGCCAGCGCGCCGCCGCTCGGTCCCGAACCCAGCAGTTGAATGGGCTTGAGCGTAGCCTCCTTGGGAGGAATGACCCCGCCGACGGAGTTCAGCATGAAGAATTCGTTGCCGAAGCCCGACGTCTCGAGTTCGTTGCCCATCGCCGAAATGTAACCGTTCACGACCGGACCCAGATAAGCGTTGACGACGGTCGTGGCCATGCGTTCGTATTCCTTGATTACCGGGACCAGGTCGCTCGATACCGATACGTACAGATCCGGCGCCAATTCCAGCGCGATCTCGCGCAGCATCCGCTCATGCACCGGATTCCTGAAGGACCAGAGCGTGCAGATTGCAAGCGACTCTATCCCCTGGTCGAGCAACTCGCGGATGGCGTGCCGCGCGCCATCGACGTTCAATGCGACGACCACGTCGCCGCGATAATCGATGCGCTCGACAGCCTCGCGCACTAGGCTGCGCGCCATCAACGGATCCGGTCGCTTGCGCCTGCGGTAATGGGTCAGGTGCTCCGGTGGCAGCCCGGTGGTCATCGCCATCATCCGGGAAATCCACAGCGTATCGGCGAATCCGCGCGTGGTGATCAGCCCGACGCGTACGCCACGCCTTTGCAGCAGCGCGTTGACGGCGACGGTGCTGCCGTGCCCGAAGCGCTCTACCTGCGCGAGAAACGTCGGAAGGCCCAGCCCCTGCGCCTCCGCGGCCAGCCTCAACCCGTTGATGACGCCGACCCCGATGTCGGGAAGCGTCGGAGTCTTGTAGACCGAGATGTTTCCGTCCTGGTTGGCAACGCATACGTCGGTGAAAGTCCCCCCGACGTCGATGCCGACGTAATAGCCCATTCAGAATTCCTACGTACGTTACGGTCGCACGCCTTGCGCAGGTGACCACGCGGACGGTAACCGATCATCCCTATGAGCGTCAACGTGATCCATCAATGAACGTGATCCGGCGGACCTCTTCATCGCGCGCCAGACGCGCGCCGTCGCGACACTGAACCGAACGGCTCAGTGCACCAGCGACGGGGCCGAAATGCGGACGCGTCGCGCGCTGCGACGATCGTTGCCAATCGCGTGCGCGCTAAGAATACGAGGAAGGCCGCTGCAACGCTGCGCGACAAGAGCAGCGTTCATGCGACCGGTGGGCGGCAGCATGGCGTCCCCAGGGGGATTCGAACCCCCGTTACCGCCGTGAAAGGGCGATGTCCTAGGCCTCTAGACGATGGGGACACAAGGACTATTCGTGGAGCATTATTGGGTGGCTGGTGGAGGTAAGCGGGATCGAACCGCTGACCTCTTGCATGCCATGCAAGCGCTCTCCCAGCTGAGCTATACCCCCACAACCGAGCCGCGGATTATAGCCGCGGGACGCAGGCGTTGTAAAGCCGAGAGATCCCGGATTTGTCGCATCTTTCAGCAACTTGGAACTTCGATCCGATGCGCCGCAATCAGTGTGCGAATCGCCGGATACGATCGATGACGCGCTGCTTTCCGGCAAGCGCCAACACTGTTGACAAAGCCGGCGTCTGAGCCACGCCGAACACCAGCAGTCGCAGCGGAACGGCAAGCTTGGGCATCTTCAGAGCGCGCGCTTTCGAAACCATCTGCACCTCGACGTTGATTGCGTCGGCCGACCATTCGCCCAGGCTTTCAAATCGCGTTGCAAGTTCGGCAAGCGCCGACCGCACTTCCGGCGTGAGGTGTTCGTCCAGCGCTTCCGCGGTCGGCTCGCGTTGGCCGTAGAACATCATGGCCTCGTCGGCAAGCCCGGCGAGCGTTCCCGTGCGTTCCTTCAGCAGCGCAACCACGCGTTCAAGAGGTGGTCCGCCCGCGAGCGTACCGCCATCGCGCTCGATACGCGGCGCGACCGCGTGGGCGAGCCTGCCTTCGTCCGAAGCCTTGATGTACTGCTGGTTAAGCCAGCACAGTTTCTCCGGATTGAACTGCGCCGGCGAGCGGCTGATATGCGCAAGGTCGAACCATTCGATGAACTTCTGCGATGCAAACAATTCGGCGTCTCCATGAGACCAACCCAAGCGCGCAAGGTAATTGAGCACCGCCTCCGGCAGGAAACCATCCTCCGCATACTGCATGACGCTCACCGCTCCATGGCGCTTCGACAGTCGCTCGCCGTCGGCGCCCAAAATCATCGGCGCGTGGGCAAACTGCGGCAGTTCCGCGCCGAGCGCGCGGAAGATATTCACCTGGCGCGGGGTGTTGTTGACATGATCGTCGCCGCGGATGACATGGGTGATTCCCATGTCCAGGTCATCCACGACCACGCCGAAGTTGTAGGTTGGAACGCCGTCGGCGCGAAGCATTACCAGATCATCGAGTTCGGCGTTGGCGACGGTTATCGGCCCTTTCACGAGATCGACGAATGTCACGTCGCCTTCGAGCGGATTTCTGAAGCGGACTATCGGCTTGGCGCCACGCGGCGGATTGAGTCCGAGGGCTTTTGCGTTCTCGGGTCGCCAGCGACCGTCGTAGCGCGGTTTCTCTCCCCTTGCGCGCTGTGCCTCCCTCATCGCGTCCAGTTCCTCCTTGGAGCAGTAGCAAGGATAGGCGTGGCCCTCGCGAATGAGTTGCTCGGCGACCTCGCGATAACGGTCGAGGCGGTGCATCTGGTGGAACGGTCCCTCGTCCCAGTCCAACCCGAGCCACTTCATGCCGTCGAGAATGGCCTGCACCGAGTCGTCGGTCGAGCGCTCCAGATCCGTATCCTCAATGCGGAGGATGAACTTGCCGCCGTGCTTTCTGGCGAACGCCCACGAAAACAGCGCCGTTCGGGCGCCACCAATATGCAAGTAACCGGTCGGGCTTGGTGCGAAGCGGGTGCGGATCATGTCGAATTCGGCGGACAGTGGACCGATTCTACGCGATCGCGCCACCGCGCGATGTCCCAGGGCAGGATCAAGTATGAGAACGTTGCAGGCGGCACGCTACAATAAGCCCCGGCGTCTGGACGCACTTTGCTTCGCAGGGTAAAATTCGCTCCCCATCCTTTCCTGGGCGCGTAGTTCAGCGGTATGAACGTCCGCCTCACACGCGGAAGGTCGCTGGTTCGATCCCAGCCGCGCCCACCAGTTTTCCTGGGTCCCGGTACGCGGGCAGCGCTCTTTGTCGGTCGCTACGCCGGATTAGTGGAGAATCGGCATTGAAACCACACATGTATGCGACCCTGAAGGTCGAATCGCCGGAACCGGGCGTGCTAGTGGTCACTTTGAACCGTCCCGAGGTCCGCAATGCGTTCAACACGGAGATGGCAACGGAACTGCTTGATCTCTGGACGCGGCTCATTGCCGGACTTGGCGATGAGCGTTGCGTCATCCTCACAGGCGCGGGGGAAAGTGCATTTTGCGCCGGAGCCGATCTCAAGGAGCGTCATGGTATGACCGACGCGGCGTGGCGCGCCCAGCACGAGCTTTTCGAACGCGCATTCTGGTCGATGACAGACGTACCGATTCCAGTCATCGCGGCTGCCAACGGCCACGCCTACGCAGGTGGACTCGAACTTGCACTGATGTGCGACTTCATCTATGCCGTGCGCAGCGCCCGTTTTGCGCTGACTGAGGTGAGCATAGGGATAATGCCAGGCGCTGGCGGCACCCAGAATCTGCCACGCGCGGTGGGAGAACGCCGCGCTAGAGAAATCATCCTCACCGGAAAACCTTTCAGCGCTGAACAGGCCTTCGAATGGGGTCTGGTTAATCAACTCTGCGAGGCCGGACAGCTCATGAGCGCCGCTATGGAAACGGCGCGGACCATTGCTCGTAACGCGCCGCTGGCGGTGAGACAAGCGAAGAAGTCCATCAATCTGGGTATGCAGATGGATTTGAAATCCGGATTGCGATTCGAAGTCGAAGCATACAACCAGCTCGTTGGAACGGAAGACCGGGCGGAAGGCGTGCGAGCATTCAACGAGAAACGCAGGCCGCTGTTTCGCGGCCGCTGACGGTCCGGTCTAGGCGCCCGCCACGCCAACCGCGCGCAACGTGTGCCGCGCGATCATAAGTTCCTCGTTGGTCGGAATCACCCATGCTGACACGGTGCTGTCCGTCCCGCTGATGCAGGGACCGTGACGCGCATTCGCGTCTGCATCGAACACCAGTCCAAGCCAAGCGAGCCCCCTGCAAATGCGTTCCCGAACCACAGCCGCATGTACGCCGATCCCGGCAGTAAAGACCAGCGCGTCCAGACCTTCCAACGCGGCCACAAGTGCGCCAATCTGAGCGACGGCGCGGTACACGAACAAGTCCACGGCCCGCGCTGCCCGTGGATCCGCAGTCGCCAGCAACTCGCGTATGTCGTGGCTGATTTCCGAGATCCCCAACAGACCGCACCGGTGATAAAGAAGGTCAACTACCGCAGGGGCGCCCATGCTCATTTCCTGCAGCATGTACAGCACCACGCCCGGGTCGATGGATCCCGGGCGCGTGCCCATCACAAGCCCCTCCAACGCCGTGAATCCCATGCTCGTTCCGACGCTGCGTCCCTCGCGCAGGGCGCACAGACTGCACCCGTTGCCAAGATGCGCAACCACTACCTTTCCGTTAGCACGCTTCCCGAGATAATCCGGAAGCACGCTCGCAATGTATTCATACGACAGCCCGTGGAAGCCGTAGCGCCTTACCCCACGTGTTCGCAGTTCCGGCGGCAACGCGTACAACGTGGCGACCTCCGGCTGCGTACTGTGAAATGCCGTATCGAAACAGGCGACCTGTGGCATTCCTGGCGCCGCATCGAGCAGCGCGCGTATCGCCGCCAGATTGTGCGGCTGATGCAGGGGTGCCAGCGGAACGAACGTGCCGAGCAACGCCAGCACGTCACGGTCCACCACCACCGGCTCGCGAAAGGACGCCCCACCGTGCACAACCCGGTGCCCGGCGGCAAGAAGGCCCTCTCCACCCATGCGCTCAGAAAGCATGTCGATCAGCAATGCCAGCGACTCCGCACGGGTGCGCCCAGGGTCGACGTGGGTACTCAACGCGCGTTCACTCACTCCGCCGGACGATTCGTACATCGAGAGGTGCGGTGCCTGCTCGATATTTTCGATTTGCCCCGAAAGGAGGCGCTGCGGGTCTCCGCCCGCGGCACGATAGAGCGCGAATTTCAGGCTTGAAGATCCAGAGTTTAGAACGACGACGCCGGAACTCATTGCCGTGAGGAATTCGACGGCGGCTTCGACGCCGGATTGAATGCGGGCCTGTGCGTTCGAACGCTGCTAAGCCACTGCACAAAGGATTTCTGACTTGGAAACGCCATGGAACGATTCAAAGAACCGAGAAAATACCGATCGGGTCGCGCAACACGGCTATCGTCGTCACAAACAGGAACACGCCCAATGCCAGGATCCATACCAGCATCTTGACGATCGTCGCTCGCGCTACACGAAACAGGTACACGGAAAGAACGGCGAAAACTGCAACGAGCACCAACTTGACCGTCAGCCAGTTTCCCGGCCATCCCTTCAGCGGCGACTCCAGCAGCATGAGCACGGCCGAAACTGCGACCACGGCATATGCAATGTTCGGTACCGCACGAGCCCATCGTTCCTGCGAATCGGGATAGGACTGCAGCACCCAGATACCTTTGACGAAGAAAAGTGCAAAAGCTACCGCGATCGCGACGATATGCACGTATTTGATGTAGAAGACGCTCATCGGACGTGGCTGGCCACCGGTGCCGTAGGTCGGTAGTTAGAGATGAACTCTTGGACTCCAAACCCGCAACGCGGCCGCGATCACGATTTTCTGGAACATCCCGTGGTCGGTTGGCGCCGCCCAGTCGCCCATGGCGAATGTAGAAAAATCGAGAGCTGAACGAGGATTCGGCCGCTTCAGATCACTTTTGAGTAACGTGCCCGTTGTTCGGCGTTACGCAGATATTGATCGAATAGCATACAGATTGCCCGCACGATGAGGCGGCCGCGCGGCGTGACCGTGATTCCCTCATCGTCCACGTCGACCAGCCCAAGCGCCCCGTACTCCTTCAACTCCTGCAACTCGGTGGCGAAGTAGCGCCGGAAATCGATGAGATGAGCAATTTCGATGGCACGGAATGACAACGAGAAGTGACACATCAGGGCCTGAATCACCGCGCGTCTCACCAAGTCGTCCGAATTCAGCGCAAGTCCGCGCATTACCGGCAACACGCCGCTATCGAGAGAACCATAGTATTCCTCGAGCGTGCGAAAATTTTGAATGTATGCAGGGCCAACACTGCCTATAGCGGAAATCCCAAGCCCAATCAGATCGCACTCGGCGCGCGTGGAATACCCCTGAAAATTGCGGTGCACATGCCCGCGACGCTGTGCTACCGCGAGTTCGTCTTCGGGTTTGGCAAAATGATCCATGCCGATATAAACATACCCCGCCTGGGTAAGCGTACGAATACCCTTCGTGAACAACTCGATTCTGCCTTCGGCGCTGGGCAATTCCTTCTCGTTGATGCGCCGTTGAGGCTTGAAAACCGTCGGCAGATGCGCGTAGTTGTACAACGCGATTCGATCGGGACTGATGTCCAGAACCTTTTCCAAGGTTTTGGCAAACCGCTCGGCGTTCTGTTTAGGCAGGCCGTATATCAGATCCATGTTCACCGATTTGAAGCCGCATGCACGCGCGGCCGCTATTACCGCCCGGGTCTGATCTTCGCTCTGGATGCGATTGACCGCGCGCTGCACCTCGGCGTCAAAATCTTGAACCCCGACACTGATGCGGTTAAACCCCAGCGACGCCAGCAGCGTCACCGTATCACGCGATGCCGATCGTGGGTCGACCTCAATCGAGTACTCGCCGTCCGCGGCCAGGCTGAAATGTTCCCGAATGATCTGCATCAATTCGGTGAGCTCCGCCTGGTTGAGGAACGTGGGCGACCCCCCACCCCAATGAAGCTGGGTCACTCGCTCTCCCTTGGATGTCAGCGGGCTGACGAGTTCGATCTCTTTTCTCAAGTAACGCAGGTATTTGGCCGATCGACCGTGGTCTTTCGTAATGATCTTGTTGCACCCGCAGTAATAGCAAATAGTGTCGCAAAATGGCAGGTGGACGTATAATGACAGCGGTCTGCGAAAACCACCAATAACCCGTTTCTCCAGCGAGAGACGATATTGGTCCGGACCGAACGCCTCTACCAACCGGTCCGCCGTCGGGTAGGAGGTGTACCTGGGGCCTGGACGGTCAAACCGCCGAAGCAGGTCGGGATCGACGACCATTGTGTCTTGCACTTCAGGCAACGGCGTACTCGCAGTCATAGCAGTGTAGTCTCCAGTCACGCGAAAATCTCCGCATTGATATGGATCAATCGACCCGCAGCAGCAACAGCGACGTTCCGATGAAAGCTACCGTAGTCCCGATTAGTGCTGTCCAACTCAAGTCGGTCTGCTCCAGTTGCAGTCTGCGGGAGTTGTGTCTGCCGATGGGTTTGTCACCCGAGGACGTGGAACGCCTGGATCAACTCGTCTACGCCCGGCGCAAAGTGAAGCGGGGGGAAGGACTCTACCGCGCCGGGGACCCGTTTAGCGCCATATACGCCGTGCGAACCGGTTTTTTCAAGAGCGACGTAATTCTCGAGGACGGGCGCGACCAAGTTACCGGATTCCACATGCCGGGCGAAATCATGGGTATGGACGGCATTGGAACTGAGGCCCACTCGTGCAATGCGATTGCGCTTGAGGACAGCGACGTCTGCGTTATTCCATTTTCGCGACTCGAGGAGTTGGCCAACGAGGTGCGCGGACTTCAGCGCCAGTTCCATAAGGTCATGAGTCGGGAAATAGTGCGGGACCAGGGCGTAATGATGCTGCTCGGAAGTATGCGTGCAGAAGAACGCTTAGCCGCTTTTCTACTCAATCTTTCGCAACGCTTTGTCGCCAGAGGCTATTCACCCTGCGAATTTCATCTGCGCATGACCCGCGACGAAATCGGCAGTTTTCTCGGGCTCAAGCTGGAAACGGTAAGCCGACTGTTCTCGAAGTTTCAGGAAGATGGGCTGATTGGTGTCCAGCAAAAGCACATCCGGATACGCGACACCGTCGGTCTGAAGAACATTCTCGGACAGGATCGCTGAACCTGGCCTGCTTCGGCGCTGACATCCCCGGCGCCGTCGCGATACCGATTGTGATTTCACGGCGCGCTTGACCAATGGGGTCGCCCCGCTCCTGAGCGCCTGCCGGAGAGCCGGGAATCACCGTACCGGCAAGACCCACAACGCTGGGGAAATCTAGCCGCGAGCCAACTCGCGCAGCGCTTCGGAATCCCTGATCAATATGACTTCACCTCGTCCGCGGACGAGGCCATCAGTATCAAAACGCGACAGAGCTCGGCTCAACGTTTCTCGGGCCATCCCAAGAAACGATGCCAGATCCGTATGCGACATCGTCAAACGGACTTCACTATCTGACAGTCCCCTGAGGGTCGCACGCCGTGCCATTTCCAGGATGAATACTGCAAGCCGCTGGTCAGTCCTCTTGGTCTCTATAACGCGGATGAGTTCCTCGGCACCATGTACCTGCGCACTCATGTTTCTTAGCATTTCCAGGCGCGCCGCCGGTACGTCGGCGAACAGCTGCTGCAGAAAATCCGTTGGGAGTTCGCAAATCGAGGTGGTCTCCAGCGCTTCCACAACGCAGGCTCGACTATCGTGATGGATCCCATTCAGGTCGAGCAATTCACCCGCAAACCAGAATCCCGTTACCTGTGCCTCTCCGTCCTCGCTGCACAAGTAGCTCTTGACTGAGCCGCTGCGAATCGCGCATACGTAGCTGAAGGGCTGACCCGCATGAAACAGGATCTCTCCGCGCCGGAAAAGGCGCCTTTGCTTGCTGATCCGGTCGAATACGCTCGGATCTGTGCGCGCAAAAGCCCGCAGGGCGCAGATTCCATGCGCCGCACAATCATCTCCTGACTCGGGACGGCAAGTCGCCGCCTCGCACTGAATATCGGATACAGTGTTCACACTTCCACGCCCTCTACGCGGACTGTCGCCGGGTGCATGGTAACAGCAGATGCGGCAGAACGGAATCGAACTCTAATCTGGCCGTAGGACACATTTTCAGAAACAATGGCGTCGGTGGTAACCCTGAGTTCCCGGACCTCGGCCGGCCGCGGCGCCCTCGGGCGGTTCGTTCATCTGCCAGAAGTGCATGCGCAGGATGGACCTGCGGAGTCCGCCGCACCAAAAAGAAAGCCCCGATGGGCTCATCGGGGCTTTCTGGGATGGGAGTCTGGCACTGACCTACTTTCGCGCGGTATACCTCGCACTATCATCGGCGCAACTCCGTTTCACGGTCCTGTTCGGGATGGGAAGGAGTGGTTCCAGAGCGCTATGTGTACCAGACTTAACTTGTCGCTCTGCAACTGGCGCGGCAGAGCCAATCTGAAAGAAGTAAAGGTTGTGATCGCAGCGCGAACCTGCAATTCAAAGTTATAGGATCAAGCCTCACGGGCAATTAGTACCGGTTAGCTTAACGCATTACTGCGCTTCCACACCCGGCCTATCAACGTGGTGGTCTTCCACGACCCTTCAGGGGACTTACGTCCCGGGAAGTCTTATCTTAAGGCGAGTTTCCCGCTTAGATGCTTTCAGCGGTTATCTCTTCCGCACATAGCTACCCGGCGATGCCACTGGCGTGACAACCGGTACA
>MEQX01000040.1:29867-37932 GCA_001770415.1 Betaproteobacteria bacterium RIFCSPLOWO2_02_FULL_63_19 | reverse complement strand
CATTGGCGTAGCGACCCTGATCGCCGCAGTCCATGGCAAGGTCCCTGCGTTCTTGAGCGACCACGGGCGAGGGCGTCAGATCGTAGGCAGGCGAGAGCTTCCAGTCCTTTTCCCTGGCAATCACGGCATGATTGCGCGGATGATCGTCGAGGTTCGAAATAAGCGCGTTGAAGCACACCCTGCGGAACAGTTCGCGGGCGTCGCCCCTGGCATCGGCGACGATCCGGCGCAGTTCCTCGACGAGGATCACGTAGGACCAGTTCCGTGCCGACGCTTCGTCGGCGCGCAGGATCGTCAGACCGCTGACCATGCGCGAGCGCGCGTAGCCCTTTTGCGTTTTCTCGCGATCGAAGCGCTTGATGAGCAGGACATCTTTGCCGCCGACCGGTTCGACCCGGCTTTCCGCTGTCGTGATCCCGCACTCACGGGCCAGCCGCAGCATGGCGTGCTCGACCCGCGTGTTGTTCCAGCGGTCATCCGCGCGATTGAATTTAGCAACCCAGAGACCGTCATCGTCCTGGACCACGGCTTTCGGGCGCTCGCCGCCCATCGACGTGCCGAGCAGCAGCAGGTCCTGCACCTGCGGGGCTTCGGGATCGTCCGGAAGCTCGTCTTTGACCAGTGCGTCCGCGAGCCTCTGGAGTTTCTCCAGATCGAGTGTCCTGTTGAATTTCCGCCGCGGGGCGGGCGGGACCTTGTTCAGTCCGAAGCCAAGCGCGCCGGCCCGGTCATCGGGCGACTCCAGAAGGTAGTCGAGCTCGCCGAGCCGGGCTTGGCCGGTACGCTTCTCGATGACGCGGCGGCCCCAGGTGTCCGGTCCGGCATCGCGCAGGGCGCCGAAGACGCCGTTCAACCGCACCGTCTCGTAGGTTCTTGCCGAGAGTCTGAGTTCGACCGGATCGATCTCGACCGCGTGCGGATTCTCGAGGTAAGAGCGGCCATAGACGTAGCGTCCTAGGGCATCGCCTCTCGTGTTTTTCGTCAACACGAACTTGCCCGCCGTAACCGCGGACACTTGCCCCGGTAGCGTGATGGTGACAAAGCACTCGGTGGCTGAGGGCTCAGAAGTCATTGCCGAGGCCTGCGCTCTTGCGGGCACGCGTCTTCTGTTTGGCTGAGGCAAAGATCAGCCCTTGTTCGTCCTTGGCGGGGTTCGCGAGGTCGTCGAACGGCTCCAGCAGGTCGTAGACCCACAACAGGGCGGCATAGACGCCCATGCCGGTAGAGGCTTTGCCTTTTTCGGCGTCCATGACGGCGCGGCGTCCCGTTCCGATCTTTTCGGCGACTTCCTCGATGGTGTTGTTGCGCCGGATGCGGGCCGTGCGAAGGTTGTCACCCAGACGCTTGAGCGCCTGTTCGACCGGATAGGGCGGAGCCTTCAGCAGTTGATTGCGTGCCACGATATTCCCTCAAGAGCACTTTTGACAGGTTAAGGTACTTTTGAGAGTATATATCAAGCTGGGGTGTTTGGCAAATAAAGTGCTATCTAAAGCACTTTAATGCGCTTAGCGTGCTTTAAACAACACTATTAGAAAATACGGAGGCCGCTGAATCAAAGGCCGCGAGGATCTTCGGGACGCCGGCAAACGGCTGCAGGGAAACGGCGCTCTGGGAAATGTCATCGGCAATCCCCTGGAAACCGCCGTCGCCCTCCCTGTCGAACGGCTGCGTAGTGAACGTGACGCCGGAGCTGAGCGCGGTAGCCCGCCTCGGCTGCCTGCGCGGTCTTCACCATGAAGAATCGGTTCTTAAAACCGACTTTTCATGATAAGTCGCCGCTTCCACCTGCCCGTCGCGGTTCATAAAGAGCCCGACATGAAACATGAAAAAGCAATATGCGATGTTTGAATTTCATGGTTGATCGTGCTAGGCTGCGGTCGTGCTGTCGCGCCATGACCTCGAGCTCGCCGTAACCAGGGCGCTTGGCCGCTCGCGCGCGGTCCTCCTGACCGGGCCGCGGCAGTCCGGCAAGACCACGCTCGCCCAGACCATCCTCGAGCGAAGTTCTCCCAACTACTTCGACCTCGAGAATCCGCTCGATGCGCGACGACTGGAGCAGCCCCTGGATACGCTCTCCCGCCTCGAGGGTCTTGTCGTCATCGACGAGGTGCAGAGACGGCCGGGCTTGTTTCCGGTCTTGCGCGTGCTGATCGACCGTTCCGACTCGCCGGGACAATACCTGCTGCTTGGGAGTGCGTCTCCGGCGTTGCTGCGTCAGGCGGGAGAGTCTCTGCTGGGCCGGGTCGAGACCATCGAAGTGGGCGGATTCGATCTGCGCGAGGTCTGCGGAGCTGCAGGGGGCTACAGCACCGGGACGGCTGCAAGGCTATGGTTGCGCGGGGGCTTTCCGCGCTCGTATCTCGCCCGCTCGGATGACGACAGCGTTGCCTGGCGACACAACGCGATCGCCAGCCATGTCGAAGTCGACCTGCCGCAATTTGGCGTCAACGTAGCGGCCCCGGCCATGCTGCGGTTCTGGCGCATGCTGGCCCACTGCCATGGGCAGATCTGGTCGGCGGCGGACCCGGCGCGCTCGCTGGGGGTGTCCGAACCCACTGTGCGGCGTTACCTCGACACACTGACGCAGACGCTGATGGTGCGCCAGCTTCAGCCCTGGCACGCCAATCTGGGCAAGCGGCAGGTGAAATCTCCGAAGGTGTTCTTTCGCGATACCGGGCTGCTCCATGCGCTGATGGACGTGACGACACTCGCGCAGTTGCTTGCGCATCCGCGCTGCGGCGCGAGCTGGGAAGGCTTCGCGCTGGAACAGGTGTTGCGCCTGGCGAAGCCGGACGAGGCCTACTTCTGGGCCACCCATCAAGGCGCGGAACTGGATCTGTTGATGCTCAAGGGCTCGCAGCGTGTCGGCGTCGAGTTCAAGCGAGCGGATGCGCCGCAGCTTACCCGTTCCATGCAGATCGCCATGGATGACCTCGAGATCGATGCGCTATATATCGTTTATCCCGGGGCGCGCCGGTTCAAACTGGCTCCGGACATCGAGGCCGTGCCCCTTTGGGCGCTGCTGCCGCCGGCGTAGCGCCCCTCGGATCGCAGGTCGGCCAGGTGGCGATGGCACACGATCGCGTGCGATCGGAGACGTGCGTCAACGCCGCAAGGACGAAGCTCGCCGAGGAGCGGACATCAGTGCCGACCACCGCGAGTGTGCGCAGCCGACAGCGGACGTTCGATCGCCGAGTTCGGGGCAGAGCGATACGAAATGGCTACGGCGATTCGGTAACTACGCGAATCGGGCCGCTGACGGGTAAACAGACTGTCAGCTCCCCTTGGCCATCGAGCGTTCGGCCATCGATTCGCGCAGGTGCCGGCCGTGCCCCGGATCGATGTGCACGTCGATGAGGCAGGGGTTGCCGCCGCGCACGCATTCGACGCCGCGGCGTATCACATCCTTGAGATCCTCGATGCGCGTCACCGGGCCGATGCCCGTCAGGCCCTGCGCTTCGGCCATCTTTGCGATGTCGGGCGCCGGGTTGTCGATCCGCTGGCCGATCCAGCGGTTCGCGGTGTTGCGTCCGCGGGTGCGCGCGACCCCCTCCTGATGAAGCTCGTCGTTGTAGTAGGAGCGGTTGTTCGCGATGATGAACAACGCGGGAATCCGGTAATGCGCCGCGGTCCACAATGCATTGATGCTCATGATGCAGTCGCCATCACCGAGTATGCCTATCGTCAGCCGAGCGCTGTCTTCCAGCGCGAGCGCGGCGCCAATCGTGGTGCCCGGACCCGAGCCCACGCCGCCGCCGCCGTCCTTGCCGAGGTAATCGAGCGGATGGCGGTGCTGCCAAAGCGTGACCGGCCAAGCCCGGGGCAGGGCGGCGAAGGTTACAGGCTGCTCGCCGACGGCTTGCGCGAGCGCGGTCGCGACTTGGTGCAAATTGATGCGATCGCCACCGTCGTCGGGATGCGTTTGCGTCTCCGCCGGCGCGGTGCGTGCAGACGCTCGGCCGGGCGGCAGCGCTTCGAGCAAGTCGGCCACCGCCGCGTCCGCATCGCCGAGCAGGTGCACATCGATCGCCGGCAGTTCCATGTGCTCCTTGCCCCAGCCGTTGTGCAGGTGGATATCATCGCCGGCATGGATCACCGTGGCGGGGACGCTGTCGCGACCGAATGCCTGGCGCAGCGCGCCGCCCAGATCGACCCATCCGAGGCTCAGGATGACGTCGGCCGCCTGCAGCGCGGCCTTGGCCGGCCGGGACAACTGGTTGAACGGCTCGCCGACGTGCAGCGGGTGATCGGTGGGCACCATGGAGCCGACCTTCAGGTCCGAGAGCATCGCCGCACCCAGCCGTTCCGCGAGCGCCACGCGCCGGTCCCAGTCCTGTTGCGTGCGCCGGCCGCGGCCGAACAGGATCACCGTGTTGCGCGAGCGCGCGAGAATCGCCGCCGCTTCGCGCAGCGCCTGCGCGTCCGGACGCGAGGCCGGTGCCGGGCGGTAGCGTCGAGGGTCGGGAATCCGGACTTCTTCGGTGAGAGCCTGCTCCTGGATCGCCGCATCCAGACAGACGTAGACCGGAGCGTGGGGCGCGGTCGCCGTCTGCTGCCAGGCCCGATAGATGGATTCGGGCAGCGCGGCGACGGAACCGGGCTGGTCATCCCACTTGACGAAGTTGCGCAGCAGCGCGCCCTGGTCCTGCGAGGTGTGGATCCAGTCGATCCAGGGTCGCCGCAAAGTGGCGTCCACCGGGCCGGTCGCGCCGATGATCAGCATGGGCGCCCGGTCGCACCAGGCATTGAAGACCGCCATCGAGCCGTGCAGCAGGCCGACGTTGCTGTGCAGCGCCACTGCCATCGGTTCGCCCGTCGCCTTCGCGTAACCGTGAGCGATCGCCACCGCGTGCTCTTCGTGCAGGCACATGAGCATTTCCGGCGCGAAGTTGCCCAGATGATTGACCAGGCTGTCGTGCAACCCGCGGTAGCTGGCGCCGGGCGTGAGCGCGATGTACCGAATGTCGAGCCGCCTGAGCACCTGCGCGGCGACGTCGCTGCCCCAGGAGATTTTCGCATCTACGTCGAGAGGCTTATCGACCGGCGAGCCGCGCCGCTGCCCCGGGGTCGCGTTCTTGACTTTCATGAGTTCAAACCTCCTTCCCAAATCGCCTCCGTCGCACTCGTGTGCTGAATATTAACAGGCCCTAGGGTCAGCAGGCCGCGCTGTCCACCCGCTGCGCCCGGTCGGATGCGGCAACGGCAATTGCCGCGACCCCGCTTAGGATAGAATCAGCGGGCTTTTGACCGACAGTTTTCGACTTTCCAAGGAGAACACAATGAACAGGCGTACATTGCTTGCCGCCGCGGTGATCGCGGCGCTGAGCGGGCCGGCGCTCGCCGGCTTTGATGACAAGAACCCGATTACCGCTACGGTCACCGGCGCGACGCCGACCGGATATCCGCGAGCGATGGTCGAGGGATTGAATGCCGTGGTGCGCGATATCTATCCGGGTTCGGCGGTTTCGTTCAAGCCGAACTCCCCGGGCGGCGGCGTGCTCGCCATCGCCGAGGGCCAGGCGGATTTCACCGCAACCGCGACCGGCACCGAAGTGCGGCTTGCCAACGAGGGCAAGTTCCCGTTCACGAAGCCGCTCAAGGGCAAGATCAACCTTGCGATGATGCTCTACGACGTGCAGTACATCCACGTGCTCATGACCCGCGCTTGGGCCGACGCGAACGGCGTCAAGAGCTTCGCAGACATCGCCGCGAAGAAGCCGCGCATGCGCCTGGCCATCAACCGCCCGGACAACCCGCAGACGACCATCGGCGGACCCTACGAGATGATGAAGGCGCACGGTTTCACCATCGACGACATCAAGAAGTGGGGCGGAAGCTACGTGCTTGGCAACAGTTCAATCGGATTGAACGCCATTCTCGACGACAAGGCCGATGTGTTCATGAACGTTCGCAACCTGGGGGACTCGCTGATCAAGGACGTGGCGAGCAAGCGCCCGCTCATCTGGATCGACGACGACCCCGCCAAGACCAAACAGGCTGCCGACGTGTTCGATTTTAC
This sequence comes from Betaproteobacteria bacterium RIFCSPLOWO2_02_FULL_63_19, assembly GCA_001770415.1. GTDB lineage: Bacteria > Pseudomonadota > Gammaproteobacteria > Burkholderiales > SG8-39 > JACQTO01. The sequence goes on along the minus strand of MEQX01000040.1, from coordinate 31,913 downwards.
CGTCGGCATGGTGGGCAAGAAGAACTATCCGTTCCTGCAGAAGGACTACCCGACCGTGCGGCAGTGGGTCTCGCTGCTGGTGGGCGCGCACACGCCCGACGAGGTCGTGTACAAGTACGTGAAGGCGATGGCCGAGAACCAGGATCGGGTCCAGAAAATCGGCGGATCGCTGAAGACCTTCACGACCGCGGCGATGGTCAAGAATCCGGCCAAGCTGGAGATTCATCCGGGCGCGCTGCGCTATTACAAGGAAAAGGGGATGATCAAGTAGATCCCCGCCGGCGGGGCGCCTGATGTCGCAGCAGAACGCGCCGGCGCCGGAATCAGGTCTGTCCCGGCCGCCGTTCTGGCGTCTGATCCGCGAAGGCAGCCGGCACCGCCCGGGAGGCGCCTGGGCGGTGCTGATCTCGGCAGGCTCGGTGGCAGCGGCGCTGTACGTGCTGTGGATCGGCGCGCTCGCCACGGTCGTCGGCGACCTGGTGCTGCGCGCGGTCGCGGAGCTTAAGCAACTTGGCCTACCGTATGCGTCACTCGAGGCGTTCGCGATCTGGGCGCGCGCGTTCACGGCCAACTACCACCTCGACATCTCGATTTTCATCGCGATCACCTTCCCGATTGCGTTCCTGACCACCACGGCGAACCGCGACCGGGCAAGACTGGCCTGGCCCGATATCGTCTTCGCGGCGCTGTCGTTCGCCGTGGCGCTGTACTACATCGTCCTGGACGACCGGTTTCTGAACTGGAGCCGCGGCTTTTCGCAGCCGACGACAGCGGACGTCGTCGTCGGGTTCACGCTGCTGGTGCTGGTGGTCGAACTTTGCCGGCGCTGCACAGGATGGGGCCTGACCTCGCTGGTCATGGTGCTGCTCGCGTTCACGTTCTTCGGGCACCTGATGCCCGGACCGCTCAGGCACGAGAACTTCAGCGTGCCGTACTTCATCGAGATGATGACGGTGATGCCGATCGGGATCTTCGGTGGACCGCTGGATGTCGCCGCAACCTATGCCTTTCTGTTCGTGCTGTTCGGCAATTTCTTCGAGAGGGCGGGCGGTGGCAAGCTGTTTTTCGAGCTCGCCGGCGCTATCACCGGACGTATGGTCGGTGGTGCCGCAAAGGCCTGTGTTACCGCGAGCGGGCTCTACGGCTCGGTCTCCGGCAGCCCCACGGCCGACGTCGCGACCACCGGGCCGCTGACCATTCCGATCATGAAGAAGATGGGCATTTCGCCGGTGCGCGCCGGCGCGATCGAGGCAACGGCTTCGAGTGGAGGTGCGATGCTGCCGCCGGTGATGGGTGCCGTGGCCTTCATCATGTCGGACCTCACCAGCATCCCGTACGCAACCATCGCGTTCGCGTCGCTGCTGCCGGCGGTTCTCTACTACACCTCGATCTACATCCTGGTGCACAACGAGGCGGTGCGAAACAACGAGCCGCGCATGCCCGAGGATCAGATCGTATCGCTGCACACCGCGGTCGCGCGCGGCTGGCGCCACCTGTTGCCGCTCGGCGCGCTGATCGCACTGCTGATCATGGGCTACACGCCCGTCTACGTGGCCGCAGGCTCCACCGCCGCGGTGATCGTGCTTTCGTGGTTCTGGCGCGAATCGAGGATCGGGCCGCGGCGCTTCGTCCAGTGCTGCACCGACACGATCACGCAACTGGTTCCGCTGGTCGGTGCGGTGGCGGCGGCCGGCGTGGTGATCGGCGCCATTGAGATCAGCGCGCTTGCGGGGAAATTCACGTTGCTGATCACCTACGTTTCGGGCGGAGTGCTCGTTCCGACGCTCATCTTGGCAGCGGTGTTCCTCATCCTGCTGGGGATGGGCATGCCCACACCGGCGGTGTACATCATGGGCGCGGCGCTGCTTGCGCCCGTGCTGCGCCAGCATTTCAATCTGCCCGAGATGCAGGTGCACCTGTTCATGCTGTACTTTTCCTGCCTGTCGGCGATTACGCCCCCGGTGGCGGTCGCGAATTTCGCAGCCAGCGCCATCGCCGGGGTGAATCCGATGGCGCTCGGTGGCCAGGCCGTCAAGTTCGCGATCG
>MEQX01000040.1:4851-29855 GCA_001770415.1 Betaproteobacteria bacterium RIFCSPLOWO2_02_FULL_63_19 | reverse complement strand
GTCGTCACGGCGACGATTTTCGGCGCGGCGATGGTTGCGTTCGCATCGCTGGCGCTGCACGGGTTCCTCGGGCGCAGGACGATCGCCAGGCCGCTGCGTTTGCTGCTCGCCTGCTGCGTGATCGGTACCATCGTGCCGCGCGTGGAAATCCAGGCTGGCGCAGCGCTGCTCGGCGTCATGCTGCTGATCGGGGTATGGCGCATGTCGCCCAGGGGGGCCGGCAAGCACGATGGTCCGGAGTCCAGCGGCGCTCGTTCGTGAATCGGCCCTGCACGCGGTACGTGCGCGTCGGGTTCACCTGCCAGTAGTGCATAATAAGGGGGGGATAGGAGAGGCGAAGCAGCGGGTATCGCGACCGACGCTTGGGGTGCGATTGCCTCGCGGGCCGGCCCAGAACCGGACAGGGTGGTTTAATTCACAGAGGAGGAGGCAACATGAATCCGAGATCGGCAGCGGTATTGGCGCTTTGCATCGGCGTCGCGACGCTTGTTTCCGCGCCATCGGCGCTCGCCCTCGACAAGGTGAGGGTGACCGCGATCCAGGGAACCCAGCTGTTCCCGGTGCGCATCATGCAGAGCGCCGGAATCGCGGCCAAGCACGGCCTGGAACTGGACGTAAAGGGCGTTGCCGGACCGCAGGCGCTCTACACGATCCTGCAGACCAATGATTTCGAGGTGGCGTTTGGCGGCTGGGTCAGCATTGCGCTGATGCGTGCCAAGGGATTCAAGTTCACCAATGTTTTTTCCATGATTTCGTTCACCAATGAAATCATGGTCAAGAACGATTCACCCTACAAGTCTATCGCCGATCTCAAGGGCAAGCGCGTCGGACTGTTCGGCGGTCCGACGGCGGCGACGAGCTGGCTGTTCCGCATCCTGGCAGTGAAGAAATTCGGTTTCGACCCGGTCAAGGACATCAAGATCAAGTACGGCGCGCCGCCGCTGCTGGTCGGGATGCTCGACCGGGGCGACCTGGATGCGATCCTGATCCTCGATCCGTTTATCACGCGGTTGATGGAAACCGGGAACTACCGCTCGGTCGGCACCGTCGGCAAGCTCTGGAATGAGACCACAGGGCAGAACCCGATGCTGGTGGCTGTCACGGTCTATGAGCCTTGGGCAAAGACGAATCCGGACGTCGTGCGTCGCTTCGTCGCTGCGTTCAAGGAGGCGATGATCTATCTCAAGGAGCATCCGGACTCCTGGGCGCCGCAGGCCAAGAAGATGGGCATCAAGACCGACAAGGGCGTCAGGATGCTCTATGAGCGCACCGCACCAGCGTTCATCACGACGTTCGACCAGAAACTGATCGATGACCAGCTGGCGTACGCGGCGGAGATCATCAAGGCCTTCGGCCCGCAGGGCGACGTGCCGTCGGAGATTCCGCAAGGCACCTTCGACCTGTCGTACGTCAAATAGGCGCGTGACGCAATTGGTTCGATCGCCCCGGGCCGAAGGTTGACGAGCCAGGCCTCGCAAGCCACGGTGCCGGCCCCGCGAACGCGGGGCCGGTGGCGCCCGCCTGACGGCGTGTGGATCCGGGTGGTGTCGCTGGTGGTGCTGCTTGCCGTCTGGCAGCTTGCATCTGTCGCGTTTACCGCGCGCTACGTGCCCGGACCGTGGCTCACGTTTTCGGCGATGTGGGAGCATCTGAGCAGCGGAGAGATACCGAGGCATTTCGCGTTCACGATGACCCGCATGCTGGGCAGTTTCGCGATCGCGATGGCGGTCGGCACGGTACTGGGAACGCTGATGGGCCTGTACCGCCGGGGCGAGCAGATGCTCGACATGTGGGTCATGGTCGGGCTGACCATTCCGAGCCTGTGCTACATCATCGTGTCCTTCATGTGGCTCGGTCTGAACGATCGCGGCGCCGTACTGGCTATCGCGTGGACGACCTTTCCGTCGATCGCCATAAATATCTGGCAAGGCGTCAAGGCGATCGACCAGCGCCTGATCGACATGGCGCGCGTGTTTCGCTCCTCGGGCATGCGGCGCATCGTGAAGGTGGTCATCCCGCAGGTGCTGCCCTACCTTATGGCCGCAGCCCGCTTCGGGCTCGGCGTGGTGTGGAAAGTCACGGTATTCGTCGAGGTCCTGGGCGGTTCCGACGGCGTCGGATACATGCTCAACTACTCATTCCAGATGTTCAACATGGCCGACGTTTTCGCCTGGACGATCTTCTTCACGATCATCATGCTCGGCATCGAGCTGCTGATACTCAAGCCGATCGAGACCCGGCTGTTCAGCTGGCGTCCGGACATCAGGGCCTAGGGCGCGCCGCATGGCGGACATCGCACTTCAAGCATTGAGCAAGGTATATCGCAGCAAAGTGCAACCCGAGGGCCTGCTCGCCCTCAATCGCGTCAGCTTGGCGGTCGCGGACCACCAGTTCGTTTGCCTGCTCGGACCCTCGGGTTGCGGCAAATCGACTGTGCTCAACGTGTTGAGCGGGCTGGACCAGGAATACGACGGTGAAGTCCGCGTCGCCGGTGCCGTTGTTTCGCACGACAGTACGCATCCGATCCGCCTCGGCTACGTGTTCCAGGAGCCGCGGCTGCTGCCGTGGCTCACGGTGCGCGGCAATATCGAGTTTGCGCTGGAATCGGTCGGCATCCCGAAAGGCCAGTGGCGCGAGCGCATCAACGGCTGGCTCGACCGCGTCGGTCTGCACGATTTCGCCGAGGTGCATCCGCACGAACTGTCCGGCGGCATGCAGCAGCGTACCTCGATTGCACGCGCTTTCGCGGTCGACCCGGAAATCCTGCTGATGGACGAGCCTTTCAGCGGCCTTGACGAGCTGACTGCCCGCTCGATGCGTGAGTTGCTGCTGGGTATATGGCTGGAAACCCGCAAGACGGTGGTCTTCGTGACACATAATTGTTTCGAGGCATGCTTTCTCGCTGACCGGATCATCGTATTCACGCCGCGCCCCGGCAGCATCAAACAGGAATTCACGGTCGAGCTCGATCGGCCGAGGAATTACGAGGACCCGCGCCTGTTCGACATGAGCGTCAAGGTGACCCATTTCGTGACGGGCGGACGAGAATAAAGATTCAGGCGAGCGGTTCCGGACGCTCTCTGCAGGCGCTCGTTTCTTGTCCTGTTGCGCGAAAGTCTTGGAAGGGCGAACTCGGCCGGCCGTCAGTCGGACTTGTTCGCATCCTTGCTTTCCGGCAGGGAGCGGGCGAAAAGATAGACGCCCAGCGATACCAGAAGAAAGAGGGTAGATCGTTCCATTCACGAGCGTGTAGCCTAGCGAAGCGTCCGGAACGTCCTCGGCGAGCTCGTAAATCAGAATTGCGGCACAGAGTCCTAGCGCCAGAATGATGAGGCAACCGATATGCAGCCTTCTCTTGAGTTCCGTATTGCTCATTCGTGTCTAGAGTCCGCGCTTTGAACCCGGAAATCCTCCGAAGGCGGGCAGCGCATTTTCGAATGACTACGCGGAACCGAGATCGCCGACCGTGATCGGCGACCCGCGCCCTATACCCAGGCCTTGATCCGCGCTCATCTCGGAGCGCGCGACTTCCAGTACGCCGAACGAATTCACGAGCGCCAGATATTCGCCCGGCTGGACGTCGCTGTAGGTGTTCTTGAGGTGTATTTCCCGACCTCCGGCATGCACCACGGGATGCGCCAGCCTTGTCAGCAGGCTGCCGTCGATGTTGGTGATCAGGTTGCCGAAATTGTCGACGGTTATCACGACCCCCCGGATCTCCCTCGGTGTCACTTCGGGATCGTCGATCCACGACGGAGTGATATCCGAAGTGGGCGCACCGAGATCTTCGGGCCGGCATGCGCCGCTCGCCAGCGCTGCCGCGATCGGAGCGAACAGATCGCGGCCGTGAAAAGTTCCTCCGGTGAACGTCAATCCGATCCGGTCCAGACGATTCAAATCGATGCTGTAGACTGCAGCGCTTTCACCTCCGACGACCGGGGCGAGCACGCCATTGTCCGGTCCGAGAAAGGCATGTCCGTCGTACACCGCGACCAGCGCTTGCGGCGCCAGTCTGGCCCCGGGGTCCACGACACACAGATGAACCGTGCCGGCGGGGAAATAGCGGTAGGCCCGCGACACCCAGAAGCCGGCTTCGGCCGGCCATTGGACGACCGCATCGTGGGTGAGATCGACGATCTTCGCATCGATGAATCGCGTCAGGATCATCCCCTTGATCGTCGCCACGAAGGAGCCCTTGTTCGCGGTATCGGTAGTTACAGTGATGACACCGCAGGCATTGAATGTCTTGTGCATGAGTGAAGTCTAGCAGGTGGTCGGGCTACGCCACGCGAAACGATGGCGACGGGCGGTGGATAGGTGGCCGGCCCGATAAGCGGCGGCCCAGCCGATCCGAACATGATCCTGCGCACCGGTCCGAGCAACCCGAGCGCGAATCCGCGGACGCCGCAGGCGTCCAGGACGGCACCCGGGACAGCGGCAGCGATCGCCCAAGTGATGTTGGCCACCGGGCCTTTCACCAGCAGGCCGGGAATGAGTGTGAAGGCGACATGCATAATAACGGCCGTGCGCCGACCTCGCGCGCGATAGTTTGGTACGATTCGTGAGTTGCGAAGCTTGGTAATGGACATTAACTGCGAGGAGGTGTTACCCATGATCAGTTTGCCCGCACGACATTGTGTCGCCGCCGCCACTGCCGCCGCTATAGCATTCACCGCACCTTCGTTCGCGGCAGATCCGGTGCAACTGAAATTCGGTTTCCCCGCGCCAGCGGCATCGTTCGTCAATACGCAGGGGATGACGCCTTGGATCAAGGAAGTCGAGAAGGCCGCCGAAGGCACGGTCGAGATCAAGCTCTTCCCTGGTCCGACGCTCGGCAATTTTCGCAACATCTATGACCGCACGTTGAAGGGGGTGGTCGATATCGCATTCGGGATCTTCGGCCCGCTCGCCGGACAGTTCCGCCAGACTGCGGTGGCGTCGCTGCCATTCGAGGTGAACTCTTCACTTGAAGCCGCGTTGGGCCTGTGGCGACTCACCGAGAACGGCACCCTGGCGAAGGAATTCGACAAAGTGAAGGTTCTGGCGCTGTTCGCGTTCCCGTCGGCGCATGTGCACACCAAGAGTCCGATCAAGTCGCTGGCCGAACTTAAGGGAATGAAGTTCAGCGTCTCGTCGCGCGAACTCGGGCAGATCGTCGTCAATCTCGGCGGGGCGCCGGTCTCGATGCCGCCGCCGGACGTCTATCAGAGCATCAGCCGCGGGCTGGTCGACGGCGTGATCATCCCCTGGACGGCGGTCAGAACGTTCAAACTGCTCGAAGTGACCAATTACCACGTGGAGGCGCCGCTGGGCGTAAGCCCGGCGTATGTGCTGATGAACAAGGCCGCCTACGCGCGACTGCCGCAGAAGGCGAAACAGGCGATCGATCGGTATTCCGGCGAGCCGTTCAGCCGGCGACTGGGCATGGCGGCCGACGGCGCGGCACGCGCCCAGAGCAAGCAGGCATCGACGATGGCCGGGCAAACGGTAAGGGGCATCCCGGACAATGAGATCGAGGAGTGGAGGTCGCGCATCAAATCGGTGGTCGACGATTGGACCTCGGCGACTCCGAACGGCCCCAACGTTCTGGCCGCGTTCCGCGAAGAGATCAAGAAGATTCGCGCCGGCAAATAGCGCGTGCAAGTCTGCGCTGCGGAGCATGAATCACTGCGCGCCGCACCTGCTCGAAGGTACTCGAGCGGGCTAGAGCAGAGGGGGGAGCGTTTCTGATTACCGAACGGCTCGATCGCGTCGAGCACTGGAGCGTCGTGCTCACCCGGCGAATTGCGCTGATCGGCGTTGCCGGGATGCTGCTCATCGCGCTGGGCACCATCACCGACGTGATGCTGCGATGGCTGTTCAACCATCCGCTGGTGGGTTTTTCCGAAATCGTCGAGGTAGGGCTGGCCGTGGCGATCGGCGCGACTTTCGCGGCCGGCGCTGCCGGGCGAGTCAACCTGACCATCGATATCCTTGCCGATCATCTGAGCGGGGGGATCACTCGCTGGCTGAAGCTCCTGGGTGCCTCGGCGCTCCTGGTACTGTATGTATTGCTCGCCTGGCAGATGGGGCTGCATGCCTCGGATCTTCAGAATCGCGGCGCGGCGACCATCTACCTGGATCTGGAGCGCTCGCCCTACATCTGGACGGTCGCGGTGTTGCTTGCGGCTACTTGTGCGGTTCAACTGGTGGTGGTGCTCGCAACGTTGCGCGAGGCGCTCGTGGCGCCAGCGCGAGGCGATTCCGTTGAGACCGAACGGACTCTGAGAGCGGGCCGCTATGCACTCTGGGCGATCGGCCTGCTGCTGCTCGTCGCTGGGCTGATCGGCGGTTCATACCTCGGAATCAAGGCGTTTTCGACCACCGCGCTCTCGTATCCGAGCGCCGTCGCCGTTGCGCTTTTTCTCGCGATGTGGGCAAGTTCACTGCTGCTGGTGCCGCTGTGCGCTGCGCTGGCGCTCAGCGGGGTGCTTGGTGCAGCCTTGCTCGCCGGGCTCGACCCGGCGCTCAGCGTGCTCGGCACCGAGGCCGCGTCGTTCCTGACGAACGAGAACCTGGCCGTGCTGCCGCTGTTCCTGATCATGGGAAGCTTCGCGTCGGCCTCGGGACTGTCATCGGACATTTACAGGCTCGCGCAGGCTCTGTTCGGCCACCTGCGCGGCGGGCTCGCGCTGGCGACCATCGGCGGCTGCGCCGGCTTCGGGGCGCTCACCGGCTCTTCGCTTGCGACTGCGGCGACCATCGGGCAGGTGGCGCTGCCTGAGATGCGCGAGCGCGGCTATTCACCGGGGTTGGCCGCGGGCTGCGTGGCTGCCGGCGGCACGCTGGGCCAGCTGGTGCCGCCGTCCACGGCGATCATTCTTTACGCGATCCTAACCGAAGAGTCGATCGGGCGCCTGTTCATCGCCGCGGTGATTCCTGCCGCAATTGCCGTCGCGCTCTACCTGGTGACCATCGCCCTGTACGTGCGGATGGCGCCTGATTCGGCGCCTGCGGTCGAGCATAAAGTGCGCCTGGGCGAAATTCTGCGCGCTGTCCGCAAGGCCTGGGGTGTGCTGCTGCTGTTTGTGATGGTGATCGGTGGACTCTACGGAGGAGTATTCACGGCGAATGAGGCGGCGGCCTTCGGCGCCATGGGTGCATTTCTGTTCGCTTTGTTCCGCGGCAAGCTTACCGGCGGAAATCTGTGGCGGGTCATGAGTGAGGTGACCCGTACCACGGCGATGATCTATATGCTGATTTTCGGCGCGGTTACGTTCTCGTTTTTCATCGGGATTACCGGCCTGCCGGAGAAGCTGGTGGCGATGCTGGGCGAACTCACGATTCCCCCGCTGGGTGTCATCGCGGTACTGCTCGTGATCTATATCATCCTCGGGGCGGTGATGGATCCCTTTCCGGTCATGGTGATCACCGTACCGATCGTCACACCGCTAATTACCGCGATGAACTACGACCTCGTGTGGTGGGGAATCATCATGGTGTGTGTGGTGGAGACCGGTATGATCACGCCGCCTTTCGGCATCAACGTGTTCATTCTCAAGGGTATCGCGGGCGGGGATGTGCCGATGTGGACGGTCTTTCGCGGCGTTACGCCGTTCATCGCCGCCGACCTGATCAAACTCGCACTTTTGGTGCTGTTCCCGGTTCTGGTGATGTGGCTGCCGTCGACCATGTAAGCGGGCGGGCGCCCGCGAGCCGCCACTGCAATTCAGTCGGACGGATTTTCGCCGCGCGGGTTGTCGCCGATCGGGCAAACGGGTCCGGATTGAGGGAGGCGCGCGTGGGGCTCTATCTTTTCGCCGATCCGCCAAAGGCAAGCTCGCTCGCGGCGAAATTCGTATACATTTGCGCTGTCGAAGCGCCCGCGTCCTGACAGGGTTCGAATCTGTCTCCAGAGGGAATTTCACCATGCCCAAGCTCGTTGTCCGTCCTCCCGTCCTTTCCTTCGCCGAGCGAGACCGCCGCTGGTCGGCGGTGCGCGCACTGATGCGTGATCACCGCCTCGATTGTCTGGTCGTCGCCGGGTTCCGCGCGAGAGAGATGTATGAAAGTTATATCAGCGACGACTACAACGAGGGGTGCAGCATTCTGCCCCTGGAGGGGGATCCGGTCGTCCTGACCTGGGCGAACCTCAGGGTGCTGCGGGCGCAGTGGTCGGCGGAACGCGGGCACGCGCTGTGGGTGAACGACTACCGCGTCGCGACCAGCGGGGCCCAGGCCGCGCAGGTGGTGCGCGAGAAGCTCGACGGAGGTCGACGCGTGGGCCTGGTGGGTCTGCGCTCGGCTGCGCCGACCGAGCCTTTCGGCGCCATACCGGCGAACTGGTGGGAACAGTTCATCCAGTCGCTCCCGGGTATCGCGTTTGAGGATGTTTCGGAGCAGTTCAGTCATCTGATGCTGGTAAAAAGCGCCGAGGAGCTGGCACAGGTGCGATACGCAGCCAAAGCGGCCGAGGCCGGCTGCCGCGCGATCGCCGAGGTCGCCGGTGAAGGCGTCGGCGAGGAAGTCATCTATGCCGAAGCGGTGCGGGAAATGTTCCGTTTCGGTATCGGCCTGCGCTACCCCAACATCGTCATGAACTCCGGGCCCGCCACGCTTTCATGGGGCCCGCCGCGGTGGACGACGCGCGGAGAGCAGCCGCGCCGGCTCGAGCGCGGCGATCTGATGCAGGCCGAATTGATGCCGATGTGCGGCAATCAGGAAATCCAGGTTCAGATGACGGTCGCCATCGATCCGCTGGATGAGATCAACCGCAAATGCGAAAAGGTCGCGCGCGAGTCGTATCTGGCAGGGCTGAAGACGCTGCGGCCCGGCATCACGTTTGAGCAGCTGGTCGCCGCGATGGCCGAGCCTCTCAAGGTCGCAGGGTGCTGGTGCTATACGCCGCTGGTGCACTCGGTAGGTCCGCATTTCCTGCTCGGGCGCCCGCAGATCAACATGGAAAGAGTGAATCTCGGCGTACGGTTCGTGGGACCCATACAGGGACCCAAGCGCAGCGCGGTGATCAAGCCGGGCATGGTGTTTGCCTTCGAACCCAACGCCTGTATTGACCGCCATCGGGTCAACATCGGCGGCACGGTGATCGTGACCGAGAGCGGTTGCGAGGAAGTCAACAGGATTCCCACTCGTGTCACCCACAAGCCGGCCCGCGCGCTTGGCCGCGGCGTGCCTAGCGCACGGCCCGCGCAGACGAAGGCAGGCAAGACCGCGCGCAAGAACACGACCCGGTCGCGGCGCAGCACCGGGCGTGCCCGCTGATCACGCGGTCGGCGAAGACAGGGTCATGAGCTCCTGGGGGTGCCCGTACAACATCAACGGGCGATGCGTGCGGGTCAAGGGTATCCCCTGTCAAATGGGCATGAAAGGCTGCGTGCTCGCGGGGCGGTTCGTGTTCGCCGACGAGACGCGGAATCGTCCGCGCCGGCGCATGGAAAAACCCGGTGCGCCGGGGTCGGGAAAGAAAGACGCGCAAGTCAAGGATTAGGCCGTGGAACTGAGGCTGACCGGCCGCACCGGGGGTCTGAAGGATTTCCGCCGATCCGGCGAGGGGGCGATGACAAACCGACATGCCATGAACAAGGCGAAACGTATAGCGCGGGTGGGCTTGGTCGGACTGGGCAAGATGGGCCTGCCGATGAGTCGCCATCTGCTCGCCCACGGGTTCAAGGTGACGGGGTACGACGTCGCCTCGGGGGCGGTGCGCAAGGCCGCATCGATGGGTGTGCGTATCGCGCGCTCGCCGGCGGAGGTCGCCAGCAAGAGCGAACTCGTGGTCGTGGTCGTCGGATTCGAATCCGAAGTCGATGCGGTGATGTTCGGTCCGCGCGGCGTGATGCGTGCCGCGCGCCCCGGACTTATCGTCGCGGTGTCCTCGACGGTGGCCCCGGCGTACATGCGCGACATCGCCGCGAGAACCAGGAAATCAGGGGCGGTGCTGCTCGACGCGCCGCTGTGCCGCGGCGAACCGGCGGCCGAAAAGGGCCGGCTCCAGATCATGGTCGGCGGCACGCGCGCGGCGTTCGCGGCCTGCCTGCCGGTGTTTCAGTCCTACTCGGACTCGATTCACCTTCTGGGCAGACTCGGCGCGGGCCAGGTCGGCAAGATGGTCAACAACCTTATCCTGTGGGCGTGCATATCGGCAAACGCCGAGGGGCTGAAGCTGGGTGCGGCGCTCGGCGTCGCCGCAGAACCGCTACGGAAAGCGCTGATCGAATCGAGCGCGCGCAACTGGGCGCTGGATACCTGGCTGCAGCAGCGTGCCATGCCCTGGGCGGAGAAGGACATGAGCATCGTTCTCAAGGAGGCCGACGAAGTTCGCCTCAGCCTGCCTTTGTGCGGGGCCGTCAAGGAAGTCATCAAGGGTGTCAAGATAGAGCGGGGACTGCCTATGCCCAGGCAGCGCGCCTGATGGCGGGGTTGCGCGCCGCGAAACGACGAGTCCCGACGCGGCCGCGACCCGCACGATCCGCGAGCCGCCGCGCGATGGCGCGGACTTGCAACGCGACGATCGGTCAGGAAATCTAGTTGGGCTGGATGCCGATATCGCGAAGGGTCTTGCTCCAGACGGGCAGTTCGGCGCGTATGCGCTGCGTGAATTCCTCCGGCGTGCTCGATAGCAGTTGGATGCCGGAGGCCTTGAATTTCTCGTACGTTGCGGGCAGCTTCACCATATCGCGCGCCTCGCGGTTGAGTCGATCGATGATCGGGCGCGGTACGCCAGCGCGGGTCATCAGCCCGAACCAGGTATTCAATTCGTAGCCTGGCACTCCGGCTTCGCCAATGGTCGGCATGGACGGCATGGCATCAGTTCGTCGCGCCGCGGTGGTGGCCAGACCGCGAAGCCTGCCGGCGCGCACGTGCGGAAGCGAGGAAACACCGCCCTCGAACATGAGTTGCAGTTGCCCACTGAGCAGGTCGGCTATGGCCGAGGAACTGCCCTTGTACGGTACATGAAGGAATTCCACGCCGGTCATCTTCATGAATAGCGCGGCGCCGATATGCGGCGCGGTGCCGTTTCCGATCGTCGCAAAAGCGAGCTTGCCGGGTTGGGCCTTGGCGAGCGCGATGAGTTCGATGACGGAGTTGGCCGGAACCGAGGGGTGTACGACAAGATAGAGCGGAGACTCGAAAAGCAACGAAACGGTCGCGAAATCGCGCAGCGGATCGTAGGGCAGGGTCTTGCGCAGTACCGTAGTCGATACGATTCCCGACTGTGTCGCCATGAGAAGCGTGTAACCATTGGGCGCCGACTTTGCCAGGGCTTCCGCCGCGATCGCCTGGCTTGCCCCGGGACGGTTCTCGACGATCACCGGTTGGCCAAGGTTCTTGGAAAGATGCTGTGCCACCGCCCGGCCGAAGGTGTCGACCAGCCCGCCTGGCGACAAGGGTACGATCAGCCGTATCGGTTGCGAGGGGTATACCCCTGGTCCTGCCTGGCCCATGGCCGCCGATGCGACGAGCAGCCAGGTGGACAACAATGCTGCCATGGCGACGCGCGAGCGTTTCATCGTGGCTCCCCTTCCAGATTCCAATGTGTGCGATTGTGCGCGTTGGCGGACCGCTCCGCACTGCAACTTCACCCCGCGCCTTCCCCTCGAGCGAGACGCGACGCCGCCCTACTGTGTCATGAGGCCGCTCGCCTTGATGAGTGGCGTGAAACGCTCGCGCTCGTCACTGATGAACTTCAGCGCTTTGTCGGGAGTTGTGTCGGCCGAGAGTTCGAAGCCGGCCTTGATCAGCGCCTGCTGATAGTTCTCATCGGCCAGGGCTTTCCGTGTGGCCTCCGCGATCTGCTCGACAATCGCCGGCGGCGTTCCGGCAGGCGCCAACAACGCCGAGAACAGCTCCGCCACCATTCCCGGCAGGCCCGATTCAATTGCGATCGGAATATCCGGTGCGCCCTTCAGGCGCGCGTGCGCCGCTGCCGCGAGAATGCGTATCCGTCCCGCCCGGTTCATTTGGAGTACCGGCCCGGTGATGTTCGCGATCATCATCGGGATGTGGCCGCTGACCAGATCGGACATCCCTGGACCGGCGCCCTTGTAGGGAACATGCACGATGTCGTTCAGCCCGGTAATCTGTTTGAACATCTCTCCGGCGAGCTGCGTCAGCGTTCCGGTGCCCGCGGATCCATAGGAGAGCTTGCCTGGATTAGCCTTGCCGTACTCGATGAGCTCCTTGATCGTCTTCACCGGCAGTTTGGCGCCGACGATAATCGCGTTGGAGGAAATGGCGATCACCGATACCGGAACGAAGGATTTCACGGGGTCATAGCGGACGTTTTTCATGACCAGCGGATTGATGATCTGCGTGCTGGTGTTCCCGAGAAGCAGCGTGTAGCCGTCAGGGCGCGAACGGGCGACTTCGGCCGCGCCGATCGTGCCGCCGGCGCCGCCCTGATTTTCCACCACGACCGTGCCGAGCGAAGGCTTCACTCGGACCGCCCAGTTGCGCCCGACGATGTCCATCACGCCGCCGGGGGAGAACGGAACGACCAGTCGAATGGGCCGCTCCGGATATTTCGACTGCGCGAACGCGCTGGGTGAAGCAAGCAATGATAGCGCGGCAATGCCGGCTGCGAGGGAAGAACAAAGCTTGAATTTCATTCGGGCGCTCCTTAAGTTTTCGTGACGCGCGGCTGGCCTCCCCCCACGAACCGCAGTATATTCTTCCACGGAAATAAGGGCGTGCGTGTCCCTGTAAGCGGTCTGTCAGCCAATAAGGGCGGATGGTTCAGGCGCCGGCGGCGAGCAACGTCGCGGTCTTGAGCCTCTGCCCGTGGTTGGTGCCGTCCGAGTGGCTGTAGCTGACCGCGTCGCGAACGTATTTCTCCATCGGTAGCTCCAGCATCGCGCCGTAGCCGCCGTGAATTTCCAGCGCGCGCACCGTGGTCCGCTTGGCGACTTCGGAGGAAAACACCTTGGCCATCGCGTGCAGCTTCGGGTCGTAGTACGCGTCGTGGTCCGCTTCCCAGGCGGCCTTGCGATAGAGCAGTCGCGCCGCCTCGATTTCGACGTACATGTCGGCGAGCAGGGTGCCGATCAGCTGCTGCTCGATGATGCGTTTGCCGCCCTGGACGCGCAGCTTGGCGTATTCGAGCGCCGCCTCGTAGGCGGCTCGCGCCACGCCGACGTTCGCCGCCGCCGTGTAGACATTGCTCGAGCGCATGATCCGGCTGCGCACCGTGAGCGGTGTGTCCGGCCCGCCGAGCACGTGTACCAGGTTCTCCTTGGGCACGCGCACGTTGTTCAGGGCCATGCCTGCGTTCGGGCACAGGCGTTCTCCCATCTTGTCGTGGACGTGGTCGACGCTGAAGCCGGGCGTATCGTTGGGGACCAGCACGTACGCGTTGCCCTGATCGGTGCGCACCAGGACGCGGTAGAGCCTGGCGACGCTGGCGCAGGAACTCCATTGCTTGACGCCGTTGATGACCCATTCGTTTCCGTCCAGCACGGCGGTGGTCGCGATGCGCACGCTCGGGCCGCCGGCCAGGATGTCGGAGCCCGTATTTGGTTCGGTGACGCAGGTCGCGAGCAGAAAACGGTCGTCGTCGCGAAACGGAATCAGAAACTTTCGGCATATCTCCTCGGAGACGCTCCACTGGATCATCTGAACCAGCTTGGCCTGCATCGCCACGATCACCGAAACCCCGAGATCGCCGACTGCCAGTTCTTCCACGACCATGGCCGCCGTCAGCGTGTCGGCGCCCGGTCCGCCGTATTTCTCGTCGAGCGCCAGCGTGCGAAACCCGATCTGCGAGAGCTTCTCGACGATGTCCCACTGGAAACAATCCCGATGGTCCACCGATCGGTCGCGCTGCAGGGCGATGGGCTTGACCTCCTTTTCGACGAATTTGTGCGCCGAGTCCAGTATCGTGCGTTGTTCTTCAGTCAACGAAAAATCGATCATGGTCTGTCTCCTCAAGGTTCATCTCTCGCCTGGTCTGAGCGCGACGACCATAACCCATTTCGATCGCATGGTGAAGCGCGGCAAGTCACGCTCGCGCGCATTGGCGCGGCGCACGCGCTGCACGGGGCGCCTCGAATTCCTGTACACCCCCTTCAGCCTATCGTCTGCGCAAAAAAAAAGGCCCCGCAGAACAGGGCCTTCGGAACGGGTATCGCCGCTCAGCAGCCGGCTACGCACTTGGGCCGCCGGAAATGTCGGTGACTTAGGTCACACAGCTTTCCATCGACGAATTGAGTTGTCTCAAACTGGGCATGATCCGGCCCTGTACCGTCTTTCTTGCGGGAGGAGGTTTTTTGTCCTCTATCGGGAGACAGTCATGAAGCCCAGAGTTCTCGCAGGTGTTCTATCGGCCATGCTCATGCTGGCCGCCAATGCGGTATTCGCGAAGACCGATCACTCCACGTTGATCAAGGGGCCCTTCGCCAGCGGGCCCGAGGTCACCAAGGCATGTCTGCAGTGCCACGCGGAGCAGGCGGGTGCCTTCATGAAGACCGCACACTGGACCTGGAGTTCGCGTCAGAAATCGCCGGGCGGGGACGAAATCAGGCTTGGCAAGATCAATGCCGTGAACAACTTCTGCATTGCACTCCCGTCCAACGAACCTCGATGCACCAGTTGCCATGCGGGTTATGGCTGGAAGGATGCGAACTTCGACTTCAGCAAGACCGAGAACGTCGATTGCCTGGTCTGCCACGACACCACCGGCACTTACAGGAAGTATCCGACGGCGGCAGGGCATCCCGCCTACAAAGACAGCGAATGGCCACCGAAGTCCGGAAAGAAATGGCCGGCCGTGAACCTGGAAAAAGTGGCGCAGAACGTCGGGCGGCCAAGCCGCCAGAACTGCGGCGCATGCCATTTCTTCGGCGGTGGCGGCGACCACGTGAAGCACGGCGATCTCGACAGCTCGCTGATCAAGCCAAAGCGCGAAATGGACGTTCACATGGGCGTCGACGGCGCCAATATGACCTGCGTCGACTGCCACAAGGGCTCGAATCACACGATTCCGGGAAAAGCTCTTTCGGTTTCGATCGCGAGCGGCGGCGCCACGCTGGGCTGTGACACCTGCCACGCGGGATCGCCGCACAAGAATGCGCAACTGAATGTGCACGCGAAGACAGTGGCCTGCCAGACCTGTCACGTACCCACTTTCGCGCGAACGCTGCCGACGAAAATCTGGTGGGACTGGTCCATGGCCGGGAAGGATATGCCCGTCACCAAGGATGAGCATGGACTGGCGACCTTCGACAAGAACAAGGGAAGCTTCACGTGGGGAAAGAACGTGGTGCCCGCCTACAGGTGGTTCAACGGCAAGGTCGACCGGGTCTTGATGGGCGACAAGATCGATCCCTCCGGTGTCGTGCACCTGAGCAGTCCCGAGGGCAGCCGCGGAGCGGATTCGAAGATCACCCCGTTCAAGCTGATGAAGGGCAGGCAGCCCTACGATGCGGGCAACAAACTCATCGCGGTCCCGCACCTGTTCGGCAAGGGTGGATTCTGGGCAACCTACGACTGGGGCTCGGCGATCGCCTCCGGAATGAAGACCGCGGGCCTGGAGTACAGCGGCAAATTCGACTGGGTCGAGACCGACATGTACTGGAAGCTCAATCACATGGTGGTGCCGAAGGATCAGGCCCTCAAGTGCGCCAACTGCCATGGCGCCAACGGCCGCATGGACTGGAAGGCGTTGGGCTACGAGGGCGATCCGATGAAGTCCGCGACGCGCAAACGCTGAGCGTCGTCGATCGCCTGCGGCGTGGCCGCTAATTCGAGATGCCCTGAGCGCTGCGTTCGAACGCGTCAGGTGCTGGCGGCCGGTCGGCGCCGGTGCCGTCGCTCGGGCATCAGCCACCAATAGAGCAGCGGCATCGCGAACAGCGACAGCACTGTCGAAAAGCCGATTCCCCAGACGATCGAAGCGGCCACCGGGCCCCAGGTGAGCGAGTGACCGCCGAGTCCGAACGCGAGCGAGAACAGGCCGGCGATCGTGGTGGTGCTGGTGATGACGATCGGCACGACGCGCCGGCGCGCCGCGTAGACGATCGCGTGCAACACCAGCATACCGGCCCGGCGTCGGACGTTGGCGGCGTCGATCAGCACGATCGCCGAGTTGACCGCGATGCCGGTGAGGGCGACCACGCCGTACATGGTATAGAGCGAAAGCGGGTTCCCGGAAACGAGAAGCCCGAATACGACGCCGGCGAACGCAAGCGGCACCGTGGCGAGAATCATCGCCGGCTGCCAATAGCTTCTGAACTGGGCGGCGAGGATGACGTAGATGAGGCCGACGCCTAGCAGGAACAACACCTTCATGGCGTCCAGGCTCTCGTAGATATCGTCGAGTTCACCGGAAAAATCGAGCGTCGTGCCCGGGTAGCGCGTCCTGACCTTTTCCCAGGCGGCGCGTATCGCGTTGTTTGCGGCGACGGTGTCGATGCGTCCGCGTTCGATGTCGGCTTCGACCGTGATCGCGCGGCGCAGGTTGTAGTGTTTGATGACGCCCTTGCCGATCGCGGTTTCTGCGCGCACCAGCACGCCGAGTGTGGTCGTGCCGCCTCCGGGTAGCGCGATCGGGTCGGCGAGGAGCCGCCCCACGTCGCCCGAATCGCGTTGCCTTGCCAATACGCGCACCTCCAGTTTCTCGCCCTCGGAGCGCATCTGCGAGACGATCTCACCGTCGACGTGCAAGCGCGCAAGTCGAGCCACCAGCCCCGGATCGAGACCGGTCGCGCGTATCGCGTCGCGGTCCAGCGTCAGCACCAGCTGCGGGCGCCCCGGCACATCGTCGTCCGTGACGTCCTTCGTTCCCGGCACCGCGCGCACGACGCGGAGCATCTCGTCGGTTGCCGCGCGCAACTCCTCGTAGTCGTCGTTGCGAACGCGCACCCGGATGGGTTTCGAGACCGGCGGGCCGCCTGCCATCATCAGGAAGCTCGTCCGTCCGGGGCCGGGGAGCGATTCGATGCCCTTACGCATCGCGTCGACAATGTCGTTCACGTCCCGCGCCCCCGCGTTCTTGCGCGGATTGAGCGAGACGATCACCTGACCGTAGGCATCGCCATAGAGTGGTTCGGTGTCGGTGAACTTGACCCCCGCGAGGCTGGTGAGCGCGCGGACTTCCCCCGGCGCAAGGCGCGCGCGCACCGCGCGCTCCACTTCCTCGACGCGCGCCAGTGTGGATTCGAGTGGCGCACTCGCGGGCATGTCGACGTTGACGTAAAAAATGCGTAGTGGGTCGAAGGCAAAGAATTCAAGCCGCACCAGTCCGAGCGCCGCAGCGGCACCGGCCGCGGCGAGCGCCAACACGATCGCCGCCGCAACGCGCCTCGGGCGGCGCAGCGCGTAAAGCAGCGCCCGCGCGTATTTCACGCGCAACAGGTGCGTGAATCGATGCCGCATCCGCTGCACGCGCGACGGCTTCGAGAGGTCGAGCCGGAGCGTCACCACGTGCGTCGGCAGCATCCAGTACGCCTCGACGAGGCTGATCAGGAGCGTGAGCGTCACCACGAATGGGATCACAAACATGAACTTCCCGACGATGCCGGGCAGCAGCATCAGCGGAAGGAACGCAGCCAGCGTGGTGGCGATCGACGAGGTGACCGGAGCGAAGACCTCCCGCAGCGCGTCAATCGAGGCGGCGAGCACCGGCTGGCCTCGCTGCACGCGAAAATAGATCGCTTCGACGACGACCACCGCGTCGTCGACCAGCATGCCCAGCACGATCACCACGCCGAGCAGCACCGAGATGTTCAGCGTGAATCCGGTTGCATAGAGCACGGCCAGGCCGCCGGCGAGCGAGAACGGTATTCCCAGGGCGACCAGGACCGATACGCGCGCGCCGAGGAACATCCAGCACACGCCGAGCACGAGCACCAGGCCCAGCAGCGCGTTCGACTCCATGACGCCGATCGCCTCGCGCGTGGGAATGGTCTGGTCGTCGGTCAGTCTGAGACCGAGGCCCGCGGGCGCGAGCAGCGGGTTCTTCTCGGCGACATAGGATTGGATGCGCTCGACCAGTTCGAGGGTGTTGGTGTAGCTCTTCTTGGTCACCGAGAACAGAATCGCCGGATCGCCGCCGGTCGAGGCGAGCTGAGTGGCCGTCGCGCGCGCGCGTGACACGCTCGCTACCGTGTCGATCGGCACGCGTTCGCGCGTTCCGGGCAGCGCCAGCGTGAGCGCCGCCAGATAGCCGGGATCGGCGTCCTGTCCTATGACGCGCACGATCCACGCGTCGTCGCCGGCACGGGTCTTGCCCGCGAAGGTGTCGCTGAAACGTGACCGGACGGCATCGGCCAGGCCGGCGGCGTTGAGGCCGCGTGACGCAAGCTTGTGAGGATCGAACTCGACGCGTAGCTCCGGATCGCGCAGCCCAAGTGCAAACACCTGGTCGACCCCGGTCAGGCGCTCGAGGTCGGTGCGTACCCTGCGCGCGGCATGGCGCAGCGTCTCGTCGTTGGCGCGCCCGGTCAGGAGCACCTGCGCAGTGGGGAATCCGTTCGAAGTGGTAATTTCAATGATGCGCGGGTCATCGCGGATTTCCTGGGGCAGCTCGGAGCGCGCCTTGTTCTGGATTTCGCGCCGCAGGTCGTTGACGCGCTTGTCGAACACCCGCTCGGGGATGTCGCGAAAGCGCACCAGGACCGAGGACACGTTTTCCCTGCTGCTCGACAGCACGAAACGGATATCGGCGACCTGCTTGATCGCGTCCTCGAGCGGCTGCGTGAGACGTTTTTCGACATCCTCGGCAGAGCCGCCCGGAAGCACCGTCGTGATATTGACCCAGTTGAAGTTGATTTCGGGATCCTGCTCGCGCGGCATCTGCATGTAGGCGACCGTGCCCAGTACCAGCACCACGGCGAAGAGGATATTGGCCAGCGGGTGGTTGCGAAGCAGCAGCTCGAACAACTTCATGAGCGCAGCATCTATTTCTTCGCTGGTGAGACGGGTTGCCCGTCGCGCAGCGCGAGCTGGCCTGCGACGACGATCCGGCTGTCCGGCGCGAGATCGACCATCGCCGGGCGGCCTTCCTGAGCGCCGGTGAGCACATGGAATCGGGCCACACCGCGCTGGTCGACGAATATGCCGAGCCGGCCCTCGCGCCGCACGACGAGCGCAGCGGGCAGGTGCGGGCGCGATTCGCGCCAGATCACCGCGCCCGAGGCGCCGGCTGCGGCGGGTTCGCCGTGGAAGCGCAGCCTTGCTTCCACCGTGCGCGCCTGGGGCGCGATGGCGGGAGAAACGCGCAGCAGCGCAAGCGTCCTCGTGCCGCCATCGCCGACGAAACGCCACTCGCTCGAATTCTTCAAGGACTCGGCGTCTTTGAGCTGCACCTGTGCGGAGACCTCGACGCGGCCCGCGTCGCTGAGCGCGATCAGCGGGCTGCCCGGTGCCGCCAGTTCCCCGACCTGCCCGAGCCGCTCGCGCACGATCGCCGTGAACGGAGAACGGACGGTGCATTTTTCGACCGCCCGTTTCGCGGTGGCGAGCTGCGCGCCGGCCTGTTCGCGGTCGGCGCGCAGCACCTGGACGTCGGTTTCCCGCGAGGCGAGCGCCTCGTTGGAATAGAAGCCACGCGCGGCGAGCGAGCGCCCCCGCTCGAGCTGCATTTCGGCCTGCGACAGCCGCGCGCGCGCAGCGCCGAGGGCGGCATCGGCCCGTTCGCGCGCAAGCTCGTGGTCACGGCAGTCGATCTGCACGAGCACCGCGCCGCGCGCCACCCGCTCGCCGACCTTCACCGGGATGGCCATGATCCGCCCGGCGATCTCGGCCGCAATGCGCGACTCATTGAGCGACACCGCCTGGGCCGAGGCCTCGCGTTCGGGATAGAAGACAGCCTCTGACAGCGGCTTGATGATGACCGCCGGCGCGGCGGCAGTCGATTGAACCTGGGCATAAGCCGGGAATGTCAGCGCGGCGGCGAGCGCGGCGAAAAAGATGCGCATCGGGGGTGGATTCCAGGATCGCGGGGACCATATTACCCGCGCCATCATATCAGGCATCCATTCCGCCATCCGGCGGCGCGGCCGCAGAGGCTCAGCCGGTGGGAACCAGCTGTTTGCCGCCGAATGCAGGCGGCGTCGCGTCGATCAATACGAAAGCAATGATGCAGGGCACGTTTCCGCGATTGATCCAGTTGTGGATCGTGCCGCGCTGAACCAACACGTCCCCGGCGCGCAGATGCACCGTCACGTTGTCGTCCAGTTCCATGTCGATTTCGCCGGAGATCACCACGCCGTAGTCGATCGACGCGGTTCGGTGATTGCGCGGTGCGGCGCCCGGCCGGTATTCAACGATACGGAACACCGTGCCGCCGGCGTGCGCCGTGCTCACCGGTCTGAGGCCCATGTCCTCATCGCCGCCGAGGTCTGCCGGCACACGATCGGTGGTCCACGCCACGCAACCGGTGACGCCCGGTCGCATCGGGCCGATGCTTTCCGGGACGGAATCGAAGGTGACCACCGCCTTGCCGTTGCGATCGTGGCCGGTGACCACGCGCCTGAGTTTGAAAGCCATTGAGATCTTCCCTTTCAAAGCAAGCCGCGCCGACGCTTTTCACTGCCTCGTAATTCGACGGCGCATCGGTGAAGCGATCTAGATGAACAAGAGGCTTAATCTCGGAAACGCGATGAGCACGCCGAGTACCAGCAGCATCACCGCCGCGAAGGGCAGCGCACCCATGAACACGTCGCGCAGGCTGATTGACTGGTCGCCGATAGCCGCCTTGATGACGAAGCAGGAGATCCCGAACGGCGGGGTGAGCAGGCCGATTTCGGCGCCGATCACGGTCACGATTCCGAACCAGATCAGGTTGACGTTGAAAGGCTCGAGGGCATGCAGAAACAGGGGAACGACGATCAGGATGATGGATGCGGTATCGATGATCGTTCCCAGGGCCAGCAGCAGCAGTACGTAGATGACCATGAAACCCGCAAAAGGAAGGTTGATCGATGCGAGCCATTCGCCGAACAGTGTCGGTAGCCCGGCGACACCCAGCATGCGGCTGTATATCGACGCGGCGATGATCAGGAACAGGATGTTGGCGCTGATGTGCCCTGTTTCGACCAGCGCCTGCCAGATCGCCTCCCAGCTGAGACGGCGCTTGATGAACCCCATGATCATCGCCGCGATCGTCCCCGCCGCGCCGGATTCAACCGGTGTCAGCACGCCTCCGTAAATTCCGCCGAGCACGATGAATACCAGCAGCGCCACCGGGCCGACTTTGGTCGCCAGGTCCATGACCAGCTTGGCCAGCGGCGCAGCTTCGGCTCGGCCCGCCCTGCCGCCGACAAATCCCGGCGCAAACGCGTGCAAGAGCGGGATCGACGTGCAATAGGCGACGGTAAGCAGCAGTCCCGGAACCACGCCGGCGAGAAACATGGCGCCGACCGACTGCTCGGTGACCACTGCGTAGATGATGAGCATCACGCTGGGCGGGATGATCATTCCCAGCACCGAACTGCCGGCGACGACACCGACCGCGAAGCGCCGGCCGTAACCGAAGCGCAGCATTTCCGGTATCGCGACCTTGGTGAACACCGAAGCCGACGCGATCGACGATCCGGTGACGGAGGCGAATATCGCGTTGGCCGCCACCGTTGCAATACCCAGGCCGCCTCGCACCGGGCGAAACAGCTCGTCGGCGAACTCGTAGATGTCGCGCCCGAGTCCGGCCCGGCTCACGACCAGTCCCATCATCACGAACGCCGGCACGGTTGCAAACGCCTCGTCTGCTATCGAGTCGGCCATGGCCAGAGACAGCAGGTCCACCGCCACTTCGACGTTGCCGCGGATGAGAATGACGCCGATGAACGAGATCGTGCCGAGCGCGATGGCAATGTGTGCTCCGGCGTAAATCGAGACCACTATGGCGATCACCGAAATGATCCCGACTGTTACGCTGGTCATTCCCATCATGGCGTCGATCCTTGGCCCAGGAGCTTGCGACGCGAGAAACGCGGAGGGCTGCCTTTACTCCCTGGCGGTCGTGGCGGCACGAACGGCGCGATCAGGCGTGCCCGCCGCGGCCAGCGACGGCACGCCGCAGGCCCGCGACGGCAAGCCGCAGGAACTGCAGCATGCATACGGCCAGTCCCAGCACGATGACAGTCTTGACCGGCCAGACCGGCGCGGTGAAAACGCCTTCGTTGCCGATCCAGGAATTGCGCTGAATGGCTTCCCTGAGCAGCGGAATCGATCCCCACAGGCCGACGGCCATGTATGCCGCACCGAGCAGCATGAACAGCGCATCCATCGCCGCGCCTGCGCGCGGGGCGATCCTCTGCACGGCACCGAGGAACGAATCCGCGCGCGTGAGTCTTCCGGTCCGGATCGTATCGGCAAGCTGGAGGAAGACGATCCCGACGATCGAGATCTGTACCATCTCGTGCGTGCCAACGATGGGGTGGGTGAAAAAGCTGCGCCCCAGCGCGTCGCCGGTGACCAGCAGGATCATGGCGAAAATCCACAGCGACCCGATCGCGTTCATTCCGATGACCAGGCGGTCGAACCGCCCGGGTCTGTGCGGGGTCCCGGTCCTCGCGGAACTCATGCGTACGGCGCGCTACGTGCTTCCGCTCCGGGAGCGCCTACTCCTTGTCCCATTGGCGTTCCATGGGCTGCTTCGCGGCGCGCATCTTGTCCATGTAGTAGGCGAGCATCGCGCTGCCGTTCAGGCCTTCCTTGTCCAGGCTTTGCGCCCACTCCTTGGCGACGTTCGGCAGCGAGCGCGCCCACGCGGTGCGTTCGGCCTTGGGCAGCACGTAGACTTGGCCGCCGCCCTTCTTGTAGGTCGCGATGCTTTTCTCGCCGAGGCTGACGGCGAGACGGGCGAGGCGGTCACGATAGGCGACCGCCACCTCCTTGAGCACCTTCTGCACTTCGGGCGGCAGCCGCTTCCAGGTGTCGGCGTTCACCGTGACAACCTTGCTGTTCATCGAGCCGATGTCGGCCTGCAGCATGTAGGGCGCAACCTCTGCGAGTTTGAAGGTCGCCGCTGCCTCCGCCCACAGCATGCAGCCGTCGACCACGCCGGTCTGAATCATGTTGTAGTAGTTGTTCAGGCTGCCGGCGACACCCACTGCACCAGTGGGCGGCAGATAGCGTAGATTGAAGCCGGCGCTGGCGATTTTCATCCCCTTGAACTGGTTGACGGCTTTCGCCTCGTTCTTCGTAAACATCTGATAGCTGTCGAGGACGACCTGCGCCGAGAGAAAGACCTGGTTATACGAGGCGAACACCTTATTTATCGCGGGGAATTTATCCGCCAGTTCGTCGATGGTGCGCGCGACCAGCAAGGGATCGGACGACGTAAACGGCGTCGCATAGGCGACCGCCATCACCTTCATCTTGTCGCCGTAAATCGCCGTGGTGACGATGCCGATGTCGCCCAGTCCCTTCTGCAGGCCCTCGAGCACGCCCGCCGGCTTGACGATCTGTCCGCCCCAGGCCTGATTCCAGCGGATCTTGTACTTGCTGCTCTGCGCGAGTCGCTTGTCCACTTCGGGAATGTAGAAGTTGACGAACTCCTTGATCCAGAGCGCACGCGGCGGGTAGCCGTCTATGGCCGTCAGGTTGATCGTGGTCTGCGCCATGGCCGGCAGGCAGGCCGCGGCGAGTGCAACGCCGGCGACTGCGTTCAAAGCGATGCGGCGCCAAATGGCGTCGGAACGGCTGTTCATGATTCCTCCTGTTGGTCGGGGTCGATCGGTGTTTTTTTGCGGGTGCAGCGGACACCAGTGTACGTGCTGAACGCAGGGCGGTGCAATCCGGGAGTTCGTCGGCCAAGGGGAACGGTGTGGGCCTGTACGGGGGCAGAGTCCAAAACGGGCTGATGCTTCGTGGTGCCGGCGGCGCGGCCCAGGCGTCGCGCCCGCGTCAGCGCCGTTGTGCCCCAGCGGCCTCCGGTTTGAGGGTAATATAGGCGCCGTCATCCCCGTGAAGCCGTTGCTGCGCAACGTCTCACCATCGCCGCGGCGGGGTTGGTTTTTCGGGCACATCGGGTACACAAGGAGAGGAAAATGAGACCAGTCAAAATCGCAAGCATCCTCGCCGCGGTCGGCATGCTGGCGGGCGTCGCGCAGGCGCAGACGCTCAGCATCGTGACCACGCAGGCCGGTTCTTTCACGAATTCGGTAGGCAGCGCGGTGGCCAAGGTAATCGTCGAACACGCCGGATTGAGGGCGACCGTCTCGCCGCAGCAGTCTCACGGGCAGGAATGGGTGAACGACGGCAGCGCGGAGTTGAGCCTGGCGACGATCTCGGACCTGCAGATGTATGTCACCGGAACCGTCGATTACGCAGGCAAGGGCGAGAAGAAGAATATCCGGCTGATCTCGCGCATGATCCCGATCAGGACCGTGTTCTATGTGCGCACCGATTCCCCGGTCAAGTCGATCGCCGACCTCAAGGGCAAGCGCGTCAGCGTCGGCTATGGCGCCCAGAAGTCGGTGTATCGCGTCGCGCTGGGGCAACTGGCCACGGCCGGGTTGAGCGAAAAGGACGTCGAAGGGGTCCCGGCGCGCAACATCATCGCGGCGGCAAACGATTTCGCGGCCGGCAAGACCGATGCGTTCGTGTTCGCGCTGGGCTCGGGCAAGGTCAAGCAGGTCGCCGCGAGCGTCGGCGGCATACGCGCGCTGGAGGTGCCCTCCGATGCGAAGGCGGTTGCGCAGATGCGCAAGTTCGTGCCCGGTTCGTATCCGGAGATGGTCAAGCCCAGCAAGACTCTGGACGGCGTGATCGTGCCGACGACCACGTTGGCGTACGACGTGGTGTTGTTCACCCGCGCCAACATGTCCGACGACGTGATCTACAAGATCACCAAGGCGGTGCACGACAACAAGAAGGACATGGCGGCCGTATTCCGCGCGATGAACGGATTCCAGCCGGACAGGATGTCAAAGAAGTTCGACTACCTGTCGTATCATCCCGGCGCCGAGAAATTCTTCAAGGAAAAGAATCTGTGGCCGCCGAAGGAATAGCGTTCGCGGGTTCGGGAGCCTCTGCCTAAACCGGACGGGTCCCGATACAGCTGGCTG
>MEQX01000040.1:0-4786 GCA_001770415.1 Betaproteobacteria bacterium RIFCSPLOWO2_02_FULL_63_19 | reverse complement strand
TGTCTTGCCGAGCCAGAGCCCGCCGTTTCGGGCCGTCGCAACCGCGCAACGGTTCGAGAGCGGGGGACCTGTCGAATTCGAGGCCATTGCCAAGATCGTCAACGCTAATCGTGTCAGTGATTAATCAGGCGTGGCCGTGGATGCATCGGCCCCGCGTGTGGAAGGAATTCTCATGCGCAGGCTGATCGACGTGATGGCCGCCCTGCTGACGCTCGCGGCGGTTGCCTGGGCGGCGGACTTCTACCGGCTGGTCGGGATCAACGTCTACACCGAGCAGTACATCGGCGCACTGTGCGCGCTCGCGCTGCCGCTGGTGTACCTGTACGTGCCGGCGCGACGCAGAACCCGCAGCGCGCTCGATGACGAGACCGGCTCGCGCGGCCGTGTAGACCCGGTGCCCTGGTACGACCTTGTTGCGGCGATCACGGGATTTCTGGCCTGCGCCTACATCGCGGTGCGTTTCCCGGTCCTCTCGGAGGAGGTATCGCGGCGGCCATGGGACGGCATGATCGTCGCGGCCGTGATTTGCGTTCTGTTCCTCGAGGGGTTGCGCCGCACATCAGGCGTCGCGATCACTGCGGTGGTGGTCGTGTTCTTTGTGCTCGCGCTTGGCGCGCACCTGCTGCCCGATGTGGTCGCGGGGCGAAAAGTGCAGCTGAGCCGCCTCACCTACGCGCTGATCTGGGATTCGAGCGCGGTATTCGGCGTCGCGATGCAGATCATCACGACCGTCGTGGTGTGCTTCGTGCTGTTCGGCACGATGCTGTTCAAGACCGGCGGTTCGGCGTTCTTTACCGACATTTCAATGGCGCTGATGGGCCGCCAGCGCGGCGGCGCGGCCAAGATCTCTATCCTCGCGTCGTCGCTGTTCGGCACGATTTCCGGCAGCGTCGTCGCCAACGTGGTGACCACTGGCGTGGTCACGATTCCGCTGATGAAGAAGGGGGGCTTCCGGCCCGAACTGGCCGGCGCGATCGAGGCGGTCTCGTCCACCGGAGGCCAGTTGATGCCGCCGGTGATGGGTATCGCCGCCTTCCTGATGGCCGAATTCCTGCAGGTACCCTATTACGAGGTGGCGCTCGCTGCGCTGATTCCCGCCGTGCTGTTCTACTCCGCGCTGTTCATACAGGCCGACCTCGAGGCAGCGCGTGCAGGCCTGGCGCTCGTAGACCCAGCCAGCGTTCCGGCAGTTCGGGCCGTGCTCAGGCAAGGGTGGTTCTTCCCGATCCCGTTCGTAATCCTGATCGGCACTCTGTTCTGGCTGAACTACGAGCCCGAGACCGCGGCGCTGCTTGCGACCGTCGCGGTCTTGCTGACTGCATTCGTGTTCGGGTTCCGCGGCCAACGACCCAAGCTGCGCGATCTGTTCTGGATGCTGCGCGATACCGGAGTGATCGTCATAGAACTGTTCATGATCGGAGCGGCCGCCGGGGCGGTGATCGGCTCGTTGAACCTGTCCGGACTCGGCTTCGGCCTGACGCTGGCCCTGGTGCATTTGTCCGGAGGCAATCTGCTTGCATTACTCGTGATCGCGGCGATCGGCTGTATCGTACTCGGAATGGGCCTGCCGACGGTCGGCGTGTATATCCTGCTCGCGACGCTGATTGCTCCGGCGCTCATTGAACTGAAGGTGACGCCGATTGCCGCGCACATGTTCATTCTGTATTTCGGCTGTCTTTCGATGATCACGCCGCCGGTGGCGATCGGGGCCTTCGCGGCATCCAACCTGGCGGGCGCCGATCCGATGAAGACCGCGGTGCAGGCGGTTCGATTCGGCTGGTCGGTGTTCGTGATCCCGTTCCTGTTCGTTTTTTCGGGCACCCTGCTGATGCAGGGCAGCGCGCTCATGATCGCGGTGGACTTTCTCGTTGCAGTGGCAGGGGTCTGGTTCGGCGCCGCGGGCATCATCGGCTACTCGATCCGGCCTCTTCGGGCGGTGATGCGCGTCTGGCACGTCACGGCGGGGCTGTTCATGCTCCTGCCGCTCGGTGCGTTTGCGGGGGCGCGGGTCATCAACGTGATCGGGGTATGCCTGGCGATCGCGCTGCTTGCGTCGAACCGTCTAGCCAAGCGCAAAGCTTGGGCGGCGTGAGCCGCAGCATCGGCGCGAGCATGGCGCGACCGCCTGCACCG
The DNA here is from genome assembly GCA_001770415.1 of Betaproteobacteria bacterium RIFCSPLOWO2_02_FULL_63_19. GTDB lineage: Bacteria > Pseudomonadota > Gammaproteobacteria > Burkholderiales > SG8-39 > JACQTO01. The sequence continues at coordinate 2,653 of MEQX01000040.1, read as the reverse complement.
ACCGGACCGGCTTTGGCCTGCTCGGGCATCTGGTGGAAATGACCCGGCCCTCGGGCGTGGACGCGGAGCTGAATCTGGCGGCGTTGCCGATCCTCGACGGCGCCGAGAAGACCAGCGCGGCCGGTATCTTAAGCTCGCTGCAGCCGGCCAACGTGCGGCTGCGCGGCGCGCTGCGCAACCGGCAGGAAGCGCTGGGCCATCCGTGCTATCCGCTGGTACGATTTTCGCCGCGACGGGTATCAAGGTAATGGCGCCCAACGCCAGAACAGAACCCATGATCCGGCCGGATTCACCCGTGGCCATTTCGTTCCCGAAATGGGCCAGCAGGAAACTGGCCGGTACGATGCCGACCAGCGTGGCGATCGCGAAGCGCCAGGATGAGAGAACCGTCAGGCCTGCGGCATAGCTGACGATATCGAATGAAATAAAAGGCAGGAAACGGCTGACCAGCACGATACCCGTCAGCGCGTTTTGGGACCCCAGCAATCCCACCGACAAGCGCTCGCCAAACCGTCGTTCACGGTGGAATAGATGCCGGGCTTGCTCATGCGCGAGTTTGCCGCGTGGGTGAACACATAGACGGCGTTGGTGCCATAGCTCGTCGCCAGCAGATGAAAATCCGCTTCGCTTTCAAGTCCGCGCTTCTGCCAGGTCCGGCCGCCGTCGCTGCTCTTGATCAGGCCGAACGGGTTGACGAGGCCCGAATCCGGCGCCGGGTGGCCGCTGCTGTAAAAAAATTGCTTGGTCGAGGAGAACCCCATGAAATCGTGCTCGGGGCCCGCGGCTTTGCTCCATTTCCCGCCGCTGTAGATGGCAATTCCGTTGTGGCTCGGCACGAAAATCTGCTTGCCGTCGGCGCTATACGACAATCCGTGCACATGCGTCAGGGTGACGGATGAAGCGGCACGCGCCGGTAACGTCAGGCAAACACCCAAGGATAGAACGATTAAACCGAGTGCTTTGGTCTTGTGCGGCATGTTTGACCCTTTCAAGTAACCGTCAAAAATAAGTGAATCAGCGATGGTTCGCTCATGGCTGTCGAGCGTTTCCGGTTCAAGCAAGGGGGCAGGCGACCGGTTCCGCAATGCTCTTGCTGATGAGCAGCAGCGAAACGAAAAGCAGCGCCACGCTTAAGATCCCGAATTCCTCGCCGTTCAGCGGCAGCGCAGCGAGCGCCCCGGCGGCGCCGAGAGACGGAAGCACGACGCCCAGCAGCAGCGAACCGCAAGCGGCGCAGCCAATGCCGAGCACGCCGGTCACCACGGCGCCGGAACTGACGGCGATGTTCCGTCCGGCCGCCGCAATGCGCCTTTGCTTCACCAAATAGGCGATCATCGCGGTGGTGAGCCCGAAGAGAACGGCGATCGCAATGGTGTACCCGGCGGAGAGCAGGCTGAAATTTGTGCCGATGCCGCCAAGCAGGCTAAGCGCGATGCCGAGCGCGGCCGCAAGCGGCGCGTCCGAGCCCGAAAATACTTGAGCGATCAACCCGAGATTGGGAAACCATACCGCCAGGAGAAACGCCAGGATCGCAAGCACGCCGGCAAGCACGATGTACGAGGGACGCGAGAATACCTGGCCGATCGCGACTCGCAGATTTTTCAGGTGGCGTGTCACGGGTCACTTCTTCTCAAGTGCCAGTTCAACCAGTTGCCTGACGGCCGCATAGGGCTGCGCTCCCGAGAGCGGATAGGTCTTGCCGCCTTTCGATACGACGAGGCTCCAGGGCGTGCCCCGGCCTCCGGAGGCGGTAGCGTCTTGAACATCTTCTGCGACGCGCCGCTCGTGCCTTCCGCTCGCGAGGCACGCTGCGAACCGTGCCTTGTCGAGGCCGATCTCGCCGGCGATTCGCGGCAGCACCGCGTCGATACCGGTGCGGTTGTTGGACGGCGTCAGCTCGTAGAACCGATCCGCGAATTTCCAGAAGGCGTCATTTCCGCCGAGCTCGGCCGCGCATTCCGAAGCAGCAGCCTCCTTGCGCGCCTTGGAATGGATCTCATCGAGCGGGAAATGGCGGTACACCCACTTCAGCTGGCCGTTGGACTCGTCCACCAATCGTTTCACAGTCGGGTGAAAGCGCTTGCAAAACGGGCACTCGAAGTCGGAGTACTCGATGAGCGTGACCGGTGCGGCGGGATTGCCGCGGATGTGATCGCGGGCATCGGACACGGGCCGCATGGCTTTTGCGCCCGCGTCCGCCGCGCGCCGCTCGCGTTCCGCCGCCTCGGCGCGCTGTCGTTCCACGTACCGGCCGATGCCGGCGTCAACCGCCCGGTCGATCGCGCCGCTGTCTCGCAGTTCCTTCACGACCGCGTCCTTGAGCCGGTCAACCAGTGCCGCATCAGCTGCTTCCCGTTGCGCGGTCTGGGCGTTCGCGGCCGTGGCGAACAAGATCAGTCCGGCCATCGTTACTCCTAAGAATTCTGCGATCGACATATTTTTGACCCTCGATGTGTTGGCCGGTTACAGCGTTTCGATCCGGGCAAGGTTGCCGTGATTCAGGCCGCCAGAAAATTGCGCATCATGCCGCCGTCCTCATGCTCCAGATTGTGGCAGTGGTACATGAACAGACCGGGTTCGGTGGGGGTCAACTGGACGCTTACCCGCTCGCCCGGAAACACGAGGACGCTGTCCGGAAACACGAGGACGCTGT
>MEQX01000039.1 GCA_001770415.1 Betaproteobacteria bacterium RIFCSPLOWO2_02_FULL_63_19 | reverse complement strand
ATCGAAGTGCTCGAAGAGCCAGATGGGCTGAAGCTGCGCGTCATCCGGTCGGTCGCGACGGCCGACTTGACCGGAATGGCGGGCATGGTGAAGGCCTCGGCGCGCGGCGTCCCGCGTCGTCTGGAGGACTTTGACCCGGCGTCGCTGTTGACCCGTTCGCGGCGCCGCAAGCGATGAGGGCCCTGGATACGAACGTCCTGGCCCGGTTTTTCGTCGACGATGCCGACGACGCACAGGCCGCCAGACAGCGGCCCGCTGCCGTAGCGGCGCTCTCCGAGAGATCGTTCGTCTCAGTGACCGTGCTGCTGGAACTGGAGTGGGTCCTGCGTGGGTTCTATGAACTGCCGCCGAGGGATATTTCCCGCGTATTGCGGGCGCTGGCGAGCATCGAACACATCACGCTCGAGGATCGCGACGCGGTCCTGGTGGCGGTCGACGCGTTCGACAAGGGCCTCGATTTAGCTGACGCGCTGCACATGGCGCGCAGTTCGCGTGCCTCCGGATTCGCGACATTCGACCGACGACTGGCAAGGCGGGCAAAGCGTCTAGCGCTGGCACCACCCGTCGAGTTGCTGGTCTGAGGCGTTTGGCGCGGCACCAGCTGCCTAGGCATCCATCGGGTGGACTGGCACGGCAGCCGGCTGTTGGCGGACGGCCGGAACTCTTCTGCCACTTTTCAGCCCTTGACGCCAAGTCGGTGCGCATCGCCTTGAATCAGGCCGGCTCGCCGCGCCGCCAGGTCTGGGCCGGCACGGTGCACGATGCGCCAGGCGTCACGGACGACGAACTCGCGCGGGCCAACGTTCTCGTCAGCCGCAGATTCGAGGAACCCGTGGCGTTCGAGGAAATGCAGGCGGCCGAGCAGGCCGGCGCGAGTTGCCTGCTGACCCACCGCGTGCACCGCGTGCGAACCTACCTGTCGGCCGATTGCCGGCGCATGATCGGCCTCTACCAGGCGCCCGACGCCGAGTCCGTGCGCCTCGCGCTGCAAGCGGCGAGCATTCCTGTCGAGAGGGTCTGGGCGTTCCGGCTGTTCAGTGCTTGACTGACATGACGAGGCCGGGCAACGCTGAGAGGCAGCTTGGAGGAGGAAACTGGTCGGTCGGTGACCTCAACCGTAGGTCCGGGCTCGACCCATCGGCGACGTCGGTAGCCGCCAGAAACAGACGACCGGCACAAAGCCTTATGGCTGCCCTGGATTTGGCGACGCGCGACGCTTCCGGTCTTTAGTCGAGAGGCTAGCCAGAAACCGACACGGTTTTCGTCGGGTAGCGTCGGGGCGATTCGTCGATTCGCTCTTGACAAACGGTATCGTACTCATTTATTGTGTGGGAATATTTGTGTCACACATTTTATGAGTGACGAAATATGACTAACGAAAAGCGCACCAAATTCAAGACACTGGGCGAAGAGCTCAAGAAGCTTCGGCTCGCGCAGGGGATCGCAACTCAGGGGGAGCTTGCAAAGCTGTTGAGCCTCGCTCAACAGACGGTTAGTCGATGGGAAGACGGTACCTCGCGTCCACGCGCGGAGCAGATTGCCGTACTTGCCAAGGCGCTTGGGGCCGACCCCCAGCAACTTCTCGTCTATGCCGGCCACTCGAAAGAGCAGGTGTCGGTGTCATTCGACCTGCCGCTTCCACTCGCTTCGCTTTCGCCTGAAGGGTTTCAGCGCTTCACCCGCTCGTTGTTGGAATCGCTCTACCCAGGAGCCCGGGTTCATGCCGCAGGGAAGACCGGGCACAAACAGTTCGGCATCGACATCGAAGTCAACATGGAAACGGGCGAGAGGCATACGTTTCAATGCAAGCGGGAAGCCTCGTTCGGTGCCGCCAAAGTGAAGAGCGCGGTCAAGGCCCATACGGCGAAGGCAACAAAGAAATTCATTCTGCTGTCGCGCGTCGCGAGTCCTCTCGCGCGCCGGGAAGTCACGAAGCATCGAGGATGGGACATCTGGGATCGGGATGATCTCTCGGAAAGGCTACGGTCGCTGTCGAAGGAAAAGCAGCGGCGTCTCGTCGACACGTACTTTTCTGGTCAGCGTCTCGCTCTGCTCGGCGAGCCGTCTCCAGGTCCTTGGCTAACGCCCGAGGACTTCTTTGCCCCATTGCTTTCGAGCGAGCGGCCGTTCAGCCATCACTGGGAGCTTGTCGGTCGAGCACACGAACGGAAGCAGCTCGCCGATGCGTTAGGCGATCCCGCGAAGGTTGTTGTGTCCTTGAACGGGCCCGCGGGCGGGGGCAAATCGCGCTTGCTCCGCTCAGCGATCGAGGACTTCATGAATACTCATCCAGGCATTAGGGTGTTCATGCTGTCGCCCACCGAGCAAGTGACTGTCAAGGGCTTGGAGGATCTGGGTCTCGACGAGAAGTTGCTCGTCGTCGATGACGCGCACGACCGTAGCGACCGCGAACTCATGGAGCGCTACGTCGCAGACGAACGCATGAGAGCGCGCCTGTTTATCGTCTTCCGCCCGTACGCTCAGGAAGTGATCGACCAAGAGCTTGCACATTGGGGACTTGCGGGGGACCTCATTACATCGGTCGCCATGCAGAAGCCGACTAAGGTCGATGCGGCGGTACTTGCCACCCAGGTACTGGAAAGGATGGGGTCTCCAAGAAACCCAGCCCCGCATATTGCCGAGGTGGCATACGACAGCCCACTTTCTGTCGTGGTCGGTGCGTGGATCGTCGCAAAGGAAGGACTTCACCCCGAGCTGTTCGGTTCGCATGAGGTGTTTAAAGCGGCGGTCCTTCAGCACTACAAGGCCGCCATTGCAAGGGGGATCTCTAACAGCACGCGAGACCGAGAGCGTATCGAGCGCATCTTGCGCGTCATCGCCCTTATTCAGCCTGTTGCCCCCGATGACTCGAAGGTGCTCGCGCTGCTCCAGGACATCGAGGGCGTGAGTGTGCCCGACGCGACGCGCCTGACGAAGCTGCTCATCTCGTCGGGGGTGCTGTTCAAACGCGGCGCGCGCTACCGACTTTCACCTGACCTGCTCGCGGATTCGATCATTGAGACCGCATACATCACGTCGAACGGCGAGTCGAATGGTGAGTTGGAGCGCGTCTTCGCGGCAGCAATCCAGCAGTACAAAGCGAATCTCCTAGTCAACCTTGGGCGCCTCGACTGGCGCCGCAATGAGGGCGACACCTCGGACAGTCGGTTGCTCGACGCCCTTTGGAGCAGCCTTGAGTGGGAGGACGACTACCGGCACGTGCAAATCAAGGCTGCGGCCGAGGCGGCGTATTACCAGCCGCGTCAGGCGCTGCAATTCGCCGAGCGGCTCTTGGAGGGGGGGCACGGAAAAAACGAGGACGTCTGCCTCCTGATTCGCAACGCTGCGTACAACCTGCGGTATCTCGTCCGGGCATGCGAACTGCTATGGGAGGTCGGCCGCAGCGATGCTCGGCGGACCAATCAGTACCCGAGCCACCCGCTTCGACTACTTACCGAGATGGCGGCGCCGGAACCACGCAAGCCGATTGCGTACTGCGAAGGTATCGTCGACTTTGGGCTCTCGCTGATTCCGAACGAAGCAAGCTGGACAGATCTGTTCACGCCGTTCGACGTGCTCAAAGGCGCGCTCGCGACTGAGGGGCATTTCACCTCGAAGGCGACCAGCCGCGCGATCACGCTCTCCGCCTATGGGGTGAACACCAAAGCGGTCAGACCAATACGCCGCCGAATAATCGACGCGATCCTTGAGAGCCTCCAGAGCGACAACAAGCGCCGCGCGTTCGAGGCTGCAAAGCTGCTGCAAAGCGCAGTACACGGCCCGATTGGGCTTATGAATCGGACGCCGAGCGACACGGAGCGAGCGGAATGGTCAGCTGAGTTTGTCGACACCCTTGAGCGCGTGAACGCATTGATCGAGACGCACCAGTTCCCGCCGGTGATCCTCATGCGGGTGGCGCAGTCCGTGTCATGGCACGCACACTATCCCGATAGAGCGACCAAGGGACCGGCACGACGCATCTTGCAGCATCTCGATCGCGATCTGGTGACGCGCGTAACGCGCGTCCTCATGGACGGTTGGGGGCACCAGACATGGAAGCACGATCACGAGCGACGTGACGGAAATGACGAGGTACAAGAGGGCCTCGCCAAAGAGATAAAAGAAGCGTTTCCGAGCGCCGAAGAACTTGCCTGCTTCGTCAACGAGCGACTGCTCGATCTTAAGAGCTATAGTGATGAAACGCTCCAGTCGGCGTCCCCCTTAGTGAACCGGCTGATAAGTAACCAACTACCGCTCGCTCGCGAGGTTCTCGCGCTGAAAGCGCGCGCGGCAGAGAGCCCACTCGCCGGGTTCGCCTCGTTCGCTCTTGCGATGTTGCTCAAGCAGAAACCCGGTGAAGCGTACTCGCGCATAGACGCGCTTCTCAAATGCGGAGACGAGGACCTTCCGCTCGTGGCGCGCGCGTACTCGATGGGGCTCAACGGGCGGTCGCTGACCGAGCAAGATCACTTCTACCTGTGCCGCATTTTTGCATCTAGCGATCAATCTGTTCTCGCGTCCGCATCGTGGATTTTTCGGGAAGTGGCAGAACAAGACAAGCAATTCGCTATCGACCTGCTCGCGAATGCGAATCCGTCCCTCACTCAAGCATCACGCGGCGACCTCTTCATGTGGCTGGGCGATGACAAGCTCATTCCACTTGATTCAATCAGTGACGAACAGCTTGCGCGGATTTTGGGACTCTTCACCGCACCCGATCGGCTCGACGACCACTTCGTACGGGGGTTTCTCGCACGAGTCGCAAAGCGCAACCCTCGACAGGTGCTCGAACTCGCAAAGCAGCGGCTTGAGCGGGCAGTCGAGAAGAAAGATTGGAGCATGTCGCCGATCGGCGGGACTGGGCGTCATACGCCGTCCCTAGATGTTCTCGGGCACCCGGAAGGAGTTACTTTGCTCCGAGAAGCGCTGGATTGGGCGCTGCCGCGGGCTGGACAGTATCCATTTGCGCACCACTTCGCCGACCTTGTATCGGAGGTCTTCGGATTTCGGGATCGCACTTACGCGACTGTGCTCGAAGCATGGAGCGCGAGAGGCACAGTGGAGCACTTCAAGGTCATTGCCTGCGTGCTGCGAGAGGCGCCCGAGTCCTTCGTGTTCGCGGAGCGCACGTTCGTTGTGCGCATTCTGAAGTCGGCGCGTGCACTCGGGAAATCGGTGCACCGCGACGTGAGTTCCTCGCTCTGCGCCTCGGCGGTGAGCGGCCTGCGATCAGGAATTCCAGGCAAGCCATTCCCTGCAGACCTTCACATGAAGGAGCAGGCGGAGGAAGTGCTTGCCTCGCTGAGCAAGGCCGATCCTGCGTATGAGCTTTACGACGATCTTCGAAAGCACGCGGAGCACGGGATCGAGCGCTCGCGCGCCGAGGGTCGGGCGATGGACGACGAGGACGCGGACGCCGCAGAGGTGTGACCGTAAACCCCATCTCATGTAGACAGGCTGTTGCCAGAGCCCGCGGCGGAGGTGATCCTCAGAATGAACTGCCACGGAGGCAGCCCGAGCTTCCGCTCTTGGCCGCGTGCTGCCCCAACCCTGCTCTGACTTAACATCCACTTCTAACCACATTGCAGACACCGGGGCCGCCATGTCTGAACGCTCTCGTCGGGCCGTGTCCCGACGCCGCTCAGAGTCCGCCTTCGGAATTCCGGCCCTTGGTCGCCAAGCTCCACGTGACTGAGCGCCGGTGAGCCGCTGAAAACCGTGGCGCGCGTACCCGCGGCGCAGATTCCACGCCAGACCGCAGAATTCCACGCTCGCTTCCACGCTGCATTCAACGCGCGGCGCACATAGTCGCTCCTGTCCGGTGACCGATCCGGGCACCTTCATCAACCACCGACAGGAGAACGAAACATGACCACCCAAACCAAAACCGCCGAGAACGGCGTCAACGTAACAGCACTGCTGGGCGCCCGCGAGGCGCTCGCCGAAGCCCCGGAAGCCGCACGCTTCAAGTGGCGCGCAACCAGCGAATGGCTCAAAGGAACCCACAGCCGCGCCACCGTGGACGGCTTTTACGGCCTCGGCGGCGAGCAGAAGCATCGCCAGTCCTACCAGTTCTGCACCGATCACCCGGAGGTCTTCGCGTCCGAGGACAACGGCGCAACCCCCGTGGAGATGGTGCTCGTCGGCCTGGCCGGCTGCCTGAGCGCGGGCATCGCCGCGGTCGCGCAGCACCGCAACATCCAGCTCCACTCGGTCAAGGCGACGCTCGAGGCCGGCATGGATCTGCAGGGCATCCTCGGCATCGACCCGAACGTGCGCAACGGCTTCGACGGCATCAAGGTGCACTACGAGATCGATGCCGACGCGACCGCAGAGCAGATCGCCGCACTCGTCGCGCAGTCGCAGAAGCGTTCGGCCGTGTTCGACGTCATCACCAATCCGACCGACGTCACGGTCACCGCGAGCAAGACGTGATGACAGGGTGCGCAACGAGGCAGTCGGCTGGCGCCGTTGACGTCGTCGTCATCGGCGCCGGTCACTCCGGCCTGGCGATGAGCCATGTGCTAGGCCAGCGCGGTATCGAGCACGTGGTGCTCGAGCGCGGCGAGGTCGCGAACTCCTGGCGCACCGAGCGCTGGGATTCGCTGCGTTTGCTCACGCCGAACTGGATGACGCGGCTTCCCGGCTATAGTTACCGGGGTACCGAACCGGACGGCTACATGAGCGCCGGCGAGGTGGTCGATTTCATCTCCGCCTACGCCACAGTCACTTCAGCGCCTGTGCTGACGCACACCGCGGTGACCGGCGTCGTGCCCATTGGTGAAAGCGGCAACGGTTACCAGGTCTCGACCACTCAGGGCGAATGGCGGTACCGCGCCGTCGTGCTCGCGACGGGCGCCTGCAACTTGTCCGTCGTGCCGCGCCTGGCCGAGGCCATGCCCGCCGGCGTCGAACAGTTCACGGCGCAGACCTACCGCAATCCGCAGCAACTCGCCGAGGGCGGGGTGCTGGTCGTCGGCGGGTCAGCGACGGGCTTGCAGCTCGCGCGGGAGATCCAGGAAAGCGGCCGGCCCGTGACGCTCGCGGTCGGCGAGCATGTGCGCATGCCACGCGTCTATCGGGGCCGCGACATCCAGTGGTGGATGCTCGCCTCGGGCGTGCTCGACCAGCGCATCGAGGACGTGGACGAGCCCGACCGTGCCCGACGGGTGCCCTCGCCGCAGCTTGTCGGCACGCCCGAGCGTGCCACGCTCGACCTCAATGTCCTGCGAATACAGGGCGTCGAGGTCGTGGGCCGCCTGGCGGGCATCCGCGACGGCAAGGCGCAATTCTCCGGGTCGCTGCGCAACGTCTGCTCGCTCGCCGACCTCAAGATGAAC
>MEQX01000038.1:26787-27016 GCA_001770415.1 Betaproteobacteria bacterium RIFCSPLOWO2_02_FULL_63_19 | reverse complement strand
GCCGGTCGTGGAGCCGCTGAATTGCTGCACCTGACGCTGCAGGCGTTCAAGTTCGGAAAACAGGTCGCTTGGAAACAAGGCTCGATACATGGCATCTCTCCTTTCGCATCGAACACCGCCGGTCCTTCCAGCGGTTTCAACGCCGAGATAGGGACGCATGCCGGATTTTCAAGTGCGGCCGGAAATCCGCCCGCCGGCTCCGGCGGCCTGATAATTTAGACAGCAGTCG
>MEQX01000038.1:0-26775 GCA_001770415.1 Betaproteobacteria bacterium RIFCSPLOWO2_02_FULL_63_19 | reverse complement strand
CGGAGACAACTACCGGCAGGCGCCGGCGCCCATCCCGCCGCGGGAAACGGGCGGCACGCCTGTCGCGGGAAAGGTGATCATCGGTTGGCCCAACACACCCCTTTGGGAGTACCCTTCCTGCCTCGGGCCACCGGTCCAGCGCAAAAGGAACTGCAGCCAGATTGCCTGATCGGTTTTCGGTGCACGGAAATGGGTCGCACGAAGGCCGCACTGAGTGCAGGGAGCCGCGAAAGGCGGTAACAGGGGGAATCCATGAGCGATACCGATGCAACACCGACGCTGTCGACTTCAAGCGCGCGAATCTACGACCTCAATGTACTGGCGGAATTCGCGCAGCCAAAGAGGATCCGGAAGAAGCTCTTCAAGACTGAACAGCTTTGGTCGGAGATGGTGTGCTACGAACCTGGCCAGTCGACGGTCATGCATCACCATCCGTACGAGGAAGAGCAGTTCGTGATCGTCAGCGGCACCGCGACAATGAACGTCGGGGGAGACGAGCTGACGCTCACCGCCGGGTCGGTGATGGTCGTCGGCGCCAGGGTGCCGCACGACGTGCGCAATCTCACGAATGAGCGGCTCGTCGTCATGTTCACGAAAGTTCCGACACGCCTTGCAAAACAGGTGCAGGAACAGCAAGCGGACGCCGCCAAGCCGAGCTGACCGCAGCAGAGGATCGAACGATCGTGAATGAGTTCGAATATCGATTCCGCCCGCCGTTGTCGGCGCCCGAGGAGCGCGGCGGCACGCCCCCGGCGTACGAAATGAAAGTCATTGACGGCGTCATCCTGGAAAAGGACGTGCCGGTGAAGCTGCGCGACGGGGTTACGATCTATGTCGATGTCTTCCGTCCGGAGACCGGCAACGCCGCGCCGCTGATCGGCTGGGGACCCTACGGCAAGCACGGCCACACCCGCTACGCGGTCAGTTTTCCGAAGGCCGATGTCGACCAGAGCAGAATGTCCGGCTACACCGCCTTCGAGGCGCCGGACCCGTTCGACTGGGTGCCGCACGGCTACGCCATCATCAACCCGAACCCGCGAGGAACCTGGTATTCGGCAGGCCGCGCCACCTTTCTGTCGCCGGAGGAGGCGGCCGACTTCGCCGATCTGATCGAGTGGGCCGGAACCCGGTCCTGGTCGAACGGCAACGTGGGGCTCACCGGGGTGTCGTACCTGACCTCCGCCCAGTGGCGGGTGGCGGAGTTGAATCCGCCGCACCTGAAAGCCATCAATCCCTGGGAGGGATGGAGCGATACCTACCGCGAGGTGGTGCGCCACGGCGGCATTCCGGAGACCTCGTTCTGGAACTACCTGCCCGGACGCTGGGGTCACAGCGTCACGGAACTCGAGGACCTGCGCCTGGAGACCCGGGAGCGTCCGTTTCTGGATGCTTACTGGGACAGCAAGCGCGCGCGGCTGGAGAAAATCGAGGTGCCGGCCTTCGTCTGCGCCAGCTGGACCGACCAGGGACTGCACACCCGCGGCACGCTGGAGGGATTCCGGAAAATCTCATCCCGCCAGAAGTGGCTGTACGTGCACGGCCGCAAGAAATGGGCCCACTACTACGCACCGCGCTGCGTCGAGATGCAGCGGGCCTTTTTCGACCATTTCCTGCTCGGCAAGGAAACCGAATTGAGCCGCTGGCCCAAGGTCCGCTACGAGGTGCGCGATGCCTTCGGGCAGGGAACGGAAAAATCGGCCGACGAATGGCCGATCAACGGAACACGCTACACGCCTCTGTACCTTGGCGATGGAACCCTGGCGTCCGCCCCGACGAGCGCTGCAGCGCGCCGCTACGATCCAACGAAAGGGGAAGCGCTGCAGTTCGACCACCGGTTCGCCGAAGCCACGGAGCTGGTCGGCCATATGGCGCTCAAGCTCTGGGTATCCATCGAGGCGGGCGATGATATGGATATTTTCATCGCGGTCCAAAAGCTCGATCGGGAACGGAATATCGTTCCGTTCGCCTACTACGCGCAATTCGAAAACGGGCCTGTCGCGCTCGGCTGGTTGCGTGCTTCCCACCGGGAACTGGACGAGGCGGCGTCGCTGCCCTTTCTCCCTGTGCACAAGCACCAACGCGAATTAAAACTGAAGCCGGGCGAGGTGGTTCCGGTGGAGATCGAGATCTGGCCGTCGGGAACCCGCTTCGAGGCCGGCGACAGTCTGCGCCTGGTCATCAAGGGCTCGGACATCTACGACTACCCCAAGCCCAGCGTCTACGCGCGCCATGAACACCTGAGGAACGCCGGCCCCCAATCGATCCATGTCGGCGGCGCCCGCGAATCCCGGCTGCTGGTCCCGGTCGTCGCGCCCTGAACGGCGGTGAAAAACGAAACGTGACGAATCGGACGCAACCCGTTAGAGTACGTCCGCCCACGCAACCACTGAAGGAGAGGAAGCCATGAAACGCACTTTCGTCCCCGTGCTGGCAACGACTGCGCTGTTGACGGTCACGTTGGCATCGACGTCTGCACTGGCCCAGAAGACGGTGAAGATCGGCGTCACCAACGTCTATTCCGGACAGTTCGCCGATCCGGGCGCGCAGCTCGATGCCGGCATCAAGCTGTACATGCAGTTGCACGGCGACACCGTCGCCGGCGCCAAGATCCAGATCATCCGCCGTGACGTCGGCGGCATCGCCCCGCCCGTCGCCAAGCGGCTGGCCGAGGAACTCGTGGTGCGCGAGCGCGTCGACATACTGGCCGGGAACCTGCTGACCCCGAACGCCCTGGCCGTCGCCGGGGTTTCGAAGGACGCGGAAAAGTTCACCGTCGTCATGAACGCCGCGACCCCGATCATCACCACCAAATCGCCTTACATGGTCCGGACGTCGCTGACCACGTCCCAGCTCAACCACCACTTCGGCGAATGGGTGGCCAAGCAGGGCGTCAAGAACGTCTACACCATGGTCACCAACTACGGCCCCGGCACCAGCTCCGGCAAGTCCTTCGAGGACGCCTTCAAGAAAAAAGGCGGAAAGGTGGTGGGCGCCGACAAGACGCCCGTGGTGAACCCGGATTTCTCCCCCTTCGTGCAGCGCGTCGCCGAGGCCAAGCCCGAGGCGCTGTATGTCTGGGTTCCGGGCGGAACCCAGCCGCCGGCGCTGGGCAAGGCACTGGCCGAACGCGGGGTGACACCGGCCAACACCAAGATCTTCGGCCAGGGCGAACTGACCGACGACGCGGCGCTGGAGGCGATGGGCAAGGTGGCGCTGGGCATCATCACCGCGTATCACTACAACGTTCACCGCGATACGCCCCTCAACACCAGGTTCGTCAAGGCCTACCGCGCGGCCAACAACGGTCGGGATCCGGACATCTATTCCATCGGCGGCTACGACGGCATGCACCTGATCTATGAAGTGCTGAAGAAGACCGGCGGGAACACCTCGGGCAAGGCGATGATCGAGGCGGCCAAGGGCATGTCCTGGGAGAGCCCAAGAGGCATGATGTCGATCGATCCGCGGACCCGCGACGTCGTCCAGACCGTGTGGATCCGCGAAGTCAAGATGAAGGACGGCAAGCCCGCCAACATCATCATCGACCACATCGACAACGCAAAGGATCCGGACCTGTAAGGCGACCGACGCCGCACGGGTAAACAATCACGAAACGCGCTGCCCTCAGGGGCAGTGCGTTTTGTATTTGGTTTGTCGACCTTATGAGCCAGTTGCTCGCTGTCATGTTCGATGGCGTCGCCTTCGGGATGCTGCTGTTCCTCATCTCGGTGGGTCTGTCGGTGACCCTCGGCATGATGAACTTCACCAACCTGGCCCACGGCGCATTCGCGATGGTGGGGGGCTACGTCACCTTCGCGCTGGCAAGCCTCGCCGGCTGGCCGTTCCTTGCCACGCTGCCGGTCGCGTTTCTCGCGACCATGGCGATTGCCGCGGTCTTCGAGCGCCTGCTGTTTCGCTACATCTACGAGACCGGCGAGCTCAACCAGGTGCTGTTCACCATCGGCTTCGTATTTACCGCATCGGCAACGGCCGCCTACGTGTTCGGAACCGTTCACCAGTCCGTGGACATGCCGGCCGTTCTGACCGGGTTCATCGAACTGGGCGAGATCAAGCTGCCCTCCTACCGGCTGTTCCTGGTCGCGATCGCGCTGGTCATCACGGTCGGTGTCGTCTATGGCCTGGAGCACACCCGCTTCGGCGCCATGGTGCGCGCCTCGGTTGACAACCAGAAGGTGGCGCGCGGCCTCGGGCTCAACGTCAACCGCATCTTCGCGCTCACGTTCGCGCTGGGCAGCGGGCTGGCCGGGCTCGGTGGCGCGCTGGCGATCGAAGTCCTGGGCCTCGACCCCTCGTTCGGCTTTCACATCCTGGTCCTGGTGCTGATCGTCGTCGCGCTGGGCGGACTCGGTTCGGTCTGGGGCAGTTTCGTCGCCGCACTGTGCCTCGGCGTCTTCGATGTCGGGGGCAAGTATTTCGTCCCAGAACTCGGTTCCTTCCTGATCTACCTGTTCATGGTCGCGCTGCTTTTCTTCAGACCGCAGGGCCTGTTCGGCAAGCGATGAGCACCGATCCGCATCTCTGGCTGCGCCACAAGGCCCGCGTCTCGCCGTACGAGGTCGCGTTCTGGATCGCCGCGCTGATCGTGCCATACGTGTTGCTTCCGAAATATCTCGCGCTGGCCAGCCAGATCGCGATCATGGCCACGTTCTGCATATCGCTCGACCTGATCCTCGGCTACGCGGGCATCATCTCGCTGGGGCATGCGGCCTTCTTCGGCATCGGCGCCTACGCCGCCGGCATTCTTTCGGCGCGGGGCTGGGGCGAGCCGTTATCGGGGCTGCTGTTTGCGGCCGTCGTCGCCGGCCTGGCCGGATGGATCATCGGTTTCATGATCGTCCGCGTGCAACACCTGGCACTGCTGATGATCACCCTGGGGCTGAGTTTCCTGGCGGTGGAGGTGGCGAACACGTTCGACGGGCTGACCGGCGGCGCCGACGGCCTGCTCGGCATCGATACCTGGAAGCTGTTCGGCATCTGGAAATTCTCCATCTGGGGTCACACGTCCTACGCCTACGCCCTCGGCGTGTCGTTCCTGATCTTTCTGCTGTGCCGCCGGCTGGTTCACTCGCCGTTCGGTTTGACGCTGGAGGCGATCCGCGAGAATCCGCAGCGCACCACCGCCATCGGCGTTGCCAACCGCAGGCATCTGCAATGGGTCTTCACGCTCTCCTCGTCGATAGCCGGCATCGCCGGGGCGATGCTGGCGCAGACCACCAAGACCGTTTCACTCGAGAGCCTCGGCTTCCAGAACTCGGCCGAGATCGCCGTCATGCTGATCCTCGGCGGGACGGGACGGCTCTACGGTGCCATCGTCGGCACGATCATCTTCATGGTGGCGCGCGATCAGCTGTCGGGCATGAACCCGAAGTACTGGTACTTCTGGATCGGGATACTGCTGATGATGGTCGTGCTGTTCATGCCGCGCGGCATTCTCGGCGCCATGCAGCGGCTGGCCGCGAAAATGTCACGATCGTGAACGCGCTCGAGACCCGGAAACTGGACAAGAGCTTCGGCAACCTGGTGGTCGCCCAGGACATTTCGCTCGCGCTGCCCGCGGGGGCACGGCACGCGCTGATCGGCCCGAATGGGGCCGGCAAGACCACCTTGATCAACCTGATTACCGGCGCGCTGAAACCGGATGCCGGCGAAATCTTCCTCGGCGGCCACGAAATCTCGGGACTGCCGGGAAACGCGCGGGCCAAGCGAGGGCTGGGGCGCACTTTCCAGATCAATACACTGTTCGTCTCGTTGACGCCGCTGGAATCCGTCGCGCTGGCGGTGTGCGAGCGCCTCGCGGTCACCGGGAAGTGGCTGGCATCGCTGGCGCGGCGGCGCGACGCGATCGACGAGGCATTCGATCTGCTCTCCCGGCTCGGGCTCGCCAAGGACTGCACGAAGCCGACCCGCGACCTCCCGTACGGCCAGCAGCGGCTGCTCGAGATCGCGCTGGCGCTGGCCGGCCGGCCGAGTGTTCTGCTGCTGGACGAACCGGCGGCGGGCGTGCCCACCAGTGAAAGCACTGCGCTGTTCGATGCCATCGCGGCGCTCCCCGAGGCGATCTCGGTGCTGTTCATCGAGCACGACATGAATATTGTCTTCACCTTCGCCAGCCGCATCACGGTGCTGGTGCAGGGCCGTGTGCTGACCGAGGGACCGCCGGACGAAATCGCCCGCTCGCCCGAGGTGCGCGCGGTCTACTTGGGCGGCGCCAAGCATGGCTGAGCCGCTGCTCTCGCTGCGCGGCGTCAGTGCCGGTTACGCCGAATCGGTGGTGCTCAACGACATCAATCTCGACATCAGCGAGGGCTCCGGGCTGGCGGTGCTCGGGCGCAACGGCGTCGGTAAGTCGACGCTGATCGAAACCGTAATGGGGTTCACCCGGCTGGTCTCCGGATCCATACACTGGCGCGGTCGGGACATCACGCGCCTGAAACCGCACCAGCGGGCAGCGCAGGGCATAGGCTGGATCCCGCAGGAGCGCTGCGTATTTCCGACACTGACCGTCGAGGAGAACCTGAACGTGGTGGCGCGTCCCGGGTCTTTGACCGCGGCCAGGGTCTACGAGATATTTCCGCGCCTGGCGGAGCGGCGGCAGAACAGGGGCAGCCAACTCTCGGGCGGCGAACAGCAGATGCTCGCCATTGGCCGCACGCTGATGACCAACCCGTCTCTGCTGCTGTTGGACGAGCCGCTCGAGGGCCTGGCTCCGATCGTAATCGAGGAACTGGGACAGTCGATCGCACACATGTCCGGCGATGAAGGAATGACGCTGGTGCTGGTGGAACAGCATGCGGAACTGGCGCTGGAGATGACCAGGGAGGCCGTGATCATCGAACGGGGTCGCATTGTCCACCGCGCCCCGGCCGCCGAGTTGAGGGCGGACCACGACACGCTCGACCGCTATATCGGGCTGAATCTGGGCGAATGAGGAATCGATCGCAATCGCCGATGCGATCGTGTCAACCGCTCGCCGTCCTTCCGGCGAACCGACGGGCCGCCTACGACTCAGGTGTTGCGCGTCTCGCTGAATACACGCCGTATTCCATGGTTGCTTCGACCATTGCGCGCAAGTTCTCTATCCTGGTGCCCTCGATGGAGTTCGTGCCCGCTGCCAGGATGAAGCCGCCGCCCTCGCCGCAAACCTCGATCAGCCCGCGGCAATAGTCCTTCACCTCGCCGGGTGATCCGGTCACCATCAGCGAGGCAGGCACATTGCCGGCGATGCAGCACTGAGCGCCGAGCATCTTCTTCGCCTTTCCCATGTCGGTCCGGTCGAACAGCCAGTTGACTGCCCCCTTCGGGAACTCGTTCACGAGTCCCAGTCTGGTTTCGAATCCGCCCTCCGCGAACAGCGTCGGCATGATGCCCTGCTCGATGAGACCGTCGACGACTCGCTTCAGCGTCGGCCAGTAGAAGGTCTCGAACTGCTTCTCGGACATCCAGCCGTCGGCTCCCTTGTGAAGCGGGAACAGCGCGATCTGCCCACGCGACGCATTGAGGGTTGCGACTGTCACGTCGATGGTGATCTGTGCCACCACGTCGAGCGCTTCGAGAAGTTTCTCCGGCCGCCGGCGCATGTCCAATATGATGCCCTTGGTACCGCGCAATGTGTCCCCGATGGTGTCGAAGGGCGCTTTGGCGTAACACGAACCAAACGCGGGAAATCCAAATTCGCGACCGCGTCGGCCGACGCTTGACACGATCTGCATCCAGCTCCCCAGGGTCTTTCCTACTTCGATGAGCTTCTGCAATGACGCCTGCACTTCCGGTCGTGTGTACGGCATGAAGTGCGGCGTCACCATCGGCAACTCCGATACGGCCGTGAACGACTGCAGCATCCGGAAAGGCTCGAAGGTGCCGAAGACGCGCGGCAAATAGATGCGCATCCAAAAATCCGAGGGATCGTGGATCAACGCGTCGTATTCGTCGGCCGTCATGTACTCGGCCTCGACGAACTGGTAGCCCAGTCCGTCCTTCGCCATACCGTGCCCCGGCCAGCGGTAGAGCCGGTAATCGAGCAGCTCGAGCAGCTCGCCAACCGGCACATTGGGAGCAGCGAACGCATCGAGGTCGGTCTCCAGGCTGAACTTGAGCCAGGCCTGCGCCGCCTTCTCGGCGTCGTACATCGCGGTCCGATAATCGATGCCGGCGTATTCGACCGGCAGCGAGCCGATGGGCAACGCCACCGGCACTCTGTCCGGCTCGCAGACGTTATAGACGTCGATCATGCGCTGCGCGCGCACCCGATACGCCTTTTCGCATTCGGGACTGTCGAAGCGAATCCCATCCGTCGAGCTGTACCACTCCAACCTGCGCGCCCTTTTTCCCTCGCGGGACAATGTCGTCCAATCCGAATCCATGCAACCCTCTATCAAATGATCTCAACGCAGCGGCCCGGCGTCGAGGGACGCCGCGGCCTACTGTCGTCCAAGCATACCGGAATGCGCGATCGATGAGCTGCTGCGCCAGACTACCATCGTCGACGGCGAAAGGTTCTGGAACGCTGACCGGCTCGATCAGGTCGAGAAGCGGCTCGCGACGGGTGGCCGGTAGCGCGCCAACGCGCGATGCCGGCCAGAGGCTCGCGCAAGGAACGCTTCGCCCGTACTGCTAGAATCGCGTTGCCGAATCTGTCGTGGTGGATGCTTCGGCACGCATTACGGCCGCGCGTCGGCGGCGTAAGAACATGCTCCCGGCGCCCGGAAACGAAGAATCCAACGCTGAATTTGAATGACGTAAATTGATCACCCATGAACTACGAGACACTGGAAATCGCGGTATCGGGCGCTGTCGCCACCGTATGGATGAACCGCCCCGAGGTGCGCAACGCGTTCAACGAGACCATGATCGCGGAACTGACGACGGCGTTTGCGACGCTGGATCAGACCTCCGACGTGCGCGCAGTGGTGCTCGCCGGACGCGGAACTGCGTTCTGCGCCGGCGCCGACCTGAACTGGATGAAGAGGATGGCGGGCTTCTCGTTCGAGGAGAATCAGCGCGACGCAATGGGTCTTGCCAACATGCTGCACAGTCTTTACGCGCTGTCCAAGCCGACGCTGGCGCGCGTGCATGGTCCCGCTTTCGCCGGCGGCATGGGACTGCTGTCGGCATGTGACATCGCGGTGGCATCCCAGGCCGCGGAATTCTGCCTGTCCGAAGTCAAGCTCGGGCTCATTCCCGCGACCATCAGTCCCTACGTGCTGGCTGCGATGGGCGAACGCGCCGCGCAGCGTTATTTTCTGACCGCGGAACGGTTCTCCGCCGCGGAGGCCTATCGGATCGGGCTGGTTCACGAACTGACTTTGCCGGCGGACCTCGACGATAGGATCGACAGCATTGTCGGGCAACTCGTCACAGCGGGCCCGGGCTCACTGGCCGCCACCAAGGATCTGATACGCGCGGTGGGACGCAGGCCGCTCGAGCCGAAACTGATCGCGGATACCGCTACGCGTATCGCGCAGGCGCGCGCCTCCGACGAGGGCAAGGAAGGCGTGCGTTCATTCCTGGAGAAACGCAAGCCGGCCTGGCACCCGGAGGCGAAGGCACCTCCGCGCGGCGGACAATGACGCCGTGAGCGGCCGGCGCGCACGATGAGCGTTCAACTCGCCCGAGAGTGTCTCCCCGGGCTTCCGCGTCGCGTGCGCATTGTCGAGGTGGGTCCCCGCGACGGGCTACAGAATGAAGCGGGCACAGTACCGACCGCCGTCAAAATCGAACTCATCAACCGCCTGGCGGATGCGGGGCTGAAGGTAATCGAAGCAACGGCATTCGTTTCGCCGAAGTGGGTGCCGCAGATGGCGGACAACGCGCAGGTCATGGCCGGCATCCGTCGAAAGCCCGGCGTCGCCTATCCGGTCCTGGTGCCCAACATGCAGGGCTTCGAGGCCGCCGCCGCCGCGGGCGCGGAGGAAGTCGCCGTCTTCGGCGCCGCCAGCGAGTCCTTCAGCCGCAGGAACATCAACTGCTCGATTGAGGAGAGTCTGACGCGATTCGAACCGGTCGCAGCGGCGGCAAAAGAACGCGGCATCCGGGGGCGCGGCTACATTTCCTGCGTTTCCGGCTGTCCGTACGAGGGCGATGTTGCCCCTGCCGCCGTGGCCCACGTTGCCGAGCGATTGTTCGCGATGGGCTGCTACGAAATTTCGCTGGGCGACACCATCGGGGTCGGTACACCGGGCAGGATCCAGTCGATGCTGCGGACAGTGGCCGAACGCGTGCCGATGAAGAAGCTCGCGGTGCATCTGCACGACACCTATGGGCAGGCGCTTGCGAACCTCTACGCAGCGTTGCAGCTCGGCATCGAGGTGCTGGACAGTTCGGTCGCGGGCTTGGGCGGATGTCCTTATGCGAAGGGCGCGAGCGGCAACGTCGCCACGGAAGACGTGGTCTACATGCTCAATGGTCTCGAGGTGGAAACCGGCATCGACCTGGACAAGCTCGCCGCCGCGGGCCGGATGATCTGCGGTGCGTTGGGCCGCGCGCCCGCGTCACGCGTGGCGCAGGCGCTGGCGGCGAAATGCAGCACGTGAGACAGGTTCTAGTCTGCTTTCAACGCGTGCCAGCTGTAGAACCGGTCGCCAATGCCCAGTTGGCCGTTGATCCGCGCCGCCGAGACCTGCCCGTTGAAGCGCAGTGTGCGGTCGCCGTCCCGTACGCGAAATGACAACACCGAGCCGCTGATCCTGGCGCGCTCGACCGGAACGCTGCGTCCGCCGATGACGGCGCTCCCGGACAACTCCTGAAACTTCTGCCGCAGCACGAATTGCGCATCACCGCCGGTCGATGGCATTCGCGACTTCCAGCGCCCGCCGACTCGTGCCGGCACAATCCAGAAATAGATGGTGCTCTCCTTGTTTATGCCCACGGGCTTGTCGGGAACCGGCACGGTCTTTCGCGCATCCGGCTTCCAGTCCCCCATCGCGAAGTCGTGCGAGACGATACGCGTGCCGGGTCTCATCGCCAGCAGCTTCGGGCGCAACGCGAGGTTGTACTCGGGCAGCAGATACATCGTGATCACCGACGCGGCGCTGAAGTCCGAGCTGAAGATATTCTGCTCCAGGAAGCTCACGCGATCGCCGACCCGCGCGCGCATCGCGTTTTCGGTCGCGAGCTGAATCAACTGCGGATCGTATTCGATACCCACGCCGCGCGCGCCGAAGCGCTGTGCCGCTTGAATCACGATCCGGCCGTCACCCGATCCCAGATCAATGACGAAGTCGTCAGGCCGCACGCCCGCCATCTCGAGCATCGTATCGACGACGACCATCCCCGATTGCACGTACGGGGTGTCCTCCCTGATTTTCAGGTCTTCTTCTGCCGCCCAGGCACGGATCGTGCAGAGCGCGATGGTTACCAGGAGCAGCAGGCGCATTGACGGCCTGGTTTCCTAACTCGGACGGTTTTCGCCCTGCGCGCTGGTCCACAGCGCCTTCATCGCATTTCGATCGACCTTGCCGCGCTCGTTCTTGGCGATGTCCGCGACGAAGATGACCTGCTTGGGAACCTTGGCCTCGGGCAGCTGAGCCGAACAGTGCGCCTTGATCGCCTCGGCGCTGACCGAAGCGCCATTCTTCGCGACCACGTAGGCGACGACCTCCTCGCCGTAGATCTTGTCGGGCACGCCTATTGTCGAGGCCTGCGACACAGCAGGATGCTTGAGCAGGACATTGTCGATTTCCAGCGGTTGTATGCTCACCCCACCGCGGATGATCAGATCCTTGACGCGGCCGGTAAGGTGCAGATAGCCCTCGGCGTCGAGGTAGCCCAGGTCGCCGGTCGACATGCGTTTGCCGTCAAGCGACTCCAGCGTGCCGTCGTCCTTCAGGTAGCCCCATGCCATCATCGGGCTCGCCGTAGTGATTTCGCCAACCTGTCCGTGTCCAAGCTGGTTCCCGTCCGCGTCGAGGATGCGCAGATCCTGCAGGTGGCAGATCCTGCCGGCCGAACCGAACCGGGGTGCTTCGGGCGGATTGCAGGCGACGTTGCCGGCTTCGCTCATGCCGTAGAACTGGATGATCGGTATGCCGAAGGTGGCCTCGAACTGGCGCTGCCGCTCCAGCGGCAGCGGGGCGGTGCTGCTGGTCACGAAACGCAGCGTCGGCAGGTCGGTCCGGCTGACCTGCGCGGGCCGCTCCAGCAGCATGTTGATCGCGGTGGGCACGCAGTAGGCGATGGTAACTCGCTGATCGCGAATCCAGTCGAAAAAACGGCTTTGCGAGAAACGCTCCGCGATTACCATCGCGCAGCCGGTGGTGAGCGCCGAAAGAAAGCGCGACCGCGCGGAGGCCCACGAGAGCGCGCGGAATTCCAGCAGCCGGTCCTCCGCGCCTACGTCGCTCGCCATCGAGGTCGAAATCGCGTTGGCCATGATGCCGCGGTAGGTATTGATCACACCCTTGGGCTTCGACGACGTGCCGGAAGTGAACGCGATGCACGCGAAATCCTCGGGTCCGGCGACCGGTTCGACGTCCGCTGTGCTCGGATACCCGGCGATCAGCGCGAACAATTCCTCCGATTTGGCGCCCGTGTCGACAGGAGATGCATCCGCATGCCATTCGCCGAAGCGCAGCCACTGTGCATCACCGGTCGCGTGGCGAAACGGCGCCGGATCGAAGCTGCTGTCATGCAATACCATCCGCGGGGCAACCGTGCCGAGTATGCCCTCCAGGTGCACTGCGTTCATTTCGGTGTTGATGATCACCAGCGTCAGGCCGTAACGCCAGACGCCGCAGTAGATGACCAGGTATTCGAGGGAATTGGCGCCCAGCAGCACCACCCGATCGTTCGCTCGGAAGCCGCGGTCGCGGAAGAAACAGGCGATCCGGTTGGACAACGCGAACATCTGCCGATGCGTGATTCCCCTGCCCTGGGGGATGCTGTAGACCATCTCTCCATCCGGCGAGACCCGGTCGAGCCGCTCGAGCAGGCCGAGCACGCTGAGCTCGCCCGGATCCTTGTCGTCTGTCCAACGCGCCCTGGTCACCGCACCAACCTTTGCACTCAGAGCAGGCCGGAGGCGGCCAGGAACCGGGTGTATCCGTCCTGGGCGGCCCGGATGCGCCGGATCTCGGCTTCCGAGAACCATCTCGTGAAGTCCACCTCCTCGACCGGGTAGCGCGCCCGCGCGTAGTGTTCCTTCGCGCCGAGCGGCACCGTCGCGTCGATCGCGATTCCACCGGCCGCCAGCGACGCCTGTGCCCTGCCGCCGGCCATGCGGTCGGTCGGCTGGAACGCCTGGCCGGCGCCGCCGGGCATTCCGTGCACAATGTCGGTCAGCGGATTGACGCGGCTGGTGATGGCCCACAACACGTCCTCCGGCTGGTGGATATCGACGTCCTCGTCGACCGCGATCGCCATGCGGAGCCCGCGCGATACGCCCATCGCGGCGGCGAGAATATTGCGCTGCAGACCCTCGTCCGAACGCCGACGCTTCTTGACCTGAAACACCACGCCCGACGAGGTGAGCATAGCGTGGTAAGTCGCCACATCGACCACCAACCCCGGCGCGATGCGCTGCGCCAGTTCGTAGTGGGTGGCGCAGGTAAACGGCGCCTGCACCCACACGGTGCCCACGCGCGGCACGTAGTAATACGGCCTGTCAGCGCGGTGCGTGATCGCGGTCACCTCGAATTTGCGGCAGCGGTAGGCCCGTCCCATGTAACGCGCCCATTCCGGATGCAGCATCGCCTCGCCCTGGCGGCCGAGGCGCTCGGCCTCCTCGGTCTCCCATACCCGCTCCGAGGGCACGATGTAGCCTTCTATCGTCCATTCGGCATTGGCGATCGCGTAAGCGTCCACGGTCTTGGCCTTGACGATTTCAACCGGCGAGCCCTGCAGCGCCCCCGCGGCACCGATTTCATCCTCGCCGGTGGGCCACACCGCGGCGTTCAGGTGTCCCATGCCCATCATCTCCACCATCGGCGGCGGCGACAGGTTGACGGTGCACGGAATGCGTTCCTTGTGGAACCGGCTCGCGATCTGGTCTCCGTGACCGCCGGGTATCATGTTGATCGATGCGTAGTCGTTGCCGCGAAAGCTCATCCGGTAAAACGACAACTGGCTCGCGCCGTCGCCGCCAGCCCACTTTCCGCCGATGTAGTGCACGCCCGAGCCGAAAAACCGGCCGCCGTCCAGGTGGGTATGCTGCACCATCGGAAAGAGTGCGAAGGGATTCAGCCGGTCGTGGGGAATCACCACCTCGTGGACCGGTGCGTCGCTCACCACCTTCGGTGGAATTGGATGCTTGACCGCAGCGATGATGCGGTGTTTCACGTCCCGGTAATCATCGACACCGACCAGTCTGGCGACGCGTTCGCGCCGGGTCCACAGATTGCCGATGTAGCGTGCGTCGCGGTAGCCCTTGATGTGCTCCGCGACGAACGCCGGACCGTCGTCGAACGCCTTCGCGATCGCTGTCGCCTCGATCACCGGATCGACCTCGCCCGCGAGCCACTTGACATCATCGCCTAGCCACTCGAGTGTCGAGCGCAGGCTGGAAATTGCTTGATTTCGCTCCATCGTTGCCTCCGAACGCCGGGGTTCGACGTTATCACAACGTGGCCCAGGAGTCTGGAACCGCCTTTGGCGGTGCCGGCCGCTCCCGCCGGATCATTCCGCAACAGCTTCTAAATCACTCTCTGCTCGCGCAGCGCCGCGATCTGCGCATCGGTGTAGCCCACCTCCTTCAGCACCTCCGCGCTGTGTTCGCCCGGTCGCGGTGCGGAGCGGCCGATCTCGAATTCGAAATCCGAGAACTTGATCGGAATCGCGACACGCACCGCACCGTGCTCGTCGACCACCATGCCGCGGGCGCGAAACTGCTCGTTTTGCAGCGCTTCGGCAACGCTTAGCACCGGTGACACGCAGGCATCGAGGTGCTCCAGTGCCTGTATCCAGTGAGCCTGTGTCTGCGACCCGAAGACCGCCGCGAGCCTCGCCTTCACCGGGGCGGCCTGTTCGCCGAAAACGAAGTGCTGCGGTTTGAATTCCGGACACCCGAGCGCATCGCACAGCGCGTGCCAGAACGGGCGCTCGAGCGCGCCCACGGCCATGTAGCGTGCATCGCTGGTCGCATACACGTTGTAGCAGGCAAGTCCGCCCGAGAGCATCGAGGTGCCGCGCTCAGGCGCTCGGCCCTGATCGAGCAGCTCGGCCAGTGGCAACACGGCATGTGCCAACACTGCATCGGCCATTGCGACATCGACATGGCGGCCCTTTCCGCTCGCCCTGGCATCCACGAGCGCGGCGAGAATTCCCGCAACGCTCGTCAGCGTTCCGCCCAGCAAATCGGCGATCTGGAGATTCGGCAGGACCGGAGGGTCGCCTTCCGAACCGATCTGGTCGAGCACACCCGCGTAGCCGATGTAGTTGATGTCGTGGCCGGCGCGCATCGCGTACGGGCCGTGCTGTCCGTAGCCGGTGATCGAGCAATAGACGATGCGCGGATTGGTGGCTTCGACCGCCGAATAGCCGATGCCGAGCTTGTCGACGACGCCGGGGCGGAAACCTTCGATGATCACGTCGGCAGTGCCCGCGAGCCGCATGAATGCGTCGCGTCCTGCAGCATCCTTCAGATCCAGACGCAGCGCGCGTTTGTTGCGGTTGACGAGTCGGAACAGGTCCGTCATGCCGTCACGCACGCGCCCCAGCGTACGAGCATAGTCGCCAGCGCCCTTGTCCTCGATCTTGATCACGTCGGCGCCCATGTCGGCCAGGTGCATGCTTGCCATCGGGCCGGGCAGCAGCCGCGTCAGATCGAGGATTCGTATTCCGTGGAGCGGTTTGTCGCGCATGGATGTTCGGCGATTCAGGCCATCAGGGCCTCAACAGCTCGAGCAGCGATCGAAATCTCCCGGAGTCAGGACGGCAAACCCTCCGGTCGTTTCCAGCGCCCGCCGCATTCTGAGCAAGTCCTTGTCCCTGGTGATCAAACAGTGTGCCCCGGAATGCCATGCAAGCTCGAGAAATTTCTGGTCGTCCGGATCCGAGCACATCGGCGGCTTTGATCGCCCGCGCAAGCGATGCGGCGCCGGGATCGCGGAATACGACCAGGTCCAGCGCGACGTTGGTGTCGAGTACGCAGCGCAAACCGCGCGTCATGTGGAACGTCGCTGCGCCTTCTGACAGATCCCCGTCGGCACCCGCTCGCACGTCAGTGCAGCTGCGGTTTGGCGAACAAATCGTTGCGGTCGATCGATCGCGCCGTGAGCCGCAGCTGTTCACCCTTGCGCGCGAGCGTCAGCGGCACCGGGACCCCGGCAGGGCCCAGATGCCACAGCCTGCGGAACAAATCCGCGGTGCCCGATATCTTCTCTCCGGCGAGTTCGAGCAGAACGTCGCCCTTGCGTATGCCGGCACGGGCGGCGGGTCCGCCCTCGGCGACCCCGCTGATCACGACGTTCCCCTGGACTTCGGCCACGTACAGGCCGAGCCACGGGCGTGGCGGCCCGGCACGGCGTCCGAGCTTCAAAAGGTCGTCAAGTATGGGTTCGAGCAGATCGACCGGCACGAACATGTTTCCCTGTTCGGCCTCGCCACCGAGCGACTCGCGCTCCTGCACCAGCAGCGAACCGATGCCGAGCAGCCTCCCGTCGGGCCCGACCAGCGCCGAGCCGCCCCATTGCGGGTGCGCCGGGGCCGTAAACAGCGCCTTGTCGAGAAGGTACTCCCAGTAGCCCGCGAATTCACGCCTGGCAACCAGCCTCGCCTTGAGCGCATGCGCCCGCCCGCCCTGTCCGATGACGATAACGTCGTCGCCAACGTCCAGTATTGACGCCGGGCCGCGTTCGAGCGCCGGCGCGTTCAGGCGACCGAGCGGCAGCACCAGCCCGAAACCCGTCGCCTGGTCGATGGCGAGCGTGTGTCCCTCCACGACCGTGCCACGGTTTGTCGTGAGCCAGATCGACGCCGCTTCAGTGATGAGATACCCGATCGTAAGTATGAGTCCGTCGTCGCGAATGACCACGCCATAACCGGTGCGCTCGGTGCCAAGCAGCGACGCGGTGAACGCATCGTCGGGAATCTCGGCACGCAGCTGCACCACCGCGTCCAGCGCGGAATCGAGATCGAATTCGACTTCCTCCTGCTTCGGCTGGAGGTTCGCGGGGAAAGCCCAGTTGCGCGATTCGGCCATGGCGGTAAGGGTAGGTTGGTGAATTGCCGTCAGGTACCCCCGCATCTTACGCGATCGAATGCCGGGAATCAGCAGCGTCGGCCGTGCAGCCGGGTGGCGGATTCGCTGCCGATCGCGACAATATCAATCGATGTAGGTCGCGGATCGCGTGAAAGTCGGCGGTATCGCGGGTCGGCACACTTGGAGAACGCGCGCCGAGGGAGTAAATTCCCACGGCACGCAGATGCGTTGGTAGCGCGACAGTGAGCAATTTGGCCCATCCGGAGGAGGCTATGAACAAGTTTGGCATTGGACAACCCGTCAGGAGGGTCGAGGACAGGCGCTTTGTCACCGGAAGCGGCAGGTTTGTCGACGATATCAATCTGCCGCGTCAAGCCCATGGAGCATTGGTGCTGTCGCAGCACGCGCATGCCCGTATCAAGCGCGTAGATGCCCGCGCCGCGCTCGAAATGCCCGGCGTGCTCGCCGTGCTGACCGGAACCGACGTGCTCGCCGACAAGCTCGGCGGCATGCCGCCACTGTTCATGCCCGAGGACCACGGAGGACCGAAGGGATACCGGACGTTCCGGCCGCTGCTCGCCACCGACAAGGCGCGATTCGTCGGGGACCGTATCGCGTTCGTCGTCGCCGAAACCGCCGCGCAGGCGCGCGAGGCGGCCGAGCGGGTCGAAGCCGACGTCGAGCCGCTGGCCGCAGCGGTGACGCCCGAGGACGCGATGGCCGACGGCGCGCCCAGGATCTGGGAGGAATGGTCGAGCAACATGGCGTTTCCTCTGATGATGGGCAACAAGGAAGCCACCGACGCGGCCTTTGCCAACGCAAAGCACACCGTAAAGCTGCGCTTGGAAAACAATCGTCTCACCGCCAATTCGCTGGAGCCCCGCGGGGCGATCGGCGATTACAGCGCCGCCGACGACAGCTACACGCTCTACACCAGCACGCAAAACCCGCACGGCGCGCGCACGGTGCTCGCGCAGGCGGTGTTCCACGAGCCCGAAATGAAATTCCGCGTGATCGCCCAGGATGTCGGCGGAGGCTTCGGCATGAAGGGGGATACCTACCCCGAGGAAGGCCTGGTTCTCTGGGCCTCGCGCCGGATCGGGCGGCCGGTGAAGTGGGTCGCCACGCGCTCGGAGAGTCTGCTCGGCGACAGCCACGGGCGCGACCAGGTCGTCACGGCCGAAATGGCGCTCGACGGCAACGGCAAGATCCTCGCGGTCCGCGCGCAGGCGCTGCACGCGGTGGGAGCGTATGTGGCCGGCGCCGCGGTGGTCCCGGTCCTCATGTCGCTCAAACTCATCCCCGGCGCCTACGTGATACCGGCACTGCATGTCGCGACCAAGGGGGTGTTCACCAATACGGTGCCGAATCACCCGTATCGCGGCGCGGGACGGCCGGAGGCGGCCTACATCATCGAACGCCTGATCGACCAGGCCGCGCGGGTTACCGGTATCGATCCGGTCGAACTGAGGCGTCGGAACTACATCGCGGCCGATGCGATGCCCCACACCACGCCGACCGGATTCGTCTACGACTCGGGCGACTTCGCCCGGCTGACCGAGCGCTGCCTGGAACTGGCGGACTGGCAGGGTTACGCGGCCCGTCGCGCGGCGTCGGAGAAACGCGGCAGGCTGCGTGGCCGCGCATTCACCTACTACGTCGAGGACACCGGATTCCTGAACGATCGCATGGAACTTCGCTTCGACCCGAGCGGAACACTAACCATCGTCGCGGGGACCTTTTCGCACGGCCAGGGACATGCGACGACCTATGCGCAAATGGTATCGGACTGGCTTGGGGTGCCGTTCGACAGCATCCGGTTCCTGCAGGGCGACACCGCGCAGGTGTCGATCGGCCGCGGCACCTATGCCTCGCGCAGCGCGACGGTCGGCGGCAGCGCGCTGAAAATGGCCGCGGACTCCCTGATCGAGAAGGCCAAGGCGCGCGCCGCGCACCTGATGGAAGCGGCCGAGACCGATCTCATCTTCAAGGACGGACGCTTCCACATCACCGGCACCGACCGCTCGATGGGGATCACCGATGTCGCCCGCGCATTCTTCGCGCCGCTCGGACTGCCGCCCAAGTTCGGCGTCGGCCTCGAGGCGACAGGCACTTTCTCCGCCGAGCCGCCAAACTTCCCGAACGGGGCGCATGCGTGCGAACTGGAAGTCGACCCGGAAACCGGCCAAGTCAAGCTTGAGCGCTACATCGTCGTCGACGACCTCGGGCGCGTGATCAATCCGCTGGTGTGCGACGGCCAGATCCAGGGCGCCTTGGCACAGGGAATCGGCCAGGCGCTGTGCGAGCGCATCGTCTACGACCGCGAGTCGGGTCAGCTGCTCTCGGGCAGCTTTACGGACTACTGCATGCCGCGCAGCGACGACATTCCCGACATCGAAACCGAATTCGTCGAGATTCCCTGCAAGACCAATCCGCTGGGGGTCAAGGGCGCCGGCGAGGCGGGAACGGTCGGCGCGCCGCCGACGGTGATCAACGCGCTGCTCGACGCGTTGCGCCCGCTCGGGGTGGAGCACATCGACATGCCGGCGACCCCCGCGCGGGTGTGGGAAGCCATGCGGCACGCCGGCGGGGCGGCGCGCAGATCCGCTTGATCCTGGAGCACGGGGTCGCGGTCACCGCGCGCTGCGCCAGACACTCGCAAGCCACGGCTGGCGCTCGCGCGGCAGACCCGCGGGCCGGTAGTAGTGCATGATCTCTGCAAACCCGGCGCCCGCCACGTGGCGCCGCCAGCTTTCCAGATCGTGGAACACGCCGTAGCGCCCTTGATTCCAGCCTTCTTCGTTGCGGCCTCGCGGGTTCGAGCTGAAAAGCACGCCGCCCGGCTTGAGCGTCGCGTGGAGCTCGCGCAACACCCGCGGCAATTCCTGGCTCGGCACGTGAAACAACACCGCGTTGGCGAACACGCCATCGAAGCGTGCTCGCGGCAACGCGAGCGCCAGAAGATCCTGGCACCACACCTCGCAGCCGCTGAACTCGCGCGCCATGGCGACAAAGCGCGTTGACCCGTCCAATCCAACGGCGACATGGCCGAGGTCTGAAAAAACCTTGAGATCCCGCCCCGGCCCGCAGCCGAGGTCGAGAATCTCAAACGGCGGCGGGCTTTCGATATGCCGCAGCAGCGTCCCGATGTTCTGGCTGACGTCGTGGTCGCGCGTGCCGCGCCAGAACTCCTCGGCGCGCTGATCGTAATGGGCCAGCGTGCGAGAGGCGATCTGTTCGAGCTGCTGTGGTTCGAGCGTCATCGACGATCAAATCCTCCGGCAGGTTTCAACGCGAATGCGCAAAACGTATCGCAAGTCGGGATCTGGCTCGGGCGCCCACTGCGGCCACCGGCCGACATGGAAATATGCTCGGACCGCGGCACCTGCGATCCGCCGGGTCACCCTATTGCGTTCACGCGCCGGATTCCAGTGGGCCGACCGGGCGTCCCGCCTCGGACACCGGGCCGATCTTCTTCGCTCTGGCTCTCTTCATGCACACTGCCAGCGGCGGAACGGCAATCGCCAGCCCGACGATATTGACCATCCATGAGTTGGAATAAAGCAGTATGCCTGCCGCAATCAGCACGGTTCTCGATGCCCAGGAGATTCTTTCCCCCATGATGTATCCGGCGACGCCGATCACGAACACCATGACCCCCAATGTGCCTGCAAGTATCGCTCGGAATATTTCGCCGCCGGTGCCGATGAACAGCAGTCCCGGGTTATAGGCAAACACGAACGGGATGACCGCTGCGACGATGCCTATGCGCAGCGAGTGCACTGCCGTCATCATCGGGCTGCTGTTGGCGATGGCAGAAGCCGTGAATGCCGCCGTGGCAACGGGCGGCGTAATGAAGCTCAGCGCTCCGTAGTAGTACACAAAGAAATGCGCGGCGATAAGCGGCACCCCCATGTCGCCAAGACCGGGAGCGATCAAAATCACGAGCATGATGTAGATCGGTACCGCCGGCATTCCCATGCCGAGAATGAGGCTGGTCACCGCAGCCAACAAAAGGGCTATATAGAGACGTCCGTCCGCGATATCCAGGATGCCCGCCGACAGCTTCACCCCCACCGCCGTCATGGTCAGCGCGCCCAGGATTACCCCGGCGAGCGCGCACGAGATTCCTGCCGGAAGCGAGCCGATGATGCCATCTCGCATCGCGCGTGCGATCTTGCGCGGTCCCATGCGCGTTTCGCGCCTGAACGCGCTGAGACCGACGATCACGAGTATGGAAAGAAAGGCGGCGTAGTCGGCACGGTAATCCAGCGACAGCAGCGTCACGAGGAAGACCAGCGGGATCAGGTGATACCAGCCTTTGCGCACGGTCTTTCCAAGCGAAGGCAGTTCCTCCCGGCTCAGGCGTCCCAGGCCGAGGCGCAGCACTTCCGCGTCGATCATCAGATATATGGCCACGTAATAGAGGATGGCCGGCACCAACGCAACGACGCACACCTGGAGGTAGGGAACGTTCAACCAGTCGGCCATGATGTAGGCCACCGCACCCATCACCGGCGGCATGAACAACCCGCCCGTGGAAGCGGCCGCCTCCACGCCGCCGGCGAATTCCGGACGCAGCCCTATCTTCTTCATCAGCGGGATCGTGATGACCCCGGTGCTGGCCACGTTGGCCGAGGCGCTGCCGGAAATGCTGCCGAAAAGGGCGCTGGCTATGACGGCGGCCTTGGCCGGCCCGCCGCGGATATGGCCGACCAGCGAAAACGCCAGGTCGAGAAAGAACTCCCCGGCCCCCGACATGTTCAGAAAATTGGCGAACAGGACAAAGGCCATGATGATGGTGGCGAATACCCCGATCGGAACGCCGAAGATTCCGTCGGACGACACGTATTGTATGTACGCGAACATGCTGGGAGGAAACGAAGTCGCCTGCAGTATTCCCGGCAGATTCGCCGCCACGTGACTGTATAGAACCAGAACCGCGGTGATCACTACCATCGGCAGTCCGACGATCCGGCGTCCACCCTCGCACATGAGTGCGATGCCCAGATACGTCATGGCTATGGTCGGAATGCTTGCCGATCCGTACGCAGCCTCCCAATAGACGCGCTCATAGAGGAACGACCCGTAACCGAACGCCATCACGCTGCAGACAATGAGCAGCAGGTCGTACCACGGCAAGCGGTCCCGCGCGCTGTTCTTGGTCGCCGGGAAATACAGAAAGATGACGACGAGAAGGCTCAAGATACTCGCCGCCCGGTGCTGGGCGGCATAGATCTCGATTCCGACGCTTTCAAAGAATCTGGCCACATAGGCCAGGTGGTAGAGCGCGACCACGACCACCGTCGCCGTTGCCAGCTTCGAGACGAAACCGGCACAGTTTCTGCGGCCGGAACCCTCCAGCTCGATGTCTGGCGAAACCGCTTCGGTATTGGCCATGGACGCCCTTTTCTGCGCGCTCTTTCCTCGTTACATGCTGCCTTGCTTCAGTAGCGCCTGCTGGGTTTTCTCCAGCGCGGGGGTCCAGACGCCTTTCTCCTTGTAGTACCTGACGGCCCCCGGATGAAACGGAATAATGGGGTTCTTGGTGGCCTTGGCCAGGTCCGTGTATTGACGGGCCAACTTGCTGTATTTGTTGAATTCAGCAGGATGGTCGAGGATCGCCTTGGTAGCCTCGTAGACGAAATCCTCCGGCAGGTTTTCCCTGGCGATGAGCCAGACGCCCAGGCTGATCGAACGGACGTCTTCGGCAGGGATGCCGGGCCCATAGATGTCCTTCGGCACGACCCCTTCTTCAAACGGGCCGTAATTCGCGACTATGAACTTCTGCGCTTTTTCGCTGATCGGGATGAAGCGGATGCCCACGGTCCGGGTCAACTCCAGCAGCGCGGAATTCGGGGTCGCCCCGCTGAAACCGAAATCGGCGCGTCCCTCTTTGATCGCCTCGGCGCACGCTCCGGTGGATTTCCAGTCCATCCTCTTGTATTCGCCTTCCTTGATTCCATACGCCTGGACGAGCAGTTTTCCCCAGTTGATGTTCGACGGTGCACCTGCCTGCCAGTACATGAACCGGCGGCCGCGAATATCCTCCGGCGTCTTGAAAGGCGAGTCGGCCCTGACGTACAACTGATAGATCCGCTTATGCCCCGCCATGAGGGCGCGGATCGGCTGCTTGCCTTTTTTCGCGAAAGAATCCTTGCCGAAATAGGCATCGAAGGCCGTCTCACTGCCCATCGGTCCCAATTGCAGTTTGTTGCTGCCGATCAGCGCGGCGATGGCCGACGAGCCCCCCACAGGCAGTGGGGTGGCATTGACCTTCATATACTTCTTCATCTGCTGGGACCAGCCCATGGAAATGGGATAGAACGAGCCCTTGAGCGTGGTCGCGCCTATGGTGACTTCCTTGGGCCAATCCTTGGCAACACTGCTGGCGCCATAAAGAACCAAGGCAGCACCGGCCGCCAAAAGCCACGCAGTCCTGCACTCGCTCCGACGTTTCACTCCTGTTGCTGTTTCCATTTGCTCCCTCCTCGATTTGCGGCGATTACGATTCAAATAACACTTCCCAATTTCAGTTTCCGTCGTATGCAGGTCAACCTGTGACCGCCTGTGCACATTTCCGACGATCGCGCATTGATACCGGGCGTTTCGGATCGAGTGCCCGCACTCGTCGAATGATCGCTCGATGCGTCATGCGGCGCCAGGACAGTTTGATCGGATCGGCGTCGTTCGGCTCCCCGCGTAGATCAGCAATACCGGTGTATGCCAACCGGCTACTTATAGACCTTGACCTGTACGCAATGGTCCAGCGCCGTCGAGATCAGGTCGATGTGGTTCAAGTCGGTCGGCAAGAGTCCGTTGAAGTTGACGCCTTTACCCTGCGCGATCGGCATGCCCGGAGAATAGTGGCCAAAGTGCCCGCCCACACCCACCGCCTCGGGATGAATGCACTGCGTCAGCTTGACCGTGGCCCTGACTTTGCACACCGGGGATTCCAGCCAAACCGTATCGCCGTGCCTTATCCCTTTCGCTCGTCCCACCGACTCGTTGAGAAGAATCTTGTAGGCGCCGGTGTTCTCGCAGATCTCGTCCAGCCACGGATTTTCGTTGCTGTAGCTGCCATAGGTGAACGGAAACTTGAAGTGGACCGCGATCAGGTCGAATTCTCCGTTCTGCATCGCCGTGTAGGATTCGCACGGCATCCATTCCGATAGCGGCTTGTAGTCCGAGCAAAGGTCCCAGTCGAGATCGAGTTGCTTCAACATGCCGCGCAGCTCTTCTCCGCGGTCCACGAAGTGCTCCAGGTAAATCGGCATCCTGGCTTTGATGTAGGGACCGATATAGGCCACCTCGGGTTTCCTGGGGCTACGGATGACGCCGTTCTCCTGGAACCAAGGCAAGCCTCGCTGTTCGCCGAACCATGCGCGCGCCTTCTTGTCGACGACCTCGGACATCGGGTAGCGTTGGTCGGGTTTCAGCGCGTTGTCGCCGGTCAACCTGTAGGCATGGTTGATAATGCGGTACAGACCGCCAAGGATGCCGACGCGATCGGCGATTTCCTGAATGATTTCCTGCGGCTGCCTCATGCCCGGCGGAAGCTCGACCACCGGCTGGCGCACGTGCCAGTAAAAGTCGTCCTGGCCGCAGGGAGCGATCATCGTGCCCCCCATCCCGGTCAGGAAATCGTATCGCTCCAGCGTCGTGGGGAACGGAAGCACGATGTCATCGAACAACGTCGTTTCGTTGATCTCCACCGCAAAGCCGACGATGAATTTCAGCGATCGATACAGATGCTCGACCTTCTTCAGGTCGCCGAACGATCCCAGCATCGAGTTGACCGGTACGTGCAGCAACATCTCGAGCCCGCCCGACAGGCCGAAGGCCGCGGGATTCTCGGCCACGATCGGCAGCAGCGTATGGCAGTGCGAGGCCAGCGGGAAAAGCTCGCCGATGTCATATCGGATGGGCTTGGTCGGCGTCGTTCCCGGGAAGGCGCTCGGATGCGGCATCGGGAAGATCTGGCCGCCGTGTTCGAGCATGCCGTCGATGCCGCCTTCGGGCCACCATCCGTGGGGAAAATCGCCGCAGGCCCCGGTACTCAGGATGCCACCGGGTACGTTCACCGAGCCGACCACGATGTTCAACATCTTCAGCGACCAGGACTGATGGAAGCCGTGCTTGTGCCCCTGCGTTCCCTTGGCCCAGTCCACGCAGACCGGCCGGTACGGCAGCTCCACACCGTCGAGGGTAATCGTCTCGCCGATGCGCGCGGCCTCGCCGAACTCGCGCGCGATGCGCCGCACGGTCGCTGCTGGAATCGTGGTGATCTTCTCGGTGAACTCCGGCGGATATTTGGCGACGTGCTCGCGCAACAGATCGAACGCCGTGCGGCCTTGTTTTCCCTGCACGTCAAAGGTTCCGGTCAACGCCGCATCCTTGAGGCTCGGATCGTCGTAGGTCTTGGGCTGTCCGTCCGCTGCGTCGTGGATCAGCGGCTTCTTGCTCGCAGCGTCGCGAATGTAGCGTCCGTCGGCGCCGACCAGGTAGGGCGCATTGGTCCTGCTCTTGAGGGCCGTCTGATCGTAGATGCCGAGTTCATTGAGCAGCACATGCATCATGCTCAGCGCCATGGCCATATCGGTGCCGGGACGAATCGGAATCCATTCGTTGGCCTTGCTCGCCGCGTAGCCTCCCACCGGATCGATGACCACCAGCTTCATGCCCCGCGCCCTTGCATCGGCCATATCGGTCAAATGGTGGTTGAAAGAACCGCGCGAGGCGACGCCAAACTGCGTCCCGACCAGGATGCAATAGTTCGCATAGTGCAGATCCGGCTGTTGATGGAACCCGCCGCCGGAGAAGAACTCCACCGGGTGCACCACCTTGCCGCAGGTGGGCGAGGACGCGACATTCACCTGATTGGAGCCGAACGCGCTGCCGAATCCCGAAAACCAGAACCTGCCGTCGCCGACGACGTCCCAGGCTTGGACCCACAATTTCTTTGGGGTGTCCTGAATGCGCTTCAACTCCGCGACGACAGTGTCTATCGCCTCGTCCCAGGAGATTTCCTGCCAGCCCGGGTCTTCGTTGATGCCCTTTTTCGGATTGGTCCGCTTCAGCGGAACCTTGACCCGGTTCGGGTTGTACAGGTTATTGAAAGCGGCCTTGCCCTTGGCGCACATCTTGCCCCGGTTCTGCGGATTGTCCGGATTGCCCTCGATGTGTGTGACCACGCCGTCTTCCACCTGGACCTTGATGCCGCAGCCGATGTAGCACTGCCCGCAGGCCGTCTTGACGACTTTCGACTTCAGCGTCGTCTGCGTCATATCCACGGTTAACCTCCTTCTATCATCGGCAGCATGAACACCTCGACGTCACCGGTGCCCAGCGTGGCGGCCAGCCCGCCGCGTTGCTTGATGTTCTCGCCGTCGACGAATATCAGCATGGTCTGGTGCAGTTTGGTCGGGGTACTGAATACCCTGCACCTGAACTGATCCCCGAACTGGTCGGACAGTAATGCCAACAGTTCGCCTACGGTGGCGCTCCGCGGCAAAGCGACCTGCAGCCTGTGCTGCCCGGTGATCGAGGGCAACTCTCCCATGAATGTCACCCGGATAGCGGGTGTGGACAGTGTGCCCGCGTCCATCGCTTCAGCCCTGCGC
>MEQX01000037.1:4919-5171 GCA_001770415.1 Betaproteobacteria bacterium RIFCSPLOWO2_02_FULL_63_19 | reverse complement strand
TGCCATCAGCTCCCCCACGCGGACGGGCGCCGCGAGGGGACGCGGCGCGCTCCGCGATCACGCCCGATGGCCGAGGCCTCAGCCGATGGCACAGCCGATCTGGAGCGGGGCCGCGTGCTGTACCTCGCCGACGATCGGAAGCAGGAGGGCCTCGACGCGTTCTGGCCCACGCTGACGCCGGCGCAACGCGACGGCATCAGCGCGGTCGCGATGGACATGTGGGAGCCGTACGTGCAGTCGACCCGGGCGCAT
>MEQX01000037.1:4662-4911 GCA_001770415.1 Betaproteobacteria bacterium RIFCSPLOWO2_02_FULL_63_19 | reverse complement strand
GGCCGACGCCAAGATCGTGTTCGACAAGTTCCACGTCGTTAAACACCTCCATGACGCCGTCGACCAGGTCCGCCGCGTCGAGCACCGGGCCTTGAGGCGTGGCGGGGACGACCGGCTCACCGGGTCGAAGTACCTCTGGCTCACGCGCCCCCGGGACATGACTGCGGCCCAGGGGGCCGCCTTCCGAGCCTTGCAGTGCCAGGACCTCAAGGTCGCCCGCGCCTGGACCCTCAAGGAGCGCTTCCGCAC
>MEQX01000037.1:3724-4645 GCA_001770415.1 Betaproteobacteria bacterium RIFCSPLOWO2_02_FULL_63_19 | reverse complement strand
GGAGTACACGTACCCCGGCGCGGCGCGCACGTTCTTCACCCGCTGGTTCTGGCGGGCGACTCACAGCCGTCTCCGCCCCATGGTCACGGTGGCCAAACTGATCCGGCGCCACCTACCCAACCTGTTGACCTGCCTGCACCATGGCATCACGAACGCCGGGCTCGAAGCGATCAATGCCGTGATCCAGTGGGTGAAGAAGACGGCCCGTGGCTTCCGGAACCCGGAGCATTTCAAGATCGCGATCTACTTCCACTGCGGGGGCCTCGATCTCTACCCACACGAAACCCGGTAGAGCCTTCTGTTACTTCATGGCAACGTTGTAGAGGACGCGTCCGGTTTCAGTCGCTTCGGCGAACTTCCCCTCGCCCGTCCGATACCAGTGAGTGCAGCCTGACAACGAGGGCCACTCTGGCCACGTGTAGCAGATCCGGTCTTTCGAAATCAGCCACGTCCCGACCGTGCTACCCTTACGGCCCCACCAGGAATGCCACTCCAAAGCGATCGTGCCGTTGGTCCGGAATCGAACGGTGCCCCACTGGCGACCATTGGGGGATTGATAATCAAGCAGCCGTTCCTCGCCGAACACGATCCTCAGATCGTAACTGTTCATGGCCGTCGCTCCGCCCTCGACCAGCTTCCGCACATCGGTCTTGCCGGCGGAACAAGCAGCCAGCAGGGTGATCCCGATGACCAGCCAGGAGCCCAATGGCCGTCCTAGTTGAATTGCCTTGTTAGCTTTCATGTCACCCTTACCCATGCTCGATTAGCCAAATAACTTGAGCCCTCTTGGACGAGCTCCAAAGCAACCCCATAGGGCCACCCATTTAAAGGGAACCCCATGGAACCCTATAGGGTCAGGTCTTGAGGCTAGGAACGCCCAACGCCCTTTCGCGGCCGCCAACCCGTGCCCTCCTGCCCCCC
>MEQX01000037.1:2323-3714 GCA_001770415.1 Betaproteobacteria bacterium RIFCSPLOWO2_02_FULL_63_19 | reverse complement strand
GGGGCTCACCGAGGGGAGCGCCGCCCGCACGCCGGCCCGCGGGGCGGCAGCCACCGGACGCGGTAGCGCACGGCACCCGAGGCGGCGGGCAGACGACGGCGGGACGCCAGAGCCCGGTCACCAAGGCCGGGCGCGCGAGGGCCGATCCGGGGGCGTCGGTGAAACGCGAGTACTTGCAGTCATCGCGCCCGCCGTCAAGAGACTTCGAGCAGTTGTCGCGCCATGCCTGCCGCCGTCCGGGTCGGCACGAGTCGCACCGATGCAGCGAGCAGCCGGTTGCGCAACCCCGGCACCAGGAGGTCTGCGCCTCGTTCGAGCGCCTTGTGGCCCGCCTCCGCTACCGCCATCGAGTGCATGGGCGCGGCAGAGCGGAAGAGCCTGGTGCCGGAGACGCCGGCTGCGTCGGCGAACCGAGTCTGGGTGGGCCCGGGGCAAAGGCAGGTGACCGTGACGCCGGTGCCGCGCAGCTCGTTCGTGAGCGCCTCCGAGAAGGACACCACGTAGGCCTTGGTGGCGCAGTAAACCGCCATCATAGGCCCGGGCTGGAACGCCGCGGTGGACGCAACGTTCAGGATGCGCCCCGAACCGCGCTGCACCATGCCGGTCGCGAACAGCCGGCACAACTCGGTGAGCGCAACGACGTTCACCTGGATCATCTCGCTCTGCCGGCCGGCGTCGAGCTCCACGAACGAGCCGCGCATCCCGAAGCCGGCGTCGTTCACCAACGTGTCGACCGCGACGTTCTCGGTCTGGAGCGCGCTTAGGATGGTCCCTGCGGCACCGGGCGAGGTGAGGTCCCTCACGAGCACGCGCGCCCGCACGCCGTGCGTCTGCTCGAGTTCCCGCGCCAGCGCTTCGAGCCGCTCCCGAGAGCGCGCGACGAGCACGAGGTCGCGGCGTTCCCGGGCGAAGACACGGGCCAAGTCGGCGCCAATGCCGCTCGAGGCGCCAGTGATGAGGACGCTGCTACCCTTCGGGTTCTCCGCAGTCATGGTTTCCTCCAGGGGTCCGTTCAGGACCGGTTGACAGAACGGGCTCGCCCGGCCCCCGCGCGGCCCGGCCGCGCAGCAGTGCGGCCAGCATGTCGCGCAGCTCGGTGCCGAAGTCGATGCGAAAAGGTTCGAAGCCTGGCAGCGCGAGTACCCGGGCCACTGCCGGCGCAGGTTGGGTGAGCCCCCCAAGGCCCGCGATGAGCGCCTGCAAGTGAAGGAGCAGCCGGAGCCCGCCGCCCTCGCCGAGGAACGGAAGGCGCTGCGCCAGACACCTCCCGGTGCGCTCCAGCCGGCTGAGCAGCCAGCGCTTGAACTGGCGAATGCGCTCTTCGGGGAGATTGTGCTCCAGAATGGCGCCCAGGATCGCGAGAAGCCCCACCAGCGGCCCGTCGGCGAGCA
>MEQX01000037.1:778-2315 GCA_001770415.1 Betaproteobacteria bacterium RIFCSPLOWO2_02_FULL_63_19 | reverse complement strand
GATCACCTCGGCCGCGCCGTCCGCATCGCCCGGCGCGTCGTCCTCGGCGAATCGGCGCTCGAGCTCCGAAAGGAACCGTTCGAGCGAGGACTCCAGCACCGAGAGAAGCAGCGCCTCCTTCGTGGGGAAGTAGAGATACAACGTGCCCTTGGCGAGCCGGGCGCGCCGCGCCACGCGCGCCATGGTGAGCTCGCCAAAGGTGCACGTGCCCCAGACTTGCCGGGCGGCTGCCAGAATTGCCTGGCGCCTGATTTCCTTGTCTTCCGGCCCGTGAGCGCGTTTCCTCATACCTCACCTCTTTAACTGACCTATGGTCATATAATAGCTGACCCACGGTCAGCAAGTCAAGAGCAGGCAAGGGTGCCAGCCGTTCCGGAACTCAGGCCGGGGGAGACGGGTAGAAGCGTGCAAGGGCGGGCATCTACGAGGCGTCGTCGGTAAGGCCTATCTTCGCGGAGGGATTTTCGGCGCGCTGGGGGCGGTCAACGCTGGTTGGAAAACACCACCCCCGACGGCGCGACGGCCCTGGCAGGGGGTCGTTGGGAGCCCGCGCGGCGCCGCAGGGGTCTTGATTACTTCTCCGTAGGGCCGAGTTCGAGCACCTCGAGCTCGCCGTTCGCGTAGCGCGCCCGCAGCACCTTCTTGTCGAACTTCCCGACGCTGGTCTTGGGGATCTCGTTGATGAAGGCGTAGCGCTCCGGCAGCCACCACCTCGCAACCTTGCCCGAGAGGAAGGCGCGGATCGCGCTCGGGTCGCGCCGGGCGTCCGCCTTGAGCACGACGCAGGCGAGCGGTCGCTCGTCCCACGTCGAATCGGGGACGCCGACCACCGCCGCCTCGACGACGTCGGGGTGGGCCATGACGGTGTTCTCGAGCTCGACCGACGAGATCCATTCGCCGCCCGACTTGATCACATCCTTCGCGCGGTCGGTGATCTGGAGGAAGCCGCGCGCGTCGACCGTGCCGACGTCCCCGGTCTTGAGCCAACCGTCGTGGAACTTCTCGGGCGAATCGTCCTTGAAGTACGTGCCGGTGATCCACGGGCCGCGCACCTCGAACTCGCCAACGCTGCGGCCGTCCCACGGCAGCTCTTTGCCGGCGCTGTCGACCAGGCGCAGCTCGACACCGAAAATCAAGCGGCCGGTGCGCGCGTACCAGTCGACCGCCTCGTCGTCGGACGCGCCACGCGGCGGCCAGGAGATCGCGGCGACTGGCGACGTCTCCGTCATGCCCCAACCCTGGACGATCGGTACGCCGTGCGTCTCCTTGAACCGCTCGATGAGCGTCCGTGGCACCGCCGCGCCGCCGCACGTCACGAGGCGCAGCGACGAGAGGTCGGCGCGGTTCTCCTCGGTGTAGCGAAGCAGGCCGTTCCAGATCGTCGGCACCGCCGCGGCATAGGTCGGCTTCTCGATCTCGATCATCCTGGCCAGCGGCTCCGGCTGCAGGAATGTCTCCGGCATCAAGAGATCGACACCGCCGGCCCAGCAGACGTACGGCAGACCCCACGCCATCGCGTGGAACTGCGGCACGATCA
>MEQX01000037.1:0-754 GCA_001770415.1 Betaproteobacteria bacterium RIFCSPLOWO2_02_FULL_63_19 | reverse complement strand
GAGCGCTCGTCGACCCCGGGCCACGCGAAGCGGGGCGCCTCGGCGGCGAGAAGGGCGTCGTAGCGGTGCACCTGCGCGCCGGCCGTGGCGAGGCCTCCGGCGTCGCCGGAGCCCGTGACGACGAAGTGCTGGACGGCCTTGAGCTCGGGAGCGACGCGCGCGAGCAGGGGGACGACCGAATCGTCGACGATGATGACCTTGTCCTCGGCGTGGTTGATGACGTAGGCGAGCTGATCGGGGAACAGGCGCAGGTTCAGCGTGTGCAGGACGGCGCCCATGCACGGGACGGCGAAGTACGCCTCCATGTGCTCCTGGTTGTTCCACATGAACGTGCCGACGCGATCGCCTTCCTCCACGCCAAGTCGCTTCAGCGCCGCGGCGAGTTGCTCGGCGCGGTCGGCGACCGTCGCGAACGTCGCGCGCCGTGCATGCGGCCCCATCCAGGTGACGACCTCGGCGCTGCCGCCGTGCACCTTCCGTCCGTGGCGGAAGACCAGGTGAAGAGTCAGTGGGAAGTCCATCATCGTGCTGAACAGGGTCTGCTTCTTCGCCATGGCGTTCTCCTTGCGGATGCTCAGGTCTGAGCGAATTATGGTTCTTCCGGGTTTCGCGTGGGTGCCGAGGGGGACCCTCGGGGACTCCGTTCGCCGTTACGCCATCGAGAGCCTCCGACCGCTTGCGGGCGCTGAGCGAACCCGCGACGAAAGCCTCGCACCCGATGGTTGTGCAACTATCCAGAATGAAATGTCGCTCT
>MEQX01000036.1:5706-25764 GCA_001770415.1 Betaproteobacteria bacterium RIFCSPLOWO2_02_FULL_63_19 | reverse complement strand
GCGCGGCCGATTCAGCGTCGGGGAGCAGCAAAGAAAGCTGGCGCACCTGGTCGAACTTGCGCGGAAGATTTGGGGCTCGGCGTAGCGACGCACGACGCAGCGGTCGGTTTTCGGCCGTTCTGCCGCCATCGGACGTGAGGCCTGAGCGGTGCTGATCAACCGCTCCAGTGCGCCAGGCCGATCGTCACAACAGGGCCGCCACGCTGCTGCCGCTCAAGGTGCGGTGTCGCCCGCGACGGCGGAGCGCGGCGCGGCGGTCTACGCGCAGCACTGCGCGGCGGGTTACCGGAGCGACATGCCGGGGTACGCCGGCGTGCTCTCCGACGAGGAGATCTGGGCGGTTCTCGCCTACATCAATAGCCACTGGCGCTCGGCCGCGCAGGGCAGTGAAAGGGCCCTTGACGCAGGTCGATCTTCCGGCGACGGGCCCTCCTAGCAACGATCGCGGGAGGATTCCGCGATGCGCGCACGCCTCCAGAACTCGCAAAAGCCAGGCCGCTGGTTCGACACCTCCTGCAAGATGTGCCTTCCGGTGCATCCCTGACGTCCTTCCGATGAGGGCAGGCATCGTACAACCCTTACCGATACCGCCAGTTCACGTTTCCAAATACCTGCCGCTCACCAGGAATTCACGGGACCGCCGACGTCGAGGTCACAGATCGCCGAAAACTGGCCACCCGCGCGTTTGTGCCATACCGGTCGATCGCGGGCTGCCGGAATCTATTCGATCACCCGGTCGGCGAGCAGCAGCACAGAATGCGGCATCCTGAATCGCCAAATCTGAACATGAATCCATTGCGCGCCGTTCGGGCGACTTCAAGCACGCTATTGAGGCGCTCCAGCAAGATGTTCGAACTTCGCGGTCGAATTGATTCGACGATCCCTCTCAAGAGTTCGCGATCTCCCCCAGCATCGCCTTCAGGCCCGTCACCACGCGCGCCAGACGCTCGTAGTCCAGCTTGTCCGGGGTGTCCCCGAGCGTGTGATAGTGGGGATAGCGGTAGAGCGCGGTGTCGGTCACCATCAGTGCGGGGTAACCCTCCTTCCAGAACGAGCGGTGGTCGGACCAGTCCACTCCGGGGAGAAACGCAGGGGCGGCGGCTGCCTCGGAGGCGAACCCGGCGTGCCGGCGGAAGCTCGCGACCGCTGCGTGCAGCAG
This sequence comes from Betaproteobacteria bacterium RIFCSPLOWO2_02_FULL_63_19, assembly GCA_001770415.1. Lineage (GTDB taxonomy): Bacteria > Pseudomonadota > Gammaproteobacteria > Burkholderiales > SG8-39 > JACQTO01. The sequence continues at coordinate 24,605 of MEQX01000036.1, read as the reverse complement.
CGCTCGGGACGAAAGATTCGAGACGAAGGCGATGAAATTGCCCGTCGAGGGATAGAACAAACCGAGCGGAAACGGATAGCGCTGGCTTCCCGGACGGTCCGAGTAGTATCCGATCGTCTCCAGCGAGAACATCGCGACGATCTTTTCGCCCCGCTGCCTGGAGCGCTGCGCGTAGTGGCGGCTTCCCATCTCCTCCGTGTAGAAGAACGGCGGTTCCTCGTTCACGAACGCGACAAACCGTAGCGTGCGCGCGTGCTTCGCACCCTTCAACAGACGCGCCAGCTCGAGCACGGCGGCGACCCCGGATCCGTTGTCGTTCGCCCCCACCGCGCCGGTCACCGAGTCGTAATGCGCACCAACCAGCACGATCTCGTCGGGGCGCTCCGCCCCGCGAATTTCGGCCTCGATATTGCGCACCTCGCCGAGTTCCGTCGCGATGGGCTGCCTTGCCACCAGGTATCCGGTTCCCGCCAGGGTGCGCTCGATGTGCTCGGCCGCCTCCTCGAGCGCGCTCCGGTGCCAAAGGTTGTGTTCGCGGCTGGCGATGGCCGCGACATGCCTGCGCAGGTTCTCGGCGATGACCTTCTCCTCCTCGCTGAGCGGCGCAAGCGCATCCGAGTACGAGACCCCCGGCACCGTTACCATGTACCAGAGGAGCCACGCAGTCGCGGCGGCGAGGGTGAGCCAGAAAACCATGCGCACCATTGGGAGGGATCTCAGGGCCATGCTACATCACGCCAAATCCTCACTCGACCCGGGGCGGTCGGATGCTCGGTGTGGCCCTGACCGGGGCCTTCCGGTGCATCCCGGACGTCCTTCCGATGAGGGCAGGCATCGTACAACCCTTAACGGGAGTCTGAGTTCGCGTTTTCGGAACGCCGACGCTGGCTTGGGTTTCAGCAGACGGCGGTTGTCAATACGTACTCCAGACCACTAGCGGTCCCTGAGCCTCGAAAATTCGCCGCCATTAAATGGCCGGTTCCAGCTGCTAAGCTGCCGTTCATCAACGGTTATGTAATCTGCTGAAGGTCGGCCACAGAAGCCTTCGGCGAAGTCCGCATAGGTGGCGTCAATCCCAACCCGAGCGAATTATGCCCGACCGGTAACCAACCGCCAGTCCGCTGCGAACTATACTTCAAGCCCCACATTCCGCAGACACCCTTTCTCCGTCAATGACTAGCGGCGTTGCCGGTGCGCAAATGGGCGGCTGCGCTACTATAATTTTGTTTCATACGTCGGATCTAGGTGACACCATCGTGAGAGCGGGGCTGCACTATCTGGCAATAATGGTGGTCCTGCCGATCTATGGCATTCGCGTTTGTCCCTATATCGAGGGTCTGAATCCCTTAGAGATCATTGCAAGCATCGGCGGCACGCTGTTGTTGACGTTCTTCGCGCGCCGGCCCCTGCATGCGCACCTGGTTAGCCCCGCGCCTCTGATCGATCAGGCGTGGCGCGTATTTGTGCTTGAATTGGCCATGCTAGGCGCGGCAGGCCTCTTGGTCGGCGCCTACAACCTCGCCATCCATGAATTTCCGTGGGATAGCGCTTTCAAGGTTTTTGCCGGTTTTGCGGGAATGGGTTTCTTTGCAGCCGTCGATCTGGCGCTGGAGCGCGAACGCCTGATCGCCGACAGGGTCGAACGCGAAGGCGTGATGCTGGGTCCGTCGGGGAAATTTTTCCCCCTGACCTCCAAGCTGGCCTTATTTGCGGGTGCCGTCGTTTTCCTTCTGGTTGGTCTGTTTGCGTTGCTGGTCTACAAGGATCTCGATTGGCTGGTAGAGGTCGGCAGCACCATCTCGTTGGAACAGGCGCGAATCTCAATTCTCAAGGAATTCGGTTTCGCATTGATGGTGGCTCTGCCTGAGACGGTCAACGTCATCCTGTCGTTTTCGCGCAACTTGAATATGTTCCTCGATCGGGAGAACGACGTGCTGGAACGGGTCAGGGCAGGCGACTACGACGCTCATGTGCCGATCAGCAGCAACGATGAATTCGGTGTCATGGCCGCGCACACCAACGAAATGATCCGACGCATACGCGAGCGCACGAATGAACTCAACCTCACCCGCGATGTCACCATTCTGACGCTGGCCTCCTTGGCAGAGACACGGGACAACGAGACCGGCGCCCACATTCTGCGCACCCAGCGCTACGTCAAGGCATTGGCCGAGCATCTACGCACCCATCCACGCTTTGCCGGCGTGTTCGACGATGAGACCATAGACTTGCTCGGCAAATCGGCGCCGCTGCATGACATCGGCAAGGTGGGGATACCCGATGCCATACTTCTAAAGCCGGGCAAACTGACGGACGAGGAGTTCTCCATCATGAAGGGACATGCCAGAATCGGCGCCGAGGCCCTCGATGTCGCCGAACAGCAGTTGGGAACCAATTCCTTCTTGCGCCTTGCTCGCGAAATTTCGCTGACCCACCACGAAAAATGGGACGGTAGCGGCTACCCTGCCGGCCTGCGCGGGGATGCGATTCCGGTCTCAGGCCGGTTGATGGCTGTGGCCGATGTCTATGATGCGCTGATCTCGAAGCGAGTCTACAAGGCTGCCTTCTCGCATGAAAAAGCACTCGAGATTCTGGGCGAAGGCCGCGACCGCCACTTCGATCCGGATATCATCGACGCAGCGATGTCCATTGAGAACAGGTTCCGTGAAATAGCCGAGAAATATACCGGATAGATCGCGCCAGATTCAATTTGTTGGTTTCCGATATCTGGCCGGAGACCCTTTCCCCTACGGGTGCTCCGGCTGGTTCGCGAGCGGACAGGGTGATTGAATGTCCGCAATGTGGTGTGAAACCGGTCGCAGCGTCAAAGCCCGGCTGTGGGACCTCGGCCGAGGACCCAAGCAGGACGCGAACTTCGCTTATCCCTAAGCCAGCAAATCCATCTGCGCTGCGCGCGCCATATTCCTTTCCAACTGCGCCTTCCCCGACAGGTACTGCTTCGGCCACTCGATTTCCGCAAACCCCAATTGCGCCGCCGCGTGCAGTGTCCAGTGCGGATCCGCGAGATGCGGCCTCGCGATCGCGCACAGATCCGCCCTGCCCGCGGCGATGATGCTGTTTACGTGATCAGCCTCGAAAATATTTCCCACCGCGATCGTCGCGATGCCGACCTCGTTTCGAATCCGGTCCGAAAACGGCGTCTGGTACATCCTTCCGTAGACCGGCTTCGCCTCGCGCGTGGTCTGTCCCGAAGACACGTCCACCATGTCCGCGCCGGCCTGTTTCAGCATGCCCGCGATCGCCACCGCGTCGTCGGGCGTGTTGCCCCCGGGCGCCCAGTCGTGCGCGGAGATCCTTACCGAGATCGGCCTGTCCTGCGGCCACGCGGCGCGCACTGCGCTGAACACCTCCAGCGGATAGCGCATGCGGTTCTCCAACGACCCGCCGTATTCGTCCCGTCGCTTGTTCGTGAGCGGACAAATGAAGCTGGACAGAAGATAGCCGTGCGCGCAGTGCAGCTCGAGCATGTCGAACCCGCACGCGGCGCCGCGCCTCGCCGCGGCGACGAATTGTGCCTTGACCCGATCCATCGTCCTGCGGGTCATCTGCCGCGGCTTCTGGTTCGTCGGGCCGTAGGCAACGCGCGAGGCGGCGATCAACGGCCAGTTGCCCTCTTCCAGCGGTTCGTCCGCATCCTGCCAGCCGAGTTGCGTCGAGCCCTTCGGGCCCGCGTGCCCCAACTGCAGCCCGATTTTCGCCGGCGTGTGCTCGTGCACGAACGCCACCACGCGCTTCCACGCCCTCGCCTGCCGGTCGTTCCACAGCCCCGCGCAGCCGGGCGAAATCCGCGCGCGCGGCGCAACGCAGGTCATCTCGGTGAACACGAGCCCCGCGCCGCCCATCGCCCGCGCCCCCAGGTGCACCAGGTAGAAATCCTCCGGCACCCCGTCGCTGCACGAGTACATCGCCATCGGCGACACGACGACGCGGTTCTTCAGTTCCAATCCGCGGATCTTGAACGGCGTGAACATCGGCGGGGGGTCAGCAAGATTCGCGCGCGGCGCCAGCCCGCTTTGCTCGGCTATCCGGCGTTCAACCGCCGCCACGTACTGCGGATCGCGCAGCTTCAGGTTCTCGTGGCCGATGCGCTGGCTGCCGGTCAACAGCGTGTAGGAGAACTGCAGCGGGTCCAGGTGCGCGTAGCGCTCGACATGCTCGAACCATTCCATGCGGTTGCGCGCCGCGCTCTGCAGTCTGAGGGCCTCGGTCTCGCGCTCGGCCTGGTAGAGTTCCAGCGCGCGCTCTACGCGAGGCTCGGCCGAGAGCGTCTTCGCCAGCGCGATCGCGTCCTCCATCGCGAGCTTGGTGCCGCTGCCGATCGAAAAATGCGCCGTGTGTGCGGCATCGCCGATCAGCACGATGTTCCTGTGGTGCCAGGTCCGGCACAGCACGCGGGGGAACTTGATCCACATCGCCGAGCCGCGCAGGTGGCGCGCGTTGCTCATCAGCTCATGTCCGTCGAGCAGGTCGGCGTACAGGCGCTCGCAAAACGCGATCGATTCGTCCTGCGCCATGGCGTCGATCCCGGCCTTTTGCCACACGTCTTCGGGAGTCTCGACGATGAAGGTGCTGGTGTGCTCGTCGAAGCGGTAGGCGTGCAGCGTGAACCAGCCCCACTCGGTCTCCTTGAACGAAAAGGTGAATGCATCGAGCAGCTTCTTCGTGCCGAGCCAGATGAACCGGCAGCGGCGCATGTCGATGTCGGGCTGGAACGCGTCGGCGTACTTCTTGCGCGTGACGCTGTTCAAGCCGTCGGCGGCAACCACGAGGTCGGCGCCCGCCGCGAGTTCTTCCGGGTCGGCGACCTCGTGCCGGAATTCCTGCTTTACGCCCAGCGCCCCGGCCCGCGCCTGCAGGATCGCGAGCAGCTTCACCCTCGCAATGCCGCAGAAGCCGTGGCCGCCCGAGGTGATCCTGGTGCCCCGAAAGAAGACATCGATGTCGTCCCAGTGGCGGAAATTGCGCTCGATCTCGGCGTGGGTTTCCGCGTCCGCCTCGGCGAAGTTGCCCAGCGTCTTGTCGGAAAACACCACGCCCCAGCCGAAGGTGTCGTTGGGCCGGTTGCGCTCGAACACGGTGATATCCGCGGCCGGATTCGCCTTTTTCATCAGGATCGAGAAATACAGCCCTCCCGGTCCTCCGCCCAGCACTGATACCCGCATCTCGGCCCCTGTTTAGCCCGTATCGGAATGAGCCGCGTATTCTACGATCATACGCGGCGCGACATGACAGGCTGTCTCTCGTCGTTACATGGCCGCATTCATGACCCCTCAATAGGAAGACAACAGGCTCATCTCGAAAGCATTGAAGGTGTTCTTTGTCGCAGCGTTCGCGGCCAGCGCCTGCGCGAGGAATTCGTCAGCCTGGTGCGCACGAGCAACAAGACAGCGGTGTTCATCACACACTCGATCAACGAAGCGCTGCAGATCGGCGACCGCATCGTTGTGCTCAAGCGCCCGGCGAAGATCGCCTACGACGTCGAACTCCCGGCCGATCTCGACGACGCGGACGAGGTGGCGATCCGAGCACGGATCCTGGAAGTGCTCTCGGCTTGACCGCTGGCGCCCGCGTGCTACCCGATCGGGCGACGCGACACAGAACCGGGGCGCGGCCTACTTCTTCTGCATGAAGAAGGTGAATTCCTTGTCCGACTGCGACTGCGAAAGCAGCGCGTGGCCGGTCTGTTTGCAAAACGCCGCGAAATCCTTGACAGAGCCGGGGTCAGTGGCAATCACGCGCAGCACCTGCCCACTCTGTATTTCCCCCAGCGCCTTCTTGGCGCGCAGTATGGGAAGCGGGCAGTTGAGCCCACGCGCGTCGAGGTCCTTGTCGAAATTCATCAGTCCTGTCCTCCTCGGGCACATATGATACAGGCCGCAGGCAGCATTTGCCGGGCCTCGACACAACAACGCCTTGCGGACAAGCGAAGCCGCGTCCGTGACTCGGCGTAGCGCCTACGCTGTCAGCAGCGTCGCGGCCGAGCGCTTCCGGAAGTAGACCTTGAGCAGTTCCATGGCGACCGGCGAGGCGAAGAAGAACGGCAGCATGAACAGCCAGTCGCCCGCGGTCAAGGGCACCGTGTCAAAGAACGGCGCAAGGAACGGCACGTACACCACCATCAGCACCAGCAGGAACGACGCCCCGACCGCCCAGATCATCCAGCGGTTGGAGAACACTCCGATGGAGAACACGCTGTGGTATTCCGAGCGGGCGGTAAATGCACGGATGAGTTCCGAGGTGCACAGGCTGACGAATGCCATGGTCTGAGCCGCAGCCAGATTACCGGGATAGCGCTGCAGCGCCAGATAGAAGACCGAGAGTATGGCCAGCGCGTCGACAATGCCGACGAATCCGATGCCGATCGCCATGTCCTTGTCGATGACCGGCTCCGCCGGTGAACGGGGCGGGTGCTTCATGATGTCCGGATCTCCCTGCTCCAGCCCCAGTGCAAGGGCCGGAGCTCCATCGCTGACCAGATTCAGCCAAAGCAGCTGCACCGGCCGCAGCGGGATGGGCAAGCCCCCCAGCATGGCCCCGAAAATGATCAGAATTTCGCCGATGTTGCAGGCGAGCAGGAAATAGACGAACTTGCGGATGTTGGAGTAGATGATCCTCCCTTGCTCGATTGCGGCGATGATGCTGGCGAAATTGTCGTCGGTGAGGACCATGTCCGCCGTCTGCTTCGCGACATCGGTGCCGGTTACGCCCATTGCCACGCCGATGCTCGCCCGCTTGAGTGCCGGCGCGTCGTTGACGCCGTCGCCCGTCATCGCCACGACGTGCCCGCGCGCCTTGAAGGCGTCCACGATGCGCGTCTTGTGCTGGGGCGAAACCCGGCAACATACCTCCAGCCTGTCAACCTTGGCGGCCAGGGCCTCGTCGCTCAGCTTTTCAATTTCGGGTCCGGTCAGCACCAGACCGTCCGGAGTGGACAGACCAATGTCCCGGGCAATCGCCTCGGCGGTATCCTTGTAGTCGCCGGTAACCATCACACTCCTGAGCCCTGCTCCGTTGGCGAGTTTGATCGCATCCACCACCTCCGACCGCGGCGGGTCGATCATGCCGAGCAGCCCGACGAACACGAGATCCGTCTCGATCGTTTCCGGTGTGATACTCGCCGGGACTTCCGGCAACGGTCGATACGCAACGGCAAGCACCCGCAGCGCATTGCTCGCCATGTCGCGGTTCTGCTCGAGTATCTCCGCGCGCAACTCGTCGGTCAGGCCAACGACCCGGCCGGACTCCGTACGATGCCCGCACAGATCGAGGACGACATCCGGGGCTCCCTTGACAAAAACGACGAGGGGCGCCGGTTCCAGGCTGGACAAAACCGCATGCGCCCGCGCGCCCTCGATGCGGTGAATCGTGGACATGCGCTTCCTGTCCGAATCGAAGGGAATTTCCTGGATTCTCGGCAGTGTCTGTTCGATCTCGCCGCGACGGTACCCGCTTTTGGACGCGGCGACGACCAGGGCGCCCTCGGTCGGGTCGCCGATGATCCGCCACGAAAGCTTGCCCGCATCGTCGCTTCGTTCCTCCAGTTTCGCGTCGTTGCAGACCATCGCACCGCAGAGCATGAGCGCAGCATCCGGATCGGTACTCGGATCGAATGGGTTCGTCCCGAGGAAGAACTGTCCACTTGGGCTGTATCCCTCGCCGGTTACGCGCATGCGCTTGCCTCCGGTCCAGCCCTGAACGACCGTCATCTGGTTTTGCGTCAGGGTGCCGGTCTTGTCGGAGCACACAACCGTGGCGCAGCCCAGTGTTTCCACCGCGGGCAGCTTTCGGATCAGAGCATTGTGTTTGATCATGCGCTGCATTCCGAGAGCGAGGCAGATGGTCACGATGGCCGGCAGGCCTTCGGGAACCGCGGCGATGGCGAGGCTGACCGCAGTCATGAACAGATTGATGATGTCCTTCTTTTCGGCCTCCACATAGTTCAAAAAGCCGCTATTGAGCACATCCGAAAAGTGCGTATCCCGAAACAGGCCGTAGATGAACACCAGCGCGCAGATCGCCAGGCAGGCCGTCCCCAGCACCTTCCCCAGATGTTCGAGCCTGTGCTGCAGCGGGGTGTCCTCGGCCTCGAAAGACTGGATCATCTCGGCGATAAGGCCGATCTGGGTGTTCATGCCCGTGCCGGTCACCAGTCCCTTGCCGCGTCCATAGGTGATCAGGGTGCCCATGAAGGCACTGTTCTTGCGGTCGCCCAGCGGTATATCCTTGTCCAGCACCACGCCCGCGTTCTTCTCGACCGGGACCGATTCGCCGGTCAGCGAGGCCTCCTCGATCTTTAAATTGATGCTCTCGACCAGGCGCAGATCAGCCGGGACATAGTTTCCGGCGTCCAGAAGGACGATGTCGCCGCCGACGATCTCGCGGCCCGGGATGGCCACTTGCAGGCCATCACGTATGACCTGGACGTTGGGCGCGGACATCTTCTGCAACGCTGCAAGCGCCTGCTCCGCCTTCGATTCCTGGATGACGCCGACCACCGCGTTCAGCACGACGATGAACATGATGGCGATGGAATCGACCCACTCTCCGAGCACGAGCGAAATCAGTGCCGCGACGATCAGAATGATCACAAGGTAGTTATTGAACTGGTCCCAGAGAAGCGCCAGGAATCCCGGACGCGGTCGTTCCGTCAGTTCATTGGCGCCGAACTCGGCGAAACGCTCCCGCGCTTGCTGCAGCGTCAGGCCTTGCTCGGGGTGCGTCTGAAGGCCGCTGACAAGTTCTTCGATCGTCTTGCTATGGGATTCCCGGTCCTGCATAAACAACCTCCCCCAGTGTTTCATCGTGCCGCCCTGCGGGGCACACCGTGCGGCAATCCATTTTGCGCGAACCCGACGAGCGCTTTCCCCATCAGGCCCGCAGGCCCGCCCTAGTGATCTCGGCGCGCAACTCGTCGTAGTTCTGCGTGACCGGAAACTGCGGGAATTCGGCGATCACGTTCGCCGGCGGCCGGTACAGGATGCCCGTATGGGCCTCGGCAAGCATGGTGGTGTCGTTGTAGGAATCGCCCGCGGCGATCGTATGAAACCGCAGCGCATTGAATGCCCTTACGGACTCGCGTTTTTGATCGCGCATGCGCAGCCGGTAGCCGAGCACGCGACCGTTTTCGTCGACCGTTAGATCGTGGCAGAAGAGTGTCGGGTGGCCGAGTTGCCGCATCAGCGGAGCGGCGAACTCGTAGTACGTGTCCGACAGAATCACGACCTGGCAGAACCCGCGCAGCCAGTCGATGAGCTCGCGCGCGCCTTCGAACGGGCGCATCTCGGCGATGACATTCTGGATATCCGCAAGCCCCAGCCTGTGTCGATCGAGGATCTCGATGCGCCCCCTCATCAGCCTGTCGTAGTCGGGCTCGTCGCGGGTGGTTCTGGAAAGCTCCGGGATGCCGGTGCGCCTGGAAAACTCGATCCAGATCTCGGGAACCAGTACGCCTTCGAGGTCTAGGCAGACAATCTGCAAACCGCTCTCCCGCAGCGAAATCGGACGTTCGCCTGAAAAACACCGCACGCGCGCGACGCCAAGCGCGCCGAATTGTAATGTACGAGGGTGAATTCATCAAATTTATCAATGCATTTGTTCATCCAATGTCTCACTCGACGAAGTCCTTTATACTGCCGATGCTGCAATGCATCATCTGCTGCCGGCTATTGCGTGTCGCAACCAGCGTTGCATCGCCCATTTTGCGTCGCCCAAGCCCAAAGCCGCGCAAGGCGAGGGCTCGGCCGGTCATGTTAAACTCCGCGGCTTTGGCGCTAATCGGACCCAGGCGACCAGGATTGTCGCCCTGTCGCCGCATCCGCAGATACGATCAAGCTCACCCTATGCAGTCACCGGCCGGCAGACCAGACTCCCCGCGGACCCGCTTCAGTTGGACCTATTTCGCTTCGCCGGCGACGTTCTATCCGCTGGCGGGGAAAATGATCCCTTGGTTCGCCGCCGCGGCGGCTTTATTGTGCGCCGCGGGAATCTACGTCGGCCTCCTGGTTGCCCCAACCGACGCGACACAGGGCGACTCGTACCGCATCATTTTCATTCACGTCGGTGCTGCGTGGATGTCGATGTTCCTATACGTGGTAATGGCGTTCTGGTCCGCCGTGGGACTGGCATGGAATACCCGTCTGGCATCGATGATGGCCAGCGCGCTCGCCCCCACGGGGGCCTTGTTCACGTTCCTGGCGCTGTGGACGGGCGCGCTTTGGGGCAAACCGACGTGGGGAACCTGGTGGGTGTGGGATGCAAGACTGACTTCGGAACTTATTCTGCTTTTTCTGTACATAGGATTCATGGCGCTGCAGGCCGCAATCGACGACCCTCGCCGCGCCGACCGGGCCGGCGCGGTACTCGCCATCGTCGGCGTGATTAACGTGCCCATCATCTATTTCTCCGTGCAGTGGTGGAACACTCTGCACCAGGGCTCCTCGATAAGCATGACCCGCGCGCCCAGCATGGCGACCACGATGGTCGTCGGGATGCTGCTGGTGGCGCTGGGATTCTGGATGTACAGCATCGCGGCGGTTCTTTCGCGTGCGCGCTCGATCATGCTCGAACGCGAGCGCCGCACCGACTGGGTCACGAGCGAAGTCAAGAAGCAGGCGGCGGCATGATCTGGAACACCTACTGGAGCAGTATTGACGCCTTTTTCGCCATGGGCGGTTACGGGCTCTACGTTTGGGGCTCCTACGCTGTCACCGCGGCAGGGCTCACGATCGAGATAGCGCTGCTCGCCGCGCGCAGGCGGCGCACGTTACGTATGCTGGCACAACTGCACGGACAGGATCATCGATGAAACCACGCCATAAGAAGTTTGCCGCGATTGCAGCCGGTGTAGCCGGACTGGGACTCGCGGTAGGACTGGTTCTTACGGCCTTCCAGCAGAACCTGGTGTTCTTCTTCTCCCCGTCGCAAGTGGCGGCCAAAGAAGCGCCCGTGGGCCGCAGTTTCCGCATCGGAGGACTGGTCGAATCCGGAAGTGTGAAGCGCGAACCCGACGGGGTCACTGTTCATTTTGTGGTTACCGACACCGCCCATCGCCTGCCGGTCGAATTTCGGGGCCCGCTGCCGGATTTGTTCAAGGAGGGCAAGGGGGTGGTCGCGCAAGGCAAGCTCACCGAGTCCGGTCTCTTCATGGCGACCGAGGTGCTGGCCAAACACGACGAAAACTACATGCCGCCTGAAGCCGCCGAAGCATTGAAGAACGCGAAGCCGAAACAGCCCCAGCAATCCACCGCGACGCTCGCCGCATCGGGCAAGGAAACCGGAAGATGATTCCCGAGATCGGGCAGTTGGCGCTGATCCTCGCGCTGGGCCTTGCGCTGGCCCAAGCTAGTCTGCCCATCATCGGCGCCGCGAAGCGGCGCTTGGCCTGGATGGCGATAGCGAGCCCCGCCGCGCAAGGCCAGTTCGCGTTCGTCGCCATCGCGCTCGCATGCCTGGGATGGTCTTTCTACAGCAACGATTTTTCCGTGGCGAATGTGGCGACAAATTCCAACTCGAAGTTGCCGCTCGCCTACCGCCTCTCCGCGACATGGGGCAGTCACGAGGGGTCGCTGCTGCTTTGGACGTTCATGCTCGGTTTCTGGACTACGGCAGTCACGGTATTCGGCCGACGGCTGCCTCGAGAGATGCAGGCGCGGGTACTCGGCGTGCTCGGCCTGGTGAGCTGCGGTTTCCTGCTGTTCATGCTGCTTACTTCCAATCCGTTCGACCGGCTGTTTCCGGTCCCCGCCGACGGCCGCGATCTGAACCCGCTGCTCCAGGACCCCGGGATGGTCATGCACCCGCCGATGCTCTACATGGGCTATGTCGGTTTCTCGGTTGCCTTTGCTTTCGCCATTGCTGCGCTGATGGAGGGACGCCTGGACGCGGCGTGGGCGCGCTGGACGCGGCCCTGGACCACGCTCGCGTGGACCTTCCTGACGCTGGGCGTCGCGCTCGGAAGCTTCTGGGCGTACTACGAATTGGGCTGGGGCGGGTGGTGGTTCTGGGATCCGGTGGAAAACGCTTCGTTCATGCCCTGGCTGGTAGGCACCGCGCTGATGCATTCGCTTGCGGTCACGGAGAAACGCGGCGCGTTCAAGGGCTGGACCGTGCTGCTCGCAATCCTCGCCTTCTCGCTCAGCCTGCTGGGGACCTTCCTGGTGCGCTCGGGCGTGCTCACCTCGGTGCATGCGTTCGCGACCGACCCTCGACGCGGTGTGTTCGTGCTCGCGTTCCTCGGCGTCGTTGTCGGCGGCTCGCTCGCTTTGTTCGCAGCGCGGGCGCCGCGCCTCGGCCTCGGGGGAACGTTCGACTGGGTATCGCGCGAGACCATGCTGCTGGTGAACAACGTGCTGCTGCTGGTTGCGGCCGGCGCGGTATTGTTGGGCACGCTCTACCCGCTGGTACTCGATTCGCTCGGCCTGGGAAAGATCTCGGTCGGTCCGCCTTACTTCGAAACCGTATTCGCGCCCGTGATGGCCCTGGCGATCTTGCTGCTCGGAATCGGGCCGATCGCGCGCTGGAAGAGCAACCGCGTACCCGAGTTGGTTGCGCGCCTGCGCTGGGCCGCCCTGGCGAGCGTGGCCGCGGCTGCGCTGCTGCCGCTGGCCTTGGGCCGCTGGAGTCCGCTCATCGCGACCGGCCTGCTGCTCACCTGCTGGATCGTCGCCACATGCGCGGTCGAACTGCGGGGATGGATGCGCCATGAGGTCGCAGGAGCATCGGTCTGGTCGCGTCTTCGCCGGCTTCCGCGCGCGCACGCGGGCATGCTGGTTGCGCATTTCGGTGTCGCGGTGTTCATCGCCGGTGTGACCGTGGTCAAAGGGTATGAGATCGATACCGACGTGAAGCTTGATGTCGGCGAGTCCACCGAGGTCGGAGGCTACCGTTTCCGTCTTGCCGGCGTCGAAAACCTCCGAGGCCCGAATTACGTCGCCGCGCGCGGCACCATCGAAGTGACGCGTGAAGGAAAGAAATACACGGTGCTCTATCCCGAAAAACGCACCTACACGGTGCAAAACATGCCGATGACCGAATCCGCGATCGATTATGGTTTTTTCCGTCACCTCTATGTGGCCCTGGGCGAGGAGCTGGGAAACAACGTCTGGCTGGTGCGCGTCCACTACAAGCCCTTGATCGCCTGGATCTGGTACGGATGCCTGCTGATGGCCCTCGGCGGCGCGCTCGCCGCGAGCGATAGGCGCTATCGCATCAAAGCCTTGCAGGCCGCAATGATTCCCCGTGGCCGGACGGTCTCGGCATAGACAGGCACGGCGACAGTGAACCGTTACCTGCCTCTTGGAATATTCGCGGTCATTGCCGTATTTCTCGGCATCGGCCTCTTTCTGGATCCCCGCGAGGTCCCTTCGCCTCTTATCGACAAGCCCGCGCCTGCATTTTCGCTGCCGCAGCTGCACGAGCCCGCGAAAACGATTTCGCGCGACGACATGAAGGGCAAGGTATGGTTGCTCAACGTCTGGGCCTCGTGGTGCGTGGCCTGCCGGGAGGAGCATCCGGTACTGGTCGAGTTTGCCCGCACCAAGACCGTGCCGATCATCGGGCTCAACTACAAGGATGAACGCCAAGACGGCTTGCGGTGGCTCGCGCAGTTCGGCGACCCGTATCTGCTTTCGGCGTACGACAATGACGGACGGACCGGCATCGATTTCGGCGTCTACGGCGTACCGGAAACCTTTGTGATCGACAAGAACGGCGTCATCCGCTACAAGCGGATCGGCGTTGTCACGCCGGCGATTCTGCGCGAACAGATCCTTCCGCTGGTGCGGCAGTTGAACGGCAATGCGTAAGCTGGTTCTGCTCGCGCTGATGGCTCTATCGGTGCTGGGACCGCTCGTTGCCGCGCGCGCTCACGCCGAACCTCTGGCAACGGAATCCGAGCTTGAAAAACACGTCACCGCCATTGCGCAGAACTTGCGCTGTCTGGTATGTCAAAATCAGACCATCGCCGATTCGAATGCCGCGCTCGCGATAGATCTGAAAAACCAGATCCGGGAAAAACTCGGACAAGGCATGAGCGACGATCAGATCGTCGACTACATGGTCGAGCGCTACGGTGACTTCGTTCTCTATCGCCCGCCGGTCAAAGCGACCACGCTTGCGCTGTGGTTCGGTCCGGCGGCGATCCTGCTGCTTGGTCTGTTCATGCTCTTCCGCTATCTGGCGCGCCGGCGACAGGAGCAGCCCGCCGACGTCCCGCTCAGCGAAGCCGAGCGGGAGCGCGCAAGAGCTTTGCTGGGTATGGCTGACGAGGAATCCAGGTGACGGCGTTTCTCGCGGTCGCGGCCGTCATGGTCATCGGTGCATTGCTGACAGTGCTGCCGCCGTTGCTTGCGCGGCGCGATGCCGAGGCGACGGACCGCGGAGCGGCCAACATTGCGCTGCTGCGCCGGGAGCTCGAAAACAACGACGCGGATCTTCAGGCTGGAACCATCGACCGCGATCAGTGGCAAAGCGCCAGGCGCGAGATCGAGCGGCGAGTCATTGATGAGAGCCAGGCCGGCGCCGAACCTGTGGTGAGCACCAGCGAACACAGTCCGCGCGTTGCGCTGCTGCTCGCGGTGGTCATGCCGGTGGCCGCGATTGCGGCCTACGTCGCTCTGGGCGAACCGCGTGCGCTATCGGGCGCTGCGCCGGCTCCCGTGCAGGCGGCGGGTCATCCGGTGGAAACCGAGCAGGTGCTCGCAATGGCAGAGGCACTTGCACGCAAGCTCAAAGCCTCGCCCGAGGACGGCAGCGGATGGGCGATGCTTGGCCGCACCTATGCCTATGCGGGGCGGGTCGAAGAGGCATTGAAAGCGTTCGAAGAGGCAATGAAGCGGATTCCCGACGACGCCCGCCTGATCGCGGACTATGCGGACCTTTATGCGAGCAGCAAAGGCGCCGGAAGCCTGGCCGGCGAGCCCGAGAAGCTGATCCGGCGCGCGCTCAGCCTGAACCCGAACGAGCCCAAGGCGCTCGCGCTTTCGGGCACCATCGCGTTCCGGAACAGGGATTTCGCCGCCGCGGCCCGGCAATGGGAACAGGCGCTTTCCGTCCTCCCGGAGGACAGCGAATTCGCAAGGCAGATCGCCTCGGGTCTCGCGCAGGCACGCCGGGCCCTGGGCGTGCCCGCTGGCGCAACCCCAGGCGCGACGGCAGCGGCCGGCGGCGCACCGGCCCAATCGGTTGCGAGCGGCGTTTCGGTCAGCGGCATGGTCACGATCGCGCCCGATCTCGCAATGCGCGCTTCTCCAGATGACGCTCTGTTCATCTTCGCGCGCCTGCCAGAAGGTGGCGGCCCGCCGCTCGCGGTCATGCGTGCCAAATTCGGTCAGTTGCCCCTCAACTTCGAGCTGGACGACTCGATGGCGATGAGCCCGGAGAACACGCTGTCGCGAGCGACGCGCGTCGTAATCACGGCCCGCGTCGCGAAATCCGGAGGCGTGGTGCCAAAGCCCGGTGACCTCGAAGGCGCGAGCAAACCCGTCGCCCCGGGCGCGAGCGGCGTCGCCGTGCGCATAGACAAAACTCTCTGAGCCTGCGAAATCCGACGCTTTCGACTGCAAACGTTCGACGGACAGGGTGACAGACATGGTCGAGACTGGCAGACGTCAATTGCGCCTTGGCATTCCCAAGGGAAGCCTGCAGGAGACCACGCAAAAGTTGTTCGTGAGGGCCGGCTATGACCTGCGCATCTCGGGCCGCTCCTATTACCCGGATATCGACGATCCGGAAATCCAGTGCATTCTGATCCGGCCGCAGGAGATGGCACGCTACGTCGGGCAGGGCGTCCTCGACTGCGCGATCACCGGCCTGGATTGGGTTCTGGAAACCGGTGCCGACGTGGCCGAACTGGCCGACCTTCGCGCGCCGTGGCCCAATTACGGCGTCGTGCGCTGGGTCATGGCGTCGAAGGAAGACTCCAGTTTCGACACCGTAAGGAGCCTCGAGGGCCGGCGCATCGCCACCGAGGCAGTGGGTATGACCAAACGCTTTCTCGCCGAGCACGGCGTCAATGCAAGCGTCGAATTCTCGTGGGGCGCGACCGAGGTCAAGCCTCCCATTCTCGCCGATGCGATCGTCGACGTGAGCGAAACCGGTTCATCGTTGCGCGCAAACAAGCTGAAGATCATGCACGTGGTGCTCGAGAGCACCCCTCGCTTCATCGCCAACCGAGGCGCTCTCGAGGACGACTGGAGGAAATCCAAGATAGACCGGCTGCTGATGATGCTCAACGGCGCGATCGCCGCCGCGACACGCGTGCTGCTGTCGATGAACGTGCGCCGCGACAAGGTCGACGGCGTGCTGGGGCTGTTGCCGGCCCTGGCGACACCCACGGTGTCCACGCTGTCGGACCCCGACTGGGTGGATCTGAGCACCGTCGTCGAGGAAGGCGCCGTTCGCGAGCTTATTCCGCGTTTGTACGCGGCCGGTGCGCGGGGCATTATCGAATTGCCGATCAACAAGATCGTCGAGTAGCCGCGGCAACTGTCAGGGACAATGAGCCGATTCGACGTCGGTTGCGGTGCATCGCCTCGAAGGGTACCGCCGGACGCACGACGATGTCCACCGTCGGCATGTTGGGGGATGAAGAGCAGAGCGAAAAGGCGATCATGTGTTTCTCGCGGACCCAGCTTTCGAGCTGAGCGGCGTCGCACCTTTGGGACTCCGAATAACGTAATCGTCAGGCCGGGCTCAAGTTGCTCCGAGTCCGCGTGACGGTGTAGGCATCGGTAAGGTGGTTATCCAAGCACGACCTCATCGACGAGCTTGGCAATGCGCCCGGCGTCCAGCCCGCCCCCCGGATCATCGCGGGTCTCGATGAGCGTTCCGTCCGGACCTCCGCCGTTTTCATGAGGCAGAATGCCGGCTGCGAGGTATTGCGCCCGTTTCCGCTCCCAGACTTCGCCGTCGCCGCGCCCGCGACCGAGCAACTGTTCAGACGTGGGCGCTGCCGGGGTATTCCGCCTGCAGAAGTGCGACGAGCCTGGCGCTCAGGTTCTCGTCGAAGAGGAGCTTCACCTGGCCGACGAGGCGGCGAGCTTGCGTTCGCGCGCGGCGGCGAACTCGAGCGCCGCTCTGACGTCCTCGCGCGCGAGCCCCTGAAAATCCCGCAGCATGTCGTCCTCCGACATGCCTCCGGCGAGGTATTCGAGGATGTCGTACACAGTGATCCGCGTACCCTTGATGCACGGCTTGCCGCTGCGGATCGCGGGGTCGACGACGATGCGGTCCTGGTAACTCATGGGCGCCATGCTACCACCGCCCCTGCGGTCCGCCAATACTGCTTTCAGCTCACTGACGATATCCACGAACGGCCGCCCGGCCCCGATCGGCGGGAGCTGTCGAGGGTCGCCGTGCGAGTGCGCATGGAGGAACCGAAGAATCCGCAGCTTCTTTGCATCGTCGAACGCAACATCCTTCAACTTGTGCAAGAGTTGTCCGGACACATGTGGTATGCGGAAGGCGAGAAAGGTTGCCAATGAACCTCTCGCCATGTTCGGAAGAACGGCTCTGCTGAAATAACGGCGTTTGTTGCGCGATAATCTCCCAGTGTCGTCGGCGCCCGCGGGGATGGTGTGCTCAGGAAGAAAACGCCGTCGGGATACCCCAGCTCGCCAAGGATTGCGCCAGCTTTGCGGTCATGCCGCCTGGCGAGACGTGCGCGATATACGCGTCATCCGCGAGCGCGGCAACCACCTCGTTACGGCGGATCGATGATTCCCTCGTGATGCGGGTCGGACGTTCGACGAACGGCGAGAGGTACAGAATCCGTCCGGCGCCGAGCGCGTCCCGCAACTGGGGCGGAACGCGCAGCGCCTCGATCGCGCGCGCCGGGCAAACGACGAGCGGCTGCTTTCCGCGCAGGAGAATCCGCAAGCATTCCTCCTCGATCGGGGAATGAAAGCCGCTGATCACCGTCTCCCCCTCGTCGCGCATTCGGCGCGCGGCGTCATGCGCGCGCAAAATCGCGTCGCCAGGTGTGCTGGCGGAGCAGAAAAGCGCGGTCTTACGCGATTTGAGCAGGTTTTCGTTGCCAAGCAGGACCAGGGCGGCCGGCGCATCGGCGCCCAGGCGCGAACGGAGAATCTCCGGGTACTCAGCCGCGTCGCGATCCATGCGCAGTGGCGATGAGCGTGCATTTCGATTCTTGGCCATACCGGTCACCCGCCTGCGTACCGTTTCAGGTACGCCGCCAGTTCATGCGCCGGCAGTCGTACCGTGGGGTCTTTCGCCATCGCTCGCAGCGCCGCGTGCAGAATTCCCGCGGTGCTGATCTTGTGAACGCCAAGCTCGTCGATCACCCAGAGTACGCCGTGGACCTCGATCTTGCGTCGCCGCGCGAATGCGCGCAGGGTCCCATCACCCGTCAGCAGGATGCAGCCAGGCCGGCTCTCCGCCAGCGCAAAGGCAAAGCCGTCGTGAATCGACAGGTGAGGGAAATCGCGGACGATTTCGCGGGCGCGCAGGACGCCTGCACCGGGAAGCTCGACAACCTTGAGCCCGCCGCGCAGCAGGGACTTCTTCTGTGCAGCGCTGAACTTGAGAAGCTCTTCGTCGAAAAGCGTGTCCGGGATAAGGCACTCATAGGGCAGCCGCAGGAATGGCTCGAGCAGCGACACCTTGCGCAGGTCGATGAGGCAGCTAGCGTCACTGACGACGATCCGCAGCGGCACCCTTCGGTCCCTTCAATTCTGCTTCGACATCCGGGACCGGTCGCCGGAGGAGTTCCGCAGCCTTGGTGAGCGAAATGACCTTCTCCGCGAGCGCCCGATAGCACAGCCGCTCGAAGCGCAGCGCCGGCTCGCGGCTGCCGCGCTGGTCGGCCGGCTCCAGCTCGTTGACTTCCTGGGTGCGCCACCCGCGCGCGACCGACTGGAAGG
>MEQX01000036.1:0-5676 GCA_001770415.1 Betaproteobacteria bacterium RIFCSPLOWO2_02_FULL_63_19 | reverse complement strand
CCAGTTGCCGCAGCCGCACGAGGAGCGCCGCGCCGCTCACGCGATACAGGCGCTTGAGATCGAGCAACTCCTTGTAGCCGAGCGCATTACGGCGCTTGCCGACCTCGCGCTCCAGATGCTCGCGCGGCATGAGGAACGCGCCCGCGAACACCTGGGCCGCCTTCTCCTCGCCGCGCTCGTCCAGGCTCCCGGGCTCGACCAGACGGTGCAGCAGCTCGTGCGCAAGCGTAAGCCGTCGGCGTTCGAGCGAGTGCCGGTTATTGACGACGATGGCAGGCAAATCCGACTGCTCGTCGGGCCGCTTCACGAGGCACGTGAAGCCGGACACGCGCTCGGCCAGGGGCACGGTTAGGACCTTGAGGCCCTTCTCTTCAAGCAGCTCGGTCATGTTCGGAATCGGGTCGTGCCCGAGCTTCCAGGTTTCGCGCACCTCGGCCGCGAGCTTCTCCGCATCGGCTGGGTTCGCAAGCTTGCGCAACTTCGCCACCGGACGCTGCCAATGAGCGCTATCCATCTCGAGCACCCGTTCGACTTGCAGGTAGCGCTCGATCCATTCGAGTACTTCGGTCTCGACCTGGGCGCGCTCGCGCGCGCTCGTGTTCGCCTTGGTCCGGAACTCCACGCCCCGCAGCTCGATTCCCTGCGCGTCCATCAGATAGGCGAGCGAGACCCCCAGCGCCTTCGCGAGCGCGCTCAGCACCCCCGAGCTCGGCGTGCTCTCCCCTCGCTCGTACTTGCCGATCGCCTGCGCGGTCACCTTCCCGCCCATGGCATCGGACAAGCCTCGCAGCGAATACCCGGCCTTCCGCCGGGCCAGTCTCAGACGGTCCGCGATCATTCGGGGCTCCCCCGTGGCGGTTTACACTTGACAAAACGCATATGAATTGTAAACTAGACCCCCAGGCTAAGCAACCCGACTCCATATGGACGAATGGACGAGACTTGGATTGATCAACGCGCTGCTGGCGCGCCAGGCTGACACGCCCGCGACCTCGCCCCTTTCATCGCTTTCCAGCGGCCTGCTAGGCCTCGACCGTGGCCTCGGCCTGCCTTCCATCTCCACCCCGCCGTTGCGCCTTGGCGGAGCGCTGGAACAATACTTCGCGAAGTCGGAACATGACCGGCTGGTCGAGCGGCTGCATTCCCGGCTCGTCGCGAACCTCTATTCCGATATCAAGGTCGATCTGCCGGGCTACGAGAAACCGACGCGAATCGTCTGGACCGCCACCCAGCGCGGCCACGAGCCCGACGCGAGCGCGTACTACGGATTCAAACAGCACATCTTCGAAGTCGAAACGGCCGACTCCATTGGCGACGAGCACACGCGCGAGCAGTGCGAGCTCTTCGCCGCATATGCGAGGGGCCGCGCTGCCGAATTCACGCTGGTTGTGCCTGTCGGATGTGGTGCCATCGCCGTGACACAGCTCAATTTGTGGGGATTAGACCAGGCAGTGCTCGAGATCTGAAGTAACCTTCCACGCCAAGTCGCCAACGTGTCAAAGACGTTTCGGGAAAGGCCAATGCGATGGCGCGGTGATTTGCGCTTGCGCCGCTCCCTGATCCGCCCATGCTCGCGCTCTTTGGCATGCGCATTCGGGCGAAGCAGTATCCTCGGAGTCAGTCGTGTCCAGAAATTTTCCAACTAGATTCGCCTGAAGCCGCGCGAATGGTGGATCGAAACGTCCGGTGATCCATCCGATTGCGTAACCCGCGGCCATGGCACCAGAAACCGTAGTCAAGTAACCAACGGTGTTTAGCTGAGTCTCTTCCGCCCAGTACGGATCGGGCGGTTCACCCCGCTTTAAGGCTTCCGCGGCGGCCGCCTGTCGCGTCGTTCGCTCCTCTCCAGACATCAATTCCTGACTCAGGCGACGCGGATTGGTCATGCGGCGGCAAAGCACACATGGGTCGGTGCTCAGGAATCGCACGAGCTGGAGGATTTGACCAGTAACCTTGCCGTCGCAACCTTCGAGGACCACTCCGCAGTCGATTGAAGGAAGCAGATAACGGAATGCAAGCTCGCCTAGAGCGAGCCGGCTATGCTGCTGATCGGTACAGCCGAGCGCTACATCGGCGCCGAGCACAGCATCTACCACAGTTTTTTGCGGAAGACGGCCGAGGATTGCGACGACTTCGATATCCGGGTTGATCCGGCGCACGTGCTCGCGTGCAGTTTCCACCTTCGAGATGCGCTCTTCCGCATGAGAGGGCCAACCTCCATGCAGCCGTTCGAGGTTGGAAGATTCGACGACATCTGGATCGACCACTACCAGACGCCCCACGCCGGCACGCGCGAGCACCTCAATCGCAGCCGATCCTGTTCCCCCTGCGCCGATCACAGCGACCGTACTGCGCGAGAGCCTCTGCGCGGCCTGTCTGCCGAATGCGGTGGTAAGGCGAGCGTAGCGCGATTCGTCGATCAGCGCCTTCTGGACCGCTTTCCCATGCGCCCACGAGAGTACAGGGGTTCTCTCAACGCAGAACTTGCCGACGGTCAACCAACGTGACCGCCACCATACTCTTCCCGAAAGGACAAGTTCGCCTTTCAATTCGGACAGGATCAGGCTTGCATACGGTCGTCCAGGAGCGAAGCCAGATAGGTAACCGGAGTAGTAGCGATCCATGTCGTCGTCAATGTGGCTCGGATCGGGGCGGCAGTCCTGGGGGTGGGAGTGAATTACTGCGACCGCAAAGGGATGGCGCTCAGCCTCGAGCGCCATACGCAAGCTGTACGGTTCGTTGATGACGACGTGCCCAAACCGTTCATTCAATTCTCCAGGAAGCGGTGAATCCAGCGCCGCAAATGTGAGAATGAGCCCGTCCTCCGTTTCGCGCCAGCCAAGGCGCGCGAACGTTCCCCATTCATGCTCTGGGTAACGTCTAAAGAGAAGGTCTTTCAAGGCAGCGAATTCTGGCGCCCCTATCCGAACGACTACCGACGAGCATGCGCGTTCGGCAGTCAATTGAGGCGGGCGAGCCATGAGACGAGCGAGTCAAAGTAAGTGTGAAAGCCGTGCTTGTTCTGGTCATACGGTGGCGCGCCACCACCGTTGTGCGGGTGATAGCTGGCGAGCTGCCATTGACGACCGCCTGCGGTCACGTTTCCTTGGTTGTTGTTGCCGCCCTTCACGCGAGGAAGCAATGGCGAGCCCGCGGGAAGTCCAGCGAGGTCGATAGCCGCTGCCGGGTGTCCTTCCGGTATGGGCACGATGACGTCCGAGGTTTCCGGAAGACCATGCGGACCACCCGCGGTCGGCACGTCGTGGTAAAGAACGATCGGGCGGTTGCCGTCAGTAACGATCTCGGCGCGCTGCCCGCCTACCGCGAGCCGCGCTAGTTCACTTTCGATTCGTTCCCGGTTCATTGCCACCCTCCACCACCTTGCGCGTCACCAGGAAGTGCTGGCCGTTCTTGATGTGCACAGACTCGTCGATGCCGATCTCGCGTTTGTCCGGCCCGGAATCGAAGCGAATGACGGCGTTGTCGGCGGGCGTGTCCACCAGCGCGGCAATCTCGCGACCCGTCATTTCCGGCTTCACGCCGTCGCCTTCATCGAAACGCCGTCGGTTGACGAAGATGTGGAGCCGTTCAGGATGCTTCTCGTTTTCGCTCATCTCAATCTCCTTGCATTTTCAGTCCCTTGGGCCTATCCTCAATACGGTTACGTATAGAAGTATACGTACAAGTATTGCTAATATATACTATATGGCCAATATGTCAACACCTGCCTCTGATGTGCCGTCCGCACTGCGCGAAAACCTCTCCCGGTTCCGGGAGTTGCGCAACCTCACCCAGTCGGAACTTGGCAAGAGAGCCGGGTTCGCCGCGGCGTCGATTTCCCACTTCGAGACCGGCCAGCGGGTACCTTCGGTCGAATCGCTCGTTAAGCTCGCGGATGCGTTGGAGGTGTCGGTTGATGCCCTGATCGGGCGGCAACCTGCGGAGGCTGGATCTCATGTAGACCCGATATTCCTGCGCGCCTCACGCGCCAGCGCCGAAAAGCTTGATGCGGTGCGCCGCGTTACGGCCGCGCTGCTGGGCGAAGACATTAAGCGATAGCAGTTAGCAGCCGTAGGGCGTTATGAAGTACACGCGCGTTCCATAGGAAGCAAGGGGGAAACTATGGCAAACCAAAACGGCAAGGTAAAAGACCAAGATCCCAATCAGAAGTCGCGGCCCACAACGGATCGGGTGGAGGACGAGGCCGCGCTGCGCAATGCGCTTGTCGACGCAAGCTTGCGCGTCAAGCGCCTCGCTCAGAAGGAAACAGAAGCAGAGTCAGCCGGCGAGGAGATCCTTCACTTTCGCCTAAAGGCTGATTGATGACAGACGGCGCGGGCCACAGCCGCCAAGCGCCAGAGCTGGAGGTACGGGTACTCGCCTTTCCCGGTGACCTCGCCCCGCTCTATCCAAGACCGGACGGGTTCGTCGAGTACGGTTGGCCTCCGGTACAAATCGGGTACCTGACAGAATACGTACGACAGCTTGGCTGCCGCACCCTCGTAGTCGAATCGCATTACATTGACCGCGACTACATCGACGATGTCGCACTGTTCTACTCGCGGAGCTTGCGGGGATATCCGAACTACTGTCAGCGCTTTCATTTCTTCAGTGCCGAGTTCGATTCAGTCCGCTGGCATACACTGGTTTCTGATGCCAATAGCGGACGGCGCCAGGAATCGGCCGAATTCTTGTGTAAGTCGTATCTCGGCTACAGCGTAGTTCGGCCGCTTCCTGGTTCTCCAATCGGCCGCACGGTACTTCGGACATTCGGCGAACGCTCAATCGAGGGTCATAGGCGGGTATTCAGTGCTGTCCGCCCTTACGATGCGCATCTCTGCGGTTTCGAACTCAACGTTCGTGGTCTCGCCTTTCAGCAGCAGGACCAGGGCGTGAGCGCTTGCGCGACGACCGCTCTGTGGTGCGCGATTCATCAAGTCGCACCGATGGAACGGCTCAAGATTGCAACGCCAGCCGAAATCACTCAGGCGGCATCGCGCTACTTCATGCCCGGTGGCCGGGCGCTCCCGTCCGAGGGGCTCACGATCGAGCAACTCTGCGAAGCCACTCGGGCCGCGGGGCTAGCGCCCTTGTATGTCCCGGGGTCGTCGTATGAGGTAGATCGGGGCCAGCTCTTCGCCTACCTGGACTCGGGCTTTGCGCCGGTTCTCGCGTTGCGCGCCGAGAAAGGAGAGGGTCATGCAGTTTGCGCAGTGGGCTACAAATTGGGTGAGGTCAGTCCGCAATCTGATTCGACGCTGCATTTTCGAGATGGAGCCACAGCGCTAAAAGGAATCTACATCCATGATGACCGGCTCGGCCCCTACGCGGCTGCCGATGTCATTCCGCGTACCGTGGATCAAAAGGTCCGGACGCAATTGCGAATCCGTTGGCCGCAGAAACCCGACGAGTTCGAGCACTCTCAAGTTGCAGCGATCATCGTCCCGGTCCCGCAGAAGCTCCGTTTGACCGCGGCGCGCATGCGAGCGCTAGGGCTGAGTATCGCAGAGTGGGCCGGGGTAACTTTCCCTGAATACGATCGCAAGGTCACCCTAAATTGCCGTTATCGAGGCGCGGTCGAGTACAAGGCATCCGCGTTCGATTTCACGCTGACCGACGAAGGGATGTATTCGCTCGCCGCGGAGACAACCCTTTCGCGCTACATCGGAATCGTGG
>MEQX01000035.1:5905-36995 GCA_001770415.1 Betaproteobacteria bacterium RIFCSPLOWO2_02_FULL_63_19 | reverse complement strand
CCCGTCATAGGCGACTTCGCCGGTCTTCGCCTTGAGCGAGAGCAGATACGCGTCTTTCTGCTCTTCTGCCGCTTCCACGTTGTATTCGGCGGTGTAGTCGATGCGCAGGATATCGGCGTTGTTGAAGACGCTGCCCGTCACCGATTGCAGGCTGGTAATGCGTATCGCCCGTCCCACGTCGGGAATATACAGCCACATGTTGTCCGCGAGGCGCAGCGTGACGCGACCCTTGTCGCTGGGCGGGGCCAGGAACAGGGCCACGACCTTCTCCCGGCCCTTCTTCATCGTGTAGAGGACGGATTCCTTCCTGCTGCCGTCCGGCTGGATGTCGATCAGCTTGCGGTACGACTCGTAGGATTCGGGCTCCAGGTTGCGGTCCACCTT
Source organism: Betaproteobacteria bacterium RIFCSPLOWO2_02_FULL_63_19 (assembly GCA_001770415.1). Classification (GTDB taxonomy): domain Bacteria; phylum Pseudomonadota; class Gammaproteobacteria; order Burkholderiales; family SG8-39; genus JACQTO01. The sequence goes on along the minus strand of MEQX01000035.1, from coordinate 36,611 downwards.
TTGCAGAATCTGTGCCCCGTCGATAGCCGCCGCCGGCAGCGCAATGAGGGTTAGAACGAGTGACAGGAGCTTCTTCATGATTTGTCCGGTCGAGTTAAACGTGGCCCAAGGCGGTGACCGGGTCCATGCGAGAGGCTTTCCACGCGGGCTGCAGGCTCGCCAGCAGCGCCATTACGGCCACCAGCGCCGCAATGATCACGACGTCCCTGGCGGAGACCGCAGGGGAGAGCACTATCGCTTGCTGCATGCCGAATTTGACAGTGATCTTCCAAATGTTCAATGCATATATCGCCGCAAGACTGATCAGCGTTCCGAGCGCTGCTCCGCCCAGACCTAGGAGCAACCCTTCGGTAATGAACAGGGCAAGGATTCTTCGCGGAGGCGTTCCAATGGCCGAAATGGTCCCGATCTCGCGGACGCGTTCGTACACCGCCATCATCATGACGTTCATGACGCTGATCAAGACTATGGATACCATCATGATCTTGATGAACACCGCGAGCAGGTCGATCATGTTCGCGATGTTCGAAAAGGGCGAAAGCGCCGCCCAGGTGTGCACTTCCAGCCCCGAGCCCCCGCCCTTGCCCGCGCTCGCCGACTTGTCGGCGCTACCCGTGCCGGCGCCGGCACCGGCACCGGCACCGGCAATAGCCGACAGTTCCTTCGACAATTGCGCGTAGACGGCCTCGATCTGGGCAGGATTCTTGAGGCGAATCGCGATCTCGCTCACCTCGGCCTCCTTCATCCGCAGCAGAGCCCGCGCGTCGTCGATGCTGATATAGCCGTCCTTGCCGCCCGGTCCCGACGCGCTTTGCATCACTCCGGCGACGCTGAAGGTCTTGCCGTTGACCGAGCCGTCCCGGTTGGTGGCGACCAGAACCACGGTGTCGCCCGCCTTCACCTTCAGCCCGCGTGCGATCAGCTCCGGTATGAGGATCTCCCCAGGGTTCAGCAGTGCGCCGGCTCTTTTATCCCCGATCACGCGCCCGGGAAGCAACGGCACAGTGGCGATTTCCTTTGCCGGGTCGATGCCACTGATGCGAATGCTGGTCGTCTCGGTGAAATTGCTGAACATGGCGCCGAGCTTGATGCGCTCGGAGTAGGCATCGACCGCATCCGTTGCTTTCAGCGCCTGCTCGACCTTGCCGACCATCGTGGGCTGCATGTTGAGGTTTAAGGGAAGGCTGTCGATCGAAGCCACATACCCCTTCCGGTGCACTTCGAGGTGCCCCAGCATGGAATCGGTGAACTGTCCGATCATGATGGTCTTGAACGACCCGGCGACGGCGATAAACAGCAGCACCCCGACGATGTCCAGGGTGATGAGCGAGGAAGTGAGAAGGGTGCGCCTGCCGAAGCGGGCAAGATTCCTGACGGCGATTTTCAGTATGTTACGCATGGATTGCCACCGGCCTTGGTGAGGGTTGCTGAATCCGACCGTCTTCGAGCGTGAACGTCACTTCGGCCTCGCCCATGATCTTGGGATCGTGGGTCGAGAACACGAACGTGGTGCCGAACTCGTCGCGCATCTTCTTCATCAGCTCGATGATGTGGTACGCGGTATCGTGGTCGAGATTGGCGGTCGGCTCGTCGGCCAGCACCAGCTTCGCGTCGGTTGCCAATGCACGCGCCACCGCCACGCGCTGCTTTTGACCCCCGGAAATTTGGTCCGGCCGCTTGTTCTCCTGGCCCGACATGCCGACCGCTTTGAGCAGCCGCATGACCTGCTCGCGACGTTTTTTCTCGGGCCAGTCCTGCACCATGATGAGCGGGTACTCGATGTTCTCGTAGACCGTGAGCACCGGGATCAGGTTGAAGTCCTGGAAGACAAAGCCGATATGCTTGCCCCGAAACTCCGCGGCCGCGGGCCGGTCGAGCGTACCGACGTCCGTATCGACGACCGCCAGTTTTCCGCCGGTCGGGCGATCGAGACAGCCGATCATGTTGAGCAGTGTGGTCTTGCCGCTGCCCGAAGGGCCGACGAAGACCACGAACGACTTCGATTCGATTGCGAAATCGACGCCCCTTACCGCATGCACGTCCACTTCGCCCGTGCGGTAGGTCTTAACCAGCTCCTCGGCACGGATCAGCGCCATAACTTCTCCCTGGGTTGATTTGACGGGAACGCACGTTCACTTGAGATCCGAGGTTTTCCTGACCGCGTCTTTCGCGCCTCCCTTGAATTCGATCGGGCGCATTCCCATGCCCGCATGGAAATCGAGCGAAACAATGCCGGCGTTGCCTGCATTCCTGTATGGGTTGCCTCGCTCCGCGAGAGATTGGTTCAAGACCCCGCCTCGCCGCGCAGCGACTCGGCAAAGCTACCACTTCGGTTGCACGAGGCGTTGACCCAAGTAGAGCAGACATGACACGCTCGAAGCCACTGCACTATGTTGAATGTTAATCTTCGCATGCGCCATGCGCATATGATCGCAATCATACGTAGGCAAGTATCATCGGACGGACTGGCACCCCGTGAATGAATCCCAATCAGCCTCGTACCTGCGGAGAAATGGAAACTGCATTACGGCTGCAAGTAAGTCGCAGCCCAACGTCATGTGAATGACCGAATGTTGTTCTGGAAGCGGCAGAGCGAACTGCGCGACGCGCATGCGAGACTTGCTATAATTCGAGCCGTGTTCACGGCTGGGCAAAGTCAGTGCCGCATGCAAAGAACCGCTTCAATCTCTCTGAACTTGCTGGTGCATTCGGCGATCTCGGCACCTTAATTCCCTTCGTAGTGGCCTACGTCTCGATCCTGAAAATGGATCCGGTGAGCCTTCTTCTCGGTTTCGGCGCCGCTCTCGTCGCCGCCGGTTGGTACTACCGCACTCCGTTCCCCGTCCAGCCGATGAAGGCGATCGGCGCGGCAGCGGTTACCCAGACCGTAGGCGCCGTTGCCCTCACGCCCGCGATGGTGGTCGGTGCCGGACTTGCAACAGGCGTTATCTGGCTCTTCCTCGGCGCTACCGGACTGGCCAAACGCCTCTCCTTATCGGTGCCGCGCCCCGCGCTATTGGGTGTTGTCATGGGACTGGGCTTCAGCTTCATGCTTGAAGGGATCCGCATGATGTCGGAGCGTTGGGCTCTCGCGGCGGGCCTGCTGACACTGACCCTGGTCTTGATCGCCCGCTCCCGCATACCTGCGATGGTCGTGTTGCTGTTGGCGGGTGCCGTCTATGCCGTCGTGGAACAACCCGCACTGGCATCGGAGCTTGCCCGGGTGAGCGTGGCATTTCGATTACCCGCTTTTGCTTGGCCGTCGCTGGGCTGGCAGGATATCTGGATGGGCGCGCTGGTTTTGGCGCTGCCGCAGCTGCCGCTTACGTTCGGCAACGCGCTGGTCGCCATTTCCGATGAAAACAACCGCCTCTTCCCAGATCGTCCGGTGACCGAGCGTAAGGTGGCGCTGTCCACTGGCATTCTGAACCTCTGGTCGAGCGCCCTGGGTGGCATCCCTATGTGTCACGGTGCCGGCGGCATGGCCGGACACGTCAAGTTCGGCGCTCGGACCGGCGGTGCCTCGATCATGCTGGGAGCGCTATTGCTGCTCATTGCGTTGTTTCTCGGCGACTCTGCCGGAACCATTTTCCGTTTGTTCCCGCCGCCCCTACTGGGCGTCATCCTGTTCCTGTCTGGAGCGGAGTTGGCCATGGGCAGCCGCGACCCGGGACCGGAGAAAGTGGATCGGTTCGTTGTGCTTGGTACCGCTGCGTTCGCGGTCCTGAACGTAGGCATCGCGGTGATCTTCGGCATCGTCGCCTACTACGCTTCCAGGCGTGGTTGGCTCAGAGCTTAGGCGGTCTCTTCGCTCGGCGCGTGCGGGTTCGTCTATACGACGATGCAAGCTCCCCATCATGCAATGACGCCGAACGATCCCGAAGAGTTACTCGTGCCCTGTTGTCGATTGCCTTCGATAGACGGCGATAGACGCTGAAAGCTAATGCGAGCTGCCCGATGCGAATGACGGTAAAGCTTACGGTAAGATTGGTCGGAGCAGCAAAGAAGTTCACTATGCGACAATGGCTTGCCAGTCTCGTTTATCATCGAGTGCAGTGATTCGAGACCCCCTTCGGTGCGTCCCGATGAAAGCAAATATCAGCGCTATATTGAAATTGTTTCGACCCTAAGAACCTGGTTCTAAGTTTCTGCAGTTCGACTTATGGAAGGCAGATGAAAACGATACGACTTTTGACATTGTTCTTGGCCGTGGCCACGGTCTCGCTATTGGCCGGGTGTGGCAACGAGGGTAAGTCCGCGAACCCACCTGCCACGATTTCGGTTGAGCCGGGGGATGGCAACGTGGTGGTGACGTTTTTGGCGGAATCCGGCGTGGAATACTGGCTGTTCTATGCACCTTCGAGCGCATTGGACTCGACGAACTTCAATACTTTGCCCGGAGGCAAGGTAATCATCCAGGCGGTATCGCCACAAGTCGTTCAAGGTCTGCAGAATGGAACAACGTATTACTTCACAATGAACGGTAGAACCGACCACGGACCTGGCGGATCGGGAACCGCTTTGGTCTCAGCCACGCCACGCTCCGCTGGAGGCGTATGGAATCTCGGGCAGCCCCTGGCGACGGCGGATCTTCGGGGGGCAGCTTTCGGATCGACGTTCGTCGTCGTCGGAACGGGCGGAACCATGTTTTCGAGTGCCAACGGGGTTTCCTGGACACCGATCAATTTTGTCGTTGCGAGCGACCTCAACGCGGTGTTCTACGGCATCGGGCGGTATATAGCGGTGGGAGCGGGCGGTGTGATCCTGCAAAGCGCCGACGCGGTAACCTGGTCGCAGGCGGGTTCCGGAACTTCGCAGCATCTCTATGCCGGAACTTCCAATGGGATCGTATACGTTGCCGTGGGAGCAAACGGCGTCTATGCGGCGAGTGCCGACGGGCAGACTTGGGGAGTCGGCAACGCCGGCACGACCCGGGACCTGGCGGGATTGGCCTACGGAAACGGCAGATGGGTAGCCGTTGGCGCAGGTGGAACCATCGTAACTAGCACAGACACCGCCGCCTGGCAGGTGGCTGCATCCCAAACCGTCGCGGATTTGAAGGCGGTGACCTACGCTCCGGCCGCGGCCATGTTCGTTGCCGTGGGCGCAGGCGGGACAGTCGTCACAAGTCCGGATGGCGTGAACTGGACCGCGCGCCCTGCCGTTACCCAGACCACGCTTACCGGAGTCGGCTTCGGCAGTCAGTTTGCAGCGGTCGGGGACACTGGTGCCGTATTTACCAGCGCGGATGGCACCGCTTGGCAGGCCGTCGCTTCGGGAACGAGCAGCGATTTGAAGACCGTTGCGTTCGGCAATTACCGTTTTGTCACCGCCGGGGCGGCGGGCAGCAATCTGTACGCCAAATAGCTCGCGGTGGCGCCGTCGACTCGTGATGTCATGGGCGCCGAGTCCAAACCCGGGCAGGACTTCGATGTCGCGATGATGCGCGAAGCCCTGCGGCATGCCGCACAGGCGGCCGAACACGGCGAGGTTCCGGTCGGCGCGGTCGTGGTAAGAGACGGATCGATTATCGCGTGCGGCTACAACGCCCCAATTTCGGTTTCGGATCCGACTGCTCACGCCGAGATCCGGGCCATGCGCGAGGCGGCAGGCGTGCTGAAGAACTATCGGCTGAGCGACTGCACGATCTATGTGACCCTTGAGCCCTGCGCGATGTGTGCGGGCGCGATTCTGCATGCGCGTATCGCGCGTGTCGTATATGGAGCGGCGGATCCGAAGACTGGCGCATGCGGCAGCATCGTGAATCTGTTCGCCGAATCGCGGTTGAACCACCACGCCGAAGTAACACCGGGGGTGCTCGCCGACGAGTGCGGTCGGATGCTGTCGACTTTTTTCGCCGCGCGAAGGGTGCGGACGCGCGTGGAAGGCGATGTCGAAGATTGAAGTCTCGATCCCGCGGCAGCGCCTTACCGTGTTCGACGATGCGGGAAGGGAGGTGCACTGTTACCAAATATCGAGTTCTAAGAACGGAACTGGCGAGCAGAAGGGAAGCTACCGCACGCCGCGCGGGCGGCACGTGGTACGAGCGAAAATCGGCGGCGGACAGCCGATAAACACCGTATTCGTGCGTCGGCGGCCGACCGGCGAAATCTATTCGCCTGCGCTGGGCGAAAAGTTCCCCGAACGCGATTGGATCTTGACCCGCATTCTTTGGCTCTCGGGCTGCGAGCCGGGCTTTAATCGTCTGGGAACCGTCGACACGATGCAGCGCTTCATCTATATTCACGGCACCCCGGACTCGATCGACATGGGCAAGCCCGGGTCGATCGGTTGCCTCCGGATGCACAACGACGATCTCCTGGAATTGTTTGACATGGTTTCACCCGGAACACCAGTCGAAATTTTCGAACGCTGATTTTGACGGCCACGTTGAGCGCTTGGCGGGCGCGTGCGCGGATGGGCCCGGTGCGGAGAAATGGCTCTTTCCATTCGGCGGACGCAATACGCCCGAGCTGTCGGTCCCGGATACGCGTGCAAAGAGCTGCAGCCTTGAGAGATCAAGCGTAAGCGGGTATTCTGGCCGTGCCCGAGCGCTGCCGAAAAACCGCCAAGAACCATTTAGCTCGCGGCGCCAGCATCCAGGGCTGATGATTTCATTGCATTGGTCGACTTCTCCGTAGGGATCGAAATGGACTATCGGTGCCCGATCTGCGGTGCGAATTTGGGGAAACGACGATTGAGCCAAACCGTCGTCGCTCGAATGGAAATCGATTGTTCACACTGCAAGGGTACGATCCGCGTCAATATTCACCGGGCCGAAGCGTTCGCCGTCATGCTCAATTTCGGGACGATCATATTACTCGCCGTGCTCGCATATTGGTTCCAGAGTCGAAACTTGGTATTGCTCGTCTTCGCTGCGGCGATGATGGGTGCGTCAGTCTCGCCCTTGATCGAGCGGATTTTTCTTCGAACCTGGCCACGCTATGCGCCGACGGATAGCAGCCGCAGTCAATAGATCTCGCCAGGAAGCCTGCCAAGCAAATCGCCCGTCGTGGCGATCCGCGGCGGCGCAGGCCGTTCGAGGACACGTTTAATGTTGCCGCGGACCCTTACGACAGCGTTCCTGTTCACGCAATTCATTTTGCTCATGATCGTTTATGTCGGAATTCTCGCGTTGAGAACGGGCGAAAAGAGCTACTCCCTGTTTTCCGACAACCCTAGACTTGCGACCCGTAATCTTCCACCGCTGGTGCTCGGATTCGGGTTGGTCACTCTTGCTTGTCTCGCGTTTTCGCAAGGCTTCTTTCTGTTGTCAAAACCGATTCTGAGCGGCCTCGAATTGCCTGCACTCAGCCGCACCGATGCATTTCTCGCAGTTTTTGTTCTCGACATCGCCGGTGCCGGACTGCTAATGGCCATTACTGGCGGATCGAAGGAAAGCCCGTTCGCGGCAGTCCTTTTTACGCTTCCCGCGCTGTCGATTTTCTTGCGCGAGTCACCGACACGGTTCTTCATCTACACGGGCCTTGCAGTCGTCTTATTGCTGCTGTTCCAGAGGCCTCGCGAATCGGGAAGAGCAACGGTCGAGAACCCTAAACACATGCTTGCCTTCCAACTCGTTACCCTCGGGTGCCTGACGCTGATTGCAGTAATTGGCTATGCGACCCGTGCGGCCAGCTAGCGCAAACGTCGAGACAATGGCTTGCGTGACGCCGATGGTCTCGGCGAAGCATGGCATGCGATAGGTTCGGCGCGTTTCAGCATGCCGGAATGGAAGACAAGGCCGGCTCGGCGTGGTGAAACGCCATTGCGTGTTCTTGCCCGGTGCGTGTTGTATCTACAAGCGTCACCGCTCGAAAAGCGCGCGAATCTTCGATTCGTCCGGTCCACGCAGGACGCCGCGCTCGGTCACAATGGCGGTGACGAGTTCCGCGCTGGTGATGTCGAAGGCCGGATTGGCCACGCTAACGCCGACCGGCGCCCAGCGGGTGCCCGCGTATCCGGTCACCTCATCGGCGGCGCGCTCTTCGATCTGAATGTCTTCTCCGGTCGCCGTTCCCAGATCGACAGTCGACAGCGGCGCCGCGACGTAGAACGGTATTCCGTGACGGGCTGCAAGTACCGCGAGGGTGTAGGTGCCAATCTTGTTGGCGACGTCGCCGTTGGCGGCAACGCGGTCGGCTCCGACGATAACGAGGTTGACCTTTCCTCGCCGCATCATGTGGCCGGCCATGTTGTCGGTTATCAGGGTAACCGGTATGGCTTCCTGCACCAGTTCCCATGCAGTGAGTCGCGCTCCCTGCAGAAACGGTCGTGTTTCAGTGGCGATCACGGTCGGGCGCTTGCCTTGGTCGCGCGCACTGCGAACGATACCCAGAGCCGTTCCATGGCCACCTGTGGCGAGCGCGCCGGCGTTGCAGTGCGTCATGATGCAGGCATCCGGCGGCACCAGAGCCGCACCGGCGTCGCCGATCGCGTGATTGGTCTCGATGTCCTCACTCAAGACGCTCTGCGCCTCGACAAGCAGGGCATGCGCGATTTCGGCGTTGGACTGTCCTGAGTTGCCGATCAAAATCTTCTTCATGCGCGATAAGGCCCAGAACAGGTTGACGGCCGTCGGGCGGCTGCGGGCCAGGGTCTGGATTGCTTCGGCCATGTGCTGGTCGAATTCCTGGCGTGGCCGGCCGGCGGCGCTCCTGGCTTCAAGCGCGACGCCAAACGCTGCAGCGCAACCGATCGCGGGGGCTCCTCTGACCACCATGTCCCGGATTGCGGCCGCGACTGAGGCCGCATTGGCACAACTTATATATTTGATTTGCATGGGTAAAATTCGTTGGTCGATCAAGTCGAGCCGGTCCCCCGTGCATTTCATCGTGTCGACTGCGCTCGCTCGACGTTCAGATGACACGCTCGTTTCCACCGTCAACGGGTAATTGGGCTCCGGTCGTTTTGGCGAAAAGCGGTCCGCACATCTCGGCGGCCAATTCTGCGACGTCATGGCTGGTCACTTCGGTGCGCAGCACGTTGTTGGTCTTGTACTCGTCCACGGTCATTGCGTAGTGTCTGGCTCGCGCCGCGAGCACCTCGTCGGTCCACAGGCCTGTATCGAACACGGCATTGGGATGCAGGGTATTGACCCGTATGCGGTCGCTACCCCACTCGAGCGCCGCGACTCGAGCCAATTGATTCAGTGCGGCCTTTGAGGCGGAATACGCGGCCGCGCCAGGTCCCGGAGCCGGCACGTTCTTGGAACCGATCACGACCACGCGCCCGCCTCGCGGCGCGAGCTTCAGATAGGGATGACATTCGTGCATCAGAACCAGATTGGCGTCGAGATTGACGCTCATTACCCGGCGCCATTCGTCGGCGCCAAGCTCGGCAATTCGACGGCTGGCAGCGAAGATTCCGGCGTTCAGCACAAGCATGTCGATACCGCCGAAATGCAGCGCGACATTGCCCCTTGCCCTGAGCAGGGCTCGTTCGTCGGTAATGTCGCAGCAGATCCCAAGGTAATCGGACCGCGCGTGCAGAGATTCGATTTCGGGGTTGATATCGAGACCCGCTACCGCTGCACCGCGCGCGAGAAATGATTCCACGAGCGCTTTTCCGATGCCCGAGGCCGCACCGGTGACGAGCGCGATTTCACCGGCAAACATCGCGGGTTTGCCTCCCTTCCTGAGCTTGGCCTGTTCGAGGTCCCAGTACTCAACGTCAAAGATATCCCCCGCCGGCAAGGCCTGGAACCCGCCGAGAGCCTCGGCACGTAAGATGATTTCCATCGTGTGATGGTAGATGTCCTTGACGATCCCGGCCTCCCTTGCCGTTCTGCCCGAAACAGCAAGTCCGAAGGCGGGATCGAGCACGACTCGCGGCGCCGGGTCGAGCATCTGCTTCGGTTCCTTGGCGCTTGCCGCCTGTTCGGAAAAATAGCGGCGGTATGTTTCGGCATAGCTCCCGACATCGCTTCCGAGCATTGGCACGCGCTTGGTTCGAATGACGTGGTCCGGGGTGGCCGGTCCCTGCTGTGAGATTTGCGCAACTCGCGGGTGTCGGGCGAAACCAAGTGCGAAATCGTAAGCACAGGTCTTGAGGAGCATCGGTGCGCCGGCCGCATCGGATATGCCGCGCCGCAGTTGTGCCTGGGCGAGGGGCTCGACCAAGGCATCCACCGACAGGGAACGAGAGATATCCCATGCACCGCGCTCGCGCAGGTAGTCCTCGGCGCGCGAGACCAGACCGATCATACGTTCGTAGGATTCGCGCGCTGTGCCGCCAAACGAAAGAATTCCGTGATTGAGCAACACTACGCCGATGGTGCGAGCGCTACTGCTTCGCTCGAATTCGCGCGCGCACAGCTGCGCCAGGCCAAATCCGGGCATTACGTAGGGAACGACCACGCAAAGATCGCCGTAGATCTCTCGGATGCGTGCCGGCCCGTCCAAAGTATTGCTGATCGTCACGACTGAATCCGCATGCGTGTGATCGACGTACTTGTAAGGCAGGCATGCGTGAAGGATGGTTTCCACCGAGGGTACCGGCGCCGAAGCGCGCAGCATATGGGTGGTGAGTTGATTCACCATTTCCGGATCCGCGAGTTCGGGCAGCACCGCAAGGCGCAGCGCATGATCGAGCCGTACTGGAGAAAAGCCCCGCGGTTCGATGGTCTCGAGATCCCAGCCGCTGCCTTTGATATACAGGATGTCTTCCTGCTCGCCGAACAGGTTGCGCTCCTGGATCTTGACGGATGTGTTGCCACCGCCGTGCAGCACCAGCGAGCTCTCGCGCCCGAGCAGTCGGGAAGAGTAGACGCGCAGTCCCAGCTCTCCCGAATACTGACTCGCTTCGTCGTCGCTCCAGAGGCTGTGCATTGGCCGCTTCCCGAATTGCTGCGTATGATTGGCGCGTATTATAGGTCCGGCACCACGCTCTCACTCATGAACATCGGCTTCACCATCTCGCTCATGACCTGGCGGGAAGCAATGCCACTCGCGCGTGCGGTGCGCGACGACGTATTTATCGTGGAGCAGGGAGTACCACGCGCGCTCGAGTGGGACGACTGGGACGAACAATCGGATCACGCCGTCGCGTTGGACGCGGACTCAAACGCGATTGGAACCGCCCGTCTGCTTCCCGACGGGCGCATCGGGCGCATGGCCGTGCTTCGGCCCTGGCGGCGCATGGGCGTAGGCGCCGCGCTGCTGCGGGCGCTGCTGCAACAGGCGCGCGGCCGGGGCATCAGCGAGGTAGTACTGCACGCGCAGACTCATGCGGCGGGCTTCTACGGCCGGTTTGGATTCCGACCCACCGGAGACGAATTCATCGAGGCCGGTATCCCGCACCTGCCGATGTCCCTTACGATTTTGTCTTCTGAACGCCTGGAATCGCGAAGCTGAAGTGCACGGTGCCGCCCGGGTTACCCTCGCGATCGTAGCTGCGCTCCCAGAAATCGGCCTTTCCGTCGAGGCCAATGCGCAGGACGCTCGAGCAGCGCGTCCCGTAGTCGCCTGCGACGATGCGTATCGACGAGAACCTGCGCTCGAATTCAATGCCCACGCCCGTGTCGGGCAAGATCGCCTCGTGAGCTGGTTCGGTATCGCCGAGCAGCTCCAGATAAGCCTGGGGATCGAACTTTCCTTGGAGCAATACTTCCAGCCGTGCTTTACCTTCTATCACCTTCGGCCATGGAGTATCCAGCAGGTGATTTGACAGGCCATGCACGCCGGGCTCGATTTCGGCAATCGCCCCTTGACGATTGGAAAAGAAAGCTATTGAGTCGAAGTCTGCTGCGAGCATGGAAAAGCCGTTGTATTGGCCGGCATGTGGTGCAATTCCTGAAAAGTAGTCATGAGGGCTTTTCGATGCGCTCAGAAAATCGGCAACGAGATGTCCCCGTGAGGGCGCTGTGGCCATGCGCTCGGCCGGATTGCGGTAATTGGTGATCGCAGCGAAGCGGCCGCTTCGACTGACACCTAGCCAAGTCCCCAACGCTGTGAGGTCGCGGCCGGCAAGCACATCGGGGGAGTCGTTCCAAAACGCCGCCGCACATGACGGCCGATGATGGAATTCGTCACGATTCGCGGCAACCACGAGCACGTGCTCCGGATGGGCACGCCACGAGAAAAGAACCAGGCACATCGGTCGAGACAATTGCCGCGAGAATCAGAAGGGACCGAAGATTTCGGTTATGCGCGTCGAGCGATCGGCGAGCACGGAGGAGAAACCGGATCGCTCCACCGCGTCGGCGAGTGAGGCTTCAAACGCCTGTTCGTCAGAAATTCCTTCGTAGATTTCCATCCATGTCGTCGCATCGTCGCGGCGACGCAGCAGTCGCCCGGACACGCCCGTGCTCGCGCGCACCTTCTCCTGGAACGAAGCGACGATCTGCCTGCCATGCGCAAATTTCTCGGGTGCGACGCGGTAATAGACGTAGTAACCAATGGTCATCGGGTCAACCCGTTCAGGTAACTTCGTAGGGCAGATCGGCAAAGCGCATGACCGGGCCATCGGCCGCGCGCCAATGTACCGTCGATGATTCCCGGCTCGACTGATGAATCACCGCCAGCAGGTCGTACCCGCCTCCCGGTGCGGCCTGAGCGTTCACGACCATGCCACTAGCTTGCGCTGGAATGTCATCACTGAATGTTTCGTCTCCGGGTGAAGGTGGAGGTCCGTTCTCTGGGACGTCAAGATGCGCAAGATACATTCTGCGTTTGACCTTGCCCAGGTGCTGAGTGCGCGCGACAACTTCCTGCCCCGTGAAGCATCCCTTCTTGAAGCTCACCCCGCCGAGCAGTTCCAGATTCGCCATTTGCGGCAGAAACTGCTCCTGTGTCCTAGTCGTGATGAGCGGAATTCCATCGCGAATATCAAGCCATTCCCAGCTGGGCGTTCCTATCGGACGCCGTGCGGCCGAAAGGCTCGTCCACATCGCTGGAGCACCTTCAACCGGTACCGCGAGCAGAAATCTCCCCGCGGAGAGCGCAACTACGGTACTCCCCCCGTCCAGATGTCTTGTGCCGTGGAGTGAAAGACCGGCGAAAATCGAATTCGACGCGGCCGCTGACCGGCCCCCGGCGATGCCAAACAGCATTATCGAATCGGAAACATCGGACACCTTCGCTTTGGAACGCAGGACGTACATGCTCAGACGCTTTATAGCCGCCGCGACAATGCTTCGGGACAGCGCCATTCTGAACCCTTGCGACACGTCCGGCGGGAGCCGCCATATCAGAAAGTTCGCGGCCATGCGCCCTTTAGGCGTGCAGTGACTGCCATACGCACTCGAATTTGCGGCTATCGCCTGCACGTCGCACGACAACTGGCCCTGCAGGAACGCCTCGCTATCCTGGCCCGCACAATCAAGCAGCCCGAGATGCGAAAGATCCGCCAGCACGCCTCCGGTCCGAGCCGCTTCGAGTTCCCCCTGCGGATCCCCGAAGTGCTGTACGACACCATCCTCGATTCGCGCGCCAGCCGATTGCAGCCACTCTCGCCAAGCCGGATTCATGGTTTCCACCCAATTCATGATCGCAATGCTACTCCTGAGCAAGTTATTATATCGCCTCGGATTTTCCATCACGCGCCGCCTCGCCGCCCCCCATGAGACGTCCACCGACCAGGCTGCTTTTGTTCGCACTTGCCGGGCTTTTGACCGCATTGGCGATCAGTGCGTGGCTCGCTTGGTTTGCGCTGCATCCGGTCGAGCTCGCGACATCACCCTTGGATTTTTCAATCCGGCGCGGCAGCGGGCTGCGCAGCGCGACTCGGCAGATGATCGAAGCCGGCATCCGCATGCGGGATTGGCAATTCAATCTGATCGCGCGCCTCGCGTCGAAGGAGACGGGCATCAAGGCTGGCAGCTACCAGGTGGAGCAGGGGCTGACACCGTGGCAACTGCTGAACAAGATTACCCGGGGTGACGTCGTCCTGTCGCAGATCGTGTTCATCGAAGGCTGGACTTTCCGCCAGATGCGCGCCGAACTCGACGCCCATCCGGCGCTAAGGCATCTGAGCACGGAACTTTCGGACCCCGAGGTGATGCGCCGCTTGGACGCCGATAGGTTGGTGCCGGAGGGCCTGTTTTTCCCCGATACCTACGTCTTTGGGAAGGGGGAAAGCGACCTGGCAATTCTCGCCCGTGCCCATCGTGCGATGAAGAAGGAGCTACAATCGGCATGGCAACAGCGTGACCCCGAGCTGGCGCTCGCTGCCCCATACGAAGCTCTGATCCTGGCCTCGATCGTCGAGAAGGAAACAGGCCAGCCTGCGGAACGGCCCCTGATTGCGGGGGTGTTTATCAATCGGCTGAGGGCGGGAATGAAGCTTCAAGCCGATCCGAGCGTCATCTATGGATTGGGCGACAAGTTCGACGGTAACCTGCGCAAGCATGACCTGATGACGGATGGTCCCTTCAATACCTACACCCGAGCCGGCCTGCCGCCCCATCCTATTGCAATGCCCGGGCGCGCGTCTCTGCTCGCAACGGTGCGGCCGGCAAAAACTGGGGAATTGTATTTTGTTGCACGCGGCGACGGAACCAGCCAGTTTTCGCATTCCCTCAAGGAACACAATCGCGCTGTCGACAAGCACCAGAAACGGGGAGCGGAAAGTTCAACGGCAGCCCCGAAACCATGACGCCCGTTCGAGGAAAGTTCATTACGCTGGAAGGCGTTGACGGTGCCGGCAAGAGTACCCACCTGGACTGGATCGCCGAACGCCTGCGCACGCGTGGTCGCGACCTTCTGGTTACCCGCGAACCCGGTGGGACGCCGTTGGGCGAAAGCCTGCGGAAGCTGCTACTGTCCGAGCCCATGCATATCGAAACAGAAACGCTTCTCATGTTCGCGGCGCGGCGTGAGCATCTGTCACGCGTGATCCGACCCGCGCTGGATCAGGGCTGTTGGGTGCTTTCAGACCGGTTCACCGACGCCACCTATGCCTATCAAGGAGGCGGCAGGGGCCTCCCATTCGATCGAATCGCGGTCCTGGAACGATGGGTTCACGGCGACCTGCAACCCGATTTGACCCTCTATTTCGATCTGTCTGTGGACGCCGCGCGCAAGCGTCTTTCAACGTCCCAATCGCATCCAGACCGGTTTGAACAGGAAGGCGCGGATTTCTTCGAACGGGTCAGGTCGGCCTACCGGGCCCGGGCCGCTGCCGAACCCGAGAGAATCGCCGTGATCGACGCAGATCGGTCACTGGACGATGTGAAGAAAGAACTTGAAGTAATAATCTCTTCTATTTGTTAGTAAATGGTTTTTACGTGGATAGAATCCTCCTTGGCTCAACTGGCCGAACTGCGCGGGCGTTTGCCCCATGCGCTGCTCGTGCGTGGTCCCGACGGGGTGGGACAATTCGAACTTGCGATGGCCTTCGCGCAGTTCGTGCTTTGCGAACAGCCCGCTTCGGATGGGCGGTATTGCCAGCGATGTGCCGCATGCACCTGGTTTGAACAGGGCAGCCATCCCGATTTCCGTCTGCTTCAGCCCGAACGCCTGATGGGCGAGGACGACGATGAAGGCGAGGCCACGGCCGATCCCAAGAAGAAGAGCGACCAAATCAAAATTGCCCAAGTGCGCGATCTCCAGCGTTTCCTTTCTGTCGGAACGCACCGCGCCGGTTTCAGGGTTATCGTGGTGCGTCCTGCGGACGCCATGAACATACCGACCCAGAACGCGCTGCTGAAGAGTCTCGAAGAACCGCCGCCGGAAACGCTTTTTCTGCTGGTGACCAGTTCACCGCACAAGCTGCTTCCGACGATTCGAAGCCGCTGCCAGAGCATCGCCGTAGGCCGGCCAGACCCGGACCAAGCGGCGCAGTGGCTCGAAAGCCAGAACATCGACAATCCGATGCGGCTGCTGGCGCTTGCCGGCGGCGCACCGCTTCGCGCGCTGCTTCTGAACGAAAGCGAACCCGCCCGGCGTCGCCTGCTCGAACAACTCAACGATCCGGGATTCGACCTGATTGCAGCGTCCGAATCCTGTCTTGCCGTGGAGCCCGCTGTAGCGGTCGGGTGGCTGCAACGCTGGGCTTACGATCTGCTGAGCCAGAGGCTGGCGGGTTTGTCCCGTTATCACCTGACACCCGATCAAGGGATTCCGGCAGTAGCAGCCCGCTGCGACCCGGCGAAAGCAGCCTCGTTTCTCCGCATGCTGGCGAAGGCCAACAGTTTGGCGCAACACCCGCTCAACCCGCGGCTGTTTTTCGAAGATATTCTGATTCAATACCGCGCGTTGATCGCCGACGGATGAGCCGATCCCTCTTGAGACAGTATCTGCGGACAAGCCCGGTAATCGGCCCCGCGATGCACAACTGACATGCTCGTCGATTCGCACTGCCACCTGGATTTCCCCGAATTCGAAGGCCGGATGGAACATATTCGGGGTGAAATGGCGGCACAGGGCGTGGGTCACGCGCTATGCGTGAGCGTCAGCCTTTCCGGGTGGGAAAGGGTGCACCAGTTGGCGCGGAAATACGACAACTTTTATGCGTCGGTTGGCGTGCACCCCGACCATGAACCAGACTCCACCGGGGCGGAATCGCTGACGGTCTCGGATTTGGTGCTGCGCGCGCAGAACCCGGAAGTTGTAGCAATCGGTGAAACCGGTCTTGACTACTATCGTCAGCGCGGTGACCTGGAATGGCAGCGACAGCGGTTTCGAACGCACATCCGCGCCGCCCGCGAAGCCGGCCTGCCGCTGATCATCCACACTCGCGAGGCTGCGCGGGACACGGTTGCCATCATGCGGGAAGAGGGCGCAGATCGGGTCGGCGGCGTCATGCACTGTTTCACGGAAACGGCCGAAGTCGCCGCCGCCGCGCTCGAGCTGAATTTTTATGCTTCGTTTTCGGGTATCGTGACATTCAAAAACGCTATTGAAATCAAAGATGTCGCCCGCCGCGTACCGCTGGATCGGTTACTCGTCGAAACGGATGCTCCGTACCTCGCACCGGTACCGTTTCGCGGGGAAACCAATCATCCTGCACTGGTGCGATATGTGGCGGAGGAAATTGCCCGGCTCCATGGAATCGGTTTCGAAGCAGTCGCAGACGCCACGACGCGGAACTTCTTCACGCTGTTCGAACGTGCTCGAAATTAATAATTAAGATTAAGAATGAAATATATCATATTGATACTAAGTTGTTTATTGTTGTCTATTAGCACCCGTGCTCAGACCACGTACGAAGATTTGCTGCGAGCGGCCCGTGATGGGGACCTGAAAGTGGTGCAGAACCTGGTGTCCAGCGGAATGGAACCGGACACAGCCGATGCGGCTGGAAATTCCCTGTTGATGATTGCGGCGCGGGAAGGCCGCGAAGCGGTGGTCAGATACCTCGTCGATAAAAAGGCCAGAGTGCGCCTCCAGAACGGAGCCGGGGAAACCGCGATCATGCTTGCATCCCTCAAAGGTTACTTGGACGTCGTAAAGTTTCTCCGGATCCGTGGCTCCGATATCAATCCCGCAGGATGGACACCGCTGCATTACTGCGCCTGGGGAGGGCACGTCGACGTCTGCCGCTATCTGATCGAGCAGGGAGCGCATGTCGACGCTCGTTCGCCCAACGGTACTTCTCCGCTGATGATGGCGGTTCGCGGAAGACACGCCGATATCGTCGACCTGCTGCTCGCCCACGCCGCAGATCCCTCCATTCGTAACGAGTCCCGCGGTTCGGCGCTGGCCTGGGCAAAAAGGGCAGGCGATACAGCCATCGCCGAGCGGCTCCGACGGGCCGGTGCGAAAGAATAGTCCGTCCTTTGCCCCCGGGCGGGCATCCGGATGCGCCTACATGCGCAGAATCCGCTCGGCGTTCAGATGGGCAATTTTCGCCCGGTCAAGGTCGCTGATTGACACTTTCTTCAGGAATTCCATGCCGGTCGCATTCGGCTCGTAGGGCCAATCGACCGCGAACAGGATGTTGTCGGCTCCCAGAGCAAGCAGCGTACAGACGAACGCGGGCTCGTACCAGTTGCCGCTGGTGGTGACGAGCATATTGTCCTTGAGGTATTGCAGCGGCGTTTTCTTCAGACCACGACGGGCGGCCGCTGCGTAGGTGTGATCGTTGAGGCGATGCATTGCGAACGGCAAACCTTCCCCCAAATGCCCGAGGATGATCTTGAGATCCGGGTAGGCGTCGAAAACTCCGGAGAAAACGATTCTCAGAAAATGGCAACTCGTGTCGATCGCGAATCCCCAGCCGGCACGGGCCAATTCCTCGTAGCCGTCGAAGTAGGACTTCATCGCGTTCGGATGGGCCAAGGTGGGGTGCAGGTAAATCGGTACACCGAGCGCCTGCGCCCGCTCGAATATGACCCAATATTTCTTGTCGTCGAGGAAACTGCCTTGAGTGTGGCCGTGGATCATGGTGCCCTTGAAGCCGAGTTTCGTCACCGTGCGCTCGAGTTCGTCCGCTGCCGCCGTCGGGTCCGCCGTTGGAAGTGCGGCAAACCCGGCAAAACGGGTCGGGTGAGCCTGAATCGTATCGTAGAGGATGTCGTTGGCATCGCGAGCCATCGGGATTGCGGTTGCTGCGCCAAACCCTTGCGCCCCGGGTGACCCGAACGAGAGAACTTGGATATCGATCCCGGCCGCGTCCATATGGGCCAATCGCTGCTCGCCGAGGTCCGCCAGTTCTTCGACTATGTTGTGCCCGAGTTGTTGGCTCCTGCTGGTCAGATAGAAATTACGGAATTCGTTCGCGTGGACTTCCTTCTGGTAAAACGGCGTGATGAAATGCTCTTCGATGGCAATCGTTTTCATAACCATGTCTCCAGTGACACAAAAAAGCCCGGACGAACCGGGCTTCTTCAGACAAACAGCGTCTCGTTATAGAGTCTTGATATTCGAAGCCTGCTTGCCCTTCGGGCCTTGCGTGACTTCGAATTCGACTTTCTGTCCTTCTTTCAGCGATTTGAAGCCGCTACCCTGAATTGCGGAGAAGTGCGCGAACAGATCCTCCCCTCCGCCGTCAGGGGTAATGAAACCAAAACCCTTTGCATCGTTGAACCATTTAACTGTACCAGTTGGCATTGAAAATATTCCCGAGAAAATAAAGGAGTCAGAGCGACCCCGGTTAGCGTAGCACAACTTGCCAAGATATTGCGAAGGTAAAAGCTTCGAAAACGCGCAATGTGATTCCGGCTCGAATCCCGAGTGCAAACCTGCTATACGGGGCTACTGCCGCCAGCGTGTCAACGAGGAGTCCGGATCGTGAGCGCCCAGGCGTGCATCGGAGACGCATTTGGCCAACATCACCGTTACCGGATCCGGCAACAACATGGCGGCAAGCGTAAGCAACTGGTCGAGTTCCCGTTGAGACGGCATCGAGTCAATAAACGCGCACGCGTGCGCCAAGAACTGGTTCTGTTCTGGCGTCAGGTTTAGATAGGTGCGCATCGGGAATTTGATCGACCGCGACGTTACATGGTGCGATATCGGGGGAGAGAGGTCGGGATTGCGAGAGGACCTAACACTATGAATTCACTATGGACTATGTTCATCACTAATTTAACATAATATACATTATACGAATAAATGTCTGGGCCAAATCCACGCTGGGGAGCCGCAGGCGTCCCGTATGCGGCAACCTCGGTCCAGCCCGGTACTCGTTCATCCTTTCGTCTGATAGACGTAAGGCTGCTGCTTGACCACGGACTCCCGGGCCCTCCTGAGCTGGTCCGCGTCAAGCGTCCGGTCCCACCAGAGCGCAAGCCCTTTGGCCTTTTCCTCGGCAATCTGAGGCTTCTCGCGCGTCAGATCGGCGATCAGCTTGCTCGCGTCGGATTCGTAGTATTTCCATCGGAAGGTCATGATCCAAGTTGCTCCAAGGCATTATGCGGAATAAGGCTGACTGCTCTGTAGTCCGGCATTATAGTCGACGCGCATCCGTCGACGCCGGTTCGCCCTATACGGCGTCCTCGATACACTGCACGTCATCGAAGCGCGGGCTGTTGACCCGGGTGCTCACGCGCCGGGCCGAAAACGTGACACTCGCCCGCGAGCCCAGCAACGCACCGGGGTCTGGACCTGAAAGCCATGCTTCATAATCCGGCGGCGCCAGGACCACTGGCATGCGATCGTGGATCTCTTTGGCGACGCCTGTCGCCGCAGTCGTCACGATTGCGTAGGATTCCACGAATTGCCCCTCCGGCGAGCGCCAATGCTCCCAAAGGCCGGCCATCGCGAGTAACTCAGCGCCGGCGGCATGGAGATAATAGGGTTGTTTGCGCCCTCTCTCGACCTTCCATTCGTAGTATCCGTCGGCAGGCACAAGGCAACGTCGGCGGCGATAGGCGTTGCGAAACGCGGGTTTTTCCGACATTGTTTCGGCGCGCGCGTTGATCATCCGGGCGCCCATCGACGGGTCCTTCGACCAGGCCGGGATCAAACCCCAGTGCAGCAGCGCCAATTCACGCTTTTGCCCCGCCCCGAGCCGAATCACGGGCGCTTCCTGCGTCGGTGCGATGTTGAAACGGGACTTGAACTCGGGCGCAGCGACCAGGCCGAACTGCAATGCAACGACATCCGGGTGGGCGTGAAGCGCGTAGCGACCGCACATGGCTGCGACTTAGGGTCCCGATCTGGTAATTATGAGGCAGAGTGCTCGCGATTTTCAGAAAAATAATACGGTGGCGATGCGCTTTAGTGCGCGATTCGGGCTTGCCAAACACCCGGTTACTGTATAAAAATACAGTAATTAGCCGTGTGCATCCGCGTCGCGCAGGCGCGGCATCCGGCACCCGATCAAGTACACCGAGGTGCACATGAAAGAGCTGACTTCCCAACAGCACAAGATCCTGCAATTCGTCCGCCAGGCCATCGAAGCCACCGGATTTCCGCCCACGCGTGCCGAAATTGCGCGCGCGCTCTCGTTCCGATCGCCCAACGCGGCCGAATCGCACCTGCGCGCACTCGAAAGGAAGGGGGTGATCGAAATCCTGCAAGGCGCAGCACGGGGAATACGATTGACGGAGGCGCCTGG
The DNA here is from genome assembly GCA_001770415.1 of Betaproteobacteria bacterium RIFCSPLOWO2_02_FULL_63_19. Lineage (GTDB taxonomy): Bacteria > Pseudomonadota > Gammaproteobacteria > Burkholderiales > SG8-39 > JACQTO01. The sequence continues at coordinate 15,668 of MEQX01000035.1, read as the reverse complement.
TATTCCGCTTATCGGCCGCGTGGCTGCGGGCTCGCCTATCCTCGCCGAAGAACACGTCGAGCGCCGCTATCAGTTCGACCCTTCTTTTTTCAAGCCGCATGCCGATTACCTGCTGCGCGTGCGCGGGATGAGTATGCGTGACGTCGGCATCCTGGACGGTGATTTGCTCGCCGTGCATCGCACCGCCGAGGCCCGCTCGGGCCAAATCGTGGTTGCGCGCGTGCACGACGAAGTGACGGTGAAGCGGCTGCGTCGGCGGGGGGCGATCATCGAACTGCTTGCGGAGAATCCGGAATTCGAACCGATTGTGATCGATGCCCGCCGCGAACCGCTTGCCATCGAGGGTATTGCCGTTGGCGTGATCCGCAACGGCCGGATGAACTAGCTCCTCCCTTTTCCTCCAAATCCGATGATCGGCATCGCTGATCGCGCGCCGCTTGCTGGACTGCTCTCGCGTCCGGATCTCTGGCGGGCTAGCGAACTCGCGTGCGTGGCTGAGCCGAGCCTGCCGACAGGTTTTCCTGTGCTGGATGCCGAGTTACCCGGAGGAGGCTGGCCAACCGGAAAACTCACCGAGATTCTGCCCGCGCACGAAGGTATCGGCGAGTTGCGCCTGCTCAGCTCAGCGCTCGCCGGTCTGTCGGCGGCGGACAAACGGCTCGCGTGGATCGCTCCCCCCCATCTCCCGTACGCGCCGGCGCTTGCCGCTGCCGGCATCGAACTCGCGAGACTCATCATCGTCAGGACCCGCACCCCGCGGGAGGCGCTGTGGGCTGTCGAGCAGACGCTGGCCTCACGCGCATTCGGGGCGGTACTCGCCTGGCCGGGCAGCGTCAGATATACCGAGTTGCGAAGGCTGCAACTCGCCGCTGAAGGAAGCAGGGTCCTCGCAGTGCTGTTCCGGCCGAAGAAGGCGGCGGCCGAACCCTCCCCTGCTCCTTTGCGCATTGCGCTCGCGAGCGCCGCTGACGGGCTTGCCGTGCATATCCTGAAACGCCGCGGTGTCCCGCTTGCGCAGCCGGTGCTGCTGTCCGGACGAACCAGCAGAGATCGCCATCGCGCAAGAAAAGCTTGCCCGGAGCGAACTACTGTATAAAATTACAGTATCTGTGCCACACATGCATCGTGCTCTGGATTGCTCTTCATCTGCCGCAACTGCCTCTTGAAGCGCTGCTGCGCGGCTCGCTGCTGCCCGAAGCATGTGCGGTGATCGAGGGCCATCGCATCGTCGCCTGTGATGGCAAGGCGGCTGCCCGCGGCGTTCGTGCAGGAATGTCCGCATCGGCTGCGCTCGCGCTCGCACCGCAGCTGCGCATCTGCCAGCGGGATGCCGCGGCAGAGACCGAAGCGCTGCTTGGCATTGCAGCCTGGGTGATGCAATTCACCCCGAATGTCGCATTGGAATTTCCCGATGTCGTGCTGCTGGAGGTCTCCGCGAGTTTGAAGCTGTTCGGCGGCCTGGCGCGAATAGCCGGTGATCTTCGCGAAGGGCTGGCGGCGATGGGCTTCGGGGCTTCGATTTCCGTGGCGCCGACTCCGCGCACGGCCTGCTGGTCGGTCCGCTCCGGCAAGGAGGCTCTGGTCACCGATGCCGCCCGGATCGATGAGGCCTTGTCGGCCCTGCCCATTGCCGTCCTGTGTGATGCCGATACGCTTGAATCGTTGGAGGCGATCGGTATCGCCACTGTAGGCGATCTGCTCGCACTGCCGCGCGGGGGCCTGGCGCGTCGTTTCGGCCAGACTTTGCTCGATGATCTGGACCGTGCACGCGGGCAGCTCCCCGATCCGCGCACCTTTTTCATGCCGCCCCCCCGATTTGCCGCCGCTCTCGACCTGCTCGCCGAGGTCACGCAGGCCGAGGCGCTGCTGTTCGCCGCCAGGCGGCTGCTCGCGCAGCTTGCCGGTTATCTTGCCGCGCGCTCGGGTGGTGTGCAGCGTCTTGTGCTGAAGCTTGCGCACCGCGACGGCGGTGCCACGGAAATCGCTGTCGGCCTGGTTACTCCCTCGCGTGATGCCGAACACTTCACGCTGCTCGTGCGCGAGCGCCTGGGCAGTATTGCATTGCGCGAGCCGGTACGGCGAATCGCGATCGAAGCCGCGGACATCCTGCCTCTTGCGGCGGACAACCTGGGCCTGTTTCCCGACGACGCAGGCGCACCCGGCAACTGGGACCGGCTGATCGAGCGCCTGCGCTCGCGTCTCGGGACCGAGGCCGTACACGGCCTCGGCTCGCGTCCCGAGCACCGCCCCGAACGCGCGAGCACGGATGCCGAGCCCGGCGAAAAGCAGTTGAAGCTCCAGTTCGGCGAGCGGCCATTCTGGCTGTTCGATGCGCCACTGCCGATTCCAGAGGTCGCTGCCGTGCCGAACTATGAAGGCCCGCTCACGCTGCTTGCCGGTCCGGAGCGCATCGAATCGGGGTGGTGGGACGACGACGATATCGCGCGCGACTATTTCGTCGCGCGCACGTCCACCGAGTCGCTGGTGTGGGTCTACCGCGAACGCAGGGGCGGCGGCTGGTATCTACATGGCCTGTTTGCGTAGTTAAGACCATGCACAGGGCAGCTAATCCAGACCGTGCATTGTCTTTTTTCGAACAGTGTTAGTGCTGCAGCAATGCCTGCGGCAAACCACGCAGCATGCCTTCCGCCCTTCCCGCCTACGCCGAGCTGCACTGCATCTCGAATTTCACCTTTCTGCGCGGCGCCTCGCACCCGGAAGAACTGGTACAACGCGCGGCCGAACTCGGCTACTCGGCGCTGGCCATCACCGACGAGTGCTCGCTCGCGGGCGTCGTGCGCGCGCATGTCGCGGCCAGGGAGCACGGTCTGCCGCTCATCATCGGCGCTGAGGTCCGGCTCCAAGACGGGCCAAAGCTGGTGCTGCTAGCCACCGACCGCGAAGCCTACGGCAATCTCTCCGAACTGATCACCACGGGCCGGCGTCGCAGCGCCAAGGGGAGCTACTCGCTCTCACAATCGGATTTCAACGACGGATTGTCGCAGTGCCTGGCGTTGCTGATTCCGGGCGACAGGCCGGACGTCGGGCATGCCCGCTGGCTCGCCGGACGTTTTCCGGGGCGCGCCTGGATCGCGGTGGAACTGCTGTGCGGACCGAATGACCGCGCCTACCTCGCGAAACTGCGCGGCTTGGGTCAGGCGTCGGGCCTGCCGCTCGTGGCAGCTGGCGACGTGCATATGCATGTGCGTTCACGCCGCCGGCTGCAGGACACGCTCACTGCGATCCGTCTTCGGCTGCCAGTGGAGCGCTGCGGGCACGCGCTGTACCCCAACGCCGAGCGCCACCTGCGGCTGCGGCTGCGGCTGGCGAATCTGTATCCCGCTGAACTGCTCGCCGAGACACTGAACGTGGCGGCACGCTGCACGTTTTCGCTCGATTCGCTGCGCTACGAGTATCCGGAGGAACTCGTACCCGATGGCGAGACGCCGACCACTCATCTGCGCAGGCTGACCGAGGAAGGACTGCGCAGGCGCTTTGAATCCGACGCACCGGAACACGTGCGCAAGTTGGTCGAACACGAACTGGCGCTGATCGCGGAACTGCGTTACGAGCCCTACTTCCTTACCGTTCACGACATCGTCAAATTCGCGCGTGAACGCAATATCCTCTGCCAGGGCCGAGGCTCAGCCGCCAACTCGGCCGTGTGCTACGCATTGGGCATCACCGAAGTGGATCCGGCGCGCATGAGCATGTTGTTCGAGCGCTTTGTCTCGAGAGAGCGCAACGAGCCGCCCGACATCGATGTCGATTTCGAGCATCAGCGCCGTGAAGAAGTGATCCAGTATCTCTATGGCAAATACGGCCGGGATCGAGCCGCGCTTGCCGCCACTGTAATTTCCTATCGCCCCAAGAGCGCCTTGCGAGACACCGGTCGTGCACTCGGTCTGGAACTGCAGCAGGTGAACCGCCTTTCCAAGAATCTCGCATGGTGGGACGACTGCCTGCCCGAGCGGCTGCGCGAGGCCGGCTTCGATCCGGTGAGCCCGGTGATGAAACGGCTGCTCGATCTCGCCGGTACGCTCGTCGGGTTCCCGCGGCACCTCTCGCAGCATGTCGGCGGCTTTGTAATCACGCGCGATGCGCTTGCACGCCTGGTGCCGATCGAGAACGCGGCGATGGAAAATCGCAGCGTCATCCAATGGGACAAGGACGATCTGGATTCGCTCGGTCTGCTGAAAGTGGACATACTCGCGCTGGGCATGTTGTCGGCCATCAAACGCGCACTGGAGCTGATCAGCCAGCACCAAGCCAGGCGCTTCACGTTGAGCGACGTACCGCCGGAGGACCCGGCGGTCTACGAGATGATCCGCCAGGCCGACACCATAGGCGTATTTCAGATCGAATCCCGCGCGCAGATGTCGATGCTGCCGCGCCTCGCGCCCGCAGATTTCTATGATCTGGTCATCGAAGTCGCGATCGTGCGTCCCGGACCCATCCAGGGCGGCATGGTGCATCCGTACCTGCGCAGGCGGCAGGGCCTGGAGCCGGTCACCTATCCCAGCGATGCGGTGCGCGCAGTGCTCGAGCGCACGCTGGGCGTACCGATTTTCCAGGAACAGGTGATGCAGCTCGCCGTGGTCGCGGCCGGCTTCACCCCCGGAGAAGCCGATCAGCTACGCCGCTCGATGGCAGCCTGGCGCAGAAAAGGAGGTCTGGAGCATTTCCAGGAGCGCCTGATCCGCGGCATGCGCGAGCGCGGCTATGAGCACTCCTTCGCCGAGCGCATCTACCAACAGATTCTGGGTTTCGGGGAGTATGGTTTTCCGGAGTCGCACGCGGCGAGTTTTGCGCTGCTGGTCTATGTTTCAGCCTGGATCAAACGCCATGAGCCCGCGGCATTTCTCGCCGCTCTGCTGAACAGCCAGCCGATGGGGTTTTACGCACCCGCGCAGCTGGTGCAGGATGCACGCCGCCACGGCGTCGACGTGCGGCCCGTCGATGTGCTCGCGAGTGCCTGGGATTGCACCCTGGAACCGCATACCTCCCGGCACCTGTTAGAGACTTACACGTACAACGGCGATAGCGCCACGACACCGCTCGCAGTCCGCCTTGGCCTGCGTATGGTGCATGGCTTGTCCGAAGCCGGCGGCGCTCGCATCGTCGACGCAAGGCAACAACGCGCCTTCAAGTCGACCGCAGATCTGGCATGCCGTGCAGCACTCGACCGGCACGACCTCAAGTGCCTTGCCGCAGTCGGCGCACTCGCATCCCTCGCCGGTCACCGCAGGCAGGCCCGTTGGGACGTGGCCGGCATTGAAACGAGACCGCTGCCGCTGTTACAGGCGGCGCCGGTGACCGAACACACGCCCGCGCTAAAACCACCGACCGAAGGTGAAAATCTGATCGCCGACTATTCCAGCCTCGGCTTTACGCTGGGACGCCATCCGCTTGCATTGCTGCGCCCGCGGCTTGAGCGCCTGCGCTTTGCCTGCGCCGAAGCGATTCGCGCCTTGCCGCACGGCCGTCGAGCGCGCGCCGCAGGCATCGTCATTGGGAGACAGCGGCCCGACACAGCATCCGGCGTGGTGTTCGTCACGCTCGAGGACGAAACCGGCACTATCAATGTGGTGGTCTGGCGCAAACTCGGTGATCGCCAGCGCCGGGAATTGCTCGGTTCCCGGCTGATGGGCGTCGAAGGCGTGCTCGAGCGCGAAGGCGAAGTGGTACATCTAGTCGCCCGGCGGCTTGCGGACCACAGCGCACTGCTCGGGCAACTGAATCCGGTATCGCGCGATTTTCATTAGGGCCTGTCGCAGACCGAACCGACGCCTCCGCAGGTCGACCGCACCGCGCATTTTCGTGCGGTCCTCTCTCCACGGAATCTAGCCGAGGTCGCAGTTGGCAATACGCTCGGGATCGTCGGCGAACAATGTTAAACTTGCCGCTCTCTGAACGGCGCTATCGAGCACAGCCGGAGGAATGCAGCGATGGAACAGGACGCACAGCGGCTGGCTGAAGCCGCGGCGCACGCCCTGCTGGCGCGCGACCATGCTTCGGAAGCGCTCGGCATCAAACTCCTGGAAATTCGTCCCGGCTACGCGCGCATGCAGATGCCGGTGCGCCGGGATATGGTCAATATCCACGGCACCGCGCACGGCGGGATGCTATTCACGCTCGCCGACTCGGCATTCGGTTACGCATGCAACACGTACGACAAGGTCACCGTTGCGTCCGGTTGCAGCATCGATTTTCTGCGCCCTGCTCATCTGGGCGACGTGCTGACTGCGACAGCCGTGGAACAGACAATGGTCGGCCGAAACGGCGTATACGACGTTCGGATCGACAATGACAAGGACGAACTAGTGGCGCTGTTTCGAGGAAAATCTATACAGATCAAAGGCACGGTAACTGAAGCTGAGTCCGGCGGCTAACCGCCGCGGCGACCGACGATCGTTGCGCAAGGAGAAAGCAAGATGGGATTTCCGCTCGAACCAATCGAGAGATCGAGTATCGCCGAACTGCGCACGCTGCAGCTGGAACGGCTCAGGTCGCAACTCGCGCACGCTTACGACAAGGTCCCGCATTACCGCAAGAAGTTCGAGGCCGCAGGGGTAAAACCCAAAGACCTGAAGGAACTGCGCGACTTGGCGCGCTTTCCGTTCACCACGAAGGTGGACCTGCGCGATACCTATCCGTTCGGTATGTTCGCGGTTCCGATGGATCGCGTCGTGCGAATCCATGCCTCAAGCGGAACAACTGGCAAGCCGACCGTGGTCGGCTATACCAAGAACGACATCGCCATGTGGTCGCAGCTGATGGCGCGATCGATACGTGCAGCCGGTGCCCAACCCGGCAACAAGGTTCACGTGTCCTACGGCTACGGCCTGTTTACCGGCGGCCTGGGGGCGCACTACGGAGCCGAAACCCTGGGTCTGGCGGTGATTCCGTTCGGCGGCGGGCAGACCGAAAGGCAGGTACAACTGATCGCCGACTTCAAACCCGAAATCATCATGGTGACACCCTCCTATATGCTGGCGATCGCGGACGAATTCGAACGCCAAGGCATAAACCCCAGGGATTGCTCGTTGCGGCTGGGTATCTTCGGCGCTGAGCCATGGACCGATTCGATGCGTAGGGAAATAGAAGCGCGCCTGCCGATCGACGCCATAGACATCTACGGCCTGTCCGAAATCATAGGGCCCGGCGTCGCGGTGGAATGCCTGGAAACCAAGGACGGGCTGACGATCTGGGAAGACCATTTTTATCCCGAGATCGTTGATCCCGAAACGGGCGAGGTGCTTCCCGACGGGGAAATGGGAGAACTCGTGTTTACCTCGCTGACCAAGGAAGCGCTGCCGATGATCCGTTATCGCACGCGCGACCTCACGCGCCTGCTGCCCGGCACGGCCCGCACGATGCGTCGCATGGAGAAGATTACCGGACGCTCCGACGACATGCTCATCATACGCGGCGTCAACGTGTTCCCGACGCAGATCGAGGAACTCATCCTCAGACAGGCCGCGCTGGCGCCGCACTACGTTCTTGAAGTCTCGCGCGAAGAGCACATGGACAGGCTCGACGTCATCGTCGAACTCAAGCCGGAAGCCCATGCGATGGACCGAATCGACCGCGAAGCAACTGGCGCAAGGCTGCAGCACGACATCAAGTCGTATTGCGGTGTGACCAGCCATGTGCGCATCGCCGACATAGGCGCGGTCGAGCGCTCCATCGGCAAGGCAAAACGGGTGATCGACAAGCGGCCCAAGACGTAGGGGCGGGAGGGGCTAGATTGGTCTTGCCGGACAACCGCTTGTCTTCGCGGCTGCATGGCACCCCACGCGCTTTTCCTGCAATAATCGCTGCAGGAGAGAGCCGGATCATGCCCCTGAAACCCCATTACTCCGTCATCATCATCGGCGCAGGACCGACAGGACTCATGCTGGCGAATATCCTGGGGTGTGAGCGGATCGATACCCTGCTGCTCGAGCGCAACCCAAGGACGGTCAGCGAGCCCCGCGCGGTTTCGATGGACGACGAGACCCTGCGCACGATCCAGGGCGTCGGTCTCGCCGAAACGGTGCTTACCGACGTGATCCAAGGTTTTGGTTCGCACTATCTTTCTCCATCCGGCAGTACGTTCGCCCAAGTCCAGCCGGCCGAGCGGGAGTACGGTTTTCCGCCGCGGAACGCCTTTCGCCAGCCGATCCTTGAATCCCAACTGCGTGAGGGGCTCCGGCACTATCCGCACGTCGAGGCGCTGTTTTCGCATCGCCTGGCGCGATTCCAGCAGGATGCCGATCGCGCAGACCTGCAAGTCATCGGTCCCGACGGCGTTCAACAGTCGACGCGCTGCGATTACCTGGTCGCGTGTGACGGGGCGCGCAGTGGCGTACGCGAACAACTGGGCACCACGCTCGAAGAATCGGGCTTCAGCGAACGCTGGTTGATCGTTGATTTGCTGGACACGCCGGACCGATTCCGCCATGCCCGGGTGTATTGCGATCCGACACGGCCCGCCATCTCGCTTCCCGGACCGAACGGAACGCGGCGCTACGAGTTCATGCTGCATCCTGCCGAGCGCGACGACGAATCGCTTCGCGAAGACGTGGTACGGCAGATGATCGGCGAGCGCAGCGCTTGTGATCGTGACCTGAAGATCGTCCGCAAGGTCGTTTATGCATTCCATGCGCGTGTCGCCGAGCGCTGGCGCGAAGGTCGCGTTTTTCTGGCCGGAGACGCAGCGCATCTGTCGCCGCCTTTCGCCGGGCAAGGCATGAACGGCGGCGTGCGCGACGCTCTGAATCTTGGCTGGAAGCTCGCCGCCGTCGTACGCGGGGACCTGGGGCCGCGGCTGCTTGAAAGCTATCAGTTGGAGCGCAAGCCGCACGCCCGGGCCGTAATTGAAATGGCGATGCGGATCGGGCGTTTCATGAGGCCGACGGGCGCCGTTCAGGCGTTTCTAATGCAGAACCTGATACGGGTGCTGAACGTGTTCCCGCCGGCGCGCGACTATGTCATGCAGCTGAAGTTCAAGCCCAAGCCGCGGTACAGCGCCGGCTTTATCGTGCCGGACGGCGCAGGCGAGGCCCTTTCGCTTTCCGGGTGTCTGTTCGTGCAACCGCAGGTGGAAACCCCCGATGGCCGCCGGATGCCGCTCGATGATGCGCTGGGACGCGGGTTCCGGCTGCTGATGCTCGGGCCGTTACCCGGAGAATCGCTGCCCGAAGTGCCGCTGCCGGCGACGCTCGCCGCGGAGCGATTCTTGATCGTGCCCAGGGACTACAATTTTCCATATCCGCTCCCGGCTGGCGGCGAACGCTCGCTGGTGCGCGACTGCGAGGGCGGCATCGAGTCTGCGCTGCGACCTTTTGGGTCCTGCGCGGTCCTGTTGCGCCCGGACCGGTACGTCGCGGCCGTGATACCGCTTGCGAGGCCGGAATCCGCGTGCGCCAGGCTCGCCGAACTCGTCAAAGCGACGCGGCGGCCCGCAGATCATGAAGTGGTGCAATCGCAGACGCTACCCGAGCCTACGTAGATAGAGTCTGCGGGTGGGTACATGCACGATTTCCTAGCATCGCTGGTAAGCGTCGCCTTCCACGGCCTTGCTTACGGCATGATTCTGTACGTGATTTCGGTCGGCCTCTCGGTGACTATGGGGCTGATGGGTTTCGTCAATCTCGCGCACGGGGTTTTCGCCATGGCAGGCGGCTACGTAATGCTCTCGGCGATAGACCGTTTCGGCGCGCCGTTCCCATTGGCTCTCGCCGGCGCCTTCATCGCCGTCGCACTGGCCAGCATGCTG
>MEQX01000035.1:4112-5839 GCA_001770415.1 Betaproteobacteria bacterium RIFCSPLOWO2_02_FULL_63_19 | reverse complement strand
GGCCGTCGCGCGCATGCTCTACGGCACTCTGCCTCAACCGGTACACCTTCCGGAATACCTTGAGGGACAGCTGCGTTTCCTCGGGCGGGATTTTCCTGCCTACCGGGTGTTCCTGATCGTCTTCAGCATTGCAATCGTCAGTCTGCTCTGGTTCGGCGTCGAGCGTACGCGCTGGGGCGCCATGGTGCGCGCCGCAGTGGATTTGCGCCCGATGGCGCAGTCGGTGGGCATCAACACGTCGCGACTGTTTACGCTGACTTTTGCCCTGGGCAGCGGACTGGCAGCCGTTGGCGGCGCACTGGGCGCCGAGATCATCGCCGTACAACCGACCTACCCCTTCGAGCATCTGGTGTATTTCTTGATTGTCGTTGCCGTAGGTGGACTGGGCAGCCTGCGCGGCCCGTTCGTCGCCGCGCTGCTGATCGGGCTGGCCGACACCGCCTGCAAGTACTGGGTGCCCGAATTCGGGGCGTTCTTCATATTCTTCGCCACCATCGCCGTGCTGCTCTGGCGTCCCGAAGGTCTGTTCGGGAAACCGGCGGCATGAGCGGACTGCGCGACGCAGGCGCCGTATCGGCGAAGGCGAACGGATGACGCACGCCGGCGGATACATCGCCGACCCGCGCGTTCGGGCGATCGAGTGGCTGCCATGGGCGCTCGCCGTGCTGGGGTACTTCGTCGCGCCGACATACCTGCCGCTGGGAAGCTACGTGCTGACGATGATATTGTTCGCACTCTCCCTCGATCTGATCCTCGGCTACGGTGGCATCATCACCCTGGGGCACAGCGCCTACTTCGGCACCGGAGCTTACACGGCCGGCCTGCTTGCGGTGCACCTCACCGGCGAGCCACTACTCGGCCTGCTGGCGGGAACGCTTGCGGCCGCGCTCCTAGGCTTGGCCACCGGGCTCATTATCCTTCGCACACAAGGCCTGGCGCTGCTGATGCTCACCCTCGCCATAGGATCCCTTTGCCTGGAAATCGCCAACAAGGCAAGCGGCTGGACCGGCGGCGCGGATGGGCTCGGCGGATTCACCATGCAGCCCATCCTGGGGCTGTTCAAGTTCGATTTCTACGGCAGGACAGCCTATGTCTACTGCCTGGCGGTTCTGTTCGCGTGTTGGTGGCTGGTACGGCGACTGGTATATTCGCCATTCGGCGCATCGCTCACCGGAGTTCGCGAGAACGGCGTACGCATGCGGGCCGTGGGCGCGCCGGTCTATCAGCGGCTGGTCATTTCATACACGATTTCCGCGGCTCTGGCCGGTCTTGCGGGCGCGCTGCTCACGCAGACGACGCAGTTCGTCGGACTGAAGGTGCTCGGGTTCGAACTTTCGGGCGAACTGATGGTGATGCTTATCCTGGGCGGCGTCGGGCGCATCTACGGGGCCTTTGTCGGGCCGCTCGCCTACCTCGTCGCGCAGGACTACCTCGCCAAGGAGTTCCCGGAATACTGGTACTTCGGCATCGGCGCCATGCTAGTGCTGGTGGTGATGTTCGCCCGCGGCGGCATACTGGGGATCATCGATGGCGCCATCGATCGATTGCGGAGAATGCGGTCGTGAACGCCGCCCTCGAGACACGACACCTTTGCAGGAGTTTCGGCGCGCTCAGGGTTGCGGATCAGATCAATTTCCGCCTCGAGTCCGGCGCCCGCCACGCTCTGATCGGGCCCAACGGTGCCGGCAAGACGACCCTGGTCAACATGCTCACCGGCCGACTCGCGC
>MEQX01000035.1:582-4067 GCA_001770415.1 Betaproteobacteria bacterium RIFCSPLOWO2_02_FULL_63_19 | reverse complement strand
AATTCTGATTGGCGGCGAGGACATTACGGCGCTCGGACAACTGGCCCGGGTAAAGCGCGGCCTCGGCCGCACGTTCCAGATCAACACGCTGTTTCGAAACGTGTCCGTGGTCGACAACGTCGCCTATGCCGTGGCGGAACGCGAGGGCGTGGCATGGCGCATGTTCCGGCCCGCAAGCGATTACCGCGAAGTTCTCGACGAGTGCATGGCCCTGCTGGATTCCCTGGGGCTTGCTCAGGACGCCCGCCTGAGCGTTGCCGGGCTTCCATATGGCAAGCAGCGCCTGGTCGAAATTGCGATCGCGCTCGGTCTCAAGCCGCGCGTGCTGCTGCTCGACGAACCGGCCGCAGGCGTGCCGACCATGGAGTCGCATCGCATACTCGACGTGCTCGGCGCCCTGCCGGAGGACATCGCCATCCTTATCATCGAGCACGACATGGAACTGGTGTTCCGGTTCGCCCGACGCATCACGGTGCTGACCCAGGGTACGGTACTGGCCGAGGGCACACCGGAGGAAATCGCGGCCGACAGACGCGTGCGCGAAGTCTATCTCGGTGAACGCAATGCCTGAACTACTGCATTTGAGCGGCGTAAAGGCTGGATACGGCCAGACCATTGTGCTCGAAGGCATCGAACTTGACCTGGCCGAGCGCAGCTCGCTTGCTGTGCTCGGCCGCAACGGCGTCGGCAAGACGACTTTGCTCGGCACCATCATGGGGCACACGACGCTGCACGGCGGTCTGATCGAGTATCGCGGCAGGTCTCTGTCGCAACTGCCGGTTTATGAACGCTCGCGGCTGGGAATTGGCTACGTGCCCCAGGGACGCTGGATCTTTCCTTCGCTCACGGTGGAGGAAAACCTTACGGTGGCCGAACGCGCCGGGCCCTGGTCGCTGCAGCGGGTTTATGAGCTTTTTCCGAGCCTCGCCGAGCGTCGCACGCACATGGGAAACCAGATTTCCGGCGGCGAGCAGCAAATGCTCGCCATCGGACGGGCCCTGATGGGCAATCCCGCGCTGCTGCTGATGGATGAACCGCTCGAGGGGCTGGCACCGATCATCGTCGACTCGATTCTCGCCGTCATGCAGCGGCTCATGCAAGAGGAATCCCTGACCATCATTCTGGTCGAGCAGTCCGCGCGCTTGGCGCTGGAGGTTACTCGGCAAGCGATGGTACTCAGTCGTGGCTGCGTGGTCCATGCGGGCCCGAGCGCCGAACTTCTCTCCGATCCGGATCGGCTTTCGAACCTGATTGTCGTGCAATAATGGGGATGTTCACAGTGGGTATATCGTCTTGTCTTTTCGCATTCGGATATCCGATGGCGGCTCGGGTGCTGCGTGGCGTGGACTGCTCGCCGGAACCGCGGTGCTGGCGGCGGTCATGACGGCTGCACCGTCGGTCGCCCAGGTTCGCTTTGCCGCCGAGCGCGAGCGCATGGCTGCGGAAATCGTGGCCATGGCACGCGAAACCGGTTCCGAGACCGGCCGGCCCGCATTTTCCGACCGCGTCATGGCGGCAATGCGCACCGTGCCCCGGCACCGCTTCGTCCCGCAATCGCTGGCAGTCAGCGCCTACGAGAACCGCCCGCTCGCGATCGGCGACGGGCAGACCATCTCACAACCGTACATCGTTGCGCTGATGACCGAGCTGCTGGACCCAAAGCCCGGCGACGTAGTGCTCGAGGTGGGAACAGGCTCGGGCTATCAGGCGGCCGTCCTCGCGGAGATCGTGGCGGATGTCTACACCATCGAAATCGTCGAATCCCTGGGCCGCAAGGCTGCCGCGATCCTGTCCGAGCTTGGTTACACCAATGTAATTACGCGTATCGGCGACGGCTACAACGGCTGGAAGGAGCAGGCACCGTTCGATGGCATCCTGGTTACCGCGGCACCGGTGGAGGTACCGCAGCCACTCATCGACCAGCTCAAGCCGGGCGCGCGCCTGGTGATCCCGGTGGGAGGCCGCTTCGACGTGCAGGATCTCCTGGTGATCGAGAAGAAGGCCGATGGCTCCACGCTGACGCGCCACACCATCCCGGTTCGGTTCGTGCCACTGACGCGCGAGCGGCGATGAGCTGTAATTCCGCCACGTAAAGCCAAGTCTTTCTCCGGTATCGTCAACAGCGCGCTATTCATGACCACGGACCCCAAGCGCGACTACTGGCTGAGCAAGTTATTTTTCGACCTTCAGACAAACGCCGCGGCCGAAGAATTCCGCATGGACCGAGAGCGGGTACTCGATCGCTATCCCCTGAAGCCCGAGGTCCGGCTCGCGGTGGTCCGCGAGGACGTGGCTACGCTGGCCCGACTGGTCAATCCCTATCTGCTGCGCTTCTACTTCTTCGCGATCGGAAAATCCGAGGAATGGTTTCTTGAGCGGATCCGGAAGACGGCGCCCGACGTTCGGGACGAGGTCGCCCGTGGCTAGCTTGGTAGGCATCTTGGCTTCCAGCCATGCGCCGTTGATGGCGCGTGCCTGGGATTCCGTCGACGCGCACCGCCGGGAGCAGGTAACGGCGACTTTCGCCGAACTGCGAGAGCAACTGCACGCTGCGCGCCCGGATGTGCTGATCGTGGTATCACCCGATCACTGGGTGAATTTCTTCCTCGACAATCTGCCCAGCGTCTGCATCGGAGTGGGCCAGATGCACAAGGGTCCCCCGGAGCCGTGGCTGCAGCATCTGCCCTACTCGTCGATCGCCGGGCATCCGGACCTTGCGCTCCACCTCCTGCGCACCGCGCTCGACGAGGGCTTCGAACCCTCTGTTTCGCACCAGCTCGAGCTCGACCACGGTTTCGTCATCCCGCTTTGGAAAATGGGCATCGATCCGCTGCCGCCGCTGGTGCCGATTGTCGTCAACGCCATCGAGCCGCCGATGCCCAGCCTGCGGCGCTGCCTGGCCTGGGGCGATCTGGTCAGGACAGCCATCGAGCGCTATCCGGGAGACCTGCGCGTTGCCATACTCGCCACCGGGGGCGTCAGCCACTCCATCGGCGAGCCCGACATGGGCCGAATCGACGAGGCCTTTGATCGCGAATGCTTCGAACGCCTTCGATCCGGTGATCGCGAAAGCCTGCTGGCGTTTCTGGAGCAGCGTCTGGATGCGGCGGGAAACGGTGCGGCCGAAATGCGCAACTGGCTCGTGGCTCACGGCGCCGCGCAATGCAAGGGCTTCGAACTCGTCGGATATTACCCCTGCCGCGAGTGGTACGTCGGGTGCGGATTCGGGACCTGGAATCTGGACGGGCGCTGAATTCCCTCGCCACATCGTCGAGAAAGCCGTCGATCGCCGAGTCTGAGGTGCCGAAGGTGGCGACCGGCAACGGCCGGTCGCCGGGTAGGCCTACTTCTTGCGGTTTTGTTCCTTCCAAGGGTCCTTGACGTTCGGAATGACCTCGAGTTCGACGTTGGCAAGTCGATTTCCGACGCGACGAACTTCGCGGATATAGATGTTCTGCACGATATCCCTCGTTTCCGGATCGATC
>MEQX01000035.1:0-544 GCA_001770415.1 Betaproteobacteria bacterium RIFCSPLOWO2_02_FULL_63_19 | reverse complement strand
CTTGAGCAGTTCCATGGTCCTGTCGGGATCGATCTTGCCGTTCTGCTCGCGGATTGCGTAAAAGATCGCGTCCATGCTGTCCCAGCCCCCGACCACTATGAAACTGGGATTGAGCTTCTCACCATACTCCTTCTTGTAGGCGGCGACGAACGCCTTGTTCGCCGGACGATCGGCGGCGGCCGAATAGTGGTGCGCGGTAACAACGCCGAGCGGCGCGTCACCCATATTCGGCAGCTCCATGTCGGTCACGATGTCGCCGGTGCCGATGTATTTGATGCCTGCCTTGCCCAGACCGAGGTCCGTGTAGGCTTTCATCTGCGCCGTCGCCTGCTTGCCGCCCGGGTTGAAGCTGAACAGAATCTCGGGCTTCGAGTCCTTTACGCGTTGCATGTACGGAACGAAATCGGGGTTCGCGAGCGGGATGCGCACACCGCCGATGATCTGGCCACCGCCATCCTTGAAGCCCTTCGTGAAGGCTTCTTCGGCTTCGTGACCCGGCACGAAATCGCTGACCGCCGTATAGCCACGCTTGTATCTCTTGGCG
>MEQX01000034.1 GCA_001770415.1 Betaproteobacteria bacterium RIFCSPLOWO2_02_FULL_63_19 | reverse complement strand
GTGCATACGCTGCCGCAGCGGCCGAACGACATCGAGGACGACGGCGAATTCCATTTCGCCGTACTCGGGCCGAAGACTGCTTCGGAGTCGGGCAAGCCGAGCACGGAGGCGAAGCGCTTCATCGAGGAGACCACGGCCGCGGACCGGCCGCGCGTGTATCGCAATGCGGTGGTGCTTGCGACGCCCTCGAAAGAAGGCGTGGACATTGTGAAGAACCGCATCCGCGAGTATCTGGGCTGGGAAGAAGTGCGCGGCATGCTCAAGGACCAGAAGATCGACCCGATCCGCGAGCAGACGCTCGCGATGCACGTCGAGAGCGCGCGCCGCGCGATTCCAGAAGCGATCCAGCAGGCCTGGGGCATCGTGGTGACGATGTCGGAGAAGGGCGAGGTGCAGGCGTTCAAGATCTCACCGAACGGCGAGCCGCTGTTTTCGCGCATCAAGCAGGATACGCGCTCGCGCATACAGGACACGGCGGTCACGGCCGAGGCGCTGCTTCCGGACGGACCGTACAACCTCTGGCGCAAAGGAGAAACCACGCAGTGGGTGAAGACGCTGGTGGGCGCATTCGCGCAATTCGCGCACCTGCCGAAGATGCTCAATCGTGGTGCGATCCTCGACACGCTGGTGCGCGGCTGCGAGGAGGGGGCGTTCGTGTTGCGCGTCACGCGCCCGGACAAATCGGTGAAGACCTGTTGGCGGGAGCGCCCTGACGATGCGGCATTGAAGGACGCGGCACTGGAGGTGGTGTTGCCCGAGGCGGCCGAAATCACCGCGCTCGATCACAATCTGCTGGCGCCTCACCGCTTGCCCGGCTTGTGGGCGACGTCCGAGGTCATGGTCCAGGCGATCTACGACTACTTTGCCGGCGGGAAGGTGGTGAAGGTGGATCGCGGCGGGTATGAGGAACCGCTCATGATCCCGAAGACGACGCACGAGATCGTCGACATCGCGATTCAAATCGCGGTGAGAGAGAGCCGGCTGTGGCTCACGGCGGGACCCGCATCGTTGCTTGGCGAGGAGATACCGGCGGGCGTTCTGACCGGCAGCGCGACGGTGCAGGCACCGCCCGAAGCGATCCCGGCGACGCAGCTGCTTCCGCAGAACCTTCCGCCCGCGTGGAAGGACGGCGAAAGCACCGCGCTCGCGATGGCCGTTGCACTTTCGCAACTGCGCGGCAGGAATCTTCCGTGGTGGACCGTGAAGCAGGCGATCGACGGCGCGTTTCGAGCGCGACTGCTCGAACAGGCGGTAGACGCAGCAACGTGGCCGTGCGACTACGCCGCGGCGGGAAGAGTGCGCATCCACGTTGCCAAGGCCGAGTTCCAGGGGGCCAAAGGCGGTGAGCAGAAATTTGGTACCAAGGCGGCATCGAGTGAGCTGCGAAGCAACGAGATTCAAGATCTCTCTGATGCCGTCTCCGATTTGACACAGGCCGCGGCGGGCCACGACCTGCGTTATTTCGTCCGCATCGAGCTGGGCGGCGAAAAGGCGCCGCCCGATTACGTAGTGGACACAATCAATGATGTTCTGGCGAAGAAGGTGTCGAAGAGCCTCAAATTGGAATAGCGGAAGCGCCATGGTTGCCATCGAAGGAAGGCGCGGCCGTCCTCGGCGCCACGGTGTCGATGGTGGCCAGCCTCAACGTTTCGGTCGCGAGCGGAGTCTGCATGTTCGAGAGCCTGCGCAGGCGCTTGCAGGCAGCCCAGCGCTGATCCGCGAGTTCGAGGGCGGCTCGGTTGCAGGGCGGCACCGAGCGCATTGTCATCGCAGCCCCTTTCGCTTATACTTCCGCCGCTTGAATAGCCGCCTCGGGCGGCGATTCAATCCCAAAATTCGTTTAACCCTTGCCTCACCGGTGTCGCAGCCGGGCGGCCACAGACCAAAAGGAGTCTCATGCGACATTACGAAGTCGTATTCATCGTTCATCCCGATCAGAGCGAGCAGGTGCCTGCGATGATCGAGCGCTATCGCACCTCCATCGGTTCCAAAGGCGGAACTATCCATCGGCTCGAAGACTGGGGCCGTCGCCAGCTCGCTTACCCGATTCAGAAAGTGCACAAGGCGCACTATGTCCTCATGAATATCGAATGTGGTCAGGAAACGCTCGAGGAACTCGAACACTCCTTCAAGTTCAACGATGCGGTGTTGAGGCATCTGATCGTGAAGATGGAGCGCGCCTGGACCACGCCTTCACCGATGATGAAGGAAGACAAGGCCCGATCTGTCCTGCAGGGCGAGGGCCGGTCATCCGAGGCAAGACCGGATGCCAGACCGGCGCAGGCCGCGCCAGAAGCAACAACCGAGGCCTAGGCGGCTTTGGATGAGGAAAACCGCGTTGTTCTGCGCGGCAGGCTGATCGAGCTGGATATCCTGCGCCACACGCCTGGCGGGGTTCCGATCCTGAAGTTCCGGGTCGAACACGAGTCAAGCCAGACCGAAGGCGGCGAAATCCGTAAAGTCAGTTGTGAGGCGGCGGGTGTCGCTTTCGACCGGGAAGCCAAACTGCTTGCCTCGGCCCGGCTCGGCAGCATGCTGACCATCAAGGGATTTATCGATCGCAAGGGACGTTCCAGACATCAATTGGTGCTGCACGCAAAGCATATCGAATTCGAGACGGGAAACTAGGAGAAGACCATGGCGACATTTGGCAGGGGCCCGGGCGGCAAGGGCAGGGGCAAGGGTAAGGGCAAGTTCGGCAAGAACGGTCGCGACCCGAAGAAAGTCAGCGCGTTGTTCAAGCGGCGCAAGTTCTGCCGTTTCACGGTCGAGAAGATCGAGTGGATCGATTACAAGGACGTCGATTTGCTCAAGGATTTCATTAACGAAAACGGAAAAATCATTCCGGCACGTATCACCGGTACCAAGACCGGCTATCAACGGCAGCTCTCGGAAGCGATCAAGCGCGCACGCTTCCTCGCGCTGCTGCCCTATACGGACCTTCACTGAGGAGAAACGGCGATGCAAATCATTCTTCTTGAGAAGCTGGCGAATCTTGGCTCCCTTGGCGATATCGTCAAGGTCAAGGACGGTTATGCGCGCAATTTCTTGATTCCGCAGGGAAAGGCGAAACGCGCTACGGCGGCCAACATGGCGGAGTTCGAGAAATCGCGCGCGATGCTGGAGCAGGCGCAAGCCGATGCGCTCGCGGCGGCGCAGGCAAAGGGCGCCAAACTCGACGGCCTGATGGTCCAGGTTACCCAGAAGGCGGGTGTCGACGGGCGATTGTTCGGTTCGGTGACCGGCCACGACATCGTTGCGGCGGTCAGGAGCCAGGGCTTCGAAATCGAACGCTCGATGATCCGGCTGCCGCAGGGGCCGCTGAAACAGGTCGGGGATCACCCGCTGGCCATCGCGCTGCACTCGGACGTTGTCGTTCATATCACCGTTTCGGTTCTCGGCGAACAGACCCTGTAGGCGGTCGATGCGATTCGCGCAGGTCGATGCGCCTGCGCGGCGTTCTCTTCTCCTGCACCGCATCAGTGCCATCATCGCGGTGTGCGGGTGCGCCAAGTGGTAGAATTTTTGCGTTCGTGAATTCGATGCCATGGCACAGTCCCTACCGTCAAACGATTCGCAACTGCTGGCGCTCAAGGTTCCGCCTCATTCGATCGAGGCCGAACAGTCCGTGCTTGGCGGACTGATGCTGGACAACACGGCGTTCGAGCGCGTCGGCGACATCCTCACGGAAAACGATTTCTACCGCGATGATCACCGGCGCATCTGGCGCCATATCGTCAAGTTGATCGAGAAGAACCGGCCTGCGGACGTCGTTACGATCGACGAATCGATCAAGTCGAGTGAGGACCGCGACAAGACCGGGGGTCTGGCTTATCTCGGTGCGCTCGCACAGAACACGCCCTCGGCACAGAACATCCGCCGCTACGGCGAAATCGTGCGCGACCGGGCGATCATGAGGAAGCTCGTCGAGGCCGGGGCGGAGATATCCGATTCGGCGCTCAATCCGGCCGGAAAGGATGTCGGGCAGATACTCGATGAGGCCGAGTCCAAGGTGTTTCAGATCGCCGAGTCCGGGGCCAGGGGACAGCAGGGATTTCATGACATCCAGCAATTGCTCACGCGGGTCATGGAGCGCGTTGAAACACTGTACCAGCGCGACAATCCGTCGGATATTACGGGCGTGCCGACCGGCTACCACGATCTGGACCAGCGCACGTCCGGGCTGCAGGGGGGGGACCTGGTCATCATCGCGGGACGACCGAGCATGGGCAAGACCGCGCTGGCGCTCAATATCGCCGAGCATGTGGCCGTCGAGAACCGGTTGCCGGTGGCGGTATTCAGCATGGAGATGTCCGGCACTCAGCTGGCGATGCGCATGCTCGGCTCGATCGGGCATCTTGATCAGCACAAACTGCGCACCGGGCGCTTGAGCGACCAGGATTGGAACAAGCTCACCAACGCCGTGGGCAAGCTGCACGACGCGCCGATTCACATCGATGAGAGCGCCGCGATCAACGCGCTCGAGCTGCGCGCCCGTGCACGCAGACTGCACCGGCAATACGGCAAGCTCGGCCTGATCGTGATCGACTATCTGCAGCTGATGTCCTCCGTCAGCGGCAGCGAAGACGAAAATCGCGCCACCCAGATTTCGGCCATGTCGCGCTCGCTCAAGGCACTGGCGAAGGAACTCGACGTTCCGGTGGTCGCACTATCACAGCTCAACCGCGGCCTGGAGCAGCGGCCCAACAAGCGGCCGGTCATGTCGGATCTGCGCGAGTCGGGGGCGATCGAGCAGGATGCCGATCTGATTCTCTTCATTTACCGCGACGAGGTCTACCACGACAACTCGCCCGACAAGGGGGTCGCAGAGATCATCATCGGCAAGCAGCGCAACGGTCCGATAGGCACCGTAAAGCTGACATTTCTGGGCGAATACACGCGGTTCGAGAATTACGCGCAGGTCGGCTCGTTCTGACGCGCGGGTCGGAGTCTCCCCATCGAGGAGAAGCGCGCTATGGAAAGGTTCACCATTTCTCTGGACGCTGATTTGGCGCTCGAGTTCGACAAGCTCATCAGAGCACGTGGCTACAGCAACCGGTCCGAAGCGGTACGCGACATGCTGCGCAGCCAGCTCGAATCGTTCCGCAGCGAACGCGACCGGACGCGGCATTGCGTGGCGAACCTCAGCTACGTCTACAACCATCATGAGCGGGAACTGGCCGAACGCCTGACGCAGCTGCAGCACGATCATCACAACTTGTCGGTATCGACGATGCATGCACACCTGGATCACGAGCACTGCATCGAGAGCCTGATCCTGCGGGGGCCGGCTGCGGAGGTGCGCAGTTTCGCCGCCGCGCTCACCGCGCAAAGGGGCGTGCGCCACGGTCAATTGAACATGGTATCGGTGGAAATCGAATCAGACCGCCACGCCCACCCGCATGGCGGGCGTCAGGCGCCCAACGAGCGCCAGGTACACCGGCACGAACACATCAAGCCCAAGAACTGAATTGCCTGCGACCGGCGTTGCCGGTCAGTGCTGCGCGAGTATCGCCAGCATCGCCTCGACATCGACGATCTTGTCGCGCGGGGCACCGCGTTGAGCCCCACGTGCGACCTCCACCTCATCGAGGCGCTTCCAGTCGCTGAACGAGACCGGCCGCACGCCGCGCTCGTGCAGCAGCGAGATGATCTGGTCGCGCTCGGGCAATTCGCGGGCCGCAAGTCCGGCGCCGTCGGCAGTCATGTGTTCGACAACGTGCGCGGAGGCCCGTTTGTGCTCCCCGATCAGTCCCTGGGGCCCGGTGCGCGCCCAACCGACGACATATTCATTGGCGATTACGGCACGGGTCGCGGGGTCGACGACCCGTCCGTCTTCGTTTGCGATGACCAACGCTTTCTCATCATAGGGGACCTTGGGGATGGGCCTGGCGGCAAATCCGATCGCGGGCAAAACCATTCCGACTTCGAGAACTTCGGTCTTCCCCGTGCCGCGGGCGGCAACCGATCCGTCCGGTCGCGCTTCAAGGCGGTTTCTTTCGATCGCCAGACTGAACACATTGCCATCGGGGCCTGCGATCACCTCGGTTGGCGAGACGAGAAAGCGAAGGTGAAGCTTCTTCGCATCCGCTCGCTGCGGCCGCGCCGCGAAGGACCGGAAGATTTCCAAGTTTCTGTGCCTTTCGGCATCACCCGCGGTTTCGGACCCCATGCCGTCTTCAAGCTCCTCGGGCGTGATGACCGGGTCGACGGCTTCCATCTTTCCGAGTTCTTTGAGTTCGCTTGGCGTGAATGAGGCTTGCCCTGGTCCGCGCCGGCCCAAGATGAAGACCTCTCTTACCCGGCTTTCCCGCAAAGCTTCCAGCGCGTGCGCGGCGACGTCTGTCTTTTCGAGTTCGGCGGGCGTGCGCAACAGGATTCGAGCCGCGTCGATTGCGACGTTGCCGTTGCCTATCACTGCGACGCGTTGCGCCGACAAATCGATTTTCGCCTGACGGTAGTCGGGATGGCCGTTGTACCAGCCGACGAAGACCGTTGCCGGCGTGCAACCGGCGATGCCATCCCCTGGTATACCCAGCCGGCGGTCGGCCTCGTTCCCGGTCGCATAGACGATTTGGTGGTAGTGCCGGCGCAGGTCCTCGACCTGCAGGTCACTTCCGAGGCGCACATTGCCCAAAAACCGGAACGTGGGCCGCGCCGCCGTGCTTTCGAATACCCGGATGACGGTCTTTATCTTCTGGTGGTCCGGGGCGACGCCGCCGCGCACCAGGCCGTACGGGGTCGGGAGCCGGTCGAACATGTCGACGTTAACGACGATATCGGTGCGCTTGAGCAGCGCTTCGGCTGCGTAGAAACCGGCCGGGCCCGAACCGATGATGGCGACTCGCAAACGGTCGGAAACTGCCTCGTCGCGGCTTGCGGCGCGGCGGGCACAGTGTTCCATTCCTCCCGGCATTGACTGATGTATGGATAGTACGTCTTTGCAGATGCGCAATAGTACCAGACCCCTGGCGTTGCGGACGCAAACGGCGCAGCGGCCGGTCGCGCCGGAGGCGGAACGTCCGGACCCTTATGCCGCGGGTGTTGATCGGCAGCATCGCGGCGATGCGCGTCAGCATCTCGCGCGCCGCCTTGTTCGTGACCACGTGACCGCGAGCACCCCGCCGGAGTTGAACCGCCGCAACGGCAACGGCGGATGTACCGTACCATATCGTCGGCGCCTGGGCGCCTATGTCGCCGGCGCCTGGGCGCCGGTGGCGCACCCCTGAACAGCGCTGTCGGGCCACCATCATGAACGAATGCGAGCTCTACACGCGGATCATTCAGACCACCCATGCGCTGATCGTGGTGTTTGATCGCGAGGGCCGGATCGTGCAGTTCAACGCGAGCTGCGAGCGGCTGACCGGCTACAGTTTCAACGAGGTCAAGGGCCGGTGCGTCTGGGAATTCCTGCTGCTGCCCGAGGAAACCGCCGCGGTGCGCGCGGTGTTCGACGACCTGCGGCAGGGGCGTTTCACGAATCAGTTCGAAAATCACTGGGTGACCAGGTCCGGCGAGCGCCGCTTCATCGAATGGTCCAACTCGGCGCTGATCGACGCTGCCGGGAAGGTCGAATATGTGATCGGAACGGGCATCGACGTGACGAAGAAGCGCAAGGCGGAGGCAAAGCTGCGCCAAGCCCGGAAGCAGCTTCAACTGGTCGCCGGCTCGGTTCCGCTGGTGCTCTGGATATGGGAGCCGCAGAGCGGCCGGGCGCCGTATGTGAGCCCGGAATTCGAGAGGGTCTGGGGCCGCAGCCTTCCCGATCCCGCCGCGGCGCTCGACGTATTCCGCGATTCGATTCATCCCGACGACCGGCAGGCGATGCTCAGCCAGCTCCAGAAGGAAGGCTCGAGCGCCGTGCCCGGGGACAGCGAGTACCGGATCATCAGGCCGGACGGCGAGGTGCGCTGGATCCATTCGCGGGCTTTTCCGGTGAAAGACGAGGACGCCAAGGTCTCCCGCATAGTCGGGTACGCGGAAGACATAACGGCGCGCAAGGCCGCCGAGCAGACCCTGCGTGAAACCCGGCAGCGCCACCAGGCGTTGCTCGACAGCATTCCGGACACGGCGTGGCTCAAGGATGCGGAGGGCCGCTACATCGAGGTCAACCGGAGTTTCCGCGAGCGCTGGGGCACGGGGTCTCCCGAGATCGTTGGGAAAACCGACGCGGAGATCTTTCCCGCCGAGGTCGCGGAGGAGTTCCTCGCCACGGATCGAACGGTACTCGAATCCGGCCGGCGGCTGTGCTACGAACGAAAGCTCCTGGTCGGGGGCGAGGAGCGGTGGACAGAC
>MEQX01000033.1:13694-26968 GCA_001770415.1 Betaproteobacteria bacterium RIFCSPLOWO2_02_FULL_63_19 | reverse complement strand
GTGCGCGCAATCCGTCCCGGTGAGGAACTCACCTACGATTACAACTTCATCCTAGAAGTGCGCCACACGCCGGCGCAAAAGAAACTTTTCCCCTGCTGGTGTGGTGCGAAGGGCTGTCGGGGAACGATGCTGGGGAAGAAGCGATAGAAGCGGTCAGGGCGCCATGGCATGGCGATCGGCCCCCGGCCCCTCAAATGGCTGCGTCAAATACCCGTGGCGCTTTGAATCAAGCGAGGAGACTGCTATCAGCCGCCGCCTTGCGCGGACGAAAAGCCGTCCGCGCGGATGGCCGATGGCGCCCGGATACAAAGCATCCGTGCGCCATCGGCCATCTTGAACAAAAGCCTTCCACGCCAATGTCGCAGGCTGCCGCCACGCGTTTCTACCAAGAACTCCATCTGCCGCCTGGAACGACCGGATCGGCACGCGAACTCCGCGTGCCGATCGGAATCGTCGAGAACAAGCTGTTAGCTGACCTGGAGATTCAGTGCTGCGCGACGACCAACCAGTTGACCACCAGCATGGCGCCGATGATTGCGGCGACGATCCACAGGGGATTGAAGCGACCGGGGGCGGCCGCGGGTGCCTGCGGCGCCAGGTGCGCGTTGAAGTTCGCGAAAAAGTCGTTTGCGGTTTTCGCGGCCACGCCATCGATCAGGCGCGATCCGACCTGCGCGAGCTTGCCGCCGATGTTCGCCTTGGCGCTGTAGGTCAGCCGTGTGCCATTCGCCTCCGTCGCAAGCGATACCTGCGCCCCGCCCTTGGCGAAGCCCGCCGCGCCGCCGGAACCTTCGAAGGTAAGCGAATAGGAATCGGGAGCCTTGATATCGGATAGGAGCAGTTTGCCCTTGAACTTCGCCTTCACCGGACCGACCGCTGCCGTCAGCGCGATCTTGAATTCGTTTTCTGTCACGCGCTCGATGCTTTCGCACCCGGGAATGCTCGCTTTGAGCACCTCCGGGTCGTTCAGCCCGTTCCAGACTTCGGCCTGGGGCAGTGGGATCAGTTGTTCACCGGTCATTTCCATGCGCTTCGCTCCTTGAACCTTGTCGGACGCGGTATTTTCGCAGCATTGCAGCGGCCGCGCACGGATTGAAAAGTGAACCGCTGGAATTCGCTAGGCTGCGCGGCGCTCGCCGACGGCCGGCGCCGAGAGAGCATGCGCCAGATCGATCAGGCTCGAAATATTGTGTACCGGCAGCAACGCGTCGACATGCGGCAGCATCGCGCGGATACCCGCGGGGCGTGGCTCGAACCCCTCGTAGCGTAACAGCGGGTTGAGCCAGATCAGCTTGCGGCAGGACTTGTGCAGCCGCTCCGTCTCCCTGGACAGACCATCGCCGGCGTCACGGTCGAGGCCGTCGGAGATCAGCATTACGACCGCGTTCTGGCCGAGCACGCGTCGCGACCAGCGAAGGTTGAATTCATGCAGGCAGGTTCCGATTCGGGTGCCCCCGGACCAGTCAGCGACGACGTCGGCTATTTCCCGCATGGCCGCATCGACGTCGCGGTGGCGCAGGCAGCGCGTAATGTTGGTCAGTCGCGTGCCGAAAACGAAGGTAGTGACGCGGTCGCGGTCGTTGGTGACGGCGTGAAGGAACTGAAGGAACATGCGCGCGTAGCGGCTCATGCTGCCCGAGACATCGCACAGCACCACCAGAGGTGGATGGCGGTAACGGGCCGAACGCCGTTTGAGCGCGATCAACTCGCTGCCGGCGCGCATGCTCGAGCGCATGCTCGCGCGCAGGTCCACGTATGCGCCTTCGTTGTCGGGACGGAAGCGGCGCGTGCGGACCTCCGGAATGGGCAGCCTGAGGTTCGCGATCATCGCTTTTGCCTGTGCCAGTTCCTCCGCGGTCATGGTTTCGAAGTCGGCGTGCCGAAGCACTTCGCGTGCCGAAAACGTCATGCTCGCATCGGTCTCCAATTCGTCCGGCGACGTCTCCTCGTTCTGCGTCTTGCCGCGCTGGCTGTCCGCGGACAGGGCTTCAGCGACGCGGGCGCTGGTTCCGGACTCGTCCTTCGGCGCCAGTCCCTGGACCGCGGGCAGCAGCATGGCCATCGCGCGTTCGAGCAGCTGCGGGTCTTTCCAGAAGATGTGAAACGCTTGATCGTAGACTTCGAACTGCTCGCGCCGGTCCAGAAATACGCTGGCGAGCGTCCAGTAGAAGTCGTCGCGTCGGCCCAGTCCGGCGACCTCGAGCGCGCGCACCGCGTCGATCACGCGGTCCGGTCCGATTGGCAGACCTGCCGCCCTCAGCACCCGGGCAAAATGCATTACGTTTTCCGCGAGCCGCCCGACAGCGGGCGGGGTTGCCCCGCTGAGCTTGGGCAGCACGACGGGCGTGCCGCGCCGTTCGTTGCCGTGGCTCACGAGCGGGGTCTCGCCCGGCGCGCGAGCGGACATTGGCGCGCAAGCAGAAGGAATTTGGCCGCGCAGACGATCTCGCGGCGGTTCGCGTAGGCCTCATGGTTGCGCTCGATGTCGTCGAGCTCATAGACGTAGTTGACCATTATTCCGGCGGATCGCTCCATTCCCGGCCCGGAGGTGTCCGCGAGCCAGTTCAGTTTCTCCATGCGGGCTCCATTGCCGAGATGGAAGCGGGCTACTGGATCGAACGGTTCCTCATCGCGTTTGGCGTGCAGCAGGTAGTACGCGCACAGGTGCAGCAACGGTTCTTCCAGCGCGCCGGCGAGGTCCGCGCGGGTATGCCAGTCCGGTTCATCGAGGCAGCGCAGCTGCTTTGCGAGACTGGCGCCGCCGGGGACGCCGGCAAGCTGTTCCTGCGCGTCGCTCAGCCAGACGCGGAATCCGGGTACCGGAGACAGCGTCGAGAAAGTCTTCAGACGCGGAAATTCGCGCCCAAGGATTTCGGCCACCTGCTTGATCAGAAAGGAGCCAAGGGAGATACCGCGTAGGCCCTCCTGGCAGTTGGTGATCGAATAGAAGATCGCGCAGTTCGCCCGCGACGGATCGGTGACCGGTGATTCCGGATCGAGCAGCGTCTGAACCTCGTCGCTGATGCCGCGCGTGAGCGCGACCTCGATGAAGATAATCGGCTCGTCCGGAAGGGCGGGATGAAAGAACGCAAAACAGCGGCGGTCGGCCTGCAGGCGGCGGCGCAGGTCCTTCCAACCCTGGATGGCGTGCACCGCTTCGTACTGAATGAGCTTTTCCAGGATCAGCGCCGAAGTACTCCAGTCGATGCGCTGAAGAACCAGGAATCCACGGTTGAACCACGAGTCGAGCAGGTGCGCGAGATCCGCCTCGATGCCGGTCCAGTCAGGATGGGAGTTCAGCCGATGCAGAACGGCGCGGCGCATTTCCACCAGCGCCGCGGTGCCTCCGGAGGCCAGGTTCAGCCGTCGAAACAGTTCTTGCCTGCTCGGCTCGACCACCTTCATCAGGCGCACAAGCTCGGTCTGCGTGGGCTCCATACGGTAGGCTTCGGCGGCGCGTTCGACCTCCTTGGGGTCGGGCGAAAATTCACGCGCAAGGGCGTCGAAGAACGCCTCCAGCGCACGACCCTGCAGCGCGTTGTAGCTTGCGAGGACCTCGCGGGCGATGGCCGCGCCGGAGGCTTCGCCGCGCTGCGACAACAGCGCGCGGCACAGCGTTACGGCTTTTCGCGTGTGGCGGTCGGCTCCTGACGCATCGGTCCCCTGGCCCCCCGACACCGAACGCAGCAGCCGCCTGATAACCGATGCGCTGGTCACCCGGTTCCGACCTGCGCGGGAGCGTCTACCGCATTGCCCGCGGCGGCGCGAATCTCGGTAAGGAGCCGCTCAGCCTCACTGCCTTTGATGCGTCCGATGTCGTCCTGATACTTGAGCAGCGTGCCGAGTGTGTCATTGACGCTCTGCGGATCGAGTGCGAGTCGATCGAGGGTCGTCAATGCCTTGGACCAGTCTATGGTCTCGGCCACGCCGGGCAGCTTGAACAGATCCATCTTGCGAAGTTTCTGAACGAATGCGACCACCTCGCGCGACAGTCGCTCGGAAGCTCCGGGAACCTTGATTCTGAGGATCTCCAGTTCCCGGGTCGCGTCGGGGTAATCCACCCAGTGGTAGAAGCAGCGGCGCTTGATTGCGTCGTGGATCTCTCGCGTCCGATTCGAGGTGATGATAACCACCGGCGGTTCCTTGGCGCGTATCGTGCCCAGTTCAGGGATGGTCACCTGAAAGTCGGACAACACCTCCAGCAGGTAGGCTTCGAATGGTTCGTCCGTTCGGTCCAGTTCGTCGATGAGCAACACCGGAGGACCGTCCATGTCGCCGTCGAGCGCCTGAAGAAGCGGCCGGCGGATAAGAAACCTGTCGCAGAATATGTCCTGCGCGATGCCCTCGCGGCTCTTTACCCCTTCGGCTTCGGCAAGCCGGATCTCGATCATCTGGCGCGAGTAGTTCCATTCGTACACCGCTGAGGAAATGTCCAGCCCTTCATAGCACTGCAGGCGCACCAGGCGGCGGCCCAGTCCCTGCGAGAGGACCTTGGCGATCTCAGTCTTGCCCACGCCGGCCTCGCCTTCCAAAAACAGCGGCCGGCCCATTCTCAGCGAAAGGAATACCGCCGTGGCGAGGCTGCGTTCGGCGACATAGTCGGCCTGCGCCAGCAGCTTATGGGTATCGTCGATGGAGGCGGGAAGTGTCTTGTTCATGCGGCAATTATGCCAGCATGAGCGACAAATTAATCCTCCCGTGGCATTTCGGGAGCCTGGCGATGAACGGCGCGGCGCGCTGCCCGAGCCGCCGGGCAGCACGCGACTCGATCGATCAGAGGGCAGCCGCCACGGCGCGCTTGGCCATGACCGTGATCAGATGGGCGCGGTAATCGGCCTTGGCATGCAGGTCGGAATTAAGGCCTTTTTCCGGAACCGCGATGGAGGCGACCGATTCGGGGGCGAACTTCGCGCTGAGGGCCTTTTCCATCTCGGCAACCCGGAACACGCAGGGTGCGGCGCCGGTTACCGCGACGCGCACTGCCTTGCCCGTGTCCGCGACGAACACACCCACGATCGCGTACCGCGAGGCCGGATTCTTGAATTTCATATATGCCGCCCGCTTCGGACACGGGAAGCTCACCGACGTGATGATTTCGCCCGGCTCCAGCGCAGTTTCATACATTCCCTTGAAGAACTGATCGGCCGCGATCTTGCGCTTGTTGGTGGTCACGGTGGCATCCAGCGCCAGTACCGCCGACGGATAGTCCGCCGCCGGGTCATTGTGCGCGACCGAGCCGCCGATCGTACCCATGTTGCGCACCTGACGGTCGCCGATGCTCCAGGCGAGCGACGCCAGCGCCGGAATCGCTTTCTTCACCTCTGCCGATGCGGCGACCTCCGCGTGGCGCGTCATCGCGCCGATGGTAACCGTGTTGCCTGCGACCTTGATGCCACGCAATTCGGCCAGCGCGCCCAGATCGACCAGGTCCGAGGGCTGTGACAGGCGCAGCTTCATCGTCGCGATCAAGCTCTGTCCGCCCGCGAGCAGCTTGGCGTCCGAGTTCTTGGCGACGAAAGCCGACGCGTCCGCGACGGACTTCGCGAGTTGATACTTGAATGAATACATAGCGAGTTCCTCCTACGCTGCTTTCTTGTTGGCCGCGCGCCACACCCGTTGGGGCGTCGCGGGCATCTCCAGGTCGCGCACGCCGAGCGCGTCGGTCAGGGCGTTGATCAGCGCCGCCGGCGATCCGATCGCGCCGGCTTCGCCGCATCCCTTCACGCCGAGCGGATTATGCGTGCACGGCGTTTCCTTGGTGCCGATCCTGAACGAAGGAACGTCGTCCGCCCGCGGCACGCAGTAGTCCTGCATCGATCCCGTGACCAGCTGCCCGCTGTCGGTGTCGTACACGCAGGCCTCGGTGAGCGCCTGGCCGATGCCCTGCACGAGTCCGCCGTGCACCTGTCCCTCGACGATCATCGGGTTGATGATCTTGCCGAAGTCGTCCACCGCAGTGAAATTGACGATCTGCGTCGACCCGGTCTCCGGATCGACTTCGACCTCGCAGACGTAGCTGCCGGCCGGAAAGGTGAAATTGGTCGGATCGTAGAACGCATTCTCGTTCAGTCCGGGTTCCAGCTTGTCCAGCGGATAGTTGTGCGGTACGTAGGCGGCCAGCGACACCTGGGCGAAGGGCGCCTGCTTGTCGGTACCGGCGACGCGGAACACGCCGTCCGTGAACTCGATATCGGCTTCCGACGCTTCGAGCAGATGCGCGGCAATCTTCCTGCCTTTCGCGACGATCTTGTCCAGCGCCTTGACGATCGCCGTTCCGCCGACGGCGATCGACCGGGACCCGTAAGTGCCCATGCCGAACAGGACCTTGCCCGTGTCGCCGTGGACGATATCGACGTCTTCCACGGCGATTCCCAGTCGCGACGCGACCACCTGGGCGAATGTGGTCTCGTGTCCCTGTCCGTGACTGTGCGAGCCGGTAAACACCGTCACCTTGCCGGTCGGATGTACCCGGACCTCTCCCGCTTCGAACAGTCCGGCTCGCGCGCCCAGCGACCCGGCGATGTTGGAAGGCGCGATGCCGCAGGCTTCGATGTAGCACGCGTATCCGAGGCCCCTGAGCTTGCCGCGCTTGGCCGCCTCGGCCTTGCGCCCGGGAAAGCCGGCGACGTCGGCGGCTTGAATCGCTTCGGCGAGCGTGGCTTCATAATTCCCCGTGTCGTACTGGAGTGCGACCGGCGTCTGGTATGGGAACTGCCGGATGAAATTGCGTCGCCGGATCTCGGCCGGTTCCAGGTTCATCTCGCGCGCGGCCGTTTCGACCAATCGCTCGACCACGTAGGTCGCCTCCGGCCGTCCCGCGCCGCGATACGCGTC
This sequence comes from Betaproteobacteria bacterium RIFCSPLOWO2_02_FULL_63_19, assembly GCA_001770415.1. Lineage (GTDB taxonomy): Bacteria > Pseudomonadota > Gammaproteobacteria > Burkholderiales > SG8-39 > JACQTO01. Next base: position 20,134 of record MEQX01000033.1, on the reverse strand, counting down.
GACCGGCGCCGTGTTCGTGAACACGGCCGTCACCTCGCAATAGATCAGCGGTGTCGTGTACTGCCCGGCGAGCAGCGTGGCGTACAGTATGGTCGGCACGCAGGAGGCAAAGGTCGACAGGTACGCGCCCACGTTCGCCGTCGTCATGACCCGCATTCCGAGGAACCTGCCCTCCCGGTCCAGCGCGAGTTCGGCGCGGGTGACATGGTCGCGGCCATGCGCGTCGGACTGGAAGGACTCGGCGCGCTCCGCGGTCCATTTGACCGGGCGGTTGACTTGTTTCGCGGCCCAGGTCAGCACCACGTCTTCCGCGTAGAGGTAGATCTTGGAGCCAAAGCCTCCACCGACGTCGGGCGCCACCACGCGAACCTTGTGCTCGGGGAGACCGAGAACGAACGCCGTCATCAGCAGGCGCTCGACGTGCGGGTTCTGGTTCGCGACATAGAGCGTGTAGCTTTCGTCGGAGCGGGAGTACTGCGCATTCGCCGCGCGCGGCTCGATTGCGTTCGGGATCAGGCGGTTGTTCACGAATTCCAGCGTGGTGACGTGGTGCGCCGACGCGAATGCCTTGTCCACGGCCGCCTTGTCTCCGATTCCCCAGACATAACAGGTGTTGTCCGGGGCAATGTCATGCAAGACCGGCGCGCCTTGCGCGCGCGCCACGCTCGCGTTCACCACGGCCGGAAGCACTTCGTAATCGGTTTCCAGAAGGTCGGCCGCATCCCTGGCCTGCTCGATGCTTTCCGCGATGACCACGGCGACGTGATCGCCCACGTAACGCACCTTGCCCTGCGCCAGCACCGGGTGCGGCGGCTCCTTCATGGGCGCGCCGTTGACGTCGGTGATCAGCCAGCCGCAGGGCAGACCGCCCACCTTTGCCGCGGCGATGTCCTCGCCGGTGAAGATCGCGACGACCCCGGGCGCCTTCAGGGCCTTGTCCTTGGCGATTTTCCGGATCTTGGCGTGGGCGTGCGGCGAGCGCACGAAGCAAGCATGGGTCTGGCGGGGCAGAACCACGTCGTCGGTGTAGGTACCCTCGCCGGTCAGGAAGCGATAGTCCTCCTTGCGCTTGACCGACTGGCCGATGAAATTGGTCGCGCTCATCGGAGTCGCCCTAGCGACGCAGCACGCCCCCGCCGGTCTGCGCGGCGGCAGCAATGGCCTTGACGATGTTGTGGTAGCCGGTGCATCGGCACAGGTTGCCATCCAACTGTTCGCGGATCTCCCGCTCCGTCGGATTGGGCGTGTTCTTCAGCAGATCGATCGCGGAAATCACCATGCCGGGAGTGCAGAAGCCGCACTGCAGGCCGTGGTGTTGTCGGAACGCCTCCTGCATCGGATGCAGCGTTCCATCGGGCTCGGCGATGCCCTCGATGGTGACGAGTTCGGCGCCTTCGGCCTGCATGGCCAGCATGTTGCAGCTCTTCACCGCGCGTCCATCCATTACGACGGTGCAGGCGCCGCATTGCGCAGTGTCGCAGCCGACATGCGTACCGGTGAGGCGCAGCGTCTCGCGGATGAAGCTGACGAGCAGTGTGCGTTCCTCTACTTCACCGCTGACCGGTTTGCCGTTTACGGACATGGAGACCTTGACGGTCATGATCTACCTCCTCTTCTACCCGGCGCCCTGCCGACGGGGCTCGGCGGCGCCGGCCTGCATGCGTGGAATTTCCGGTGGTCGATCCAGGCGCTGCTGAACTGAATTCTTCGCGGGGATGAACCCCATAGGGAGAAGCGGTGCCTGGAGTCGAGCGCAAAGGATACAGGGAAAAAAAAAGGTCGTCCATGCCGATTCGAAGGCCGAGCGGTGCGCGGGCCGTCCTTGACCCTGGATTCCGCTGGGACTACTCTGTGCGCAGACCGAATGGCACAGCGAGGAACGGCATGGATAGCGTTGATCTGGAAGTCGTCAGGACCGGCTTGAGGTGGCTCAATGCCGGGCACAAGGCGACGTTGGGGACGATCACCCACACCTGGGGATCGGGCCCGCGGCCCGTGGGGGCCATGGTGGTGGTGCGCGACGACGGCCAGGTGGTTGGCTCGGTTTCGGGCGGATGCGTTGAGGACGACCTGATCGACAAGGTCAGGTCGCACGCGGTTGCCGTAACGAAGCCCGAAACCGTCGTCTACGGGATCACCAAGGAGCAGGCCGAGCGTTTCATGCTGCCGTGCGGCGGCACGCTGGAACTGGTGCTCGAGCCGGTCACGGCGGACTCCAAGCTCGCCGAGTTGCTCGATGCGATCGAGCGCCACGAGCTCGTCGCGCGCTTTCTCGACATGGAAACGGGCAAGGCGCGGATAGAGCCGGGGCGGTGGTCCGATACGGTCGTGTTCGACGGCAAGGTGCTCAAGACCGTGCATGGGCCGCACTGGCGGCTGTTGCTCATCGGCGCCGGCCAGCTGTCGCGCTATGTCGCGACCATGGCGCGGGCGCTCGACTACCACGTTACGGTCTGCGATCCGCGCGAGGAATACGAGGACGGATGGGACATGGCCGGCGTACCGGTCAATCGCGGCATGCCTGACGACGTGGTATTGCAGATGGATCTCGATGCGCACAGCGCGGTGGTGGCGCTCACGCATGATCCGAAGCTCGACGACCTCGCGCTGCTGGAGGCGCTGAAGTCGCCGGCTTTCTTCATCGGCGCGCTGGGGTCGAAAAAGAACAACGACGCGCGCAGGAAGCGGCTTGCGGAATTCGACCTTTCGGCCGCCGAGATTGCTCGGCTTCGTGGCCCGGTGGGGCTGAGGATCGGCAGCAAGACGCCGCCCGAGATTGCAGTCGCTATCCTCGCCGAGATGACGGCGGTGCGGCGTGGCGTGCAAGTCCCCGAACTCGTCGAGCCGGCAAAGGCGGGTGTAACGGCAGGTTGCTCGATCACGCAGAGTTGATCCGCTTCCGCCGAGCCACGCTTAGTTGATGAAGGTCGTCGGCATTCTACTGGCGGCTGGTTTTTCCACGCGATTCGGCGCCAACAAGCTGCTTGCACCGTTGCCTTCAGGGGGCCGGCACGCCGGCCTGCCCGTCGCGGTGGCATCGGCCCGCAACCTTGCCGAGGTTCTGCCTGAGTCTCTGGCGGTCGTGCGTCCCCGTGCACAGAAGGTTTCGCAGCTGCTGCGCGAGGCCGGATGCAGGACCGTCATCTGCAGGAGCGCGGCGCGGGGTATGGGCATCAGCTTGGCAGCCGGCGTACGTGCGACGGGCGATGCCGACGGCTGGGTGATCGCATTGGCTGACATGCCATACATCCGGGCGGAAACCATACGCCGGATCGCGCTGGCACTGCAGGAGGGCGCTGCGATCGCAGCGCCCGCGTGCGGCGGCGAGCGCGGCCACCCGGTGGGCCTGGCGAGCCGTTTTCGTGACGAATTGCTCGCACTCACCGGTGACGAGGGCGCGAGGCAGATCCTCGCAGCACACGCCGACTGCATTCAGTTGTACGAAACGGGAGACCGGGGAATCCTGCGCGACATCGATGTTCCGCGAGACCTGACACGAGGGGTGTAGCGCCGCCCCGAGCGCCCGGCGCGTGAGCGGCCCAACGGATCGGGGGATCGATGGACGCCGAGATTGAAACGACCGGTTTGAGTTGGACCATAGCGCCATGACGATTTCGTTTCGATTGCTTCGTATTTCATTTCCTCGAACGCTGGGGCTCGTCGTCGTGTTATGTGTGTTTGCGGTCGCGCGGGCGGCAATACCCCCGCCCGGCGGTCCCGTGCCGTCGATCGCGCCGATGCTCGAACGGGTCACCCCGGCCGTGGTCAACATTTCGGTGATGGCGCACAACCCCGCGGAATCCAATCCTTTATTGTAGGATCCGTTCTTCCGACGGTTTTTCAACATCCCCGACGAGCCGCGCAGCGAGCAGAGTGCGGGGTCCGGAGTGATCGTCGACGCCGCCCGGGGGCTGGTTGTCACCAATAACCACGTGATCAAGGATGCGCAGGAAATACGGGTCACGCTGAAGGATCGGCGCGTGTTAAAAGCGCGCTTGGTTGGTACCGATCCGGGAACCGACATTGCGCTGCTGCGTATTCCGGCCGAAAGGCTGACCGACATACGGTTCGGAGATTCCGATGCGATCCGAGTAGGGGATTTCGTGGTGGCAATAGGTAATCCATTTGGAATCGGACAGACGGTGACCTCGGGCATCATTTCCGCACTGGGGCGCGCCGGTTTGGGCATCGAGGGATACGAGGACTTCATCCAGACCGACGCTTCAATTAACCCCGGCAACTCCGGTGGTGCGTTGGTCAACTTTGCCGGCGAACTGATCGGAATCAATACGGCGATCATCGGACCCTCGGGCGGTAACGTCGGTATCGGCTTCGCGGTGCCGATTAACATGGCGCGTCAGGTCATTGCGCAACTGCGACGTTTCGGCGAAGTACGGCGCGGGCGCATAGGTGTGACCAGCACCGACATCACGCCCGAGCTGGCGCGGAAACTCGGGGTCAAGTCGGTCGAAGGCGCGGTGGTCGTCGCAGTGGAGTCGGGTTCGCCTGCGGACAAGGCGGGGCTGCGCAAGGGAGACATAATGCTGTCGGCAAACGGCAGGCCGATCCGAAGTTCGGCCGACGTGCGCAACCAGGTAGGCTTGACTCCGGTGGGCGAGGAGATCGCGCTGGAGATCGAGCGGCCCGGGACCGGGCGCAGGCTCGTTCGCCTGCGAGTTGCCGAGCCATTTTCGGCGACTCGCCTCACGGGGCGGACCGTGCCGCAGCTGCAGGGCACACGCGTGGCGGACATAGCGCCGGGGATGCCGATGTACGGCAATGTCGAAGGCGCAATCGTGGTCGGCGTGGAAGCGGGCAGCGCGGCCGCGGAAAACGGTCTTCGCCCCGGAGACGTCATCTTCGGCGTCAACCGCCGGCGGGTACGCTCGGTCGCTGAATTTCTGACGGCATTGCGCGGCGCCGATACTTCATTGAGGATATCGCTCCTGCGGGGCGATTATCGCATCACGCTGGTGATCCGATAGCAGCTACGGGCGTATTCGCGGTCGGATTCTTCGTTCGACAGCCTCCCGTCCGGCGGTGGATCGAACAGGGACGCGGTGACAAACGATCGCCGATCGGTACGCGCTGCGTCTCGATCGACGCGAATCGAAGACGGTGCACGCCGGCATGCAGGAAGTAACGGTGAGGAACACGAGTCGATGAATCACGCGACGCCCGTCCCGGAACTGGTTGCCATCGTCGTGGCGGTGAGGGCCGCCGATCGCACGCGGCGGGGCGAGCGTTAGATTCGACGGCGACGAACGGCGATGAATTCCTTCGAAAAGCGAACAGCGATGCGAATTGCCGGCGTAAGCATCGTTCTCGCCTCCGTTGCGAGCCCGATATCGTGGTTCATCGCGCGCGAGCGGTCGGAGGATGCGATCGTGGCGCTTGCCACCGAGGAATCACGGCATCTGATCGAGCACGTCAACGCGACCGATCTCACCGGGCCGGAGGCGGCAGCACGTGCCAACCTCGCTGCTCGATCCATCATCGGTGGCCTGTTCGATATCGCCGAAATCTACGATGCCCGGGGACAAAGGCTCGCCGAGGCCATGACCAAGGACGGCGTGGCGGTCGAATCGTCTCTGCCCCATCACGGCAAGCCCGACTACACCGTCGCCTCCTACGATAGTTTCGGACTTCCGGGACAGCGCTGGGTCATGCGTGTATTCGTGCCGTTGCGGAAATCGGAAACCGATCCGGATGGACCCATCTCGGGTTATTTCGAGGGTGTGCGCGTGGTTCCCGAATGGCAGAAGGGGCAGATCTTCGCCAGTTCGCTGTCGGTGGCGCTCATGGTCTGCCTGGCGTCGCTGCTCTGCGGCGCCGCTCTGTATCCGGTCGTGGTGCGTCTTTCGGCCGACAACGAACGCAAGACGCGCCAGGTGCTCGAGTCGCAGTCGGCACTGATCGACGCACTGCAGCGTTCGGAGCGGGAACTGGAAGAAAAGGTCTCCCAGCGCACGCTGGAGCTTCAGCATGAACAGATTCGTACCAAGGAGCTGCTGCACAACATCCTTCCCGTCACGATTGCCGAAGAACTGTCCGCAAGCGGCAGTGCGCGTCCGGCCCGCCACGAATCGGTGACGATACTTTTCACCGACTTCAGCGGCTTCACTCAGACGGTGTCGGCCATGCCGGCGGACCGGATGGTCGGTGAGCTCAACGAAATATTTGCGGCGTTCGACGACATCACGGACGAGTGCGGAGTCGAGAAGATAAAAACGATAGGCGACGCCTACATGGCAGTGGCCGGCTTGCCCGAGGCCTGTTCCGATCACGCGCAACGCTGCGTTCGAGCAGCGCTTCGCATGCTGGAATACCTGGAGAGCAGAAATCGCACGTCCGCCTTCAAGTGGTCGCTACGGCTGGGCGTGCATTCCGGGCCGGTGGTGGCGGGCGTTGTAGGGAAACGGAAATATGCCTATGACATC
>MEQX01000033.1:1249-13687 GCA_001770415.1 Betaproteobacteria bacterium RIFCSPLOWO2_02_FULL_63_19 | reverse complement strand
ATACCGTCAATATCGCTTCGCGCATGGAGAGCGCCGGGGAGGCCGGCAAGATCAATGTTTCCGCCTATACCTACGATCTGATCCGCAACGACTACGAGTGCGAATACCGGGGCAAACTGGACGCCAAGGGCAAGGGCGAAATCGACATGTACTTCATTAGGAACGCCAAAGGGCCGCGACCGGCCTGAGCTACGCGAGGTCGAAGCCGGGCGAGGCCGGAGGCCTATGCGCTGCGGCGCGCGGTATCGCTGCGCGGTACCGGAAACCGCGCACGGGTGCCTTGGGAAAGTACGCCCACCAGCCCGATCGCACCGAGCGGCAGAAACGCCGAAGGCAGATAGAGCACGAACATAGTCGTTGCCGCGTGCAGTGCCCAGCGACGCCCGTGGCGCAGACCCGCCGCGATGACCTCGACGAATCCCGCAAGCGCAACGCACAACGCAGCCAGTCCCCAGATAAGCCCCGCGCGCAGCGCGTACTCGGGTTCCACCGCGGGGTCCCACGCGAACGGGCGCACCGCGAGCAGCAGCCCGAACGGCACATAAAGGACCGCGCTCGCATGCAGCGCGAACGTCGCCCACCGGGTGCGATCCGGGCCCGGCGCGTTCATACGCTAGCCGGGTCGCACCGCGGCCTCGGCGCGCGGGTGGGCCGCGATCATCTCCAGGTAGTCGCGCATCAGCGCGCTGTCCTCGATGTTCGACACGCGCCAGCGCCCGTCGGCGAGTTCGAAGGTCCACAGCGATGCGACCTGCTTGAAGGACTTGCTGCCCTCGACGATTTCACCGCCCTCGCGCCGGGCGAGATAGTCCTGCATTTCCGCGGAAATCTCGATGACCACTTTCGATCCCTGGAAACCGCTGTTCGCACCCGACGGCAGCACGAGAATAGGGCGCAGGCGCGAGACCGACTTAACCTCGCAATGGTTGACCAGGCCTTCGGCCGCCCGGCGCCGCGAGCGCCGGCTCGGCCGCAAACATCAACACCACACCGGCGAGAAGAATGCATGCAGCTACGCTTCGCTTCACGACTGCCTCCCTTCATCGAACGGCCTGATGGTATCGCCGCCCCGCTCACGCGCGTCCGTCCTCCAGATCCGTGCCGGCGAAGCGATAGTAGTCGGATCAATCTACCACTAACCGGCGCGGATCGCCCCGCCGGCGTTAGCGGCCGGGCGGCGCCAAGTTGCGGATTATTTCTCGCAGAAGCGCAGTCGAAGTGATCGTCGCTTCGCCATCACTAGGCCGCGACGCGTTGCCGGCCCGCCAAGCCATGGATGACGCTTTGTGCAGCCGCGAGCGCCTCGTTCTTCGCCGTTTCGCCCATGGCGGGACCGGGGACGCGGCGTCTCGCGGAGATCCTCCGCGAGCAGGTGATAGCATCCTGTCCGCTAGCGTAGGCGGACGTGCGCGAACCGGCCATCTCCGCGTTCCGGCCTGGTGTCTAGATGCTCGTCTTGGCCAACGGAGCGAATTCGCAAGCCCGCACAGGTCAACGCATCACCCCATTACGTCCAAAATGTCATTTGCTCAATAACCACTGTGCCAAGTCATGCGCTTCGGCATCACTTAGCTTCGACTTTGGGGTGCCGGGCATCGCAATCGGACCGTAGGCTCCTTTGCTGCCGTTCCTGATTACTTTCTCGATCTTGGCCACAGCGCCAGCCTCGCCCTTGTGCTTTGCGGCAACATCCTTGAACGAGGGACCAACAATCTTATTGTCCATGTTGTGACAGCCGGAGCAGGTGCCCTTCTTTAGCAGAGCCTGGCCTTTCGCATCGTCGAGTGCGGCATTGGAGGCCGTTGCAGCAAGTGCCAGAACACTTGAGATGCCGAGGGCGACAATATGGCGGTTCATATCAATTCTCCATCGAGGGTTGGAAGAGTGCTTCATTACGGAAAGTTTCGATCTGTGTGCACGAGCAAGACGGATGCGCCTGACTCGGTTTCAAGGGTTCCGAACGGCGTTGCGCCAGATGTGGTGGAAATCGACACCTGGCACGTGGAAGAACGGATTGCAAGACAGGACCGTCTGTCACGAGGCGCCAGCGGCGACGATCCTACTGCGTTCCCCAATCACGTATTGCCGTCCCGTCTCTCCGAAACACCTAAAGAACCTCCGCCGTTGCAGCACCTCGAGACGGGGCTGAAGCGGGGCTTGCACCCTGTTTGTCGGCAAGTTCCTTGGCGAGGGAGGCGAGTCCAGTCATTGCGCCCAGGCCCATCGTTTCCACGGCGCTCGACGGGACAATAACGATGGTGGAATTTTGCCGCATTCCTTCCAACAGGATATTCATCCCTCGTAGTTGAAGTGCGACGGGGTTGGCGGTGTAGGCCTTGGCGGACTCCTCGAAGACTTTGGACACTTGGCGTTCCGAGTCGGCCAGAATCACCCTCGCCTGCCGCTCCCTGTCCGCTTGAGCTTGCATCGACATCGCATTTTGCAGGCCCTCCGGGATCTTTACGTCGCGGATTTCTACCGACAGCGCCTTGATGCCCCATGCTTCGGTCCGTTGGTCGATCATTTGGCACAGGTCGTGATCCGTCTTTTCCCTGCCCCTCAGCATGTCGGCCAGGTCGGTTCTGCCGATCACGTCCCGCAGGGCGGTCTGGCTCGCCCACGCTATCGCGTGGCGGTAATTTTCGACTTCAATCGCCGCCTTCTTGGGATCGACCACGCGCCAGAAGAGGACGGCATCCACGTCCACAGGAACACTGTCTTTGGTAAGCGTCTCTTCGGCGTTGAATGGTGTGGTGATCGTTCTCAGATCTATCCAGTACGGAACTGTGTCGACAAAAGGAAGAATGTAGAAGAAGCCCGGTCCCTTCAAACCCAAGTATTTTCCGAGCCTGAGAATCACCGCCTTTTGCCACTGACGCGCCACCCGGAAGGCGATAAGAAACAGTGCCGCAAGACCAATGACGACCACTGCGACCAGCATGCTGTCAAGCGCAATCCCCAAGATCACGCCTGCGGCCGCCACTACGAGAGACAATGCTACCGTTATCGGATGAATGCCCATCACTTTTCTCCTTACGCCATTCGATTGATCTTCAGAACCCAAGCTCCTCAACCACCGCTACCAGATCCGCAAAACTCGCAGTTTCGAGCTTTGCCGCCAAGGCCTCCTTGTCCAGCCGTTCGCATTGAAATTCGCTTTGTTTCACATCGAAGGCCAGCGCACCGATTTCTTGAGGGCCCATAAAGCCGAATTCGCAGACATGTGCGATGCAGTCGCGCTCGGCCTGCGACAGATCGAGGCCGTGATGGCGCATGATCTCCAGGTAACGCTCGGCAGTGCGATTTATTTTCCCGCTGATCTCGAGCGTATTGTTCTGGCCCTCGGTAAGCAACGCGAGCGGCGGGCCGAAGAAGATCCTGGTCTTGGGGTTCATCGCGAAACCGTCCGTGATCGCTTCACTGCAGCGTGCTCGCATCACGACCGGTGCCGGTTGCGCCACGTTTTCTCAAGTGCTGCAGCCAGCTCGTCAATCGCTCGAGTAACGGAGTACCCGCATGGGGCGTGCCATGGTCTTTATGGCGTTCGTGATCGGCATTCTTCAAACCCTTGGGCAATGCGGGCGCTGGCTCGGGTTCGATCTGTGCAAAGCCGCTGTTCCTGGCGCCTTGCTGAACGTCATGCGGGTTATGGCATTCGGTGCACACGTACCAGCGCTTTTTGCCATCGCTCGCCCATTCGCCAGTGCGCTTGCCGTGGATGCCGTCTCGCCAGTCACGGAGTATCGGTCCGTGACACTTGCCGCAAAGCTTCTGCGGCTCGTTGAAGCCGATCGAATCGCCGAAATTGTCGATCAGCTTGTTGCGCTGCGTGGGGTGATGGCAGTCCAGACACCAGATCGCGCCGCGGCCGTGCTGCAGCTTGAGCGCGTCCGGCACGATATCCTGGTGCATCGCAAGCGGCCGTGGGTACTTGTCCTTCGGCGGCGGCGGGAAACTTCCGTTATGGCAGGCTACCCCGCACACGGGCAGGAGGCCGAGTTTGTCCTCACGCGGCTTCACCACTGCCTGTCCTTTGGAATAGTCGCCTGGCGGGGACATCTCGCCCATGGGCATCGTGCCGTCGTAGGGATCGCCCCACCACAGCACCGCGCCGGTCGTGGGCGAGCACTTCACGCTCGGCACACCGTTGGGCAGCTTGTGTGGTGTGACCTCCGAGGCACCCTTTCGGCTCTCGAAACAGGGCTTGTCTTCCGCGGAGACAGCCGAGGCCGCGAGGCAGACAAGCGTCACAGCCAGTGCATTGAGTGCGTATCGGTTCACGAGTGCCCCTTACGCGAGCGCGTCGCGGCGCCGCCGCCGTGTGCGGCTGCCCGAACTCGGTTTGCTCGCTTCGTATCGAGCGGGATCACCGGAGGGTGCCCACGGCAGCTTCGTCGTGGGCTTGGGGGTTGCTCGGTAGAACGGCACAACGTTGCCTCTGACCTCCCATGGCGCTGTTGCGTACTTCACTTCCCCGAGCAGAATGCCGATGGCACCCTTGAGCAGAACGGTAAGCATGGCGGCACCGATCGCCCAGTTTCCAAGGGTCACGAGCACTTCTATCAACGTGGGCATGTAATTGGTGAACTCTCCGATGGGCGACGGAGTGAACCCCGGCACCAGCAATCCGATGCCTTTTTGCACCCAGATCCCCGCGAACGCGAGAACGCAGGCCACCGGGAGAAGACGGTAGTTCTTTCGAACGCGGGGGATCAGAAGCATGACGAAAGCGATGATGTTCGCCGCCGACGAGGCCCAGAACCAGGGGACTAAAGCGGTCAGGCCGTTCACGCCGAACATCAGGTACTCGAGGCCCAGGGTATGCTCCGTCGGAAAGTACAGATGGGTCGCGATTTCCGACAGGTTCAGGAACAGTGCGATTCCGAGGCAATAGGTCATGATGGTTGAGAGCAGATTGATCGCCTCGTCCTTGATCCACAGCTTCGTATTCTTCCGGACAAGGAGGAAGATCAAAATGATCAGCCCCGGTCCTGCCGCAAACGCGGTCGAGATGAAGTGAATCGGCATGACGGGACTGTTCCAGAAGGGACGCGCCGGCATCGTGTTGATAAATAACGCTGTCACCGAATGTATGCTCAGGGCCCAAACGATGGAGATATAGATGAGCGGCATATAAAAGACGCGGTTGATTCGGTCGCCGGTGTACTTCGTGTAGAGAAAATAGAATCCGCACACAAGGTTGAGCAACAGATACCCGGTCAGGACCAATACGTCGAAAGTGATCAGCGAATTGGGGATGTTGTAGATGCCGATGACCGGAAGCATGTGCCACAGCCGGTCGGGCCGGCCCATGTGCGAGAGCACGAACAGGTTGCACAGTGTGACGGCGGCGATCGCCACCATTTCGCCGAGCACTGCGACTTCGTGCAACGCCTTGTGCTGATACGCGTAAGCCGGAAAGACGACGGTGACCGCAGCGGCGGCGACGCCGACTAGGAACATTACGTTGCCCAGGTACAAGCCATCGCTCACCTGGTCGGTGAGTCCTGTGACCGCCAGGCCCTCGGTCGCCTGGATGTAAAAGCTGTACCCCCAGATCGCGATCAGTATTCCGAGACCAGCCATCCAGGCATAGAACTTGGCGCCGCCCTTGACGACATAGGAAACGTAATCGAGTGCGAATCTGATCAGCTTTTCCATCTGTGGGCCGCGCTAATCCATGAAATAGAAGAACTTGGGGTAGGTGTTCTGATCCGCGCGCAGCCGGAATACGCTCTTTCTTTCGAGTATGCGGCTCACTTCGCTGTTCGGATCGAGCAGGTTACCGAACTTGCGCGCGCCGACCGGACAGACTTCCACGCACGCCGGATAACGCCCATGGCGCGTGCGCTGTATACAGAACGTGCACTTCTCGACGACGCCCTTCATGCGCGGCCGGTTGCCCAGGTAATGCGTCTTCGGGTTCATCTCCGCTTTGGGAACATTCGGCGTGCTCCAGTTGAAACGCCGGGCCCAGTACGGACAGGCGTCAATGCACTGGCGGCAGCCGATGCACCAGTTGTAGTCGATCACCACGATGCCGTCGGCATCGCGGTAGGTCGTTCGCACGGGACAGACCTTGACGCAGGGCGGCTTCTCGCATTGCATGCAGGCGATCGGCATGTAGAAAGCGTCCTGCTCGGGAACCTTCTCGGGCTGGTAGTAATGCTCGCCTTCCAGCGTGACTCCGGCGGCACTGTAGGCATTGCCTCCCACCTGGATCCCGATAGGGTCGGGATAGCCCTGGGTCATCTTTTCAGGAGTGAACTTGCCCTTCTCCATCTTGACGACGCGTATCCATTCGATCTGTTGCGCGTTGCCGCGCGACTGGTTGTTCTCCTCTACGCAAGCCTTGACGCAGCGGCGACAGCCGATGCATTTCTGAATATTCAATGCATAACCGAACAACACGCCTTCCTTCGCCGGCGTGGTGTCGACCATGACAGGCTTGCCGTACTCCTGCGAGTAGCGCCGCTCCAGCCGGGCTTTGGCCTGTGCTTTTTCCTCGTCGGTCATCAGGCGATAGTTGCCTTGAAACCACTCCGCCCACTCCGTCTTCGCCTGGGCATCGTCGGAGTTGGTGAGCAGCGCCGCCGTGCCCATGAGCGAGGCGATGCTCAGGCCACCCATTTCCTTCAGAAAGCCACGCCGCGAGGAACAGCTTGGTGTTGCGGCCGTCTCCGCCATCCCCCTGCGACCCTGCGAGTGGTGCTCCTTGTCGCTGTCGCAGGGGGGTACTTTTCCCTGTTGCAAGTTGTCTCCCGATATGGATATTGCTGCCGCTACATCGCGGCGCTCCCACTAGGACTAGGACCGCGCGCGAGTTCGGGCACGCAGCTACGCAGGGTTATGCGCGTGCAACGCAAGCTCAAGCAACTCTTCAACCCCAACCACTTTATTCTTTGCCAACCAACTGACCAGATCGCGGGTTGACATAACCCCGCTCAACTTGCCATTTTCCACAAGCGGTAGATGACGGAACCTTCTCTTGGTGACCACCGCCATCGCCTCGCCCACAGTCGCATCCGGCGAGACGCAATATGGATTGCCCGTCATCACCTCGCAGACTTTCGTCCAGTTGGGATCGCGGCCGCCCGCCAGCACCCTGTTCAGGGCATCGCGCTCGGTGAAAATGCCGATCACCTTGTCGTTTTCCATGATCATCAGAGAACCGATTTTCTTTTCGGTCATCTGCTGCGTGCACTGCGTTACCAAAGCGTCGGCCGGCGCGGAATATATCGCGGTCCTTCCTGCCATTACCGTGCGCAAGGGAGTATCGCGCTTGTCCATCGGTGGACGCATGAAGTACACCCAGATAGCCGCAGCCACCATGATAAAAATGATCGACTGCATTCCCACCATTCCGACGAACTCTTGTACCTCTTCAAGCCGCGCTGAAAGTACCGCAGGAGAAAACAGAGCCAATTCGGTGCCTAATGTTGACCATCCAAGAAGTTTTCTCATCGTTAATCTCCTTCACTAAGGCGTTGACGAGCAAGCTTGGCCTTTCCTTACGCCCTCCGACCTAGAGCTCGGGACCGTTTTGACCGAGAGCCAGGGACTGAACCGGTTCGCGTGGTGGAAACAAACACCGCGCAGGTCGTGAAATGTTATGTTCGGTTCACCGATTGCATGCCTACTCGAGGGTCTGCACGACGTGCATCATGTGTCGACCCTGCAAACGCAACAAGAGGCGGTGGCCCTCAATTGACTGGGACTTTTCTCCTAGTGAGCGGCAGGACTTGCGGCAGCCTGGGACTTTGGTCCCGCCGTCCGCTGGGACCATTGCCATTATTGGTGACGGCACCACGCTTGTGATAAGTTGTCCGGTTACTACACCGTCACTGCGAATGAAATGCGCTTCTTCGATCGCCTGCGCCTCACCCGCTATTTGCTGATCGGCGAATTCACAGTCTTGCTGATCGGCATGCTGGCCATGGGGATCTGGCTCGGCCAGGTAATCGAGCAACGGCTGATCTATCAGGAAGGGGAACTGTTTGCTCGAATCGTCGAGAGTGTCGTTTCCGGCCTCGTGAAGTCAGACGATGGCGGTGAATGGCTGAGCGAGGCCGATATCGTCCGGCTGGATAAGGTGCTTTACCGGACCCCGCTTGGAGAGCGCATCGTGGCGTTTAAGCTTTGGTCGCTGGACGGCCGCATCCTTTACAGTACGAACCTTACCCAGATCGGTGGTCAGTTCAAGCCGACAGCCGCGCTTGCGACCGCATCCCGCGGCGAAATGAATTCGCACAGGCCCCCCGTCAAAGAAGTGGCACATACTCTCAAGGGCCCCAATGGTGTGGACCTGACCGAAACCTACGCGCCGGTGCGCGATTCAAGCACCCGGTCCATCTTTGCGGTTTCGCAGATTACTCAGCGCAATGATGTTCTCGCTCAGGCGATCGGAACAGCCCGGCTGCAAAGCTGGTTGGTGGCAATCGGGGTAACGACGGTCATGTGCTTGCTGCTTGCCGCACTGATCCGACGCGCGACCCGCACCATCGTCGCGGAGCAGGAGAAACTGCGGGACAATGTTTCCCAGCTCACGATTCGACTTGGGCAGAGCGAGGATATTCACGAGCGGGTGGCCCGCGCCGCGGAACGTACGACGGCACTGAACGAGCGCTTTCTGCACCGCATCGCAGTCGATTTGCACGACGGTCCGGGTCAGGGGCTTGCGCTTGCGATGATGCGTCTGGGACAGTTATCGGAAGTGTGTGTGAAATGCCGCGCCGAGAGCGGCGCTGTGGGGGACTCCATCGCCGGCGAATTCACGAAACTGCAACAGGGGTTGAGTTCGACTTTGCAGGACATGCGGATGATTTCCAAGGGGCTGCACCTGCCCGACATTGAAGAGCTGTCGCTGACCGATATTGCGCGTCGCGTGGTGCGCGATTACGAGCGCACCTCGGGGTTGAACATCCGACTGACAATCAATCGCGTGCCGGAGGACGCGCCACTGCCGGTGAGGATTGCCTTGTTCCGCCTGCTACAGGAGTCGTTGTCCAACGGATTCCGGCATGGCGGTACGGTGAATCAGACCATAATTCTCGACGCCTCGGATGGACAACTGCACGTTGAAGTGCGCGACGAAGGAAGAGGCTTCGATTCGTACGCCGCGGCGAGCGAAGGCCACCTGGGTCTCAAAGGCATGCGCGAGCGCGTCGAGATTCTTGGGGGAACGTTTTTCGTATGGAGCGCCGCCGGACAGGGTACGATAGTCCGGGCCGATCTTCCTGTGACGAGCACGCTGACAGCTAATGAGTGAACCGATCCGCATCGTGATCGCCGACGATCATCCGGTGTTCCGCGAGGGAGTTTGCTACTCGCTCGCTGCGGAGCCCGATCTGGCCGTCGTGGGACAGGCGGGAACCGGCGAGGAGGCGCTGCGCCTCACCGTTGATCTACTCCCCGATGTCGTTCTCCTGGACATCGGTATGCCCGGCTGGGGAGGCCTGGTGACAGCGGAGAAATTGTCACGGACTTGTCCGGCAGCGAAGGTAGTGATGTTGACCGTTTACGACGACGAAGACCGGTGGCTCGCCGCGTTTAAAGCCGGCGCCCGCGGTTACGTGCTGAAGGGCGTATCGCCAAGCGAACTGGCCGGCATCGTGCGTATCGTTGCCGCTGGAGACGTGTACGTTTCACCGATACTCGCCGCCGGCATGCTGCGCGAACTGACAGGAGAGCGGCCACAGGACCCTTTGAGTGAACTCACGGGACGCGAACGTGAAGTCTTGAGCCTGGTGGCCGAGGGTCTGACCAATCGCGAGATCGGCGAGCGGGTGCATCTCGCGGAGAAGACGGTCAAGAACCACATGACGAACATACTTGGCAAGCTGCATGTGCGAAGCCGCGTGGAAGCCGCATTGCTCGCTGCGAAGAAGAACGCACGAACCTAGTGCGCTTACAGTTGCCGCACAACTCTTCAGTTCAAACGCCGCAGAGTGCGGTGACGCAACGAGCAGCTAGGCAGATGTCCAGCCACGCTCGAACCGGAAGCCGTGGATGAACAAGAAAGCACTTATCGAACAACGCTGGTCTCTCATTGGAATACCGAGGTACGCGCTGCTCGTATCAATTCATTGTCTTGTCTACTGGCTAGCGCCGCAGACGGCGATTGCTCAGGGGCGTGAACGAAGCGGCCAGGAAGTCGTGGAGGCGGTGTGCGCCGCCTGCCACAGGACGGGCGTCGATGGTGCACCGAGGATCGGCGATCCGAAGGCATGGGCGAAGCTCACCTCTCAGGGCCTGACGAGCCTCACGGATGTTGCGTTGAGGGGCATCAAGAATATGCCGCCGCACGGCGGAAATCCCGATGTCACCGAGGTTGAAATCGCGCGCGCCATTACCAATATGGTCAACCAGTCAGGCGGGAACTGGACGGAACCCATCAGCAAGTCTGCCCCTCCTAATGAGCGCAGCGGCGCGGAGGTCGTTCAGATGCGCTGTGCCATGTGCCACGAGACGGGTTCAGGCGGCGCTCCCAAGATCGGCGAGCGGGCTGCGTGGATTCCGCGGCTCAGGCAGGGATTCGACGCCCTGGTGCGCTCCGCGATAAAAGGGCACGGTTCGATGCCTTCCCGCGGCGGCGTGGTCGACACCACGGATGATGAACTTCGCGCCGCGCTAACTTACCTGATCAACGGGAAATGATCCGGACTGCCAGATCATGCTTTTATTCCTTGATCCGCCATGAAACGAACGACTGTCACGACCACCAAGCGCTACGTCGACTTGTTCCCCGAGATCGAGCCCTACGACGAGGGCAATCTGAATGTCTCCAAGCTGCACACCATCCACTACGAGCAGTGCGGCAATCCCAAGGGCAAACCGCTGCTGTTCCTGCACGGCGGTCCCGGCGGCGGTATCGACCCGATCTACCGGCGCTACTTCGAACCGAAGAAGTGGCGCATCGTGCTGTTCGACCAGCGCGGCTGCGGCCGGAGCAGGCCGTTCGCCGAGCTGCGCGAGAACACCACCTGGGACCTGGTCGCCGACATCGAGAGGCTGCGCGTGCGCCTTGGCATCGACCGCTGGGTCGTGTTCGGCGGCAGCTGGGGCAGCACGCTTTCGCTGGCCTACGCCGAGTACCACCGCGAACGCGTCAAGGCACTGGTGCTGCGCGGCATCTTTCTGCTGCGCTCAAGCGAGCTCGCGTGGTTCTACCAGGACGGTGCCAGCCGCATGTTCCCCGACGCCTGGGAGCGCTACCGCGACGCGATTCCGCACCCGGAGCGAGGCGACTTCATCTCGGCCTACTACACGCGGCTTACCAGCGCCAACGAGAAGGTGCGCAGGGCAGCGGCCAAGGCGTGGTCGGTCTGGGAGGGCAGCACCAGCAAGCTCTACACCGATCCCGAACTGGTCAAGAAGTTCGGCAGCGGTCGTTTCGCCGACGCGTTCGCGCGCATCGAGGCCCATTATTTCGTCAACGGAGGTTTTTTCGAGACCGACGGCCAGTTGCTGCGCGACGCGAGGAAACTGCGCAAGATCCCGGGCGTGATCGTTCAGGGCCGCTACGATGTCGTGTGTCCGGCGACATCGGCCTGGGACCTGCATCGCGCCTGGCCCGAGGCCAAACTGATCATGGTGCCGGACGCCGGCCATTCGATGACCGAGCCCGGCATCCGCAGCCACCTGATCGAAGAGACCGACCGCTTCGCCGCGCTATAGCGCGGGCGATAGTGGTTTCGCTACGCGCGGACCAGTCGCGAATCGGCAAGCGCGAGCCTGTCGACCATCGCGTGCAGCAGCGCGACGGTCAGTTGCAGCCGACAGCCGATACTGACCTTCTCGAGCGCATCGGGCTCGAATTCGGCGAGCAGCACGTCGGTGGTCGATTCGACCGTCGCATGGCGCGGCATCTCGCCGTTCTTCACGTATCCCATTTCACCGAAATACTCTCCGGATCCGAGGATGTTGAGCAGCTTGCCCTGCTTGGTGATTTTCACCTCGCCGCTCGCCAGAAAACAAAGCGTCGAACCCGGTTGACCTTCGCGGATGATGGCCTTGCGCGGAGGGATGCGGGACCAGCGACCGGTGTGTACCATCTCCCAGATCTCGGCGTCACTCAGGATTTGCAGCACCGGGATCCTGCGCATGGCGATGAACTTTTCGCTGTCCGCAACTTGCTGGTGATAGACGCTCAGGCGCCCGATGTCCGCCAGTTCCAGCGCCAGGTCGGCCCAGGACGCGTAGCGGTCGGCCGGCGACTTGGAGAGCATCTTCAGCAGGATGCGGTCGATGTCCTTGTTGAGTTCCGGCCGGCGTGCGCTCGGCGCCTCCGGTTGCTCGAACATGATCACCTTGAACAGCTCCGACAGCGTGGTCGCGACGAACGGCCGTTGCCCGGTAAACAGCTCATAGAGCACCACGCCGAGCGCAAACATGTCGCTTTGATGCCCGAGATTGTCGCCCTTGATCTGCTCCGGCGAC
>MEQX01000033.1:0-1234 GCA_001770415.1 Betaproteobacteria bacterium RIFCSPLOWO2_02_FULL_63_19 | reverse complement strand
CCGATATCGGTAATCTGCGTTGCCTGTGCCCTGTGCAAGAACGCCGCCCCGAAGTCGGCGACCTTGATGTCGGTGCCGCTCACCACCATGATGTTTGCGGGTTTGATGTCGCGGTGCACGATGCCCTGCTTGAACGCATAGTCGAGCGCGCCGCAGCACTTGAACGCGATCTCGATGGCGTCCTCCACGCGCAACAGCTTGACGGGATCTGTGTACTGCGTCAGGTCGCCGCCCGGAACGTACTCGAGCGCGATGTAGCCGGGTTCGCTGTTCACCGATGCCTCGAGAATGGAGGCGATATGCGGGTGCGAGAGCTTGCCTGCGAGCGAGGCCTCGTTCAGGAACTGGTGCATGTGGGTCTTTTCGACGTCCTCGCCGGAGACCACGGCAGGGTCGAGCACCTTCAGCGCCACATCGAGTTCGTTGAACGTATCGAAGGCGAGATAGACCTTGCCCGAAGCACCTTTGCCGAGCAGCTTCTTGAGCTCGAATTTGCCGATGCGCGCTTGCATGAACCCTCGTCGGGAACGGTGCGGCGGATATTCTGCCGGCCAGCAGCCGTTTAAATCGGGTGCTCAGTGTACCGCCAAAACCCGTCTTGCTTGCCGTTTCGGATGGTGCGGGGCAAGGCGTTTCGGCTCCGCGACGCGTGGTGCGTGCCGACGTTCACCGACGCATCCCGCCAAACAGCGTATTAGGACATCTGATCCTTGAGCTTGCGCGCCAGTGCCGGGTATTTCGGATGCGCGTCGGCGCCGATCTCGTCACGCTCGACGCGGGCGAAATCGGCCTCGATCCGGGCGGCTTCCGCCTCCGGAACGACCCGGTCGGCCATCGGGAACAGGATGTTGTTCTCCTTCATGATGTGCTGGCGCAGATGTCTGGCGTAGGACAGCGCGTACATGATGAGGTCTTCGCGCGCGCTCGGGTCGCCGCGATGCAGTTTTTGCGCCGCCTCGGCGAGCGCCTGCGTGAAGCGCCGCGCCTCTTCGTGCTCGGACAGCATCACCGCCACCGGGCCGGCATGCAACGAGAATCCGTACTGCGCCAGGGCCGGGAACAGTACCCCTTCTTCCTTCTTGTGATGGGTTTCGTCTGCGAAGCCGCGGATGAAATCGGCCGCCTCCAGAAAGAATTCCTTAGGAGTGTCGGTGCCCGAGCCGAGTCTTTGCGCCCCCCGCTCGATCGCGTCCAAGACTTCCTGGATGAGAAGGTGCTCCTGCATCAGAATTTC
>MEQX01000032.1:38867-46065 GCA_001770415.1 Betaproteobacteria bacterium RIFCSPLOWO2_02_FULL_63_19 | reverse complement strand
AAGATCAAGTCGGCTCTGTTCTACCCGGTCGCGATTATTATCGTGGCGTTCATCATCACTGCCGTGATCATGATCTTCGTCATACCGGCTTTCAAACAGGTGTTCACCAGTTTCGGCGCCGATTTGCCCGCTCCAACGCTGCTCGTGATGGCAATATCTGAAATATTCGTCCAATACTGGTACCTGATATTCGGCGGGATCGGGGGCGCCATCTACGGCTTTCTGTATCTATGGAAACGTTCGCTGCCGGTCCAGATTGCGATGGACAAACTGATGCTGAAGGTTCCAGTGTTCGGTCCGTTGGTGCGCATCTCCACCATTGCGCGCTGGACCCGGACGCTTTCGACCATGTTCGCCGCCGGCGTGCCGCTCGTGGAAGCGCTCGATTCAGTGGGCGGCGCCGCGGGCAATTACGTCTATACGATTGCCACCAAGCAGATCCAGAAAGAGGTAAGCACCGGCGGCAGTCTCACCAGCGCGATGACGAACTCCGGAATTTTCCCGAACATGGTGCTGCAGATGGTCTCGATCGGCGAGGAGTCCGGCGCGCTGGACGGAATGCTCGGCAAGGTTGCCGACTTCTTCGAGGCCGAGGTCGACGATGCGGTCGAAGCGCTTTCCTCGCTGATGGAGCCGATGATCATGGTGGTGCTCGGCACGCTGATTGGCGGGATGGTGATCGCCATGTACCTGCCAATATTCAAGCTTGGCCAGGCGGTCTAGAAAAAAAGTGCCGGACGCGGCTAACCAACAGCGTCCATCGTTTCTCCCGGGAGGTCAAGCTTCATGACCGTTGCGTGGGGCCCCCCCCCTGACGGCCAACTTCACGCCGTTCGCGCGTAATGGCTTTCCTCGAAACGTTTGCGCATCCGGCCATCTTCCCCTGGGCTTTGCTGGTTTTCGGATTCGTCGTGGGATCGTTCCTCAACGTCGTTATCCACCGGCTGCCGAAAATGATGGAGCGCGAATGGCAGATGCAGTGCGCGGAGATGCGAGGCGAGAAGTTGCCCGAAGAAAAGAAATTCAATCTCATCGGACCAGGATCGCACTGCCCGGCCTGTGGATACACGATCAAAGCCCTGGAAAATATCCCGCTACTTAGCTATCTGGTGTTGCGCGGCCGATGCTCCGCCTGCAAGGCCCGCATCAGTCCGCGCTATCCAACCGTCGAACTGCTCGCCGGTATTGCGGGGTTCTACTGCGCAAATCGTTACGGGTTCGGACTGGCAGCCTTTGCAGCAACATGTTTTGTGTGGGCCTTGATCGCCGCGAGTTTCATCGATTTCGATACACAACTTCTTCCCGACTCGATTACGTTGTCGCTGCTCTGGGCGGGACTCCTGGTCGCCCTTTTCGGCACGTTCACGGACCTTCGTTCCAGTGTTATAGGAGCGGCCGCCGGGTATCTCGCGCTGTGGTCTGTCTACTGGCTATTCAAACTTGCCACCGGCAAGGAAGGAATGGGCTTCGGGGACTTTAAACTCCTGGCGGCGATCGGCGCCTGGACCGGCTGGAAAATGCTGCTGCTCGTGGTACTGCTTTCATCGTTCATCGGCGCGTTCGTTGGCATCGGACTCATAGTCTTGGCGCGGCACGGCCGGAATATACCGATTCCGTTCGGCCCCTATCTGGCCTCGGCAGGCGTTGTAGCGCTGTTCTGGGGCCCGGCGATTCAACACTACTATCTCGCGAATATCTTCGGATGAAGTTTGTGGTCGGTCTGACCGGCGGAATCGGCAGCGGCAAAAGCGTAGTGGCTGGACTCTTCGCTCGACGCGGGATCGTCGTCGTCGACACCGATGTGATTGCGCACGACCTCACGGCGAGGGGCGGTGGTGCTATCGAGGCGATTCAGGACTCGTTCGGATTCGAATTCATCACGCCTGAGGGAGCGCTGGACCGCCAGCGGATGCGCGACCTGGTATTCCGCGACCCCCCGTCCAAAAGCCGTCTCGAGGGGATTCTGCATCCGCGCATACGCGCCCAGAGCGACGCATGCGTTGCGTCCGCGGACAGCGCGTATGTCATCCTAGTTGTGCCTCTGCTCGTAGAGACCGGTGTCGACCGCTCACGCTATCAGCGGGTGCTCGTGGTCGATTGCAGCGCGGACACCCAGATAGAACGCGTCACGAAACGAAACAATCTTTCAGCGTTCGAGGTGCGACGTATTATGGCAACGCAGGCCACGCGGGCGGCCCGGCTAGCGGCCGCGGATGACGTGCTCGAAAACGACCTTGGACTCGATGACCTGGAGCCGAAGGTTGACGGACTGCACCTGCGCTACCTGGAATTGGCCCGCGGGCACCCGCGGCAAGGGGGCTAGCCAATGCCCTGTGAATGGGTGAGAATCCATCCATTGGTCAACGTTCGTGCACGCAGGCGCCGCCCTTGATCGTCTACGAATATCCCCTCAACGAGCGCATCCGGACGCTGTTGCGCCTGGAGGATTTATTTGAGCGGACGCGCCACTTCCTCGCCGGGAAGGAACCCCTGGAACATCACGTTGCGCTTCTCGGCATGTTCGAGATAATGGAAGTGGCAAGCCGCGCGGACCTGAAATCGGACCTGCTGCAGGAGTTGGAACGCCAGAAGCACATGCTCCTGTCCTACCGAAATAATCCGGAAATCGCTGAAGACGTACTGAACCAGGTGGTCGCCGACGTGGAACAAGCGGCGCAATCGCTGTTCGCAATGACCGGCAAGATCGGACAATACCTGCGCGAAAACGAGTGGCTGATGTCGATCAAGCAGCGTACCGGCATACCGGGCGGCGCGTGCGAATTCGATCTTCCCTCCTACCATTTCTGGCTGCACCGGGACAGCAGCGCGCGCACGGCCGACCTCATGTCCTGGATCACCCCGTTGTATCCGATCCGCGACGGCACGGCAATCGTGCTTCGGCTTCTGCGCGAAGGAGGCAAGCCGACGCCGCTCGTGGCAAGCCAGGGTACGTTCTCACAGATGCTCGGAGGCAAGGTCGCGCAGATGGTGCGAATCCGGCTTGCGCCCGAATTGCAGTACGTTCCGGAAATCAGCGCCAACAAATACGCGCTGAACGTTCGATTCACCGTTTTCGGAATCGAACCGCGTCCCAGAGTCGCGGAGATCGACGTTCCGTTCGAACTAACTTTCTGCAACCTTTAACAGCGCGCGAGAAGGTGCAACTCGCGCCGAAGTTCGCCACGACATCTCTGTAGCGATGGGGAGAGGACGAGAATCTGCGCATATGCCAATCTTGGTCGCGGCAGAAGTAAAGATTCGGGCGCGGCACAGTTGGATATTGAGCTAGGCAGCGAGCGTATCGTGCCCACGCCGAAAATCGTCAATTGCCCGCAATGCGGCTTACCAGTCGAATGGACGCCCGAAAATCGTTATCGGCCGTTCTGTTCAAAGCGCTGCAAGCTGATCGACTTGGGCCAATGGGCGGCCGAGAGTTATCGCGTGCCCGTCGAGCCGCGCGATGCGGATACGGAGCCGGACCCGACTGAATAATAACGCCCTCCGAGCGACCCTTTGCCCTGGATGAGGCCTCACTCGTCGCGCCACGCCCCGCGCACCATCGCTACACCGTGCGCGCCGCACGACCACGCAGCGCGCATGTCCGCTCGATCCACGCCGCCGAGCGCAAATACCGGGATCGCGGTATCGCGTACGGCATCGCGAAATCCTTCCCAGCCGATCGCGTTCCGATCCGGATGGCTGGGAGTCCTGCGCACCGGGCCCAGCACGGCAAAGTCAGCGCCAATCTGCTCTGCGGCGCGCAGCTCGCCCACCGAATGGGCAGACGCGCCCACGAGGAGAAGATCCGGCCGCTCGATCGCCAGGGCGACCTGGCGTGCTCTGAGGTGGACGCCGTCTGCGCCGATCTCGCGGGCAAGCGCCACGTCACCGTTGACCAGCACGCGCGCGTCCGCCGCATGAGCCAGCCGTACGACCTCCGCGGCCAGGGCCGCAAATTCCGACGCCGAAAGTGCGGGTTCGCGCACCTGCACAAGCTTGAGCCCCGCCTCTAGGCGCCCGTGCAGCCTCCGAAGAAAGTACTCCGCGCCGAGTTCAGCCGCCTGCGAAATTGCGTATTCATCTGCAAGCAGGAGCGCGTTGAAGACCGGCCCGTTTGCCGGAAGAAGCGGCGCCACACCGACCGAACCCGGGCGCTCCCAGGAAAGTCCGTCGTGCACCACCGCTCGTGGCTGCCCGCGCCAAGCAAGCACTCGGTGAAAATGCAATTGCACTTTCGCATGCGGATACGTGAACGACCGGGTAATCCACGGATGGGCGATCTCGATTTCGACAGCCAGTTCCTCCCGAATTTCCCGGGCGAGCGCATCTGCTGCTGACTCGCCGGGCTCTATCTTGCCGCCCGGGAATTCCCAGTATCCCGCATAGACATTGCCTGGCGGACGGCGCGCGAGCAAAACACACCCGTCCTGTCGGATCAAAACGGCGACCGCGACCTGCACGGTGGCGGTCATTCGCCTCGAAAATCCGACATGCCAATTGCGCTATGCGCGCCTCTTGCGCTCGGGACGCGCATTGGCGTATCTGCCCGCCCAGTCGCGCGCAAACTGCCAGGCCAAGCGTCCGGAGCGCGAACCGCGCGACAGGGACCACTGAAGCGCCGCCCGGTGCACTTGCTGCGAGTCGTGATCCGCAGCGCCGAGTACACGCAACCAGTGCGAGACGATATCCAGGTAGGCTTCCTGGTCGAACGGATAGAACGACAGCCACAGTCCGAATCTGTCGGACAGAGAAACCTTTTCTTCAGACGTTTCCCCGGGATGAATTTCCTCGCCGACATTGCGGTATTCGAGGTTCTCCTGCATGAACTCCGGCATGAGATGACGCCGGTTCGATGTCGCGTATACGAGCAGGTTGTCCGATGGCGCCGCGATCGATCCGTCCAACACAACCTTTAGCGCTTTGAATCCCGGTTCGGCCGCCTCAAAAGACAAATCGTCGCAGTAGATGATGAAACGCTCGGGTCGCGCCGA
Organism: Betaproteobacteria bacterium RIFCSPLOWO2_02_FULL_63_19; assembly: GCA_001770415.1. Classification (GTDB taxonomy): domain Bacteria; phylum Pseudomonadota; class Gammaproteobacteria; order Burkholderiales; family SG8-39; genus JACQTO01. The sequence goes on along the minus strand of MEQX01000032.1, from coordinate 41,074 downwards.
TACCAGATCGACGATGTCCGCCAGATCCACCAGATCGTGCTTGTCCACCTCAATCAGGCGCAGCCCGCGTTTCGCGTAGCGATTGAGAACGGCCTTGATAAGGGATGACTTGCCGGTGCCACGCGCTCCCGTGAGCAGCACATTGTTGGCGGTGCGCCCTTCGACGAACTGCCGCGTGTTGGCCTCGATCGTCTCCTTCTGCCTATTGATACCGCGCAGGTCAGAGAGCCTTATGTGGTGAGGATGTGCGACCGGTTGCAGGAACGCCCGTCCGCCCGATTTTCGCCATCGGAACGCGGTCCCCGCGCGCCAGTCCACCGGTTTGGGCGGCGCGGGCAGAACCAACTCCAACCGCGCAAGCAACGCTTCGGTCCGGGCCACAAGCTTTTCCAGGTCAGCCATTGCTTGGAATCGTCTATGTTCGGTACTCGGCGTTGATCTTCACGTAATCGTATGAGAAGTCACAGGTCCACACCGTAGCCGAACCATCCCCGCGACCGAGATCGACGCGCAGGCCGATCTCGGCGGGCTTCATGACGCGGGCGCCGTCTTCCTCGCGGTACCCGGCAGCGCGCCCGCCGCGGTCGATGACCTTGACATCGCCGAGATACAGATCGACGTGCGATGTGTCCAATCCGGCGACCCCCGCATTGCCGATCGCCATGATCAAGCGACCCAAGTTGGGGTCCGAGGCAAAAAATGCCGTCTTGACCAGCGGCGAATGGGCGATCGACTTCGCCACCCGAACCGCTTCTTCCGCACTTGTTGCGCTTTCGACCTTGATGGTGATGAACTTTGTCGCGCCCTCGCCGTCCCGCGCGATCGACTGCGCGAGCGCAATGGCCACATGGCTTACGGCTCGCTTGAGCGCCGCGTATCCGACGTCCGTCGCAGCTACGATCTCCGGCGCGGCCGCAGCACCGGTCGCGATCAGCACGAACGAATCGTTCGTCGAGGTGTCCCCGTCCACCGTTACGCGGTTAAACGACTCGTCTGCAACCTCCCTCACCATGCGCTGCAGGATCGGGCGCGACACGCCGGCGTCCGTGCAGATGAATGCGAGCATGGTCGCCATGTTCGGCTGCAGCATTCCCACGCCCTTTGCCATGCCTGTAACCGTCACAGATACACCGCCGAGTTCCAGACTGCAGGAGATTGCCTTGGACACAGTGTCGGTGGTCATGATCGCCTCGGCAGCCTCTGCCCAGTGCGCCGGCGCCAGAGTGGATATACAGTCGGGCAACGCCGCTTCGATGCGCTCGACCGGAAGATCTTCCAGGATGACCCCGGTCGAAAACGGGAGCACCTCTGCCACTTGGCAGCCGAGTCCTCGCGCCACCGCTTCACATGTCCGACGCGCCGCGAACAGCCCCGCCTCTCCCGTGCCACAGTTTGCGTTGCCTGCATTGACCACTAGAGCGCGTATCCACTCAGACTCGGCGAGGTGCTGCCGGCACACCTGCACTGGGGCCGCCGCGAATGCATTCTGCGTAAACACGCCCGCGACGCGCGCGCCGGGCGCCAGCCGCATCAGCATCACGTCATTGCGCTTGAACTTGCGTATACCCGCGTATGCGAAACCCAAATCCACCCCGGCCACTGGCAACAGCGACATCCGGTCTGGCGCAGCAAGATTGACGGCCACGGGGCCTCCCGTCTCAGCGTGCGGTGCTCATACGGGCGATGCGCTCAGGCAAGACGCCCATGGCAGTGTTTATATTTCCTACCGGACCCGCAGGGACACGGATCGTTTCGGCCGATCTTACCCATTTGTCGCACGAAGGGCTGCGCTTTGGCCGCAGCGGCAGGTACGCGATCGTCGGTGCCGGTAGCCGCCTCTTCCTGGTAGGACGGATGCTGGTACTGGACGTTTTCCACGGCTGGCGCCAGTTCGCGTTCGACCTGCTCAACTTCCTCCTGCGTCCGAATCTGTACATTCATCAAATTGCGCGTGACCTCAAGCTTGACTGTTTCCAGCATATCGCCGAACAGTTCGAAAGCTTCTCGCTTGTACTCCTGTTTCGGGTTCTTTTGCGCGTAGCCGCGCAGGTGTATGCCCTGGCGCAAGTGCTCCAGCGCGGCGAGATGCTCACGCCAATTTGAGTCTAACGAACTAAGCAGCACGAAACGCTCATACTGGTGCAGAGCATCTGCGGGCGCGGTCTCCATCTTCCTTTTGTAGGCGTCATTTGCCGCCGCTACGGCCC
>MEQX01000032.1:29286-38814 GCA_001770415.1 Betaproteobacteria bacterium RIFCSPLOWO2_02_FULL_63_19 | reverse complement strand
AGCGGCACCACGAGTTGAAGCTCTGCGGCAAGCGTCTTCTCCAGACCGGCGACGTCCCACTGCTCCTCGACACTTTCCTCCGCAATGTGCGCTCGAAAGATATCGGTCACAACGCCCTCGCGCAATGCCTGTGTGCGATCCGAAACGTCCGTCGAGTCAAGGATCGCGTTTCTCAGCTCGTAGATATGCCGCCGCTGATCATTAGCCACATCATCGTATTCAAGCAATTGCTTGCGCATGTCGAAATTGTGTGCTTCGACCTTGCGCTGCGCACTCTCGATCGAGCGCGTCACCAGGGGATGTTCGATCGACTCACCCTCGGGCATTTTCAGCCGCTCCATGATCGCCTTGACCTTATCACCGGCGAAGATCCGCAGCAGCGGGTCCTCAAGCGAAAGATAGAAGCGCGACGAACCCGGATCGCCCTGGCGCCCGGAACGCCCTCGCAGCTGGTTGTCGATACGACGTGATTCGTGGCGCTCGGTCCCGACGATATGTAGGCCACCCGCGGCGACCACTTCGTCGTGCAGCGCCTGCCACCCGTTGCGCATATCGTGAATTCGCCGCTCCCGTTCGACGTCGTCCAGACCAGCGGTCGCATTAATCATGTCCACCTGCTTCTCGACGTTTCCTCCAAGCACGATGTCGGTACCGCGACCCGCCATATTCGTAGCTATCGTGATCATCTTCGGCCGACCGGCCTGGGCGACAATCTCCGCCTCGCGGGCATGCTGCTTGGCATTGAGCACCTGATGCGGCACTCCCTTGCGCTGCAGCATTCCGGCAATGAGTTCGGAATTTTCTATCGAGGTCGTGCCGACCAGGACCGGCTGGCCGCATTCATAGCAATCGGTGATATCGTCGATGATGGCCTTGTATTTCTCGACCACCGTCCGGAACACCTGGTCGAGCCGGTCGGTGCGGATCATCAGCACGTTAGTAGGGATCACCACGGTTTCCAGATTGTAGATCTGCTGGAATTCGTAGGCCTCCGTGTCGGCGGTGCCCGTCATCCCCGCAAGCTTCTTGTACATCCGGAAATAGTTCTGGAATGTAATCGACGCGAGCGTCTGGTTCTCGTTTTGGATCGTGACGTGTTCCTTCGCCTCGATCGCCTGGTGCAGCCCGTCGGACCAGCGTCTCCCTGCCATCAGTCGGCCAGTGAATTCGTCTACTATCACTATCTCATTGTCCTGCACTACATAATGACGATCGCGAAAAAATAGGTTGTGCGCCCGCAGCGCCTGGTTTAGGTGATGCACCAAGTTGACATAAGCGGGCTCGTAAAGGCTTCGCCCTTCGGGCAACAACCCAACGCGCGACATCAGTTCCTCGGCGTGCTCATGTCCGGCTTCCGATAACATCACCGAATGCGCTTTCTCATCGACGAAGAAATCGCCCGGGTCGCCTTCCTTCTCCTGGCGCTTGAGCAGCGGGCCGATCTCGTTGACGCGCGCATACAAGTCGGTGCGATCCTCGGCCTGGCCGGAAATGATCAACGGCGTTCGTGCCTCGTCGATAAGGATTGAGTCGACCTCGTCAACGATGGCATAGTGCAGCGGTCGCTGATAGCGCTCCGAGGCCTGCATCGCCATGTTGTCGCGCAGGTAGTCGAAGCCGAACTCGTTGTTCGTACCATAAGTAATGTCGGCCGCGTAATTCTCCTGTTTCTGGTCGTGCGGCATCTGCGACAAGATCACCCCGACCGTAAGCCCGAGGAAGCGGTACACCTTGCCCATCCACTCCGCGTCGCGGTTGGCCAGATAGTCGTTGACAGTGACGATATGGACGCCGCGACCGGTAAGCGCGTTGAGATAGGCGGGCAATGTCGCCACGAGCGTCTTGCCCTCGCCGGTACGCATCTCGCCGATCTTGCCGTAGTGGAGCACCATTCCGCCGAGCAACTGCACGTCGAAATGGCGCATATTGAGTACGCGCCTGGCTGCCTCACGCACGACAGCGAAAGCCTCGGGCAGCACTTGATCAAGGATCTCCCCTTTGGCCAGTCTGTCCTTGAACTCCGCGGTCTTACCCGCGAGCGCGGCGTCACTCAACGTCGAGATCGCTGGTTCGAACGCATTGATTTCCCGGACGACCCTCGAATATCGCTTCAACAGCCGGTCATTGCGGCTGCCGAAGATCGCTTTGAGGATTCTGGAAATCATAGCGGGGAGTACCTGCGCCGAGCGCAAAGCGAGAATTTTAGCATGCCGTCAATGGCATTCCCGATACGGAAGAACGCCCTGAAGCAGTACTGCGAGGAATTGCCGAGTGTGGCAGGCTGGATGCGCGGCGGGCCTAGCTGACCGATGCCCGCAGGAAACGCGCCGGATTCTTCGCGACCCCCTTGTAACGCACCTCGAAGTGCAAGTGCGGTCCCGTGGAACGTCCGGTCGAACCCACGACGGCAATCTTCTGGCCGCGGCGAACCACCTGGCCGACCTTGATGAATAGCTTGGAAGCGTGAGCGTAGCGAGTTACAAAATCGTTGCCATGGTCAATTTCGACCATCAGGCCGTACTGGGGGTGTCTCCTGGCAAATACGACCACGCCGCCGGCCGCCGCAAATATAGGGGTCCCCACGTCGGCGATAAAATCGATTCCTTCGTGCAATGCCTTCTGCCCCGTGAACGGGTCGATCCGCCATCCGAAACTTGATGCATTCCAACTCGCATCCACTGGCGTCGTGGTCGGCATGAGCTTCTTTTTTACCCTGGCGTCGAACAACGTCGACTCAACAATGCCAAGGTAGTCGGTGCGGTTCTCCATCCGCGTGGAGAGGTCGTCAAGCTGCTGGCGGAACTCCTCCAGAGACAAGTCGTGCGGCGGGGTCGAGGTCGAAACGGCGCCCCCCCGTCCGGGGACTTCATGGAATCGGAATTCCTGCGGCTTGAGGCCCGCCATCTTAGACAGGCGCTCGCCGAGGGCGTCAAGGCGCATGAGTCGGGCCTGCATCTCGCCGACCTTGACTGCCATTGCGTTCAGGTTCTCGCGAAGGAAACCTTCAGTCTTGCGCGCCTCCTCCTGAGCCTCCGCCCGCTGGGCGGAAAGAAACAGGGATTCGATCACGGGCAACCTGATTTGGGCCGCATGACGTACAGAAACATAGAACAACGCGCCGGCCAGTACGACGACTGTCGCGGCGAGTGCCACGACTCCCGCCGCCACGTGAAAGCTTGTAAGTGTGAACGAGCGCGATCGCGTCAGTCGATCCGAAACTAGAATAATATGCACGTGGTGCCTTCCTCCGGCTCGACTCCATGCATGACAAGAACTTGAACGCCTACCTAACGCAAGCGGACGGCATCGACTCGCTGATGCCGCACGCGGCGAGGCTGATCGAGCTACGGCACGTCCTTCTCGGGGCCCTCCCCGAAACGCTGGCGGACCACGCCACCGTAGCCAACTATCGGCAGGGGAAGATTATAATTTTTGCCGCTAACGCCGCCGTCGCCGCCAAGCTGAAACTTCTGGGCCCAACGTTGATGGAGCGCTTTGTAAAGCGGGGATTTCAGGTTACCGCATTGAACATCGAAGTGCAACCTGACGAAGGCGAGGCGAACAAGCATCCGAAGGCGGCGGTATTGAGCGATACGGCGCGGGGCGCTCTTGCCCGCCTTGCGTCGCAACTTACTGACTCGGAACTGAAAACAACGATCTCATCGCTGGCCGAAAGCAAACCCGGCCGGCGCTGATCACGTCAGTCTGGTCAACCGCTCAAGTATGATCAGCGCAAAAAATACCAATGCAAGGATGATCGCCCACTTGAGCAGTCTCAGGGCGAATCTGAGGAATTCCCGGTTTCCGGTGACAAGAAAAACGACGATGCCCCAGCCGACCGCAGCCGCGGTGATGATCCCAAGTATTCGCAGAAGCAACACGACACTTTGCCTATGATGGGAGTGGAAATCTCCACCCTAAAGCGCTGATCCGGCTCTGGTTTCGTTCGGAATCGCCCAATCGCCGGCCACTTGGTGGACGAAGCATCAGGATCTGCACGTTGCTCCGCACCCCGTACCGCGAAAAAATCCGACCGCCCGCAAATCGGCGACCCGAGGGCGCCCCCTCTCGGCACCGGCTCGTGTGCCTCGAGTCATACCTCGACGCCCCTGCCGAGGGGTTCAGGCCGGCAGCGCGAACAACCGAACGAAAGCCGGCGGCAAATCCTCCTGCCGGCTGAAACTCAATCTTTCGAAAGCATCGCTGCTGGCCAACAATTCGCGGAGCAACCGATTATTGAGGGCGTGGCCGGACTTGTGGGCGCTGAATGCCCCGATAATCGGCGAGCCAACGAGATAGAGATCGCCGATGGCGTCAAGCACCTTATGTTTGACGAACTCGTCGCTGTAACGAAGGCCATCGGTATTCAATACTCGGTATTCGTCCATAACGATTGCGTTCTCCATGCTGCCGCCCAACGCAAGTCCGCTGGCGCGCAACGCCTCCACGTCCTGCATAAAGCCGAATGTCCGGGCGCGAGCAACTTCCTTCGCATACGAGGTCTCGGCGAAGTCGACCGAGGTGGACTGGGCGGACTTTTCCAGCACCGGGTGATCGAAGATGATCGAAAAAGAAAGCCTGAACCCGTTGAAAGGCTCGAACCGCGCCCACTTGTCACCGTCTGAGACTTCTACCGATTTGCAAATGCGCAGGAAGCGCTTGGCCTCCCGCTGCTCCTCTATTCCGGCCGATTGAATCAGGAACACGAACGGCGCAGCGCTTCCGTCCATGATCGGTACTTCGGCGCCAGTCAGATCAACATACGCATTGTCGATCCCCAGTCCGGCAAACGCGGACATCAAATGTTCGACTGTCGCGACCTTGACTCCGTGATCTTCCAGTGTGCTACAGAGCCGCGTGTCGGTAACGCTTGACGCCGCAGCGCGGATATCGATCGGATGGGGCAGATCGATTCGCCTAAATACAATTCCGGTGTTTGGCTGGGCGGGGCGCATCGTCATCGCTACTTTTGCGCCGGTGTGCAACCCGACCCCGGTCGCACGAACCGCCGATTTCAGCGTTCGTTGCCTGAACATTTGGGCTGCATCCGCATAGTGCCGCACTTCGCTTGAACAACCGATAGGGGCCCCGCCCGGAATCGGTCCAGGCGGTCGCGTGGAATTTTATCACAGGGGCCGGGGCTATCATTCGTCAGCAACCGCCTGCGCGAATGCGGAAGCTGCCTACCATCGGTGCGCCGACGAACCAGGAGTGCGCGGAAGGCGGAGGCGAGCCCCCCGCGATCAGCTCCGGTCATGCGGCTTCAGGGTATGCTCGCGCGCATACGCCGCGCAGCGAAAAATCGTGTGTCACGCCCTGCGCCAGGATCGCGGCAGCCGCAAGCCATTGCGCTAATCCGCCTGCTTTCTCAGAAAAGCCGGTATGTCGAGTTTCTCCATCCCGCTGTTCTGCAACGCTTCTATCGTCGACGCGCGATTTCTTCTCGACTTGATGACGCCGGACAGATCGCCTACACGGCCCTCGGCATCGGTGAGCACCGAAAAATTGTCGGTACCCGTCTTCTGCGCCACAACTTGCAGCGGTTTTGGATTGCGCGCGGCAGCGGGCTGGCCAAGCCCGGTTGCAACCACCGTGACGCGGAGTTCGTCGGACATCGCATCGTCATAGACGGCACCCAGGATCACGGTGGCGTCTTCGGCCGCGAATCCGCGTATGGTATTCATGATCTCGCGCGTCTCACGCATCTTTAGGCTGGCCCGGTTTGCCGTAATGTTCACCAAGACTCCGCGCGCGCCCGATAGATTTACCCCTTCGAGCAGCGGACTTGCCACTGCCTGCTCGGCAGCAATGCGGGAGCGATCGATACCGGATGAAGAAGCCGATCCCATCATGGCCATGCCCTGCTCGGCCATCACGGTGCGCACATCCTGGAAGTCGACGTTGATGAGCCCCGGAACGTTGATGATCTCCGATATCCCCGCGACGGCGTTCTTGAGCACGCTGTCGGCGGCGGCGAAAGCTTCTTCCATGGTGACGTCCTCACCGAGAACTTCCTCCAGCTTCTCATTGAGAATGACGATCACGGAATCCACATGCTGTGACAGTTCCTCGATACCCTCCTCGGCGGCACGCATGCGCTTGATCCCCTCGTGGGAGAAAGGCTTGGTGACCACTGCCACGGTGAGGATACCCAGTTCCTTGGCAGCCTCGGCAATCACCGGAGCCGCGCCGGTTCCGGTGCCTCCCCCCATGCCCGCCGTGATGAACACCATGTGCGCCCCCCGCAACCCCTCGGTGATCTGATCACGCGCCTCAAGCGCCGCTGCGCGCCCGGCTTCGGGTTTCGCACCGGCACCCAGACCGATTGCACCCAGTTGGACCTGAGTCTTCGCGCTGCAGCGGTATAACGCCTGGGCATCGGTGTTTGCTGCGATAAACTCGACACCTGCAACACCATTTCTGATCATGTGGTCGACGGCGTTGCCGCCTGCGCCGCCAACCCCGATTACTTTGATCACAGTTCCGTTATGTTGTGTTTCTACGATTTCGAACATGCTTGCCTCCTTCCGAAACAATATAAATGACTGCCGCCCCTGGTAAAACACACTGAAATCCGTCGCCCACCGCCCGGCGACGCCGCGCGGTACAAAGCGTCACAAATTGCGTGCGAACCATTCCCTCATCCTCGCAAACACCTGCCTGAACGAACCGCCCTGGCGCGAATACAAGCCCCGCTCGCTGCGCGCCTTGCCGTCGAACAACAGACCCATGGCCGTCGAATAGCGCGGGCTGCGAATCACGTCAGCGAGCCCGCCTGCATAACGTGGCACCCCCAGGCGCACGGGCATATGGAAGATCTCCTCGCCGAGCTCGACCATGCCCCGCATCTCCGACGATCCGCCGGTGAGCACGATTCCGGAGGAGAGAAGTTCCTCATATCCCGATTCCCGCAGGACCCTTTGGACGAGCGAGTACAGTTCTTCAACCCGAGGCTCTATCACTTCGGCTAGGGTCTGGCGCGAGAGCTCGCGTGGCGGCCTGTCGCCGACGCCCGGCACCTGGATCGTTTCGAGCGCGTCGGCCAGCTGGCGCAATGCGCACCCGTGCCGCAGCTTGAGATCCTCGGCCTCCTGGGTCGGTGTCCTCAGCGCCATCGCGATATCGTTTGTGATCTGATCACCGGCGATAGGAATCACCGCGGTGTGTCGAATCGCGCCTTCCCGGAATATGGCGACGTCGGTCGTGCCTCCACCGATATCGACCAGGCACACGCCAAGCTCCTTTTCGTCGTCGGTGAGGACTGAGAGACTTGATGCCAGAGGCTGCAGGATGAGATCGCTGACTTCAAGGCCGCAGCGGCGCACGCACTTGACGATGTTCTGCGCCGCCGACACGGCTCCGGTAACAATGTGAACCTTGACCTCCAGACGCACTCCGCTCATGCCCAGCGGCTCGCGAACCCCGTCCTGCCCGTCGATGATGAATTCCTGTGTCAGAATATGGAGCACCTGCTGATCGGTCGGAATCGGCATCGCCCGCGCCGTTTCGATCACGCGTTTGACGTCCATCGGCGTCACTTCGCGGTCGCGAATAGGCACCATGCCTGTCGAGTTGAAGCTCCGGATATGGCTGCCGGCGATTCCGGTATATACGCGCTGGATCTTGCAATCGGCCATGAGTTCGGCCTCTTCGAGTGCGCGCTGAATGGCGTTGACGGTGGCTTCGATGTTGACCACCACTCCCTTCTTAAGGCCCTTCGAATCGTGCGTTCCCATGCCGATAACCTGAAGCGTGCCTTCGGGGGCGAGTTCGGCGACCATTGCGACGACCTTGGAGGTGCCAATGTCCAGGCCGACGATGAGGTTCTTGTTTTCCTTGCTCATGACTCAGGCCTTACCGTGTACCGGTCCAAGGTGTTCTTCGCGCTGCATCTCCGGGACCCTTAATGCGAAGCCGTTGAGATAGCGCAGATCCACGTATTCGAGTCGGTCCGAAAGGCCTTTGAGGGCGTTCGGATAGACTTCGACGAAGCGGGCAAGCCGCGCGCGAATCGGGTCCTTTCCCCTGTCGCGACCCAACTGAATCGTTAGTCCGCTGGTGATCCTGATCGACCAGCTCCGTCGATGCGACAATGCCACCGCATGAATTTGCAGCCCGATCGGCGCCAGCAATTGTCCGAACAGCGCATGACGGCGCGCGACTTCTTGCTCGCTGCCGGCAGGCCCCTCGAACCGCGGCAGGCCGGCGTGGGTCTCCGAATCGGGGTGCCCCGAAAATACTTCGCCGTACGTGTTCACGAGACGTGCATCGACGCCTTGCCCCCAACGTGCCAACGGCACATGCTCCTCAAGCGTCACCTCCAGCCGGTTCGGCCAGTACCTCCTCACCTGCGCGCGCCTTACCCACGGTATCGTCTCGAACATCGAGCGGATCGCTCCGATATCGGCCGTGAAGAATGTGCCGCGTACCCGCCCCTGCAACGCGTCGACGATCTGGTCCCGGTTCACCTTCTCGAGGTGCCCGAGAATGCGGATCGCTCGTAGCGAAAACGTCGGTGATTGAGTCATCGTCGTTCCAGTCGCATAAAGCACGAGCAGAAACGCGAGCACATACAGTGCGTTGGCCATAGCATTCAGCGCGCGTGGCTCACCCCACATGAGTCAGCTCCAGAATGCGCACGCACAGGTCCTCGAACGAAAGCCCGGCATTGCGCGCTGCCATCGGCACTAGCGAGTGATCGGTCATGCCCGGAGATGTATTGACTTCAAGAAACTGCGGCGTGCCGGTACCATCAAGCATCAGGTCGACCCGACCCCAACCCTGGCAGCCGAGCATGCTGAAGGCGCGCAATGCCTCGCGCTGGATGGCGCTTTCCGCCTCCGGTGGCAAGCCGCTCGGAATCAGGTAGCGCGTGTCGGAAGCGTGGTATTTCGCCTGGTAGTCGTAGAAGTCGCGGGGAGTCTCCAAGCGGATGACCGGCAGCGCTTCACCCCCGAGGATGCCGACCGTTAGTTCCGGGCCGTCGATACATTGCTCGGCGATAACTACGCTGTCGTAGTTGGCGGCAAGCGTAAAGGCCTCATCGAGTTGTGCCGCATCGCGAGCCTTGCTCATGCCGATCGACGAGCCTTCGTTCGCCGGTTTTACCATTACAGGCAGACCCAACCGTGCGGCGACCCCCTTCAGATCGCTATTAACGGAAAGCAGTTCGCAACGCGGCGTTGGTACGCCCGCGGCGTGCCACACCAGCTTGGTCCGCCACTTGTCCATCGCCAAGGCGCTCCCCAGCACTCCGCTTCCCGTATATGGAATTCCGAGCAACTCGAGGGCGCCCTGAACGGTCCCATCCTCGCCGAAACGCCCATGCAGAGCGATGAAGGCTCGGTCGAAGCTCTGCTCAACGAGACCGCTGAGCGGCCTCTCGGCCGGATCGAATGCGTAGGCTTCGATGTCTCTGCTCTTCAGCGCCTCAAGGACCATCGCGCCACTCTTCAGCGATACGGTCCGCTCGGCAGACCAACCGCCCATGAGCACTGCGACCTTGCCGAAGCGATTCATGCGAGTCGC